>NZ_DASUNC010000176.1:0-32947 GCF_036277355.1 Archangium sp.
CGCCACAGCCCCCACGCCGAGCGCTGGAGCTTCGACCAGGTGCTCGACATCGCCCGGGCCGCCACGCCCGCCGGCAACGCCGAGCGCGAGGAGTTCGTGTCACTGCTCAAGCGCGCCCGCTCGCTGCGCAACGGCGTGGCCTCGAGGGACAGCAAGCCGGATGCGAACCGAGACGCGCTGAGCCATCCAGGACCCACGAGTGCTTCCGGGAGATGGGCAGGCCCGGATCTCATCTGCCAAGAATCGAGATTGTCGGAAAGGTTTCCGTCAATCCATACACGGGAAGGCTTTTGGATTGCCCTGAGGGCTGAACACGCATCCACCCGATGACAGACAGGTCATGCCTGCCTGGTTTCCTGGAAGGGAGGGTTTAGTTTGTCTCTCGCCTTTCCCCCACATTTCCAGGAGGCTTTCATGTTCAAGCTCAAGCACCTCTTCGTTGCCCTGCCGTTGACCGCGTCCCTGGTGGGCTGCGGCCCCGAGGACCTGCAAGACGAGCAGAGTGTTCAGGGCCTCGAGCCCCAATCCGAGCTGGGCATCATCGAGGAAGAGCTGCCCTACAGCCACGGAGACAACTGGACGGCTCCCGCGCCCGCCTCCCCCCTGGGCTCGACCACGGGCCGGGTGTGCTTCCTCACCCGTATCCAAGGGAGGTTCGACAGCGCCGCCGACTCCGTCCACGTGTTCACGGCGGGAGGCAGCTGGTACGTCGGCGGGTCTGGAGGGACGAGTGCCAGGGCCGGATGCGCGAGACTGCCCGCCGGTGACACCTTCGGCGGCGAGTACACCTGGAACGCGGGAGATCGATTGCCGAAGAACCTGGGCACGACCACGGGCCGGGTGTGCTTCCTCTCGCGCGTCGGTGGAGCCTTCAACAGCACGGCGGATTGGGTCTACGTCTATCCAAACGGAGGCTCGTGGTACCTGTTCGGCGACTCCCAGTCGGGAACGGGATACGCCAGGGCCCGGTGCGTCTCGGTGCCGGCCAGCGGTGGTAGCAAGGGCTGGAACCAGACCCAGGGCTACCCCACGCACCTGGGCACCACCTCGGGCCGGTCCTGCGCCCTGTCGTACATGACGGGACAGTTCGACAGCATGAATGAGTCGCTCAGCATCTACTCCGATACGGGCTCCTGGTACCTCCGTGGCACCTCCGCCCATTGGGGGGTCGGCGGCAGGGCCCAGTGCTTCTGAGCCGCCGTTGCTAGCGGCAGCAAGGGCGTGGTGGCCAGGCCAGAGGTGAAGCGCTGGGGACAGCGCTCACGGGTCTCCGTCCAGCTCGCCCCTGGGCGCCGGGCCTACCGCTCCGAGGGCGAGGGCACCGGCATCAGGTCGCCGGAGAAGGAGAATCCGAGCGCCAGGTACGGGAAGAACGGAGAGGCGTCCGCGCCCGTGCGGTAGCGGTGGACGAGCCACCAGTTGACCATCAGCAGCACGGTGGGCGAGTTGAAGGGCGCGCCGTCCCGCTCCGCGAAGGTGTAGGCCACCACGGGGCCCACGCGGTGGGCCGTGTTGAGATTCTCCTGGGGCTCGCTGGGAGAGAAGTGGCTCGGACCGTAGAAGGCGTGCGAGGACGCCCACCGAAGCCCGATCGTGAGGCCACGCCCCGTCTGGTACAGCACGTCGGCGTCGTTGACGAAATACCACCCCTGATTGGGGGCGAGCACGTCGTAATAGATGTCATAGAAGACGCGGTTCCCCTCGCGCAGGGACATGTCGGGACGGACCAGACGGAAGAGACTGCGCGCCACCACCGGACCCACCTTGAACTGGAGCGTCGCGCCGAGCGTGAGTTGCGAGCCCATGTTGGAATAGGGCCTCCGGGTGTCTCCTGAAGGGAGCCGATCAAGGGCATCCAGCTCCGTGTCGCTGAAGTTCGAGAGCGCCGAGGGAAAGGATTGCAGCTGCCGGAAGGTGCCGAAGTTGCCAATGAACTCATACATGCCCCAGAGCTGGAGGATGCTCAGGGGCTGGAGCTCCACCACCACCCCGAGCCGTCCGAAGGCGGGGCTGAGCGCGGGCGCGAGGCCGACACTCACGAAGTTGTCGCGCAGCGCGGGTGACTCACTGCGGTAGAGCCGGTAGCGATAGTTGATCCGCGCCTCCTCCAGCAGGCCCAGGGGGTTGAGGCGGGCCACCATCAGGTTGCGGTACACGAGCCGGTGCTGCGGCGGTGGCCCTTCCTGGAGGGTTTGTGCCGAGGCGTTTGACGCGGAGAGGAAGACCAGCGCCGCGAGCACGGCGAGGCAGTGGGGGGGGCGCGACATCGGTATCTCCGGGGGAAGGATGACGGCTCGCACAGTGTACCGTGCCTGCTCAGGCCCCTGGAGCATGCCGGGTTGCGTCATTCGACGCGGGTCATGAGGACGACGGCTGGGCCGTGGCAATCCGCGAGCTGATATGTGTTTGAATGGTTGGAAGCGAAGGTGAAGGCATGCAGCCGGACGTTGCCGGCGCTCTGCTGGACGGCTCGGGTGCTGAACCCGTCCGGTGCCGCACACGCCCCTGCCCCATGGTGCGGAGCAGTCACCGCCACACCCCACGCTGCTCCCGCTCCTGCACCCCGAGGGCAACACACCTTCCCGAAGTGAGCGCGCCACCACCCCTCGCGCACGGGGTTTCGCGGACGAATCGGGTTTGTCCGGCGCCCTCCCGCTGGCATCGCCGGTGCAGCGCTGCCCCACGGGAATCAGGGGGGAACATGAAGCAAGGTGTGCGCTGGGGTGTCAGGGGTGTTGCCGGGTGGGCGGCGCTGGTGCTGCTCGCCCGGTGCGGCGGGGAGACGCCGAGCGAGGCGGCGGACAACGCGCGGTGCCAGGAGTCCTCGGCCGTGGAGCCGCGGCGGGTGTACGTCGCCCCCACGGATGACGCGTATGTGGAAGAGGGGCAGGAGCAGCCCGTCTCCGGTGCCGAGCGCAAGCTGGTGGCGGACAACCTCTCCCGGCGCTCGGCCTTCCTGCGCTTCGAGGTGCCCACCCCGCCGGGCCCCGTGCGGCAGGCCACGCTGCGCCTCTACGCCATGGATGGCAGCTCGGACGGCCCCAGGCTCTACCCGGCCACCACGGATTGGAGCGAGGACTCCGTCACGTGGAGCCAGCGGCCCTCGGTGATGGGCCCTCCCCTGGGGGACGTGGGCGAGGTGCCCCATGGCAGCTCCGTGGAGTACGACGTGACGTCCTTCGTGCAGGGCGGCGGCACCTACGGCTTCGCGCTCGTCAACGAGTCCCGCAACGGCGTGGACTTCGCCTCCAAGGAGCACGTGCGCCTCGAGTGGGCGCCCCGGCTCGTCCTGTCGGTGGACGCGCCCGCCTCGGGGGACTGCGCCGCCAACCCATGAGACGGTTTACAGCGCCTCCCGGGTTGAAGTAGGGGGCGCGCATATGCCCATCCTCGCTCTCGTCCGACACGGACAGTCCCTGTGGAACCATGAGAACCGCTTCACCGGCTTCGTGGACGTACCCCTGACGGAGAAGGGCCGCGCCGAGGCCCGCCAGGCCGCCGAGTCCCTCAAGGGCCTCCAGTTCGACGTGGCCTACACCTCGGCCCTCACCCGCGCCCAGGAGACGCTCGCCCTCATCCTCGAGTCGCTCGGCCAGCGCATCCCCATCATCCGCGACGCCTCCCTCAACGAGCGCCACTACGGCGACCTCCAGGGCCTCAACAAGGAGGACGCCGCCAAGCGCTGGGGCGATGACCAGGTGAAGAAGTGGCGCCGCTCCTATGACATCCCGCCCCCCAACGGCGAGTCCCTGGAGATGACCGCCAGGCGCGTGCTGCCCTTCTACGAGCGCGCCATCAGCGGCGACCTGCGCCAGGGCAAGAACGTGCTCGTGGTGGCCCACGGCAACTCCAACCGCTCCCTGGTGATGAAGCTCGACAAGCTCACCGGCGAGCAGGTGGTGGGCCTGGAGCTCGCCACCGGCGTGCCGCTCGTCTACGAGCTGTCCGCCGAGGGCGACGTCCTCAAGAAGCGCGGCTGAGCCAGCGCCCCCAAAAAAAACGGGGAGGAGCCGCCCCCAAGCAGCTCCTCCCCACGGCACTACCCCCAGTACTACCCCCGAAGAAGCACGACCCTTCCACCCTTCCGTACTGCTCCCCCCAACCCCCCCAACCCCTACCCGCCGCCCTCGACCGACCCGCCCGTCCTGCCCCACCCGCCCGTCCTACCCGCCCCACCCGTCCCGCCCCACCGACCTGACGTGGATGAGCTAGAGCATCCCGCGTGCCAGCGGGTTTCCGGGCACAGAGGCCTGTGATTCCAGGGGTTTGGCGGGACCGGCACCGGGGGACGAGGCCAGAGTCGGTAAGAAGTACATCGGCAGGATTTACAGAAGTGCGGTGCAACCCGGGGCCCGAGGCACCCTCACCCCGACCCTCTCCCGGAGGGCGAGGGAGTGGGTGCGCGGATGGGGCTCTCTGGGTGGGTGCGCGAATGGGGCGCTCAGGCAGTGCCCCGTTACCAGAGCAGCGCGAGCAGCCCGGCCAGGCCCACGAAGAGGAAGTAGAGCGACTCGCCCGCGATGAGCCCGCCGCCCACCAGTGAGGTGGTGCTCATGTCCTCGGGCAGGGCCGCTCCCTCACCGGGCGAGCCCGCCGTGTGCGGCGCCGCCTTCTTCGTCAGCGTGTTCCACAGCGAGGACAGGATGCCGCCCGCGCCGAACCAGAGCGCCGCCGGCAGGTTCACGAAGCCGCCGAAGGACGAGGCATACGGGCTCGACAGCAGCACCGCGTCCATCGTCCAGCCCACCGCGTAGCCCGCGCGCGAGCCCTTCAGGAAGGCCTGGTAGCGCGCGTGGCGCTTGAGCAGCTTGCGCGCCACCTCGATGACGAAGCCCAGCACCAGGCCGAAGAGCAGCGCCTTCACCGTGTGCTCCGACAGCGAGCCCAGGCTGCGGATGGCGCCCACGAACTTGTACGTCATCGCCGAGCTCCACTGCCCCACCTCCGCCCCCGGGTTGTCCAGCTGGTTGATGGCCAGCACCGGGTAGGCGCTCATGAAGACGCGCGCCAGGCCCACGCACAGCACCGCGCCCATGACGATCCCAATCACCTGGTAGCGGAATTGAAGGGTGCGGTCCGTGCCCAGGCGCCAGCCCGTGGAGCGGTCCTGCTGCATGTCACAGCCCACCGAGGTGGAGATGAGCAGGATGCTCGCGGCCATCACCCCCACCAGCGGGTTCTTCAGCCCCAGCAGCGACATCAACAGCACGGAGATGACGAAGGCGCTGGAGATGGGATTCTGGTCGGTGATGCCGTAGGCGATGCCGTTGACGAGCACGAAGAGCAGCGACAGCCCGAGCCCGAAGAGGATGAAGCCCAGGGGCTGCTCCAACAGCCGCGTGGCCACCCCCACCACCGCCACGGCCCAGAAGCCCACCCAGCCGAACAGCTTCGGCAGGCTCACCTGCTTCCACGCGGGCACCTCGTCCGCCGCCACCTTCGCCCGGTTGCGCACCCGGTCCACCGCCTGCACCGCCAGCAGCGACAGGTCCACCACCGCCGCGCCGCAGATCATCGCCAGGCCGATGAGGAAGCCAATCTTGCGGAACGGCTCGTCCGCCCCCAGCCAGCCGATGCTCCGCAGGTACGGGGTGAAGGCATACCCGATGAGGCCTCCCACCACGGCCGGCACGGTGATGCGGCTGCCCACCACCATGCCCGCGCCAATGGTGGACGCGCTCAGGCCCGAGGCCCCCACGGCCGCCACGCGCTCGGTGAGCGCCGCCACCACCGCCCCCAGCCCCGTGCCTCCGCCCAGCTTGGCGATGGAGGCCTTCAGCAGCCGCTTGTCCGTGAGCGCCCGCAGGATGTTGGCTACCGCGTAGCCCGAGGGGTAGTCCAGCTGCAGCCGGTCCACCAGCAGCGGCGTGTAGAGCATGCCCACGCCCACGCCGAACATGCCCACGCACCCCACGAAGAGCATCAGGTGCCAGGCCGGCGGCTGCGGCATGCCCAGCCACACCATGGCCTGGATGAGCACGGACATGGCGCACATGGAGGCCACCGACGCGGCCATCGTCTGCATGTAGTTGGCGCCGTGCTTGCCCTCGGGGCCGTAGCCGTAGGTGACGGCGCTGCCGAGAATGCCCGCCAGCACCTGCCCGCCCACGAAGAAGCCCAGGCTGAAGTTCATGTACGAGGCGGCAATCCCCCCCAGCGGCCCGAGCACGAAGATGGCCACCGCGCTCAACAGCAGGTGGAACTTCCACGAGCCCGGCGTGGGCAACCAGCCGAAGCGCGGAGCACCGCCCTCGGGCGAGCCCACCTCGTGGGGAGTGGCCGGAGGCGGAGAGGACGGAGACGGAGAGAGGGGCTGAGCCATGGATGCCGTAGGGTACCGGGCTCCCAGGGCCCCTCCAACCCCGGCCCTTCCGAGGAGAGAGACACATGAAGACCGAGAGTCGCCGCAACCTCCTGCTCGCACTCGTATTCCTCGCCGGCTGCGCCGCCTCGCGCGTGCAGTGGCTCCCCCCCGCGCTCGCCCAGACGGACCCGGGCACTCCGCGCTGGGACTACTACTGCATGGAGCCCAACTGGGGGCTCGGCAATCCCAAGGTCGAGGCCATCACCGCGCAGCTCAAGGCCGCGGGACAGCAGGGCTGGGAGCTCGTCACCGTCGACAACAGCGGACTCACCACCTCGGCGGCCGCGACCTACTGCTTCAAGCGCCCCCTGCGCTGAGCCCGCGCGGCGGTGGGCCTCAGTGGGTCCGCGACGAGGCCAGGGACGACGGCCCCGCCCGCTCCAGCTCCGGCAGGCTGAAGCAGAACGTCGTCCTGCGGCCCGGGGTGCTGGTGGCCCAGAGCCGGCCCCCGTGCGCCTCGACGAGCCCCTTGCAGATGTAGAGCCCCAGGCCGATCCCCGCCGCCTGCTTGTGGCTCCCCGGCGTGCGGTGGAAGCGCCGGAACAACTGGGGCAGCTGCTCCGGCGGGATGCCGGGGCCCTCGTTGGTCACCGACACCCGCAGCCCCTCCTCCAGCCGGGTCACCTCCACCTCGATGGGCGTCTGGGGCGTGCCGTACTTCACCGCGTTCGAGAGCAGGTTGGTGATCACCTGGTCGATGCGCAGCGGATCTCCCAGCGTCAGCGCCTCGTCCGGCGCGGTCACGCGGATGGGACGGCCCCGCGCCTGTCCCTCCATCCGCCGGACGCACGCGTGCACGTGCTCCGTGAGCGAGACCGGCTGCCGCTCCAGCCGCAACTGCCGCGCTTCAATCCGCGAGGCGTCCAGCAGATCCTCGATCATCCGGCGGAGGTTGCCCACGCTGGTATCTATCCACTGCAAGGGCTCCTGCTGCCCGGCGGGCGGGCCCTCGGGCGTGTCGTTGCGCAGCGCATCGAGCGCCAGGGCGATGACGCTCACCGGCTGGCGCAGATCATGGGCCACCACCGACGTCCACTCCTCGCGCTGGCGCTCCAGCTCCTTGAGCGGGGTGATGTCGCGGAAGATGGAGACGGCGCCGCCCGGCGTCCCCTGGCGCCCCTGGATGGGCGTCGCGCTCACCAGCACCGGCACGCTCCGCCCGTCCCGCGTCCACAGCGACAGCTCGACTCCCGCCTCCAGCTCGCCGCGGGTCACCGCCCGCACGAAGGGCACCTCCTCCCACGGGAGGGGCTCGCCGGAGGGCCTGCGCAGCTCGAAGAGGAACCGGTTGCCAAAGGCATCCACCCCGTCGGAGTCGCTGACGCACAGGGACTTGGCGGCCGCGTTGGCCACGAGGATGTGCCCCTGCTCGTCCAGGATGAGGACGCCGTCGGGCATCTGCTCGATGATGCTCATGAGCCAGGCGCGCTGGAGCGCCTCGGTGCGCCAGGCCTCCTCGAGCGCGAGCCCGGCGTGGTTGAGCCTGCGGGACGCCGACCAGAGGAACGGCAGCCCCATGAAGGTCAGCATGCCCGTGACGAGGGCGAAGGCCGTGCTGGAGGAGTAGAGGCCGGCGCGCGTCCCCAGCAGGGACAGGTGGCCCACCACGTAGGGGCCGAGCAGCAGAGGCGGCAGCAGGCGGCGCACCATGACACTGCCCGCGTGCGTTCCCGTGAGGGTGCGCATGAGCCCGTGGGTGGGCCGGGCCCCCAGGGTCCCCAGGCTCAGGACGAAGAAGGCCGTGCACGTGTGCAGGGCCATGCCGATTCCAGCGGGCAGCCCCGGCAACGTATGGAGCTGGGAGGCGCCCGTGCCATAGCCAATCAGCGCCGTCCAGGAGAGCAGGGCCACGGTGAGCGCGAGGTATTGCGCGGGCCGGCGGCCCCGCGGCGTCTCCACGTCCAGCAGCACCAGGGCGAGGCCCAGCAGGATGAAGCAGAGCGCCGTCTGGGGCGAGGGAAGCCGGGGCCCGGCCCCCAGGGGCGTCAGCCAGACGAAGAGCCCATCGAGCCATCGCTGATGAAAGACATAGTCGGCCACCACGAGCACGCCGAGGAGGCTGGCCAGGGCGGCGCAGACACGGCCCAGCCCCCGCCGGAGCGGTGACGGGCTGGCGGGGCACAGCAGCCCCAGGGACGTGCCCGTGAGCATGAGCCCGGCCGCCGTCCCCGGCACCATGGCGGGCATGCCCGGCACCAGGACCGTCAGGTCCTCGACCCCGAAGCCCCAGCCGCCCACCAGGACGACGGCTCCGACGAGGACGCCGATGCTCGCCGCGATGGAAGCCAGCCGCAGGAGGAGCGTCGAGATGCGCGAGTCCACCGACAACGTCATTGGAAAGGTAGTGTACTGGAAGACGGAAGGATTATCCGCCCCCTTGCTCTGGAACGGCCAGAAGGCGGGCCAGGAGGGGCACGGATGCGGTGGCAAGGGGGTCGTCGCAGCTCGAACATCGAGGACCGGCGGGGCTCGGGCGTGGGACGCCCGCTGGCCCTTGGAGGCGGAGTCACCCCCCTCGTGGTCGCCCTGCTGGTGATGTTCCTCGGGGGTCGTCTCCGTCATCCTCTGCCCCATGGACCAGCGCGGCGTGTGACACGTTCCGGCGCGCGGAGTGAGCGCGGGACTCAGATTCTCGTGAAGGACCAGCTCACCGCCTTGCCCTCCGCGTAGGGCATGACGCCGTGGAAGGCCCTCGGGTCCGCGTCGAACACGAGGGGCAGGAAGTGCCGGTCCCCGTCCCACAGCGGCAGGCTCATGATGTCCTTCACCGGCACCCACGAGAGCGTGCCTTCCACGTTGCGCTCGTGCGGCGTGCCCTCGAAGCGGTCGATGCGGAAGACGAAGCCGAGCCAGTCCTCGCCCTTGGGGCCGAAGCCGGGCCAGTTGATGGTGCCCCGCAGCGTCAGCTCCGTGCACTCGATGCCCGCCTCCTCTCGGATTTCGCGGCGCATGCAGGAGACCACGTCCTCGCCGGGCTCCATCTTCCCGCCGAGCCCGTTGTACTTGCCGAGGTGCGCATCGTTCTTCCGCGCGTTGCGGTGGATGAGCAGCACCTTCGTCCCGTCCGGGGACATGACGTAACCGAGCGTGCCGATGATGGGCGTGTAGGGCATACGGTGGCTCTTATCGCTCGCGGGCCGCTCCGCAAGAAGTCAGGAGGTAGGCGCCCCGCGTCCGACCCGGCAACCCGGGAGGCGTGGCACCCTCACCCCGTCCCTCTCCCGGAGGGCGAGGGGAGATTCTCAGTCCCGGTAACCCCGGGCCTGCAGGTTGAACAGGTGCGAGTAACGCCCGTTGCGCGCCATCAACTCCGCGTGGCTCCCCAGCTCCTCCACCTCGCCGTTGTGCAGCACGGCGATCCGGTCCGCCATCCGCACCGTCGAGAACCGGTGCGAGATGACCAGGGCGATGCGGTCCGCCGCCAGTTCCTGGAAGCGCTCGAACAGCGCGTGCTCCGACTCCGCGTCGATGCTCGCCGTGGGCTCGTCCAGGATGAGCACCTCCGCGTCCTCCCTCATGAACGCCCGCGCCACGCCCAGCTTCTGCCACTGCCCGCCGCTCAGCTCCTGCCCCTTCTCGAACCAGCCACCCAGCATCGTGTCGTACTGGTTGGGCAGCGCTGAAATCACCGTGCTCGCCCCGCCCTGCTCCGCCGCCCGGACGATGCGGTTGCGGTCCTCCAGCGCCGGCACGTGCCCCAACCCGATGTTCTCCGCCACGCTGAACTGGTAGCGCACGAAGTCCTGGAACACCGCGCCGAACCTCGAGCGCAGGTCCTCCGGGTCCATGTCCTTCAGGTTCACGCCCCCATAGAGGATTTCTCCCTCCGTGGGCTCGTACAGGCGCAGCAGCAGCTTCACCAGCGTGCTCTTCCCCGCTCCGTTCTCGCCCACCAGCGCCAGCTTCTCCCCCGGCTCCAGCTTCAGCGACAGGTTGCGCAGCGCCCACTCCTTCTTCCCCGGATAGCGGAACGACACGTTGCGCAGCTCGATGGCGTTGCCCCGGCCCCTCGGCGGCGTGAGCGCGGGCAGCACCCTCGGTGCCTCCTGCCCCGTGGGGATCTCCAGGTAAGCGAAGAGGTTGCTCATGAAGAGCGCCCCCTCGTACATGCTCCCCACGCTCGACAGGATTCCCTGGAACGCCGTCTGCCCCGCCCGGAACACCCCCAGGTACAGCGTCATGTCGCCCAGCGTGATGGTGCCCTGCGCCGCCCGGTTCGCCACGAACGCGTAACACGCGTAGAACGCCCCCAGCGACAACAGCCCCAGCCCCAACCCCCACCCCATCCGCTTGAGCGCCAGCGCCCGGTCCTCCAGGAAGAACTTGCGGAACAGCGTCCGGTAGCGCCCCAGCACCAGCGGGCCCAGCGCGAACACCTTCACCTCCTTCACGTGGTTGTCCCGCGTGAGGATCCACTCCAGGTAGTTCAGCTTGCGCCCCTCGGGCGCCCGCCACGAGTAGAGCCGGAAGCCCTCCGCCGCCAGCCGCGCCTCCGCGATGAACGCCGGGATGCTCGCCGCCACCAGCACCACCACGCTCCACGGCGACAGCGCCACCAGCAGCACCGCGTACGTGGACAGCGTCACCGCGTTGCGCACGATGGAGAACGCATCCATCACCAGCGCCAGCGGCCGGCTGTTGGCCTCGCGCCGCGCGTTCTGCATCTTGTCGTACGTGTCCGAGTCCTCGAAGTGCCGCAGCTCCAGCTGCAGCGCCTTCTGGAGGATGCGTTCATTGAGGAGGTTGCCCAGGCTGGCGCGCAGCAGCTCGCGCGTCAGCGACAGCGCCCGGTCCAGCGTCACCGAGCCCACCATCAGCCCGAACTCCAGCAACACCAGCCGCAGCACCCGCTCGCGCGTGGCCGGGTCCCCGCTCGACTGCGCCGCCACCACGCCGTCCACGATGAGCTTGCCCACCCAGGCGATGGCCGCCGGCACCAGCGCCGCCACCAGCGTCAGCACCCCGAGCACCACCGCGCCCCGGGGACTCGCCTCCCAGAAGAGCCGGAAGGTGCCCGGCAGTTGCCGGAAGAGGGTGCCCATGCCCTTGAGGCGGGCCTTCAGCGATGGGGGAGGACGCGGGGAGGAAACCGGTGGAGACACGCCCTCTCTCTAACCCGGCGCTCCCACCTGCGCCGCATTCCCGCCACCCCGTGCACCAGGGAGGCGGGCACCCTGTTCCCTGGAGAGATTCCGCCCGTCTGGATGCCCTCCCGCCAGCCTCCCGGGGTTATGATGGCCGCATCCCTCACCTGGAGACCCTCTCCGATGAAGCGCTTCGTCATCGTCTTCGACAATGAGCCGGCCGAGGCCGCCCCCTGGATGGCTCGCGCCTGCTCCACGTCCCAGCTGACCTTCGTGGACAACGAGGCCATCACCGACGCTGTCTCCGACAACAAGGAGGCCCAGAAGCTGCTGCTCCAGGGCGGCCTGCCTCCGGGGGAGAACCCCAAGCTCGCGCCCTACTACAAGGACGCGCTCGAGAAGCTCGCCGCCGGCAAGCAGCGCGTGGGCCTCTACAGCGTCAGCTGGCTGCTCTACCTCGGCCAGGCCGATGGGTGCGTGCTCGACTTCGCGGGCCTCGAGGAGCAGCGCAAGAAGGGGCTGGCCTCCGGCGTCGCCCAGAAGACCGCCGACGAGTACGTGGCCAAATACTCCGCCCACCTGCAGGAGCGGGCGCGCAAGGTGCTCCCTCCCGAGCGCATCCTCATCGTGCCCGCGGGCGAGAGCGACGCGAAGAAGGCCGAGCTCGCCGCCGCCTTCATCAAGAAGCTCGGGTAGCGGCGCCCTCCCGGAGCCGCCGCCCTCGCCAGCTCACGGCTCAGGAGCTCCGTGTCCTGAGCCGCTTCAACTCGGTTCGCAACTTCGCGAGCTGTTGCTCCGCCGTCTCCCGGCGCCGCGACTCTTCGGCCACGCGCCGCGACTCTTCGGCTGCGCGCTGCGCCTCTTCGGCTGCGCGCTGCCGCAACAGCCTCGCCTCCTTCTTCAATCTGGCGATGCGCTCGTCCGACTCCAGCAGCGGCGTGCGCCCCGCCCAGAAGCGCAGCCGTCCCTCCTCCACCTGCAGGTCCAACCCCAACTGCTCCGAGTGGTAGCGCCCCCGCTCCAGCGGAATGGGCGCGTACTTCCTCGGCCCGGACGCCGGCAGCCGGTACGCCACCAACCGCTCCTTCTTCCGGTCGTAGATGAAGTATTCGGGGATACCCAGCCGCGCGTAGCGCCGCACGTTGTACTCGGCGTCCTTCTTCCGGTCGCCCCCCACGTGCACCTCCATCACCCAGTCCAACCCCTTCCCCTCGGCGCTCACCACCCACTTGTCCCGCTCGTGCCGCTCCACGTCCCGTACCGCCAACAGGTCCGGCGCGAAACGCCGCTCGCCCGGGTAGTACACGGGCAGCTCCGCGCCCAGGTACACCTTGTGCCGCCGGTGCCGGCTGAAGTGAGCCTCCAACACATCCAGCGCGCTCACCTTCGCCCGCAGGTGCCGGTCGCCCTCCGGCATGGCCATTTCGTCCCATGTCACCTCACCGGGCAGTGAGTCCACCACCTGTTCCCGCTCCTCCACGCTCATCGCCTCCCACTCCTGCTGGGAGGGTGCTCGAGGGAAGGCCTCCGCGTTGCCCCGCCGGTCGCGCTCCATGTCTCGAAGCGTGCGGCGGGTGACCTCCAAGGTCAACCCGTTGCCGCTCTCCCCGTCACCCTCGCGACGAGGCACAGCAAGTCTCGGGCCGGGTGCTCACCCGGGGCTCCGGCGCTCTGGAGGGTTCGCCCCGGGGTACCCGTCAGGCATCCGCGCCATGGGATGCCTTCTCCACGGCGCGGGACCGGCACCGCGAGCGCTGAAAAGGGAGAAGCCGCCTGGGCCCAGGCATTCCCTGGACCTCGGCGGCTTCCTTTCACGGCGACGACCCGGTTACCGGAGCTTCCAGCCCAGCTCGAGCCACGCCATCGGCGCGGCGTAGTCCAGCCGGTAGTGGCTGCGCCACTCGTAGGAGCCACCCAGCGACACGCGCACCTTGGACACGTCCAGCGCCACGCCCAGTCCCGCCCGGCCTCCCGCGGCCATGGGGTTGGGGCCGTAGAGCAGCGGGCCACCCGACGCGAACACCTGCAGCCCGAACTTCCCCGGCGACGCGAGCAGCGGATACGCCAGGCGCACGTCCGCCAGCAGCAGGCCAATCGCCGAGGAGAACCGCGGCGAGCCGAGCGCCGTCAGCCCCACGCCCGCCCTCAGCCCGAACGGCAGCCGCACCGAGCCGTTCACGTTCACACCCGCCAGCGGCAGCGGCCCGCTGTTCCCCACGTCCGCCTCGCCATGCAGGCCGGCGTACAGCTCGAACGAGTCCGCCAGCGACAGCGACGGCTCGGGCTCCACCTCGGGCGTCGGCTCCACGGGCGCCGGCGCCGGCGCGGCCTCCGCGACAACAGGTGCCGGAGCCGCGGCGGCCTTCGCCTCCGCCTCGGCCTGCGCGGCCTTGGCCTTCTCGCGATCCGGGCACTCCACCCGCATCTTCTCGAACAGCCCGTCCAGCTCCGCCGAGGGCTTCTCGAGCGGCAGGCTCGCCAGCTCCTCCTGCTTGAACGCACGGCAGAAGGCGTCCTCCGCCCGCGGCGTCTGCTCGAGCGCCTGGTACAGCACGCCCTCCATCAACGACACCCACAGCTGCTCCTCCGGCGCCAGGTCCTGCGTGCACCCGGGCGCGGCGAGCTCGGCGAGCGCCGCCTCGTACTTGAGCGTGGAGGAGAGCCGCGCCACCTTGCGGATGCAGGTGTTCTTCGTCTTCTCCGGGAGGATGACCTTCACGCGCGGCGCGGCCTCGGCCGGCACCGCGAGCAGCGTCATCAGGGGCAGAACCGCCAGCTTCAGACTCTTCATGAGTGATTGTGCTCGTAGCAAGGCGCTCCCCCACCGCGAGGAGCCCGCGCGCACCTTACACCCACCTGCCCCTCCCTCCCCATGGGAGTCCCTTTCTGGATGTTTTTGGCTCCAACCACCGTGACGGACCGCGTCACGCGGGCAGACCCTCACCCTGTCCCTCTCCCGGCGGGAGAGGGGTTCTTGGGGGCGAGGGGCTTGGATTGCCCTGGCTCGGACTTCCCTGGCTCAGGCTCCGACGAGGCTCTGCTGGAACTGGCGCACGTCGCCGATCAGGTCCGCCGCTCCCTTGATGACCTTCGCCGTGCCCAGCACCATCTGCAGCGGGCCCGTGATGCTGTTCAGACCCGGGATCGCTCCGGCCACGTCCAGGCCCAGCTGGCCCGCCGCCAGCGCGATGTCCAGCCCGTCCTTCGGGTCCTTGCGCAGCTCGTCCCACAGGTCCTTCGCGCTGCCAATCGCGCTGCCCGCGCTGATGATGTTGCCCAGCAGCGGCACCGACTTCAGGCCCGCCTTCGCCGCGAACTTCGCCGACTCCTTGGCGATCTTCTCCTTCAGCTCGTCCGGCAGCGCGTCCACGAACCGGCCGAACAGCCGCGTCATGTTCTCGATGCCCTGACGCCCGAACGGCAGCTCCTGGCCCGCCACCTCGAAGTGGTCTCCCTGCGTCAGCAGCGCGCCACCCGCCTCGGCGATCTCCTTCAGCGCCCCGCCGATGTCACCCGTCGACAGCTTCTCCGCCGCCTCGAACAGGTTCGTCACCGCGCCCGAGTCCACCATGGCCGCGTTGAGCTGGGTGTCCTTGAACAGCTCACCCAGGCTGCCCGGGATGTGCGACAGCGAGTTGAGGAACGCCTTGGCCGCGTCCGGCGCCGTCTGGGCGATCGTCTTGCCCGTGGTGGCCAGGCCCTTCACGAAGCCGCTGACGTCCCCGTTCTTGAGCGCCGCGAACGCGTCGCCCAGCGCCTGGCCCACCTGGTCGTTGCCCAGCAGGCTCGCCGCCGCGACGATGGTGTCCTTGGCCCACGCCGGCGCGCCCAGCTTCTCGGCCAGCTTGCCCGCCATGCGCCCGCGCAGCTCCGGCGGCACGTCCGCCAGCGCCTTGCCCAGCGTCTTCAGCGCCTCGCCCGGCTTGCCCTGGGCGATCTGCTGGCCCGCCTGCATCACGTCGAACACCGAGCCGCCCAGCGCCGCGATGTCCGCGCCCGTCTCGATGCCGAAGGGCTTGAGCTTCTCCATCAGCTGCGTGTTCTTCGCGAGCGCGTTGCCCGCGGCCGCCGCCAGCGCCGGGTTGGTCAGCAGGTCCTTCGTGCCCTGCACCAGGTCGCCCGACATCATCTTGCCGAACGCCGCGTGCACGTCCGGGTTCGCCACCAGCTGGTGGACGAAGTCCTTGTCCGTGAGCATCGACTTCACCACGCCACCGAAGCCCTCGTCCGGGAGCTTGCCGGCCGTCGTGGTGATGGCCTTCTCGATGATGGACGGCGGCATCTTGCCCGCCGCGGACTGCAGGCTCGAGAGCGCCTGCTGGAAGTCACCCTGGCCCAGCGCCTGGCCCGCCTTGAGCAGGTCCGGCAGCGCGCGGCCCGCCTGGATGAGCTCGGACGGGGTAATCCCCAGGTCGGTGATGTTCTTGCGCAGGCCCTCGGGCAGCTTGTTGATCAGCTTCTCGCCAATCTTGTTCAGCAGCTCCGGCGCCGCCTCGGCCGCCGCGCCCAGCGCGGTGATGCCGTCGTCGATCTTCCCCTCGGAGAAGGCCTTCACCGCGTCGAACAGGTGCGGCGCCGCCTTGCCGGCCTGGAGCAGATCCTGCTGCGTCAGGCCCGCCTTGGTCAGCATCTCCTGGACCTTGGGGTCGTTGCTCAGCGCCGTGAGCGCCGTGTCGCGCGCCGCGTCGTTGCCGAGCAGCCCGCGCAGGCCCTCGAGCCGCGTGGACTCGTTGAAGAGCTTGCCCACCTGCGAGTGCAGGTCGCGGTTGGTGACGAGCTCCTTGAGGAACTTCTCGTCCGTCAGCAGCGTCTTCACCGCGCCCAGCTGCGGCGGCAGCTGCTGCGCGAGCCCCTTGAGCGCCTGCGTGGTGAGGTCCGGGGCGGCGATGGCCGCCTCCTTCAGCGCGTTGAAGGCCTTGCCCCAGTCCTGCTTGGACGCCGCGTCCGCCGCCTCGAACAGGTGCGGCAGCGCCGGACCCGCCGTGCGGATCTGCTGCTCGGTGATGCCCAGCTTCGCGAACTGGTCCTTCACGCCCTGCGGCAGCGCGTCCACCAGCTTGTTGCCAATCTTGGCGGCCAGCCCCGGCGCGGCCTCGACCGCCGCCTGGATGTCCGCCAGACCGCCCTTCACGTCGCCCTTCTGGATCTTGTCGAAGGCGTCGAAGAGCTTCGGCGCGGCCTTGCCGGCCTCGACTAGGTCCTTGGGCTCCAGGCCAATCTTCGCCAGCTGCTCCTTGACCTTGGGGTCGTTGCCCAGCGCGGTGAGCGCCGTGTCACGCACCTTGTCGTTGTTGAGCAGCCCGCGCAGTCCCTCCATCCGGGTGGACTCGTTGAAGAGCTTGCCCACCTGCGAGTGCAGGTCGCGGTTGGTGACGACCTCCTTGAGGAACTTGTCGTCCGTCAGCAGCGTCTTCACCGCGCCGAGCTGCGGCGGCAGCTGCTGCGCCAGGCCCTTCATGGCCTGCGTGGTGAGGTCCGGGGCGGCGATGGCCGCCTCCTTCAGCGCGTTGAACGCCTTGCCCCAGTCCTGCTTCGAGGCCGCGTCCGCCGCCTCATAGAGGTGCGGCAGCGCCGGGCCCGCCGTGCGGATCTGCTCCGGGGTGATGCCCAGCTTGGCGAACTGATCCTTCACGCCCTGCGGGAGGATCTTCAGCAGCTTGTCGCCAATCTTGGCGGCCAGCCCCGGCGCGGCCTCCACGGCCTTCTGGATGTCCTCCAGACCGCCCTTCACATCGCCGGCCTTGATCTTCTCGGCGGCGTCCAGGAGCTTGGGCGCGGCCTTGCCCGCGTCCACGAGGTCCTTGGGCTCCAGGCCAATCTTGGCCAGCTGCTCCTTGACCTTGGGGTCGTTGCCCAGCGCCGTGAGCGCCGAGTCCCGCACCTTGTCGTTGTTGAGCAGCCCACGCAGGCCCTCCATCCGGGTGGACTCGTCGAAGAGCTTGCCCACCTGGCTGTGCAGGTCGCGGTTGGTGACGACCTCCTTGAGGAACTTGTCGTCCGTCAGCAGCGTCTTCACCGCGCCCAGCTGCGGCGGCAGCTGCTGCGCCAGGCCCTTCATGGCCTGCGTGGTGAGGTCCGGGGCGGCGATGGCCGCCTCCTTCAGCGCGTTGAACGCCTTGCCCCAATCCTGCTTCGAGGCCGCGTCCGCCGCCTCATAGAGGTGCGGCAGCGCCGGGCCCGCCGTGCGGATCTGCTCGGACGTGATGCCCAGCTTGGCGAACTGGTCCTTCACGCTCTGCGGCAAGAGCTTCTCGACCTTCTCGCCGATCTTGGCGGCAAGTCCCGGCGCGGCCTCGACCGCCGCCTGGATGTCCGCCAGACCGCCCTTCACATCACCCGCCTTGATCTTCTCGGCGGCGTCCCAGAGCTTCGGCGCGGCGGCGCCCGCCTCGACCAGGTCCTTGGGCTCCAGGCCGACCTTGGCCAGCTGCGCCTTGATCTGCGGGTCGTTGCCGAGCGCGCCCAGCACCGCGTCGCGCGCGGGGGCGTTGTTGAGCAGCTCGCGCACGGCGCCCGTGTCGCCGGGGTTCTGGATGAGCTTGCCGATGGAGGCGTGCAGCTGGTTGTTGGTCACCAGCTCCTTGGCCACCTTCTCATCCGTCAGCAGCGTCTTGGCCGGACCCTCGGGCAGGTTCTGCGCCAGGCCGCGGATGGCCTTCTGCGCCACCTCGGGCGAGGACAGCGCCGCGTTGCGCAGGTGCTCCAGCGCCTGCTCCGGGTGGCCGCCCGCCACCGACTGCACGGCCTTCTCCAGGTGCGGACGCGCCGCCTGGCCCGCCTTCTTGAGGTCATCCTCCGTCAGGCCGATCTTCGCCAGCGCGCCCTTGTCCGCCGCCGCGTTGGTCTGCGCCGTCGTGGGCGCCGTGGTGGAGCCCAGCTTCTGCGCCTGCTGGCCGCGCGCCGTCGAGGTGGGCGCCTTGCCGCCGTCGAACCCGTCCCGCGTCTGCTGCGGCCGGACCTGGTTGCCCGCCGTGCGCGTCGCACCACTCTGGTTACCGGTGGCCGTCTGCGCCGTCGTGTTCGGCTTCGCCTTCGTCTCGACGGGCTTCGGCTCGGGAGGCTTCGGCTTCGGGATGTAGTTGGAGCCGTCCGTCTTCTTGATCGACATGGAGCTACCTCGCGAGAGTGCGGCACGCGCCAGGGGGTGTGCCCGGTGCGGGAGATGTACGGGGACCTGCTTATTTACGATTATCGACCTTGTAGGTTTCCAGTTGCGCCGGTCCGACATTTTCCTGGATCACCGGCCTCACACGGGCGAGCCCCCCGCTCCACCGGCCTGACGCGGGGCGTCAATTCCGGGAGCGAGGGGCCCGTTCCGAGCGTCCCGCCCTGCTACTGGAGGGTGTAGGCCACCGTGCCGCTGCAGCTGTTGCTGGAGTAGCAGCCCGCGCGGATTTGATAGACGCCGCTCTGCGTGGCCGTGAAGCTCATGTAGGTGAGCACCCCACAACTGTCGTCATTGTAGGCTACCTGGGTGCCACCCGGGCCATACAGGCGCAGGTACGTGTCACCCGAGCCGGAGGAGCCGCCCACGGTACAGGTGCCGAGCTGGAGGGTCTGCCCGGCGTTGAGCAGCACGTTGTGGGTGGGCGTGTTCTGCTGCGCGCTGTTGGTGTTGGTGGCGCTGTAGCTGAACGAGCCGCTCGTGGGGCAGAGGAAGCGCACGCGGTAGTCCTGGCAGTAGCCATCGGACTGGTCGGCGTTCTGGCAGATGCCACCCACGGTCGGAGCGCAGGTGTAGACCTCGCCCGTCTGTGTCCAGTTCACCCCGGAGGTGTTCTGGCACTCGATGCCCACGGGGCTGGAGCACGTCTGGCCGGCGAGGACGAAGTCACCCAGGCCTTCCCAGTCACCGGAGCCGCTCGGGCCATCCCGGTTCAGCCACCCCGTCCAGTTGCCGGTCTGCACCGTGGCCAGGCTCGCGCTGCGCTCCCACATCTGCAGGAAGTTCTCCGCGGAGCGGTTGAGGTGGTCCAGGTAATGGGACGGCGTCCCCACCGCCTGCAGGTCCGACATCAGCGCCGGCAGCAGGCCCACGTGCGCCAGGCCCTTCTTGTGCAGGTCATTGGGCCCGCCCGAGCTGTTGATCTGCGTGTAGTCCGAGTAGCAGGTGAAGGGGTTGTAGCGGGGCTTGAGCTGGGACGTGAAGCCGTTCAGGTCCGCACCGAAGCCCACCTTCAGGCCGTTGTCCACCGCGTACATGAGCGACTGGGCGAAGGACCGGGCCGAGCCCTGGCAGCTGTTGCTGACGGAGGAGCCGTACTGGACGGTCGACTCGGGACCGGTGCGCAGACCCACCATGCCGCCCGTGCTGGTGATCATCTGGATCTCATCCTGCTTGATGTACTTCTCGTGGCGGTCCACGGAGGAGTCGATCGTGTTCCACATGTGCGCGTGCGAGTAGAGCAGCGGGTAGTTCCCGCGCTGCTGCGCGATTTGATGGACGTTGGCGAAGCCCTTGCGCGACAGGTGCGCGACGTCCACCAGCATGCCGCGGTCCATCATCGCGCGGACCAGGGCCTGGCCATCCGTGGTGAGGCCCCGCTCGTTGAGGTAGGTGTCACCGTTGCACGTGCCGGAGCTGCCCGAGCTGTTGCGGCAGACGATGTCGTTGATGCGCGTCTGCTCGCTGAAGGTGATGGCCTCGATCTTGTTGGCCGCGCCGATCAGCTCCTTGATGGGGGCCGCGCCGCCGAAGCGGTTGTCCGCATGGTGCACCACCTGCACCGAGCGTACGCCCATGCTCCTCAGCTCATCGAGCTGCGCGAGGTAGTCCCCCGAGGGGAAGAGCTGGGTGACCTCGACGGCCAGCACGAGCGCGAGCTTGCCCTGCTGGATGAGCGCCCGCGCCTGGGCCGGCGTGGTGGCGATGCCCACCCACCCGCTGTTGCGCGAGACGAAGCCCTGCGCCGCCGTAATCTGGCGCTTGATGGAGGCCATCTCGTCGCAGTCGTACCGGCGCGTGGAGGCGGCCGTGTTGCTGCAGAGGAAGTTGGACTCGGCGACGGACACCACCATGACACGCAGGCCGTTCTGGTACGCCTGCTGCAGCCAGCCCTGCCACATCTGCTGGTGGGCGATGGCGTTCCACATGGGCCACTGCTCGAAGTGCGTCTGCGGGCAGGTGCCGGGAATCTTGATGCCCAGGAAGTACTGGCACTGGCGCCGGTCGTACCCGCGCTTCTTGCCCTCGTGCCAGCCGGTGTCGTCACCGAGCAGCTCCGACACGATGGGGAAGCGCGTGGCCGCGTGGGACTTGAGCGGGAAGTTGCCGTCGCAGCGCTGGACCGCCACGTCCATGGGGCCTTCCAGTTTGCCCGCGAACCAACCGCCTCCGAAGCTGTGCTCGGCCATCAGGTGCGAGTGGAGGTCCGCATAGCCGTAGACGGTCTGCGCACCGGCCGGGGCGCTCGCGCCCAGCACGGCGAGGATCGCCCACAGGAAGAGAGGCTGACGGGAGCTCATCACTTCTTCTCCTTGGACGCGGAGGACCTGGGGGCGGGCGCCGCCTTCTTGGTCGAGGTGCTCGAGGTGGGCTGCGACGTCAGGCAGAGGGTGCACGTCTCCCCGTTGTCGTAGACGAGCGGCGTCACCTGGAGGGTGGAGAGGTTCAGCTTCCGGGTCATCCGGCCCTGGAGATCGCCCAGGTACAGGCCCTTGCCGTCCGGCGTCAGCGCCAGGCCGTGCACATCCTCGGCGGAGGAGAGCGTGTACAGCACGTCGCGCTTCTCGGTGCCGGTGTTCTTGTCCTCGGTGACGCGGACGACCTGCCCTTCCACCACGCCATAGGCCACGTTGAGGTCGGTGCCCTTCACGATGACCGGGAAGTACTCCTCGAACGAGCTGTTGAGGGTGATGGTGCTCCCGGTGGCGCCATTGGCGGGGGCCATCTGCACCAGCTCGTCGCCCGAGCTCGTCCAGAGGACGTACCCCGTCTCCGGATCATACGTGGTGGCGTAGGGGCCCTCGGTATCGGTGGCGAGGGTCTCGACGTTCGAGCCGTCGAGGTTGCTGCGCTTGATGGAGTTGCTGGCGTAGTCCGCCCAGTAGCGCTTCGCCTGGGCCGGGGCCTTCGCTCCGGCGGAGGGTTTGACGATCACCACGCGGGGATCCTGCTGGGCCAGCGCAGCCGGGCCGAGCAGCCATCCACCGAGGCACAGGGACACGTACAGACGAGACCGCGACTTCATGGGGGTACCTCCAGCGTGGCGCGCCACGCTGTCAGCTGATTCGAGGCACCTCCCTCCCAGGCCGCGGGAGGGGATGCCCCGTCTCCAGGGAAGGCATTGCGGTGCGCGCGACTCCCCGCTCCGCAAGCACGGGTATTCGTCTCATGAAAATTCCCTTATTTCAAGAGAGACGGAAAACCCACAGCCTCCCTGGATTCCCGCCGGAAGCGGTCCCGGGCGGGGTCAGCGCTTGTTGTCGTAGGCGATGCCCTTGTTCACCTCGTCCAGGGCCTTCTCGGTGAGCTCGACGGCCTTGGCGCGGTGGCCGCCCTTGTCGTGGGAGGCGGACTTGAGCGCGGCCAGGGCGTAGCGCAGGTGGACGAGCGCCTCCTCCATCTTGGGCTGCTTCTCGGCGAGGGCGCGCTGGGAGAAACCACCGAGGACGAAGGCCACGGCAACGGCGATGACGGTGCGACGCATGGGGGGACTCCTACGTGGACAGGGGTTGGACGGCGGGCCCATCATCCACGAGCGCACGTCAACCTTTCCACAGGCCGTCTGTAGGAACTCCAGTCTTCCCGCCGGGTCGTCACACCTCGGCGCAGGTGGGCGTAAATCTCCCAACGGAAGACGGGGGGCTTGGCGCGTCCAACCGCCAACACACCCTGTCATTTCGACAGGAAGGGCTCGGCAAAGCCTTTGCAGTAGGCCCCTCGCGAAGTCCATCAGGGGGTGCGGGCATGCGGGGAGTCATCACCGGACGCGAGGTACTCGAGAACCTGGGCCTCATCTACCGGGAGTTCGGAGCCACCTGTCTGCTGCGCTGTCTGTGGGTGCTCCTCTCCGGACGCAGCACCACCTTCCTCGAGGTGGCGTGCCAGCCCGAGCCGAGGCAGGAGCGCTACCGCTAGCGGCTAGGACTCGTCTTCCGGCTTCGACGGCGAAGCGGAAGGGACGGCCGGGGACTTCTGCACGTAGGACACCGCCGGACCGCCACCCCCGCCCCGAGGCTGACGCGGCCCCCGATCGGGCCGATCGCTCCTCCGCTCCGGAGGACGCCCCCGCGGGCCCTGCGGCCCCGGCTGCTGCTCCGAGGGCCTCGCGCCCTGCTCTCCCCACTGACGCTGGCCTTCACCGTTCCCACGCGGGAAACGCTCGTCTCGCGCACGGTCTCCCCGCGGGAAGCGCTCCCCCTGGGGGCGGTCGTTGCGCGGCGGCCGGTCCCCCTGGGGACGGTCGTTGCGCGGCGGACGGTCGTTGCGCGGCGACCGGTCGTTGCGCGGCGGGCGGTCTCCCATGGGCCGGTCGTTGTTCCGAGGCGGCCGGTCTCCCATGGGCCGGTCGTTCCGGGGCGGCCGGTCTCCCTGGGGACGCATCTCCCGAGGGCCCTGCTGCTGCTCCGGGGGCCTCGCGCCCTGCTCACGCCACGGACGCTGGCCGTCGCCGTTGCCTCGCGGGAAGCGCTCGCCCTGGGGCCGGTCCTGACGCGGAGGCCGGTCTCCCTGGGGACGGTCTCCCTGCGGCCGGTCTCCCCGAGGTGGCCGGTTGTCGAAGCGGTTGTCGCCGTTGCGCGGACCACCGGAGAAGCGGCGCGGCCCATCGCCCTGGAAGCGGCCCGTGGGCACGAAGTCCGGCGTCAGCTCGCGCTTCGTGTACGCCCGCCAGATTTCAGCCGCGTCCCCGGCGCGCGCACGCAGGCTCGGGTCCGCCGCCTCGAAGTAGCGGCGCAGGTTCTCCAGGTCGCGCTTGAAGAAGAACTCGGCCTGGCTGTTGGCCGCCGCGTCCACCACCTGCGGGAAGTCGATGATGGTGGCCCCGCGGTTGCCCAGCAGGATGTTGAAGGCCGACAGGTCGCCGTGGATGAGGTCGCAGCACAGCATCCGGATGGCCTGGTTGCGCAGGTCGAAGTACAGCGCCGAGGCCTCCTCGGGCGTCAGCGCCGCCTCCTCCAGCCGCGGTGCCGGGTGCCCCTCGAGGTCCAGCACCAGCTCCATCAGCAGCACGCCCTCGTAGAACATCACCGGCTTGGGCACGCACACGCCGGCCGCGAACAGCTTGCCCAGCGCGTCCGCCTCGGCCGTCTTCCACGCGTCCTCGGCGGCCTGCACGCCGAAGCGGCTCCCCTTGGCGATGGCCCGCGCCGTGCGGCTGTTGCGCACCTGCCGGCCCTCGCGGTAGCCCGAGTTGTTACGGAAGTTGCGGTGCTCGCGCTCCTTGTAGATCTTGGCGGCCACCACCTCCCCGTGGTGGCGGACGAGATACACGTCCGCCTCCTTGCCACTCTTGAGGCGGCCCACCACCTCGTCAATCACACCATCGGCCAGAAGGACTTGGAGCGCTTCGTTCATCGTTCGCAGGTCGGAAGGCTCCGAGTCCTACCATGTATTCCGGGGAACCTCAGCCCACACGTGCACGAGGCTCGGTCGAATGCCCGTCGACCGGTGGCACATACGGCCAGCCAGCCAGGGGCCCCTTCCCCGCCTCCCGGGAGAGGTAGTCGGCCGCGATGTTCGCGCTCTCCATGATGGTGAGCAAGCCGCTGCCGGGGTGCGTCCCTCCTCCGACCCAGTAGAGCCCCTCGACGCTGGGGCTCCGCACGTGGGGTCGCAGGGGCCCCAACTGTGTCCAGGTGTGGGACAGGTTGAAGACGGCCCCCCGGAAGACGTTGAAGTCGTCCCGCCACGTCTCGGCGGTGAAGTAGCGCTCGGCGCGGATGTGCTGGCGCACCCCCTTGAGGCCCACCTTCTCCAGCATGGCCGGAATCCGCTCGCGCAGGGTGCGCTCGGTGTCCGCCCAGTCCACGTCCCGCGAGGTGTTGGGCGTGGGCACCAGCACGTACAGGGTGGAGTGGCCCGCGGGCGCCCCGCTCTTGTCCGTCACCGTGGGGTTGCAGACGTAGAAGGGCGGGTCGTCCACGTCCACCTTCTGGTCCTCCAGCGCCTCCCGGTCCGTGCGCCGCGCGCTGTTGGACAGGTAGATGAGGTGGTGGGGCAGCTCGTCGTAGACGCGGTCCAGCCCGTAGTAGGCCATGAAGGTGCTGCACGAGTACTTCGCCTTCTCCAGCGCCGCGTCCGTGAGGCGCGTGCCGGCGCGGGCCTCGGAGGGGACGAGCTTCTGGGCCGCGTAGGGCAGGTCCGCGTTCACCACCACCGCGTCCGCCTCGAGCCGCTCGCCATTGGCCAGCCGCACCCCCGCCGCCCGGCCGTACTCCACCAGCACCTGCTCCACCGGCGTGCCCAGACGGAAGGTGGCGCCCAGGTCCTCGGCGCACTTCATCATCCCCCGCGACAGGGCCCGGAAACCGCCCTCCACGTGCCACACCCCGAAGGCCAGCTCCAGGTAGGGGATGACGCTGAAGACCGAGGAGCACGTGGTGGGGTGCAGCCCCAGGTACTTGGACGGGTAGGAGAGCGCGTAGCTGATGCGGTCGTCGTGGAAGAAACCGTCCAGGTGCTTGTAGAGCGTCTGCCAGGGCTTGAAGCGCAGGGTGGAAAGCAGCCGCCAGGGTGCGTAGTAGGCGAGGCTGTCGGCGTGGGTGGCCATGAACTTCTCATAGGCCAGCGGGTACTTCGCCCGGCTCTCCTCCAGCCAGCGGCGCAGCGCGGGGGCCTTGTCCGGGCCGAACTTCGCCACCTCGCGCTCCATGCGCGCCACGTCCCGCGTGGTGTCCAGGTACGTGCCGTCCCAGAAGTGCACCCGGGTGTTGGTGTCCAGCGGCACCAGCTTCACGTAGTCGGAGATGCGCTTGCCCGCGCGCTCGAAGATGCGCTCCAGCACCCCGGGCAGTTGCATGATGGAGGGCCCCGTGTCCACGGCGTACTCACCGTGCTCGCCCAGGGTGAGCCCCTTCATCCGCCCCCCGGGCACCGCGTCCTTCTCCACCACCGTGACCTTCAGCCCCAACCCCGCGAGGTTGATGGCCGCTGACAGCCCCCCGGGTCCCGCTCCCACGACAATGACGTGACGTACCATGGCGGCCCTACGATGCCTGGAACCGTCCGGCGTTGCAGCTTTCCAGGCGAGCAGGCGTCCCCGGCCCCTCCCTCGGACCCCCCACGGCACGATTCCGGCCCCCCGCGCGTTCTTCCGGCCGATGCGAAAGGCCGTCGCCGGTTTCCTCTTCGTCGCCCTGCTGGCCATCCTGCTGGGTGCCAGCTCGCTCGCCGTCCTGCGCTCGGCGATGCGCTCCCAGGACCAGCTCCTCACCGGGTATATGGAGGACGTGGTCCTCACCCAGGAACTGGTGACGGCCCACACCCACTTCATGCACCAGGCGAGCGACTTCCTCCTGCAGGAGGACGAGGGCCACCTGGACGCGCTGCTCCAGGCCCGCGAGAACTTCGGCACCGTCGTCGGGCAGCTCACCCGCCAGCAGCCCAGGACGCCCGAGGAGCGCCAGCTGGTGGCGCACTTCGTGGAGACCCGGGACCGGGCTCGCGCCGTGATGGACCACCTCATCGCCACCCGGCGCGAGGAGGGCCCCGCCTCCGGCCCCCGGCTGCTGGCCGAGCTGCAGCCCGTCCGCATGGAGATGGAGAAGACGTTGAACGCCCTGGCCGACCACGAGCGCGAGCGCTACTGGCAGACGCGCCATCAGACGCGGGAGGCGTCCAGCCGGGCCCTGGGGATGCTCGCGCTGGGATTCCTCGGGACGGTGGTGGTGGCGGTGGCCCTGGGCGTGTTCCTGGTGCGCGCGCTCCGGCAGCGCGTGCGGGCCGAGTCGGAGCGGGCCGCGATGCTCGAGCGCGAGCATGCCGCCCACCGCGCGGTGGAGGAGCGGCAGGCGCTGTTGGACCTGGTCATCGAGCAGAGTGGCGATGCCGTGGTGGTGACGGACGCCAAGGGCGTCATCCGGCTCTTCAACGCCGAGGCCGAGCGCCAGCACGGTGTCACCCGCCAGCAGGTGTCCGCCCCCGAGTGGGCCGACACCTTCGGACTGCTCACCCTGGACGGACACCCGCTGCCCCTGGAGGAGACGCCGCTCTACCGCGCCCTCCAGGGCCGGCCGGTGAACAACGCCCGCTGGCTGGTGAAGCGGCCGGATGGCTCGGTGCGCACGCTGTGCGGGACCGCCTCGCCCCTGCGCCGGCCGGATGGTTCGCACGTGGGCGCCGTGCTCACCGCCCGCGATGAGACGGAGCGTCTGGCATTGGAGCAGCAACGCGCCAATGCGCTGGAGCGGCTGCGCAGCACCGCGGAGTTCCGCGAGCGCTTCCTCGGTATCGTCGGGCATGATCTGCGCAATCCGCTCAATGCCATCACCCTGTCCGCCCGCGTGCTGCTGGTGTCCGAGGCCCTGCCCGAGCGCGAGCTGAAGGCCGTGCGGCGGATTGCCTCGAGCGCGGACCGCATGGCCCGGATGATCTCCGAGCTGCTGGACTTCACGCGCAGCCGGCTGGGCGGTGGCATGCCCGTGGACCCGTGCCTGGCGGACCTGTCCGTCATCTGCCGCGAGGCGCTGGAGGAGTTGGAGACGTCGCATCCCGGCTCGAGGTTGTCACTGCGGGTGCTCGGACAGGGATTGGGCGAGTGGGACGCGGGACGGTTGTCACAGGTCGTCTCCAACCTGGTGGGCAATGCCTTGCAGTACAGCCCCGAGGGCTCTCCCATCCGCGTCACGGTGGACGGACGGGCGTCCCACGAGGTGGTGCTCTCGGTGCACAACGAGGGCGCGCCCATCCCCGGGGACGTGCTGCCGGAGCTCTTCGAGCCCTTCCGCCGCGGCACCCGAGAGAACGCCCACCACGGTGGCGGACTGGGACTCGGGCTCTACATCGTGCAGCAGATCATCCTCGCGCACGGTGGAACACTGGGCGCCGAGTCGCACGCGGGCGATGGCACCACCTTCACCGCGAGACTGCCGCGCGAGAACCCGGACAGGGCAGTGACGCTCGCGAATTGAGGCGGAGAGAAGAACTGTGGAGCCGCTGGATGAGGGCGGGTAGGCTCCTCCTCACATGTTCGCGGCAAAGTGCATCACCCCATGCCTCCTGGGCTCACTCCTCCTCGGGATGGGGTGTACCCCGCCCAGACCCATCGAAGGTGTCTGGCGCCCAGGCTTCGGAGAAGATCCGGAGCGCATCCCGGGACCGATGAAGAACTTCGGGCCATTCGATTCCTACGCGGACGCGCTGAAGGCGGCTTGCCCGCTCATCCTCTCCAAGCCCAACGCCACCGTGGGCCACCTCCAGGACCTGGACCTCGAGCTGGCAAAACGAGTCGCGACCGAGTACTGCGCCTGGCTGTATTACACGCCGGAGCACCAGTACGAGATGAGCATGCTGACGGACTTGCCGCAGCCGGACGATTTCATGACAAACAGGAAGAGCTGTATACTTCCCACGTTCGTGCATGACCCGCGCTACGAGCGAGGCGAGATCAAATACATCTTCGCCGTCCATAATCATCCATTCGGGTCAATACTCTCCCCGCAGGATCTTCACTTCATCGAAGAAAAAGCCAGCACCCACCCGTGGGAGCTCGAGACGAAGAGCGGCACGATCCGACTTTCCACCATCGCCTTCTTCTCGAAGTCGAAGAACCCCGCGATCCCCACCTGCGATGGCTTCTATCAGTATGTTCCAGCCACCCGTGAAATCATGACGTGGACTCAGATACAGGGCCAATGGAACAGGACGGAGCGCGGGGTCGTCAGGTGGCAGGATGACGGAACATACCGGATCGAGAAGAGATAGGCGGGTTCCCTCCGGAGCCCACTCCGCGGGTATTTCATGGCACCAAGAAAGCTGATTTTCGTCATCGCCATCGCGCTCTCGAGTTGCGTGCGCAAGCCAGAACAATTCTGGACGCCCGCGGGACACGACAGGTCGATCATCTTCCCTATGTCCGTCGGAAGTGGACTCGTCGAGGTGGAGGCGCAGAACGCGACCTATGACCTGGATGGTGAAGTACTACGGGCTTTGATGATCGCCGGAAATGATTACATCCCTCCCGGTATCCCCAACCCTCCGTGTTGGGCCAGACTCGAGTCACTCGAGTATCGGTTCACCCGGCGCGACGACATCATCTTCGTCTATATCAGCGAAGACTTCGAGCGTTGCGGCCGCAAGCTCAGGCCAATGCATTACGGCGCGAAGTACGCGATCAGCAAGGACGGCCGCATCCTCCGGCGCGTCATTGATGGGATGGACGAGGATGATCACGTCTGGAGTCTGGAGACCCCCGATGGCGGGAGCGTGACGGTCGTCACGGAGTCGCGAGACAGCCCCACCCTGGAGGATCTGGACAGGCCCGATAGTGGAGTCCTGATGGTCACCACCGAACCCGTGACCATGCCTGGCGTGATCGTCATCGCACCGATACCGGGCTTTGTGCCCATCCCAGAGAGTCCAGACTTCCCGCTCGGCAACACGATGTCTCCCTTTGATGACGCGGGGACGTGGCCGTGGCGGGCCGGCAAGCGCGTTCCAGGCACTCCCGACGCGGGCCTGGATGGAGGCTCGCCCGATGGAGGCTCGCCCGATGGAGGCTCCATTGGAGACGCCGGAGCCGGGCCCCTCAGTGCACCCCCGTTCCCACCGGATGCCGGGGCAGCCGCACCGTGAACGTGGTGCCCTCCTCCTGCGTGGAGCGCACCGCCACGCTTCCCCCATGCGCCCGGACGATCTGCTCCACGATGTAGAGCCCCAGCCCCAGCCCCGACGTCGACGTCGGTGACTGCTCCTCCCCGAACCGCCGGAACGGCTCGAAGATGGACCCCAGCCGCCCGGCGGGAATCGGCGCTCCCGCGTTGTGCACCTCCAGCCGCACGAAGTCCCCCTCCCCGTACAACGAGAAGCGCACCCGCGACTCCTCCGGGCTGTAGTCCAGCGCGTTCTTCCCCAGGTTGATGAGCAATTGCGAGAGCCGGTCCGCGTCCCACTCGCCCTGCAGATCCCCCTCCACCTCCAGGTCCACCTCCCTCCCCGGCCTTCCCGCCTCCAGCTCCTCCACCACCTCGCGGCACAACGCCGTCAGCTCCACCGCTCGCGGACTGATGGGAATGCCTCCCCCCAGCCTCCCCCTCGCGAAGTCCAACAGGTCCGAAATCATCCGCCTCATCCGCTCGGCGCTGGTGATGATGCGGCGCGCCCCCTTCACGTGCCGCTCCCCCAGGTCCTCCGAGCGCAGCAGCGCGTTCGCCGACAGCAGGATGGCATTGAGCGGATTGCGCAAGTCGTGCGAGACGATGCTCATGAAGCGCTCGCGGAACTCCGCCGTCCGGCGCAGGTGCTCCTCCGCCCGCTTCTGCTCCGAGATGTCCATCACCACCACGCCCAGCCCGCTGACGGAGCCGTCCACATCCCGCACCGGGTAGTAGCTCGCCAGCCAGTACCGTTTCACCCCCGGCCGCGCGGGCGTCTCCCCCGCCACCTCCACGTCCATCACCGGCTGCCCCGTCTCCATCACCCGGCGCAGCACCGGCTCCACCTGCTCGGCGATCCTCGGCAACACCTCGCGCAGGCTCTTCCCCACGTGCTCCCCGGGAGAAAAGCCATTCATCCGCGCCAGGTGCTCGTTGAGCCGCAGGAAGCGCAGCTCCGTGTCCCAGAAGCCCAGGCCCACCGGCACCGTCTCCATGATGGCGTCCAGCCGCGAGAGCGCCTCCTGCGCCCCCGTGCGCGCCCGCCGCTCCGCATCGTAGAGCCGCCCCCGCTCCAGCGCCTGCGCGCACTGGCCCGCCACCACCCCCATCCACGCCCGCTCATCCGGCGGAAACGGGTGGCGCCGGCGGAAGGACAGGCCCATCGCTCCGATGACCCGGCCCTCCACCGTCAGCGGCAGGCACACGAAGGCCCCGTACTCCTCCACCTCGGGATGGCCCCTCCAGTGCGGATAGTCGGCCAGCACGGACTCCAGCGACTCGTAGAAGAGCGGCGTCTGCGTGCGCACCACGTCCCGGTACATGACGGGCGAGTCCGCCGGGAAGTGCGTCCAATCCCGCGTCTCCGCCTCCGCGTAGCCGGTGGTCTCCAGCATGTCGAACCACTGCCCATCCTCCGACAGCAGCCCCAGCGAGCCCCCCGCGGCCCCCAACGCCCGCACCGCCTTCTCCACCACCCCGTGCGCCACCTGCGAGGTGGTGAGCGCCTCCGACAGCGCCGCCGTCACCTCCTGCAACCGGGCCGTGCGCGACTCCTGCTCCCGCAGCCGCTCCAACGCCCGCTCCGCCTGCTCCCGCGCCTCGCGCTCGCGCGCCGCCAGCTGCGCCTGGAGGATGAGCGCCGTGGCCCGGCTCACCATGGCGCCGAAGAGGAGCTTGTCCTCGTTGGAGAAGTCGAACGCCGTGCGGCTGCCCATCAGCGCCACCCCCAGGGCCTCCTCCCCCCGCAGCAGCGGAATCCCATACAGGCCCCGCGTCCCCTGGCGCCGGAACACCCCCGACTTCACCTGCGCCGACGTGCCCGCCGAGCGCAACGCCATCGGCCGCCGCTCGGCCGCGATGCGCCCGGCGAACCCCTCGCCCAGGTGCACGAAGAAGCCGGAGGCCACCAGCTCCTCCAGCCCCACCGAGGCGCGCGCCCGCAGCACGTCCCCCTCGCGCAACAGCAGCGTCACCGAGTCCACCGCCGAGGTGGCCTCCAACATCACCCGCAGCAGCCTCGGCAGGAAGGTGTCCGGGTCCTCCGTCCCCCCCGCCGAGCGCGAGATGCGCTCGAGCACCTGGAAGGTCCGCTCGCGTGCCCGCGCATGCCGCGCGACGGCCGCCGCCATCAGCGCGTCGAAGGCCCGGTGGAAGTGCGCCAGCTCCCCCAGCACCACCGCCAGCTCGTGCGCCGCGCGCTCCTCCAGGTGCTCGGTGTACAGCCGCAGGATGCTGTCGCGCAGGGCCGAGTACTCCCCGGACACCTCCTCCAGGTCGTAGCCCAGGTCCAACCGGTCCAACGCCTCCAGCTCCGGGGTCTCCGCCGGCCCGCCCGGCGTCCCGTGGTGGCGCGCCTCCATCATCCCCGCCATGCGCTCGAGCAGCACCGGCAGGTGGGTGCCGAGCCGCGGGTGGGGCAGGCCCCGGGTACACGGCAGCTGACGCACCGCCCGCTCCCACTCCTCCAGGATGAGGGAGCGGTGTCCCCGGATGAACTCGTGGAGGTGGAGGTGCCCGGGTGTTTCCAGCGGTGTTGGATGCTCCGCCATGCCCTGAAGATGGAGCAGCCCCCAATCGTGAGGCCGCCCCCCCTGGCCCCGGGTCCGGGAAGCTCCCTCCCAGGGCGGCCAGCATTCCCGGCCGCTCCCCTCCTCCGTGCCGTGCGAGCACGCCACCGGGCCCCCCCGCGGGGACGTCACATTCCCCCGTGACACCGCGCGGAGGAGCGCGTCACAGCGCATGGATGGGGCCGGGTCCACGCGGAGTCCAGCCCGCCCCCTTCCCGGTGGCGGACCCGGACGTCCAGGCGACCCCATGCATGCCTCTTCGCGTCAGGCCTGGAGGGGCTCCCAGGGCGCTCCAGTGGTAGACGTCTACCAGTGAAGGAGCACATTTACCCACACCACTGGTAGACGTCTACCAGTGAGCGGGCCTCCCGGGGACGCGCTCGCGCCGAGAGGAAGGCCCGCGCGAGAGGCCGGTGACGGGGGGCGTCATGCTACGCTGCCCCACTCCGGAGGTGGTGCGCATGGAGCAGGCAGCGGTGGGGCGTACGGAGCAGCGGCGTCAGGCGCTGGCCCGGTGGCGGTGGCGGCAGCTGCGCAACCGGTTGGGCCGGGAAGGGGCGCAAGAGGAATTCCTGCCGAAGGTGGGGGAGGGGGTGGCGGGCTTCACCCTGGAGGCACGCCTGGGGGCGGGCAGCTACGGCACGGTGTTCCGCGCCCGGCGTGGCGAGAGGCTGTACGCGCTCAAGCTGCTGTACCTGCCGCACGCGGGGGCGTGGGCGTGGCGCGAGTTGGAGGTGCTGCTGCGGCTGCACCAGGCGCGGCTGGTGGAGGTGGACTGCCATGGGCACCACGGCGAGCACCCGGAGGCCGGGCCCCTCTTCCTCTACGTCGTCACCCCCTACGTGCCCGGCCTGCCCATGGACAGGTACGTGGAGCGCCACAACCCCGGGGCGGCGTGGGCGGCCCGGGCGGTGCTGGCGCTGGCGGAGCAGTTGGGGGTGGCGCACGCGGTGGGCGTGGTGCACCGAGACCTCAAGCCGGACAACGTGGTGGTGGCAGCGGACGGGCACGCGGTGCTGGTGGACTATGGAGTGGGTACCTTCCCGGGGGCGCTCGAGGTGTCGGGAGGAATGTTGCCCAACATTCCCCTGCTGCGCGCCCCGGAGGCGTGGCGCTTCCAGCGCGAGTGCAAGCCCCACGAGGCCTACGCGGCGAGCCTCCGGGACGACCTGTGGGCG
>NZ_DASUNC010000177.1:0-86787 GCF_036277355.1 Archangium sp.
GCTCCGGTCCGAGGGGCGTGGGCTTGAGGAAGTCCACCTTGAGCGCCGCGGTGACGAAGCGGGGGGAGGGGCCGTCCCCGATCTGCCTGCCTTCGGCGCGCAGCGCCGCCGCCGACGCGCTCCCGGTGCCGGCGCAATCCAGGAGCGAGGCCACCAGCCCGCCGTACACGCTGCCGGGGATTGCGGTGTGGTACGGAGCCGGGGTGAAGCGGGTCACGGTCTCGTCGCCGTCCCAGCGCGTGCGCAGCCGCAGGCCGGCGTCGTTGAGGCGCCCGCACCCATAGCAGTGGGCGACGTCTTCGGGGTAGAAGTCCTGGAGGGCGGGGGCGTCGTCGGTCATGGGTCGGGGCTCGGGGTCTTCGGGGTTGGGGCTCGAGGGACGCGCGGCGTCGTGGTAAGGGTGGCTCAAGGCGCCGGCGCGCTGACCACCGGCACGCTCACGTGCGACGCCCGGCCCGGCTCACGGTACACGCGGATGGTGGCGGGCCGGAAGTCCGACTCGGCGGCCTCGAAGATGTTGGGCACGAAGGTCTGCGGGTTCCGGTCGATGAAGGGGAACCAGCTCGACTGCACCTGGATCATCACCCGGTGCCCGCGCTGGAAGGTGTGGAAGACGTCGTTGATGACGAAGCGCACCTTCGTCACCTCGCCCGGCTTGAAGGGCTTGGGCTCGCTGTAGCTGTCACGGAAGCGGCCGCGGAACGGCTCGCCGCGCACCAGCGTCTGCTGGCCGCCACGGTCCCTCCGGCCTTCCTCCGGCTCGCCCCACATGGGGCCCGGCATCTTGCCCGGGTTGACGTCCACGAGCTTCACCACCCAGTCCGCGTCGGTGCCCGTGGTGGACACCCACAGCTCGGCCTCCAGCGGGCCCGCGAACGTCAGGTCCTTCTCCAGCGGCTCCGTCTGGTACACGAGCACGTCCGGCCGGCGCGAGGCGAAGCGCTGGTCCTCCGTCATGTAGTTCCTGGCCCAGCCCGTCGTCAGCTCCGTGGTGTAGGGCACGGGCTTGTTGGGGTCACTCACGTACTCGTCGAAGGACTCCTCGGCGGACGCGGGCGCGGTGTAGGAGAGGCCGCCTTTGGGTTGGAAGTAGAGCTTCGCCTCGCGCACGCCCTTGGGCGGCCACGTGTCGAAGCGCCGCCAGCGGTTGGCGCCCGTCTCGAACACCAGGGCCTCGGGCAGCTCCGGCTTGTCGCCCCCCTTGAGGTGGTACTTGAAGAAGGCGAGCTCCAGCTCCTGGTAGAGCGCGCTCGTGCGGAAGCCGAAGTCCACGTCGCCCAGCCCCGTGCTGTCCCCGCGCGTCCACCCGCCGTGCGGCCACGGGCCCATGACGAGCGTGTTGGAGATGCCGGGGTTCTGCTTCTCGATGGCGGCGTACGTGCGCAGCGGGCCGTACAGGTCCTCGGTGTCGTACCAGCCGCCCACCACCATCACCGCGGCCTTGATGTTCTTCAGGTGCGGCAGGAGGTTCCGCGCCTGCCAGAAGGCGTCGTAGTTGGGGTGCGCGACGATGTCCTGCCAGAAGGAGATGTCGCCCTTGAAGTGGCGCGTGTTCGCGTTGGACAGCGGGCCCAGGTCGAGGAAGAACTGGTAGCCGTCCGGCGTGCCGTGCTCGAAGTGGTCCCAGTTCTCCTTGGCGATGGGCTGCGGCCGGGGCTTGCCGAACCCCGAGAAGAAGTTGAACGCCAGCGCCAGGTTGAAGGCGCCATGCCGGTGCATGTCGTCCCAGAACCAGTCGGCGATGGGGGCCTGCGGCGACACGGCCTTGAGCGCCGGGTGCGAGTCGATGGCGCCCGCCGACGTGTAGAAGCCGGGATACGAGATGCCCCACTGGCCCACGCGGCCGTTGTTGCCCGGCACGTTCTTCACCAGCCACTCGATGGTGTCGTACGTGTCGGTGCTCTCGTCGATGTCCTTGGGCCCGCTCTTCTTCGCCAGGTGCGGGCGCACGTTGATGAACTCGCCCTCGGACATGTTGCGGCCACGCACGTCCTGGAAGGCGAAGATGAAGCCCTGCTTCTCGTACTCGGCGGTGGGCCCGAGCCCACGGGGGTACCGGTCCTGTCCGTACGGCGCCACCGAGTAGGGCGTGCGCGTGAGCAGGATGGGGTAGCGCCTGGTGGGGCTCGCGTCGTTGGGGACGTAGACGGACGTGAAGAGCCTCGTCCCGTCACGCGTGGGGACGCGGTACTCGAACTTGGTGTAGTGCGAGCGGATGTAGTCGGCGCGCTCGGATGCGGCGTTGGGCGGCTGGGGCTTCGCGGCCTGGGCCCTCGCGGGACCGGCGAGCGCCACGAGCACGAGCACCATGAGGCTGCGGAACATGCGGTGCATGCATTCTCCTGCTGGGGAAGGCGGGCATCTTCGGTGAAGGGGCACGAGGCGGAAAGCGCCGTTTCGTGCGCGTGGGGTCCTTGACCCCGGCGCCTTTCTGGACGATGCCTGCGCCGCATGCCTCGCTCCGCGTCCCGCACCCTGGCCCTCGTCATCCTGGCGGCCGTCCTGGCCTGTGCCGTGTCGGGGGGGCTCGCCGCCTGGCGCTTCCACCACAAGAATCCCCAGGCCCCCGTGGTGCGGCTCGACGAGTACGTCGTCATGGGTTGGGTGGGCTGGGACTCCAGCTGGTACATGCGCATCGCCCAGGAGGGCTACAGCTTCACGCCCGGCGAGCAGAGCTCCGTGGCCTTCTTCCCGCTCTACCCGCTGGCCATCCGCGCCGTCCAGGCGCTCGGCCCGGACGTGTACCAGGCCGGGGTGCTCGTCACGCTGTTGTGTGGACCGCTGGCCATCCTCCTCTTCCTGCGCTGGGCGCGCTTCCGGGCGGAAGAGCCCCTCGCGCTCCAGGCCTCGCTGCTGCTCGCCCTCTACCCCTTCACCTTCTTCCTCTACGGGGTGATGTACTCCGACGCGCTCTTCCTCCTGCTGGTGGTGGGCGCCTTCCTCCTGCTGGAGAAGGGACACCTGGGGCTGGCCGTGCTGCTCGGCGCGGTGGCGACAGCGGCGCGGCCCGTGGCGCCCGCGGTGGTGCTCGGCCTGCTCGCTCGCCGGCTCGAGTGGAAGCGTGAGCGGGGAGAGCGCTGGACCGCGCTCGACTTCCTGCCCGTGCTGTCCGCGCTCGGCTTCCTGCTCTACATGCTCTACCTGGACAAGCAGTTCGGCGCGCCCTTCGCCTTCGCCGAGGCCCAGGTCGGGTGGGGACAGGAGCCCGGCTGGCGCTCCTTGCTGAAGCTGTCCTGGTTCAAGACCGTCTTCTCTCCGGACTCCAACGCGGAGACCGTCTCGCGGCTGTGCCTCCACGCGCTGTTGACGCTGGGCGCGCTCGCGCTGGTGTGGCCCACCTTCCGCAAGCTGGGGTGGGGCTATGGCGTGTACTGCGCCGTGCTGGTGGGCATCCCCACGCTGACCACCAAGGACTTCATGGGCATGGGGCGCTACCTCATCTCCGCCTTCCCCCTCTTCCTCACCCTCGCGCTGCTGCTGCGCGACCACCCGCGTGTGCGCCAGGGCCTCCTCGCCGTGGGCGCCGTGTCGCTCGTCCTCCTGTCGGCCGCCTTCGGCCTGGACCACTACATCTCGTGAACGCTCCACTCGCTCCTGCCCTGGCGCTGTTCTCCCACCTCCCGTTGAGCGAGCGCTTCCACGTGCACGCCCGCGCCTTCTCCGCGCCGCTCGAGGCCGTCGCCTCCCGCGTGCCCGCAGGTGGCACGGTGGCCGATGTGGGATGTGGGCACGGCCTGCTCTCCGCCCTCCTGGCCCTCGGTGACTCCCGGCGCATCGTGCACGGGGTCGATCCCGACCCACGCAAAATCGAGTGGGCCCGGAGCGGACCCGGCCGTCTGCCCAACGTGCGCGCCGAGGTGGGCACCGTGGAGGCGCTCGCCGAGCGGCTCCCCGGCCAGTTCGACGCGGTGGTGGTGAGCGACGTCCTCTACCTGCTCCCCGTGGAGCGCTGGCCCGGCTTCCTGCGCGAGGCGCGGCGCCTGCTGCGTCCCGGGGGGCGGCTGCTGCTGAAGGAGGCCGAGGGGGACCGCTCCTGGAAGCACTACAAGTGCCTCGCCCAGGAGGTGGTGATGGTGAAGCTGCTCGGCCGGACGAAGGCCGGGGGCGCGCTGGTGCTCCAGCCGCGCGAGGCCATGGAGGCCCTGCTGCGCCAGGCCGGCTTCACCCCGCGCGAGACGGTGGAGCTGGGCGCGGGCTACTCCACGCCCCACATCCTCTACGTGGCGGAGGCCACCGCCGAGGCCGGGGCGGCACCCAGCGCGCCGTAGGTGGTCAGTTCCACCCCGAGCTGCTCGAGCCGGGCCCGCACCCGGGGGCTGGTGAGTGCGTCCAGCTCGGACTGCCAGCCGTACGTCCACGCCGGGTCCTCCGGCACGTGAGGGCGGCCCTCGCCCGGATGGCAGCCCAGCTCGAAGTCTCCCGGGGGCAGTGACTCCAGCAGCGAGAGCAGGGCGGACTCGGTGAGCTGGCCCGCCTCGAAGATGCCACCCGCGCTCACCCGCCGGACTCCGGGCCGTGGCCCCGGCGCGCTCCGGGCCAGCAGCGACAGCAGCGACGTCTTCACCGCCGGCCCGGGCGCCCGCAGCCACGACAGCCGCGGCAACCGGTCCGGCCAGCGCAGGGGCAGCCCTTCTCGCAGTGCCAGGGCCTCCACCAGGGGGCGTACGCCGGGCAGCAGGTGCAGGTGCTGGTGGCCATCCAGGTGGTCCACCTCCGCGCCCAGCTCCCGCGCGCGCCGCACCTGCGCGGCCAGCTCCAGCTCCAGCTCCTCGCGGCGCACCTGCCCGGTGAGCCAGGCCCGCGCGAAGTCCGCCCAGCTTCCGCGCAGGCGTCCCTCCGGGGCCACCGTGGGCACGTGCGAGGCGGGCGCCGCCGGGGGCAGCCGGGTGCAGAAGGCCAGGTGGACACCCAGGGCCAGGCCGCGCTTCCGGGCCTCGGGCACCGCCTGGGGCGCACTCGGGCCGCTCACCAGCACGGTCGCGCTGGTGACGATGCCCTCGCGGTGCGCCCGGAAGATGCCCGCGTCCAGGGCCGGGTGCAGCCCCAGGTCATCCGCGTTGACGACGAGGCGTGTGCGTGCCCGTCCCACCGCGCTACCCGTGGCCGCGCGCCTTGTCGCGCTCGCGCGCCGAGCCATGCAGCGGGGCCACCGACGGCGGCAGCCGCACCGGACGCTTGGCCGCCTGCGGGTGGCGCGTCTCCGGGTACAGCTTCACCAGCTCCCGCACCATCTTCGCGATGACGGCCGGCGAGGACAGCGTGGAGATGCCACGCGTGCGCGGGAAGTAGTCCACCCCCATCTGGAACACCTTGAAGCCCTGGTGGATGGCCTTCACCACCAGCTCCGCGTCGATGAAGGAGCCCTGGCTGTTGAGCTCCACCGCCTCCAGCACCCGCCGGTGCATCACCTTGAAGCTGAAGTTGATGTCCTTCACGTACACACCGAACAGCGTCCGGATGAGCAGGTTGTAGGCGAAGGAGTACACGATGCGCTTGGGCCCCTCGCTCGTGCGGTCGAACCGGAAGGCGCAGATCATGTCCGCCTCCAGGTACTTCATCAGGTGCAGCGCCCGCTCCAGCTCCTTCAGGTCGAAGGGCAGATCGATGTCCGAGTACACCACGATGTCCTTGGTGGACGCGGACAGGCCCGTGCGCATGGCCCCACCCAGCTTCAGGTTGACCGGGTGCGTGATGACCCGGAGCTGGGGGATGCGCGAGGCCATCTCCTCGCAAATCTCCTGGGTGCGGTCCGTGGAGGCGTCGTTGACGACGATGATTTCGAAGTCATCCGTCAGCCGGGGGAGCACCTCCATGGCGCGCGCCACCGAGCGCTCCACATAGTCCTCCTCGTTCCAGGCGGGAAAGAAGAGGCTGATGCTGGGAGATTGACCCACGATGTGACCTCGGCGATGTGCCCCTGTCGCAGTCTCGGCGGAGCGGAACTGGGGCGGCTGGCTATCAAACATCGCAGGGCAAGCGCAATCCAACGGTCGCGAGTCCTCGCTCGGCCGTGGTAGCGTGAGCGCTTGGGTTGGTTTCGGGGATAGATGTGGGAGACAGGCGCCTCATTCTGTTGGTGGACGAACTGCCTGAACGGCAGGCCGAGCTGGCAAGCACACTGGAGCAAGGGGGGTACTCCGTCCGGCTGGTCTCGGCCGGTCCCGAGGCGCAACGCCGCCTCGCGGAGACGGATCTCGTCCTCCTCGCCCTGGGTCCCGCCGGTGCGCCCTCGCGCGCGCTGCTGCAGCACCTGATGGCCCGGGACGACGATGGCTCGGGCCCCGGCATCATCGCGTTGGTGCCCGCGGAGGAGCGCGCCGCCGTCGTGGCCGTGCTGCGCCTGGGCGCCGAGGTGGTGCGCACCCCGGTGGAGCCCGATGAGCTGATGGCCCGCATGGAGCGCTGCCTGCGCGAGCGCCAGCGCCTCAACGAGCTGCTCACCCGCGTCACCTCGCTGGAGCGCCTGTCCGTCACCGACGGCCTCACCGGCGTCCACAACCACCGCTACTTCCAGGAGCGGCTGCGCGAGGAGTTCCGCCGCGCCCAGCGCTACGACGACACGCTGTCGCTCATCCTCATCGACCTGGACCACTTCAAGGCCTTCAACGACACGCACGGCCACCAGGTGGGCGACATCGTCCTGTGCGACGTGGCGGCCTCCCTCCAGCGCAGCGTGCGCGAGACGGACCTGCTCGCCCGCTATGGAGGCGAGGAGTTCGCCATCCTCCTGCCGCGCACCCCGCTGGCCGGCGCCCTCACCGTGGCCGAGCGCGTCTGGCGGGAGCTCGGCCAGCTGCACACCGGGCCCGGGCGCACCCTGCGCGTCACCGCCTCGCTGGGCGTCTCCACCTTCCCGCACCACGCCGTCAACAGCGCGGAGCTGCTCGTGCGCGCCGCCGACCAGGCGCTCTACCGCGCCAAGGACGAGGGGCGGAACCGCATCTGCCTCTACGTCGCCTCCTCTCCCTTCGACCGGCTCACCCCTCGCTAGCCCGCTCCCCATCCTCCGCGTGGGTCAACATTGACCCGATTCATGGGTCGGGGTATGGAGGGACCCAGGGTGGTCGCAAGCCCCGGGTGCGGAAGCACCCGGTATCCATGGGGTTTGCGAGGTGGCGGACGTTGGCAGCGTCATTGCAAATGCTCGGGTCTCGGACCCAGGACGAGGTTGCCACTGGAACTGGCGCAGACACAGGGAGCGGTGCCACGCGGTCGGCTGCTGCTGGTGGACGACGAGGAATACATCCTGAAGTCCATCCGGCGGGTGCTCCGTCGCGGCGATTGGCAGATCGAGACGGCCTCTGATGCGGAGGAGGGCCTCAAGGCCCTCGAACGCTTCACGCCCGAGGTGGTCATCTCCGACTTCAGGATGCCGGGGATGAACGGGGTGGAGTTCCTCAGCCGGGTGAAGGCGCAGGTGCCACGGGCCCAGCGCATCATGCTCACCGGGCAGGCCGATCAGCAGGCCATCGAGGAGGCCATCAACCGGTCGGAGATCTTCCGTTTCATCTCCAAGCCTTGGAACGACAGCCATCTGGTGCTGACGGTCAAGAGCGCCTTCGAGCAGTACGCGCTCCAGGCGGAGAACGAGCGGCTGTTGCGGGTGACGCAGCAGCAGAACGAGGAGTTGCGGCGGCTCAACGCCGAGTTGGAGACGCGCGTGGCGTTGCGCACGCACCTGCTGAGCCAGGCCAAGCGCGAGTGGGAGCTGTCGTTCGACTCCATCGAGACGCCGCTGGCGGTGGTGCGGCGGGACTTCGGGGTGCGCCGGGCCAACCGGGCGTACACGGACCTGTCGGGGGACCGGCTCCGGGAGCCGCTCTCCGAGCTGTCCGAGGAGGGCGCCGAGCCGCGGTGCCACCAGCTGCTGTTCGACCGGGACACGCCGTGCCCGGGCTGCCCGCTGCCCGAGGCGCTGCAGAGCGGCAAGGGCGCGCGCGCGGAGATCAGCCAGCGGGGCCGCACCTACGCCATGGCGGCCTACCCGCTGACGACCGAGGGGCGTGCCGTGTGCTCCTACCGGGACATCAGCGACGAGCGCGAGATGACGCGCCGGCTCATCGACACGGAGAAGATGGCGGCGGTGGGCCAGCTCGCCGGGGGCGTGGCGCATGAAATCAACAACCCGCTGGGCGGCATCCTCGCCTTCGCGCAGTTGATGAAGCGCGACGAGGGCCGCAACGCCTCCGACATGGAGTCGTTGGACCTCATCGAGGAGAGCGCGCTGCGCTGCAAGCGCATCGTGGAGAGCCTGCTGAAGTTCAGCCGCCACAGCCGGACGGAGGATCGCCGCACCTTCCAGCTCAACAAGTGCGCGGAGGACTCGGCGGTGCTCTTCGGGGCCCAGCTCAAGGCGTACTCCAAGGTGAAGCTGGAGCTGCGCCTGGCGCCGGAGCTGCCGGAGCTGTTCGGAGACCCGAGCCAGCTGTCGCAGGTGATGCTCAACCTGCTGCAGAACGGGCTGCACGCGCTGCCCCCCTCGGGCGGCGTGCTGTCCCTGGAGACGGGGAAGGAGGGTGACCGGTGCTACTTCCGCGTCGCCGACACGGGCACGGGTATCGATGAGCGCTACCTGGGGCACATCTTCGAGCCGTCCTTCACCACCAAGCCGCCCGGCCAGGGCACCGGCCTGGGCCTGTCGATCGCCTACCGGATCGTCGAGGACCACGGCGGCATCATCAAGGTGGACACCCAGATGGGTGAGGGCTCGCGCTTCACCGTCTACATCCCCATTCCCCTGCAGCTCGAGAGGTTGCCATGACGCCACAGCCAGTTGCTGCCCCCGGCGCCAGGCGCGCCAAGATCCTGGTCGTGGATGACGATCCGATCGTCCTCAAGGCGGTCACGTCCATCCTCAAGCGGGAGGACTACCAGGTCGTCTCCATCGACGACGCCGTGGAAGGCCTGACGGCGGCGAAGGACCCGTCCATCGACGTGGCCGTCCTGGACATCAAGATGCCCAACCTGTCCGGCATGGACCTGCTGCGCGGAATCAAGGCAGCGCGTCCGGACGTGGAGGTCATCATGATGACGGCCTTCGCCACCGTGGAGACGGCGGTGGAGGCGGTGAAGGCGGGCGCGTACGACTACCTCACCAAGCCCTTCGAGAACATCGACGAAGTGAGCATGACGGTGGCCAAGGCCGCCGAGCGCAAGGCGCTGCGAGACAGGGCGCGGGCGCTGGAGGAGGCGCTCACCGCGCGCAACCAGTTCGAGGAGCTCATCGGCCAGTCGTCGCAGATGCGCGGCGTCTTCAAGCTGGTGGAGACGGTGAGCCACTCGACGGCCACGGTGCTCGTGCAGGGCGAGAGCGGCACGGGCAAGGAGCTGGTGGCCCGGGCCATCCACTACCGCAGCGCGCGCAAGGACAAGCCCTTCGTGGCCGTCAACTGCTCGGCGCTGTCGGACACGCTGCTGGAGAGCGAGCTGTTCGGCCACGTGAAGGGCAGCTTCACCGGGGCCACGTCCAACAAGAAGGGCCTCTTCGAGGCGGCCGACGGCGGCACCATCTTCCTGGACGAGATTGGCGACGTGCCTCCCGCCACCCAGGTGCGCCTGTTGCGCGTGCTGCAGGAGGGCGAGGTCAAGCGCGTGGGCGCCAACGAGCCGGTGAAGGTGGACGTGCGCGTCATCGCCGCCACGCACGTGGACCTGAACCGCGCCAAGGAGCAGGGCAAGTTCCGCGAGGACCTGTTCTACCGGCTCAACGTCATCACCATCGACCTGCCGCCGCTGCGGGACAGGCCCGAGGACGTGCCGCTGCTGGCGCACCACTTCCTCAAGCTGTACGCGGCGAAGGTGGACAAGCGGGTGACGGGCTTCACGCCGCGCGCGATGGAGGCGCTCACCTGCAACCGGTGGACGGGCAACGTGCGCGAGCTGGAGAACGTCATCGAGCGCGCGGTGGTGCTCACCTCGAAGGAGGTGCTGGACGTCGACGACCTGCCGCCGGGCTTCCAGGACGCGCCGCAGGCCGGAGCGCAGGTGGAGGTGTTCAGCCTGGCGCACCTGCCGTACGCCCAGGCGAAGCGGCTGGCCATGCGCGCCTTCGAGCGGCGCTACCTCACCGCGCTGCTCGAGAAGCACAACCACAACGTCTCCAGCGCCGCGCGCGCCGCGGGTGTGGATCGCTCCAACTTCCGCCGCCTGCTCAAGCAGTACGAGGTGGCCGGGCGCTCCATGAAGCGCGGCAAGGACGGAGAGGTCGACGACGACGCCCTCGAGGCCGCCTCCTGAGTGTCGAGGGCTGAGGAGCCTCAGCCTTCCTCCCCCGGCTCGCGGGAGCGCTCCGCGAGCTGGCGTTGGATGTCCTCGTAGCGCTCGGCCAGCTCCCGCTCGAGGCCGTTGTGCGTGGGCTGGTAGAAGCGCCGGCCCCGCAGGGCCTCCGGGAGGTAGTCCTCGGGGACGTAGTGGCCCTCGAAGTTGTGGGGGTACTTGTAGCCGGCGCCGTACCCCAGCGACTTCATCAGCTTCGTGGGCGCGTTGCGCAGGTGCAGGGGCACGGGCAGCGGCCCCCCTTCCGTGACGGCGGCGCGCGCCGCGGCGTACGCGGTGAGCACGGCGTTCGACTTGGGCGCCAGCGCCAGGTACGTCACCGCCTGGGTGAGCGGCAGGGTGCCCTCGGGCAGGCCCACCAGCTCGAAGGCCCGGAGCGCGTCCACCGCCACGCTCAGGGCCCGCGGGTCCGCGTTGCCGATGTCCTCCGAGGCGAAGATGACCATGCGCCGGAGGATGAAGACGGGGTCCTCGCCCGCCTCCAACATGCGCGTCATCCAGTAGAGCGCCGCGTCCACGTCCGAGCCCCTCATGGATTTGATGAAGGCGCTGATGACGTTGTAGTGCTCCTCGCCCGCCTTGTCGTACAGGAGCGCCTTGTGCTGCAGGGCCTCCTCGGCGCTGGCCTTGTCCACCCGGCTGCCCCCGTGCGCGGCCGCCGCCTCCAGCGCGGTGAGCGCCCGGCGCGCGTCGCCTCCCGAGGCCTGGACGATGAAGGTGAGGGCCTCGTCGTCCACCTGGACCCGGCCGCCAAGGCCCCTGGTGTCCACCACCGCCCGGCGTAGCAGCGCCACCAGTTCCTCCTCCTCCAGCCCGCGCAGGGTGACGACACGGGCGCGGGACAGGAGCGCGGCGTTCACCTCGAAGGAGGGGTTCTCCGTGGTGGCCCCGATGAGGGTGACGGTGCCCTTCTCCACGTGGGGCAGCAGCGCGTCCTGCTGCGCCTTGTTGAAGCGGTGGATCTCATCCACGAAGAGGAGGGTCCGCTGGCGGTGCATCCTCCAGCGCTCCTGGGCGCGGGCCACCGTCTCGCGGATGTCCTTCACCCCGGAGAGCACGGCGGAGAGGGACTCGAAGGCGGAGCCGGTGGAGTGGGCGATGACGTACGCCAGGGTCGTCTTGCCCGTCCCCGGGGGGCCCCAGAGGATGAGCGAGGGCACCTGGTCCTGCTGGATGGCCCGGCGGAGGAAGCGGCCCTCGCCCGTGAGGTGCTCCTGCCCGACGAAGTCCTCCAGGCGGGTGGGGCGCATCCGCTCGGCCAGGGGGGCGAGGGCGGCCTGGTCCTTCTGGCTCGCATGCTCGAAGAGGTCCATGGAGCAATCCTGGCGTCCGGGTCCCACGTGTCACAGGGTCATCGAAGCGGCCATTTCGTCCAGCGCTCCCCTGGCCGCCTGGACTAGAACCTGGACCCATCGTGCAGACCCTGTTGCTCGTCGCCAAGAAGGACAAGCCCGAAGCGGCGGAGCTGGCCGCTCGCATCCGGGAGCGCTACCCCACGCATGAGGTGCTGGGAGACCGGCTCCTGGCCCATACGCTCGGCTGGCCCCGGATCGACGACCGCGAGCTGGCCACCCGGGCGGACCTGGTGGTGGTGCTGGGCGGAGACGGCACCCTCATCCACGCCGCCCGGCTGCTGGACGGACGCCCCACGCCCATCCTCGGCGTCAACCTGGGCAGCCTGGGCTTCATGACGGAAATCCCCGTCGAGGAGCTGTTCCTCTCGCTGGACGAGGTGCTCGCCGGCCGCTTCAAGACGGAATCCCGGATGAAGCTCTGCTCGCGGCTGGTGCGCGACGGCAAGGTGCTGGTGCAGGACGAGGTCCTCAACGACGTGGTCATCAACAAGGGCGCGCTGGCGCGCATCGCGGACCACGAGGTGTCCGTCGAGGGCGTGCCCATCGCCACGTACAAGGCGGACGGCGTCATCCTGTCAACGCCCACCGGCTCCACCGCGTACTCGCTGTCCGCGGGCGGGCCCATCGTGCACCCCTCGGTGGACTGCACCGTGCTCACGCCCATCTGCTCGCACGCGCTCACCCACCGCCCCATCATCGTGCCGGCGGACCGGACCATCCGCGTCACCCTGGCCAGCGAGACGGCGGACACCTTCCTCACGCTGGACGGGCAGACGGGCCACGGCCTGCAGTGCGGCGACAGCATCGAGGTGGTGCGCTCGCCCAACCGGGTGAACCTGGTGCGCAACACCCGCGTGGGCTACTTCACCATCCTCCGGCAGAAGCTCCACTGGGGCGAGCGGTAGCGCGGGCGTGTTCCTCTTCCTGTCGAAGGTGTTGGATCTGCTGCTCGCGCCGCTCTCCTGGGGCCTGCTGCTGGGGCTGCTGGGCCTGCTGCTGCGCCGGAGACGGGCGCGGCTGGCGGCCGGGCTGCAGGGGCTGGGGCTGCTGGTGGTGTACGTCTTCTCGCTCGAGCCCACGGCCAATGGCCTGCAGCGGTGGGTGGAGGCGGGGGCGGTGTCCACGTACCGGCCGGACACGGTCTACGACGCCGTCATCGTGCTGGGCGGAGCGGTGGACGCGGACGCCACCGAGCGCTCGGGCCTGCCCGAGTACACCCACCCGGTGGAGCGCATCCTCCGCGGCTACGAGCTGCTGCGGCAGGGCAGGGCGCGCCAGGTGCTGCTGTCGGGAGGCACGCTGGACACGCGGCCCGGGGCGCTGGTGGAGGCGGACATCCTGGCGCGGCAGCTGCGGCTGTGGGGAATCGAGCCGGAGCGGATCGTCCTGGAGGGGCGCAGCCGCAACACGCGGGAGAACGCGGTGGAGTCCGAGCGCCTCATCCGGGAGAAGGGCTGGCAGCGGCTGGTGCTGGTGACGAGCGCGGCGCACATGCCGCGGGCGCTGGGCACCTTCGAGGCGGTGGGGGTGAAGCCGGACACGCTGGTGGTGGACGTGCGCGCGCACGACTGGCACCTGCACGGGACGTGGTGGCAGCCGCGGGCCTCCAACCTGTCGGCGGGGACGGACGCCCTGCGCGAGCTCTTCGGGCGCTTCGTCTACCGGCTGCGCGGCTGGGCCTGAGCTACGGGTGCGCGCTCACCGTGCTCGGGCAGTCCAGCACGTGCTTGCTGTCCTCGTGCTCCCCGTTGTCCTTCCTGGCGAGCTCCCGGGTGCCCCCGCGCAGCCGCTCGATGCGGCCGGTGGTGGTGGGGGCGATGGACTCGGCGGCGGCGAAGGCATCGCGCAGCACGTCCTGCGTGGTGCGGCCCTTGTCCGGAGAGACGCGGTACTTCGCGCCCTTGAACATGGTGTACCCGTCACCGCCGCCGGACATGTACGAGTTGGTGGCGAGCGAGTACGTGCGCTTCACATCCAACGGCTCGCCATTCACGGTGACGCGGACAATCCGGTCGCCGGGGGGGCGGCACACGTCGAAGGCGTACTGGATGCCGGAGACCTGGGGGAAGCGGCCGGGGTCCGTCTCCTCGGCGCTGCGGCTGACGCCGTGCTCGAGCGCCTGGCGCAGCACCGCGCCCGACACCTCGATGCTCACCACCGAGCCCGGGTAGGGGTGGATGGCCAGCACGTCGCGCCGGGTGAGCGGGCCCGGCCTCAGCACCGAGTCCGAGCGGATGGAGCCCCCGTTGATGAGCGCCACCTCCGCGCCAGCGGCCTTGCGGTAGGCGTCCGCGACGAAGGAGGCCAGGTTCGTCTCGTGGCTGCGGTTGGAGGCCTCGAGGGCATCCAGGGGCACCTGGGTGCGGCCCACGGGCTGGGACAGCTCGGCCATCATCGCGTCGTACTCGTGCATGGCCTGGGCGAAGGCGGGGTCCTCCGTCACCTCGGGCGTCACCGGCAGCACGTCGAAGTCCATGCTCTTGAGCTTGCCGCTCCGGGTGCCCACGTGCAGGGTGACGCGCCCCAGCTCCCGTGCCTCGGAGGACATCTTGATGATGGGCGTGCCGTTGGACACCGCCTGCATCATCACGTGCTCGTGGCCCCCGATGATGAGATCGATGGGGGCGCAGCGGGCGAGCACCTTGTCCTCGGCGACGAACAGGTGCGTGAGGCCGATGATGATCTGCGCGCCCTGCTTGCGCATCTGCGGCACCAGCTCGCGCGCCTTGGTGCACGTGTCCGTGAAGTACACGTCCGGCCCCGGCTTGGAGCTGTACTTCGTCTTGCCCAGCAGCACCCCGAAGATGCCCACCTTCACGCCGCCCACCTCGCGGATGACGAAGGGCGGGGTCTCGGCGAAGGTGCGGCCCGTCGACTTGTCCATGACGTTGGCGCCCAGCCAGGTGAAGCGGGACTCCTGGATGCGCTGGCGCAGCACGTCCGGGCCGAAGTCGAACTCGTGGTTGCCCAGCACCGCGAAGTCCAGGTCGAGCGCGTTCCACGCGTCGATCATCTGCTTGCCCTTGTGGAAGGTGGACTCCACGGAGGGCCCCAGCGTGTCACCGGCCATGAGGAACAGCGTGTTCGGCGACTCGGCGAGCACCTGCTTGCGCAGCGTGGACAGCCGCCCCAGCCCGCCCCGGGCCCCGAAGTCCACCGGGGTGAACTGGTACACGTCGTTGACGTGCAGCAGCGTGAGCGTGACGGTGGGTTCCTCGTCCTGCTCCGCCTCGGAGGCCGTGGTGTCGGCGGGTCCGGACTCCGCGGCCGAGGGAGACGTGGGAGCGCTCCGGGGCAGCGAGGCGCAACCAGCGGCGAGAAGCAGGGCGGCCAGCAGGGTGGCCAGGGGGCTCGGCGGGCGGAACGGGAGGGACATGGGTGTTCGTCTGGAAGTCCAATGTCCCATGTCCGGCCCGCTTGTGCATCCTTTCACGTGACCTCCCCGTGACGCGGTGTGCCGAGGCGCGTCTCCCTCCTCGCCCGGGAAGCGGCACGGGCCTCGGAGGCGCTTCACTACGGGTGGGGGACGGGGACGGAGATGGAGCACGCCGGCTCGCTCGGGGAGCGGCGCTCAGACGGTGTAGCGGCGCCCCTGCGCGAGCGGCTCGATGTTGCTCGCCCCGAGGTCGAAGTCATCCGGGTAGTGGATGAGGCGCATCTTCGCGCGCTGGGCGGCGGGCAGCGCGGCCAGCTTCTCGTAGGGCGTGTGCACGCCGTAGTTCGTCTCGTGCACCACGAGGTCCGCCTCGGAGAGCCAGGAGATGAGGCCCTCGTCGTAGGCGGTATCGGCGCTGTAGCCCAGGCAGCGTCCCCCGGCGCGGATGCGCAGGGCCGTGGTGGGCACGTGGTGGTACGTGAGGCGGCTCTCGATGGAGAAGGGCCCGAAGCGCACGGCGGCGTGGGTGGAGAGCGGGAGGGGCTCGAAGTAGTCCTCGAAGCCATGGCGCTGGGGCTCGCCGCCGGGCTTGCGGATGAGGTCCTCCATGCCCGCGGCGAGGTGGCCTTCCCAGAGCCGGCGCGTCACGTCCGGGTGGGCGAGCAGCTTCAACTTCCGTTTGAGGACGAAGAAGGAGAAGTAGCCGAGCCCCTCCACGCCCGAGCTGTGGTCCGCGTGCAGGTGGGTGAGGACGAGGCCCGACACGCGGTCCGCGTCCAGCTCCACGCCCGAGGAGAGGCTGGCCTCGCGCATCATCTTGCGGATGGGGTGGGGGCAGTCGATGAGCAGCACCTGGCCCTCGGCTTCGAGCGCCAGACACGAGGAGTAGTGCAGCGCGGAGAAGGCATCGCCAACGCCGAGGGTGACGAAGGACAGGCTCATCACGGGCTCCGGAGGGAGGGGGGAGGCAACCGCGAGCGCAGCTTGGCCGCGACGGCGGGCGGGCAGAAGTCGGAGACGTCCTCGCCGCGCGCCAGCTTCTCCTTGAGGCGGCTGCTGCTCACCTCGGCGAGGTGGGACTCGGCGGGGAGGAAGAGGGTGGCCAGGTCCGGGGCGAGCGCGCGGTTGGCCTGGGCCAGCGTCGTCTCGAACTGGGCATCCGTGGCGCCGCGCACCCCGCGCAGCAGCACGCTGGCGCCGATGGCCCGCGCGTAGTCCACGATGAGGCCCTCGGTGCTGGCCACGGTGACGTTGGGGTGGAGCGACACCACCTCGCGCAGCAACTCCACGCGCTCGGCCACGGTGAGGAGGGTGCGCTTCTCGGGGTTGATGGCCACCACCACCACGACATGGCCGAAGAGGCGCGCGGCCTGACGGACGACGGAGAGGTGGCCGGCGGTCACCGGATCGAAGCTGCCCGCGTAGACGGCGATGGTCATCACGACACCTCCGGGTGAGCCCCGGGCTCGAGCGTCCGGGGAGGATGGAAGGTGAGGGCCACCCAGACGACGGCCAGGGCGCAGACGGCCGCCGAGAGCGTGAAGTGCCACGCGTAGCCGAAGGCCTGGGCGCTGAAGCCACTGATGGCCGCGGCGGCGCCGGTGGCGAGCACCACGAGCGAGGCCTGCAGCGTGTAGTCGGACGCGGCGTGCTCCGGGCGGCACTGGTCCATCATCACCGTGAAGAGGGTGGCGGTGGCCATGCCGCTCGCCAGGTGTTCCACGCCGCAGACGAGGGCGAGCACGGGCACGGAGGCTCCGAGCGCGGCCAGGGCGTAGAGGAGCACCGCCGCCGCCTGCAGGATGCCGAAGATGAGCAGCGCGCGCCGCTGTCCCAGCCGGTTGACGAGCGCCCCGCCGATGAGCGCGCCCAGCAGGCCCGTGGTGAAGCCCACGACGCCGAGCATCCACCCCACCTGGGCCAGCTCCAGCCCCGTGTCGACGAGGAAGGTGCGCAGCATGCCCGTCGCCAGGTGCTCGCCCGCCTTGAAGAGGGCGAGCAGGGTGAGCCACGTGCCCGCGCCGGGACGCCGCGCCCAGGACAGCAGGGACTCGCGGAGCCAGGGCCCGAGGTGCACGGCCTCGTGTCCGGAAGCGGGGGAGGGGGGCTCGTGGAACAGGGCCACCGGCACCGTGGCCACGAGCAGCATCGCGCCCATGCTCAGCAGGGTGGCGCGCCAGCCCAGGGTGTCGATGAGGATGAGCATCAACCCGCCGCCGAGAATCATTCCCACGCGGTAGCCGGCCACCTGGATGCCGTTGCCCCAGCCGCGCTCGTGGCGCTCCAGCAACTCCACCGCGAGCCCGTCCGTGGCCACGTCCTGCGTGGCCGCCAGCAGGTTGACGAGCAGCACGGCCCCGAGGAGGACGGGGATGCCCACCGTGCCCTCGGGAAGGGCGAGCCCCAGGAGCAGCGCCGCCGAGAGGAACTGCAGCGGGAGGATGTAGCCGCGCCGCCGGCCCAGGCGCTCCGAGCCGTACCGGTCCATGAGCGGCGCCCAGAGGAACTTGAGCGCCCACGGCAGCGCGAGCAGGTTGGCCAGGCCGATGTCCGGCAGCGACATGCCCTGCTTGCGCAGCAGCACGGGCAGCGTCTGGGTGAAGAAGCCGAAGGGCAGGCCCTGCGAGAGGTAGAGGCTCGTGAGCAGCCCGAGCTTCATGGGGGTATTCAGCGAGGTCTTCACGTGCCCTCCGGGGACTCCGCCGCGTCGAGCAGCCCCGCGGCCATGCGTTTCACTGTACCCGCGGCGGAGCCCGGAGGCGTGAGGCCCGGTGCCGCCGTCGAGAGGACGAAGTAGCCCTGCACCGCCGCGAAGAGGCCCGCCGCCACCGCCCGCGCCCTCCGGCGGCCGATGACCGCGCCCACCAGCTCCTCCAGGAGCGCGAGGTCCGCGCGCACCACCTTCTCGTACGCCGCGCGCACCTCCGGCTGCCGCACGGCCTCGGCGCTGATGGTCACCCACGCGGCCACCGAGGAGGGGTCCGCGTCCTCTCCCGTGGCCAGGAAGGCGTCGAGGAACGCGTCCACCTGGGCCCGGGCTCCGCCCTTCACCCGCTCCAGCCGCGTCTTCACCCGCTCGCGCACGCGCCCCGCGAGCTGCTCCACCAGCGTCAGGAGGATCTCCTGCTTCTCCGTGAAGTGGTAGTGCACCAGCCCCGGGCTGAGCCCCGCCGCCCTGGCGATCTCCGCGATGGACGCTCGCTCGTAGCCGCGCTCGGCCATGACGCGCAGCAGCCCCTCGACGATCTGCTGCCGGCGCTCCTCCGTGTTCGATGGGCGGGCCATCCGCGGCTCCATTTCTAGGTTGGTTAACCAACTTATAAGCCCGTGGACCCACGGCGTCAACCGGGACTGGGGGTCAACGCCCGTGGGCCGGGCCGCGGGCGTCAATAGTCATAGTCGAAGGCGTAGCGCTCCCAGTCGAGCTCCCTCAGGCTCTTCATCACCGAGGGGTCGATGGGGAAGGCGAACTCGTCCTGGAACCAGAGCACGGCCAGCCCCGAGTAGTCCTTGGCGGGGTCCCGGGCCTCGTAGTGCGAATAGAAGCGGGCGATGCAGGCCACGGAGGGGAGGGGCATCGGTGGAGTGCTTCGGGCGAACGGGGGCCGTGGGTCCTCGAGGGGCCGCTCGGGAGGAGGGATCAAGTAGGGCTTGTGCCCATGGAAGTGCTTGCGTGCACCCTCCAGGATGCGTTCGACGAAACGCGGGTTGTCCTCCCGTTGCGGGATTCCCGCCACCAGTCCCTCGTACACCAGTGACTGCTCGAGGAATCGCAAGTGGATGTTCCGGCCCGATACCAGCTCTATCGTGTTTTGTTTCGCCAAGGTTTCTCCCAGGGAACGGACCGTACCGCCATGTGCTCGGCGCTCAGTAGGACAACAGCGCGCAGACCTTCTCGCGGCCCAGCCGCTCGCGCCCGGGCAGGAAGTCCAGCGAGATGAGGACGCTGAAGCCCACCACCTCACCGCCGAGCTTCGTCACCAGCCGGGCCGTCGCCTCCGCGGTGCCGCCCGTGGCCAGCAGATCGTCCACGATGAGCACCCGGTCTCCGCGGCCCACGGCGTCCTCGTGGAGCTGCAGCCCGTCGGCGCCGTACTCCAGCGAGTAGCGCTCCGTCACCGACTTGTAGGGCAGCTTCCCCGGCTTGCGCGCCGGAGCGAAGCCCGCGTGCAGCGCCAGGGCGATGGGCGCGCCGAGGATGAAGCCGCGCGCCTCCACCCCCACCACCTTGTTGATGTGGCGGCCCCGGAAGGGCGCGGCCATGGCGTTCACCACCCGGCCGAAGAGGTGCGGATCCGCCAGTACCGGCGTCACGTCCTTGAAGAGGATTCCCGGCTTGGGGAAGTCCTGCACGTCGCGGATGCGGGCCTTCACGTCCTCGACGAGGTTGGAGTCATGACCGGGGATGAAGAGAGGAGGGGTGTTGCTCATGGGAAGAGCTCCGGGTTGACGCAGTGAGGGGGCTTCCGCCCTTCCAGCGCGGCGAGGAGATTATCCACCGCCATGGAGGCCATTCGTCCACGGGTGGCGTGGCTGGCGCTCGCGATGTGGGGGGCGAGCAGGACGTTGGGAAGGGTCATCAACGGGCTGTCGGAGGGCAGGGGCTCCGGGTCCGTCACATCCAGCGCGGCGCCGCCCAGGTGGCCCACGGGGATGCGCCGGGCGGTACAGGCCGCCACATCGATGTTGTCGTACCCCACCGCCACGTTGCTGACGGCCCGGAGGCGGTGGGCGCCGTCGAGCAGGGGCTCGTCCACCCGGTCGGTCAGCAGGGTGATGAGCCCGTCCACCTCCCGGGCCTCCGAGAGGAGGACGTCGCGTGGGGGAGGCAACTGCTCTTCCCACACCCGGAGTGAGACCTGAGCGGCCAGCCGGGCCAGCGCGTCTCCGGGAAGTTGTCGCGTGACGAAAACTCGGGGGCGGGTGGGGCGTTCCATTTCGACCGCCAATGCTCGCACAGCCGCGAGCCGTGCGGTGGATGACCGAGCAACCATCGCCCGTTCATCGACGTGCATTTTTCCCACGACGGAGGCTGCCCCGTCTGTGGTAATCGAATGGATTCCCCTCGCCACCGGGGGGGAAGGGACTTGCGAGACCGTGCCCTCCACCGCCGACAACCGAGAAGCCTCTTTCCCGCCTGATGGCCAGTGGCTGCGCGCCCTCAAGGCGGAAGTTCAGCCCACCACCTTCAAGAAGGGCCGCGAAGTCGCCGAGACGCGCCGCGTCTTCGGGCTCCAACGGGAGGGAGATCTCATCCGCGCCCAGGTGGCCGGTTCCTCCTCGCCCCAGGCGCGCTACGACGTGTCGCTCGAAGTGGGCAACGGCAAGCCCACCTCCAAGTGCACCTGCCAGTCGTGGAACGTCTACGGGCCGCACTGCAAGCACGTGGTGGCCGCGGCGCTCGTCTACGCCGCTCGGCTGCGCGCGTCGATGATCGCCTCCTCGGCCGCCGCCGCGTCCGCTGCCTCGGCCGCCGCCTCCGCGCCCAAGCCCGCGGCCAACACGGTCGACGCCGCTCCCGAGGAGTCCCCGGTGGACGGCGAGACGGATGCCGACCCGGAGGTTCCCATCCCCTCGGCGGACTCGCCCCTGATGGACGCGGTGAGCCTCCCCGCGCTCGCCAAGGTGGAGAGCTGGCTGGGCCTCTCCGCGCTGCCAGACTACGAGTTCCTCTACCGGCTCACGCCCTCCAACACGGGCCCCGGTGGCCGTCACTGGCTGATGGACGTGCGCCGCCAGGACGCGCAGATGAAGGGGCCCGTGCACATCAAGCGCATGCTCCAGGCCGGCACCCGCATCGCCCCGGCCGACGAGCGCGTCTTCATCCTGCTCGCCAGGCACGAGCAGCGGTACGACTCGCGCATCGTCCTCTCCGACGAGGACCTGTGCGAGATGTTCGAGTTCCTGCGCCAGCGCCGCGTCATCTATCGCGGCACCGCGCTGCTCTTCTCGGACGAGCCGGTGCGGCCGCAGATCCACCTCGAGTCCCGCCCGGACGGCGCCACGGCCCGCATCGAGCTGCTCATGCCGGATGGGACGAGCCTGGCCCTCAAGGACGCGATCCTGCTGGCGGGCATGCGCACGTACATCATCACGGCGCAGACGCTCTCGCCGGTGGAGCCGGACCTGCCGCCTCGCCTGGTGCGCAAGTGGTTGCTGGAGCCCACCATGTCGTTCCCGGTGGGGCAGTTGGACCGGGTGCTCACGTTCTTCGCCGCCCACCTGCCGCGCTTCCAGATGGCGCTCAAGGCGGACGACATCGACGTGGACGAGTCCGTGGAGCCCCGCTTCCTGCTCACGCTCGAGGGCACGCCCGAGCGCGTGAAGGTGCAGCTGGCGGCGCGCTACGGGCAGACCACCGTGCCCGTGTCGCCCACGGCCTCGCACCTGGGCTACGCCAGTGGCGTGGGCACCGATGGCCGCAAGCTGTACCGGCGCCGCGAGGAACTGGAGCGCGCCGCGGGCAAGCGTCTGCAGGAACTGGGCATGCGCTACGACAGCCACACCCACGCCTACGAGGCGAGCGGTGACGGCGCCATCGAGTTCTGGGCGCGGGGGCTCGCGTCGCTGCCCGAGGACTGGGAGCGCTACGGTGTGCAGGCCCCCAAGGTGCGCCTGCGTCCCAAGCTGCGTCCGCGCATCCGCGTGGGCATGAGCGGGGTGAGCTGGTTCGAGCTGGATGCCGAGTTCGTCACCGATGATCAGGCGGTGGACCTGGGCGCGGTGCGCATGTGGCTCGACTCGGGCCGCCGCTTCGTGCCCCTGAAGGACGGCACCTATGCCGAGGCGGACCTCGCGGAGATCAAGCGTGCCGCGGACCTCCTGGAGGAGGCCGGCGCCATGCCGGGCCGCACCCGCACGCGCCTGCCGCTGCATCAGGCCGTCGCGTTGGATCTGCTCGTCGAGCTCGGTGAGTTCACCGAGGTGGAGGCCAAGGCGCGCAAGGCGATGTCCGAGCTGCGCGACACCAACGGCGTGCCCAAGGTGGCGCTGCCCGAGGGTCTCCAGGCCACGCTGCGCCACTATCAGGAGGCGGGCCTGTCCTGGCTGTGGTTCCTGCACCGGCACGGGCTGTCCGGCATCCTCGCGGACGACATGGGTCTCGGAAAGACGATCCAGTCCTTGAGCCTGCTGCAGAAGGTGGCCAACGACGAGGGCCGCAAGCCGTCGCTCGTGGTGGCGCCCACCAGCGTGCTCGCCAACTGGGAGCGCGAGGCCGAGCGCTTCACCCCGGGCCTCAAGACGGTGGTGTGGCACGGGCAGGACCGCAAGGAGCGCGTGGAGGATCTCAAGGGCGCGGACCTCGTGCTCACGTCCTACGCGCTGGTGCGCAGGGATCTCGAGGCGCTCAGCGAGGTGGGCTTCCGCTACGTCATTCTCGACGAGGCGCAGAACATCAAGAACGCGGACAGCGCCACGGCGCAGGCCTGCAAGTCGCTGCCGAGCGACACGCGGCTCGCGCTCACGGGTACGCCGCTGGAGAACCGGCTCAGCGAGCTGTGGAGCCTCTTCGACTTCCTCATGCCGGGCTTCCTCGGCAGCGCGGAGGGCTTCAGCGACCGCTTCGAGCAGCCCATCCAGGTGGCCAACGACAGCAACGTGCGCGACCGCCTGCGCCGCCGCATCCAGCCCTTCATCCTGCGCCGTCTGAAGACGGAGGTGGCCAAGGATCTGCCGCCCAAGACGGAGAGCGTGGCGTGGTGCGAGATGGAGCCCGGGCAGGCGGCGCTCTACCGCGAGGTGCTCGAGGAGAGCCGCCGCAAGGTGAACGAGTCCATCGAGAAGATGGGCTTCAAGCGCAGCCGCGTCTCCATCCTCGCGGCGCTCATGCGCCTGCGCCAGGTGTGCTGCGATCCGCGCCTGCTCAAGATGCCTCCGGGGACGCTGCTGCCCAACAGCGCGAAGCTGGAGCGCTTCGGCCAGCTGGTGGACGACCTCGTGGCCGAGGGCCACCGTGCGCTCGTCTTCAGCCAGTTCACCGAGATGCTGGAGCTGCTCAAGGGCGAGGCGGACCGCCGGGGCCTGCGCTACCTCTACCTGGACGGCCGGACGAAGGACCGCATGGGCAAGGTGGACGAGTTCAACCGTCCGGACGGGCCTCCGCTCTTCTTCATCAGCCTCAAGGCGGGTGGTACGGGCCTCAACCTCACCGCGGCCGACTACGTCATCCACTACGACCCCTGGTGGAACCCGGCCGTGGAGGACCAGGCGACCGACCGGACCCACCGCATCGGCCAGACGCGCGCGGTCATCAGCTACAAGCTCATTACGCGCGGCACTGTGGAGGAGAAGATTCTCAGTCTCCAGAAGCGCAAGAAGGATCTGGCCGCGGGTGTTCTCAGCGCGGATGGAGACTTCGGCAAGCTGCTGACGGAAGACGACATCGTCGACCTCTTCCAGGGCGAGTGACCCGGGAGGGCTACAAGAGAGTCCGACTCCTCACATCACCCTCCGTGCATGCAAGCTGCCGCACGAGCCTCGGGACGGAACGCTTGTGCAGTGTCAGAGCCCACTGCTAGGTTGTTCAGGTACGGTCCGAATGGCGAAGGAGGGCACCGTGCTGCTGGGCTTGCGCATTTCGAATGTGGCGGTGATTGAGGAGGTGGAGGTGACGTTCGGGGCCGGCCTGACCGTGCTCACGGGCGAAACGGGCGCGGGCAAGTCCATCCTGGTGGACGCCCTCGGGCTGCTGCTGGGCGGGCGGGCGGATGCGGACGCCATTCGCGCGGGCTGCGACGAGGCCTCGGTGGAGGGCGTCTTCGAGCGCACCCCGGTGCTGGCCACCCGGATGGAGGAGCTGGGCGTGCCGGACCTCGGGGACGAGGTGCTGGTGCGCCGCGTGGTGGGCCGCAACGGCCGCGCCAAGGCCTACATCAATGGTTCGCTGGTGACGGTGGGCGTGCTGGCGCGCTTCATGCGCGGCACGGTGGACATCGCCGGCCAGCACGAGCACGTGAGCCTCTTCGACGCCGGGCTGCACCGGGTGCTGCTGGACCGCTACGGGCGGCTGGAGGAGCAGCTCGCCGCCTATGGCCGGGACTACGCGGCGGTGGCGGAGGTGGTGTCGCGCATGGAGGCGCTGGGCGGGGACGAGTCCCGGCTGCGCGAGCGTGCCGAGTTCCTGCGCTTCCAACTGGATGAGATCACCCGCCTGGACCCGGAGTCGGGCGAGGACGTGCGGCTGGATGCCGAGCGGCGCCGGCTGGCGGGCTCGGAGAAGCTCAAGCGGCAGGGCGCCGAGGCGGAGCAGCTGCTGTCCGGCGAGGAGTCGAGCGCGATGGAGACGGTGGGCCGCGCGCTGGGGCTGGTGACGGAGGCGGCGAAGTGCGACGCCACGCTGGCGCCGGTGGCGGAGTCGCTGGGCTCGGCCCTCGCGGAGCTGGAGGAGGCGCAGCGCCGGCTCGGCCGGTACGTGGAGGGGCTGGAGTCCGACCCGGCCCGGCTGAGCGAGGTGGAGGATCGCCTGGACGCGCTCAAGCGGCTGTGCCGCAAGCACGCCACCACGCTGGACGGGGTGCTGCAGAAGCGCGACGCGCTGGAGGCGGAGCTGTCCACGTTGGACAACCGGCAGGAGGTGCTGGAGCAGCTCGCCCGGGAGCGCAAGGCCGCGGAGGAGCGGGCGCGCCGCAGTGGCGAGGCCCTGTCTCGGGCGCGTGCGGCGTGCGCCGTGTCCTTCGGGACGCAGGTGCGCGAGGGCCTGGGGATGCTCGCGCTGGGCAAGGCCGCCTTCGAGGTGCGGGTGACGCCCGGCACCCAGCTCAAGTCCGAGGGCCTGGACGAGGTGGAGTTCTTCTTCAGCGCCAACCCGGGTGAGCCTGCCCGGCAGCTGGCCAAGGTGGCGTCCGGTGGTGAGGCCTCGCGCCTGCTGCTGGCCCTCAAGCGTGCACTGGCGGACAGTGACGGTTGCGGCTGCTACATCCTGGACGAGGCGGACTCGGGGGTGAGTGGCGCCATCGCGGACGTGGTGGGCCGGATGATTCGGGACGTGAGCGGGCACCGTCAGGTGCTGTGCATCACCCACCTGCCGCAGGTGGCGGCCTACGCGGACGCGCACCTGCTCATCCGCAAGGGGCTCAAGGGCGAGCGGACCGTCTCGGAGGTGGTGCCTCTGGAGGCGGGGGCCGCGCGCACCCAGGAGCTGGCGCGGATGATGTCCGGTGTCGAGGTGACGCGGGAGGCCTTGGGAGCGGCCGAGGCCCTGGTGCGCTCGGCCCATCGGGCATCCGGGCCCCCCCGGGCCCGGAGGGAGCCGGCCCCGGACGGCGGCCCCCGGACCCGGCTGCGCCGCAGTGCGTAGCCGGGTACGTGCAACGCCTCCTTGCTCCGATAGAGTCCCTCACATAGCATCCAGCCCGTGTCCAGAACCGCAGGGCAGACCGCGGCTCCCCGCATGAAGGTCGTCTCGGCCGGCCTCACGGATGTGGGGCGTAAGCGCAACCATAATGAAGACAGTTTCCTGATCGACGACGAGCTGCAGCTCTACGTCGTCGCGGATGGTATGGGCGGCCATGCCGGGGGCGGTACCGCCTCGCGCATCGCCGTCGAGACCATCGACAAGGAACTGCGACGGGCCCGTGAAGGTCGGGACAACCCGTTCGTCACCACCTCCAACCTGCAGGACGCGCTCCTGCCGGATGCCTTGCGTACGGCGGTGGAGAGGGCCTGTCTGGCCATCTTCACCACCGCGCAGGAGGATCCGCGCCTGTCGGGCATGGGGACCACGGTCATCTCGCTCGTCGTGCGCGACAACCAGGCGTTCTTCGCGCACGTCGGCGACAGCCGCGCCTACCTCGTCCGGGGTCCCCTCATCCAGCAGATCTCCGAGGACCACTCGCTGGTCAACGAGCAGATCAAGGCCGGGATGATCACCCCCGAGGAGGCCAAGCACTCCCGCTACAAGAACATCATCACGCGCTCGGTGGGCTTCGAAGAGGAAGTCCAGGTGGACGTGATGGGGGTGGTGGCGGAGCCAGGAGACGTCTTCCTGCTGTGCTCGGACGGTCTCGCCAACATGGTGGAGGACCGGGAACTGCACGAAGCGGTGCAGGCCTCCGCCAGCCTCGCCGACGTTCCCAAGCGGCTCATCGACCTGGCGAACGAGCGGGGCGGCGACGACAACATCACCGTCATCGTCGTTCAGGTTTCAGCCTGAAATCAGGGCGCTCCGAGAGGGCGCCTGGAATTGTTCCACGCGACTGGACGTGGAACGTCGGGTGTCGTGTGTCCTTACTTGACACCCTGAGAAGTCGGGTGGTAGCTGCCCAAACGATTCCTGTGTCCTGAGAGGCACGATGGATGACGGATGGGCGGGTGTCGGGGCGTGGGGGAGATGAAGCGCACTCGGGCATGACCTAGATTCGGGCCCCGGGTTCGCACGCCGAAGCGCTGAGGCGCACAAGGGAGCTGGCATTGGCGAAAAAGTCCTACACCCTGATCGTGGTCCCGGACCACGAATCACCGGTCAAGCGCTACCGCGTGCAGAAGTCGCTGTTCCTCCAGGTGGGAGGCGGCCTTCTGCTGCTGGCGGGGTTGGCCCTGGGGGCCACCCTTCACTACTTCCAGGTGGCTCGGGACGCGGCGGAGAATCGGATTCTTCGTGAGGAGAACCTGACGCTGCGCGGGCAGTTGAAGTCGGTTCGGGAGCGCATCGAGCACATCGGCTCCACGCTGGATCGGGTGGAGCGGTTCGACCAGAAGCTGCGGGCCATCACGCTGCTGTCGGATCCGCAGCGCAACCTGGCCATGGGCCCGGTGGAGCCGGAGCCGGGGGTGGGTTCTCCGGCGGCGGAGACGGCGTTCTCCGAGCTGTCGAACATGGAGTCGCCCAAGGCGCTGACGGGGAAGTTGGATCGGCTGAGCGCCGAGGCCACCCGGCAGGAGCAGAGCCTCCACGAGCTGCAGGCCTACTTCCAGGACCAGAAGTCGTTGCTGGCCTCCACGCCGTCGCTGTGGCCGACGCGCGGCTGGGTGACGAGCGACTTCGGTTCGCGGTTGGATCCGTACACGGCGGACCGGGTGATGCACGCGGGCATGGACATCGCGGCGCCGCACGGCAAGGACGTCTTCGCGCCGTCGGACGGCACGGTGGTGTTCGCGGGCCTGGAGGGCGGTTACGGCAACGTGATCGTCATCGACCACGGCTACGGCATCAAGACGCGCTACGGCCACCTGGCGAAGATCCTGGTGAAGGCGGGTGACCGGGTGAAGCGGGGCGGGCTGATCGCGGCGGTGGGCAACACGGGCCGCTCGACGGGCCCGCACCTGCACTACGAAGTGCGCGTGAACGGCATCCCGCAGAACCCGCGCAAGTTCATCCTCGAGGAGTAACGAGGCGCGTGAGTGAGCCCCCTCTCCCTCTGGGAGAGGGTGGGGTGAGGGTCATCGGGCCTTCACCCCTTTCGCATTTTCAGGACTCCGAGCGTCCGGGAACGAACCCGCCGAGCTGGAGCCGCCGCTGCTGCAGCCCCCCCGCGTTCCCCATGCGCTCCAGCGTATAGGCGCGCTCGAGCTCGCCCCACACGAGAGGCCCCAGCACCTGCCAGTGGGTGGGCTGCTCGATGGTGAGCTCCAGCAGGGCGAGCGTGAAGTCGGGAGCCTCGGCGCCCGCGGGCAGCGCGGCGCGAGCATCCGCGGAGAGCCGGGAGCGGGTGGGCTCGCGCAGGGCCTCCGTCACCGAGAGGCCCGAGGTGGGCACCAGCAGCACGGCGAAGTTGTCCCCGTGCAGCCGGATGAGCTTCGCGCCGGGGAACTGGGCGCGCAGGGACTCCACCACGGCCCGCAGCATCGCATCGCCGGCGGGGAAGCCGTGGCGCGCGTTGACGTGGATCATCCCCTTCACGTCGGCGATGAGCGCGCCCAGCGTCCAGCCCGCGTGGTGGGCGTGGGTGGAGAGGTCGAACTCCTCCTTGAGGAGCGTGCCCTGGGTGAGGGCGAGCGGATTGAGCGCGCCCGTGGCGTCCGGCACGCCGCGGCGGGCGTGCTCCTCGTCGAGCAGGCGCTGGAGCGCGACCTTCACGGGCTCGGGCGAGCGCTGCACGAGCCGGGGGTAGAGGGTCACCAGCGCGGTGGCCATGGCTTCGTCGATGGCGTAGGGCATGGCCGTTCTTTAACCGCGAGGGGAGGGCTAGGTCACCTTGTGCGCGGTGACGGTGACCTCGTCGCGGTCGTGGTAGAGCTGGCGCATCGTCAGCCCCTGCCAGCCGCCCTCCTGCGTGAGGATGTGCCGCACGCGCACGAGGAGGGGGTTCTTGTCCTTCATGGGCAGCTTGATGTTGGCCACCAGGTGCGAGGCCCAGCCGCGCCGGCCCCACTTGGCCAGCAGTTGCGCCACCTCGATGGGCCGCCAGGCCATGTCGCAGAAGAGCCAGTCGGCGGGCTCCTCGGGGGCGTAGGCGAAGGCGCTCTCCTGGATGTGCTCCACGCGGGGCTGCCGGGCCAACTCGGGCATGAGCTTCGCCGGGTCCACGGCAATCACCCGGGCTCCGCGGGCCACCAGCCGCTGCGTCCACCCGCCCGGCGCCGCGCCGAGGTCCACGCACACCTCACCCCGGCCCGGCTCGAAGGGGAGGTTGACGAGCGCCTCCTCCAGCTTCATCGCCGCGCGGGAGGGGGAGTCGGCCGAGCGCCGCATGCGCTGACGTCCACCCGGCGAGAGCGACAGGGCCTCGCGCGCGGGCACGGAGCCCACCAGCACCACCCCGGGGGCCACACACAGCTCGACGAGCGTGGCGCCGGCCTCGCGGGCCCGCCACGTCTCCTCCAGCAGCCGCTCCGGGGGCAGCCGGGCCCGCACCGCCTCGAGCAGGGCATCCGCCTCGTCCGCCATCCGGTTGCCGGCCGGGCTGTCCGGGGTGAAGGACTGGAGCACGAGCGAGCCGCCAGGCACCGCCTCGAGCACCCGGGCGGAGATTGTCTCGGCGAGCTGCTCGGGAGGTTGATCGGACGGCAGGGAGGTCTGCACGCGGATGCCCGTGCGGGCGAAGACGGGGGGCTCGGTGGGGCGCTTCTCGCTCTCCACGAGCACCTCGCCGAGCAGCCGGGGGGAGGCTCCCGCCCATGCCAGCTCCTCGAACAAGTGGGGCTCGAAACCGGCGCGGCAGGTCCACAGCCACCGCCCGGGTTGAGAAGGGAGGGTGACCGCTGGTATGGGCGGTGACTTCACCCGGGGTGGAACCGCGGGAAGTGGCACGGGCGCCGGCTTCGCCCCCCGAGCAGGGGGGGGGCCCTTTTGAGGGCGGGGAGCAGGGCGCCTTGCGGGACGATGGGTCTCTTTTCGACGGGAGGGCATTGCGTGGCCTCGGTTCCGCTTTACTCTGTCCTGCCGCTCGCGCGGCGGCCAATCAGGTGGAATGACGCGGGAGAAACGCATGGTTTCCTTCCTGCATCCCACCTACAATCCAGGGATTTCCCTTCACTCGCCGCGTCCCTTCGAGGATTCTCCGGCGAGAGAGTCAGAATCGCATGATCGAATGGACGCTGAAGAAGATCATCGGGACGAAGAATGAGCGCGAGCTCAAGAAAACGTACCCGAAGGTAGCCCGCATCAATGAGCTGGAGAGCAAGATGCGGGCGCTCAAGGATGAGGATTTCCCCGCCGCCACCGCACGGATGAAGCAGGAGGTGGCCAACGGCCGCCCGCTGGACGAGCTGCTGTACGACGCCTTCGCCATCACGCGCGAGGCCGCCCGCCGGGTGATCGGCCAGCGGCACTACGACGTGCAGATGATCGGTGGCATGTTCCTCCACCAGGGGTGCATCGCGGAGATGCGCACCGGTGAGGGCAAGACGCTCACCGCCACGCTGCCCTCGTACCTCAACGCCCTGTCCGGCCGCGGCGTGCACGTGGTGACGGTGAACGACTACCTCGCCCGGCGCGACGCCGAGTGGATGGGCCGTGTGCACCGCTTCCTGGGCATGACCACCGGCTGCATCCTCCACGAGCTGAACGACCGTCAGCGCCAGGAGTCCTACCGGGCGGACATCACCTACGGGCAGAACAACGAGTTCGGCTTCGACTACCTGCGCGACAACATGAAGTTCCGCCTGCAGGACTACGTCCAGCGCGAGCTGAACTTCGCCATCGTGGACGAGGTGGACTCCATCCTCATCGACGAGGCCCGCACCCCGCTCATCATCTCCGGCCCCACCGACGACACCACCGACAAGTACTACAACGTCGACAAGGTGATTCCGGGCCTGGTGCCGGACCAGGACTACATCCTGGACGAGAAGCACAAGTCGGTGTCCCTCACCGACTCGGGCATCGAGAAGATCCAGCAGCGGCTGAAGATCAACAACCTCTACGATCCGGGCGAGATCGAGACGCTCCACCACGTGGAGCAGGCCCTGCGCGCGCACACGCTCTACAAGCGTGACCGCGACTACGTGGTGCGCGACGGCGAGGTCATCATCGTCGACGAGTTCACCGGCCGCCTCATGGCGGGCCGCCGCTGGTCGGACGGTCTGCACCAGGCCGTCGAGGCCAAGGAAGGCGTGAACATCGAGAACGAGAACCAGACGCTGGCGACCATCTCGTTCCAGAACTACTTCCGTATGTACTCCAAGCTCTCGGGCATGACCGGCACCGCCGACACCGAGGCCGAGGAGTTCTCGAAGATCTACAACCTCGAGGTCCGGGTGGTACCCACCAACCGGGCGATGATCCGCAAGGATCAGGACGACGTCGTCTACAAGACCGAGCGCGAGAAGTTCGAGGCGGTGGCCAAGGACATCGTCGAGCTGCACAAGAAGGGGCAGCCGGTGCTGGTGGGTACGGTGTCCATCGCCAAGAGCGAGGTGGTGGCCAACTTCCTCAAGAAGCAGGGCATCCCCCACAACGTGCTCAACGCGAAGCAGCACGAGCGCGAGGCGGAGATCGTCGCGCAGGCGGGCCGCAAGGGCGCCGTCACCATCTCCACCAACATGGCCGGCCGCGGTACGGACATCCTCCTGGGCGGCAACCCCGAGGTGATGGCCAAGTCCGAGGTGGGCCCCGAGCCGCAGCCTCCCGCCGTGACGACGGGGCCGGACGGCCAGCCGACGGCGGAGATGACGGCCCACCAGCAGGCGCTCGCCGAGCACAAGCAGCGCTTCGAGACGGTGCTGGCCCGGTACAAGGAGCAGACGCAGAAGGAGCGCGAGGAAGTGGTGGCCGCCGGTGGCCTCTACATCATCGGCACCGAGCGCCACGAGTCGCGCCGCATCGACAACCAGCTGCGTGGCCGCGCCGGCCGCCAGGGTGACCCGGGTGGCAGCCGCTTCTACCTGTCGCTCGAGGACGACCTGATGCGCATCTTCGGGTCCGAGCGCATCTCGGGCCTGATGGAGCGCCTGGGCATGGAGGAGGGCGAGGTCATCGAGCACGTGTGGCTCAGCCGCGCCATCGAGAGCGCCCAGCGGCGCGTCGAAGGACACAACTTCGACATCCGCAAGAACCTGCTCGAGTACGACGACGTGATGAACCAGCAGCGGCGCACCATCTACAAGCTGCGCCGCAAGGTGCTGGCCGCCGGTGCCGGCATCCCGCTGGTCGAGTACGACGAGGACAAGAAGACCCGCGCGAAGATCCGCACCGAGCAGACCGTCTCCTGGGAGGACTACCGGGAGATGCTGCTGGACGCCGTCGAGGACGTCATCGTCTCGCTGACGGACACCTACTGCCCGTCGCGGAACCCGGCGTCGTGGGACCTGGAGGCGCTCGCCCGCGGGGTGAAGGAGTCGCTCAACCTGGAGCTGTCCTTCGCCAAGGCGAGCTCGCGCGAGGAGCTGCAGGAGGACATCTACAAGGCGGCGGAGAAGGTCATCCAGACGCGCGAGCAGGAGTTCGGCGAGGAGTTCCTGCGCTTCCTCCAGGTGCGCTACCTGGTCACCATCGACACGCTGTGGAAGGACCACCTGCTGGCGATGGACCACCTGCGCCAGGGCATCGGCCTGCGCGGCTACGGCCAGAAGGACCCGAAGCAGGAGTACAAGAAGGAGGGCTACAACGGCTTCATGCAGATGCTGGGCGCCATCAGCACCCAGTTCGCCATGCAGATGATGCGGGTGCAGGCCAAGGGTGCCTCCGACGCGGCCCAGGAAGAGGCCCGGCTGGCCCGGCAGATGGCCCAGCGCCAGCGTCAGATGCACGAGGGCCGTGCGGACGCCGAGGGCAAGCTGGCCGAGTCCTCCGCCGCCCGTCCGGCCGCCGCCACCCGCCAGGGCGCTCCGGCCGGAGGCCCGAAGCTGGGCCGCAATGATCCGTGCCACTGCGGCAGCGGCAAGAAGTACAAGAAGTGCCACGGGGCGTCCGAGGCCAGCGTCTAGTCGCCCCCCGGCGGCGGGCCGGGCCCCAGCTCCCCTGGGTGCCCGGCTCCCGTCCACCCGTTCCCACCCCGCGTCGCGAAGCTTGCACCGGCGGCATGGGTTTTGTTAGAGAAGCCCGCCCGCCGCCAGCCCCTGGTTGGTGGTGGGCTCGTCGTTTCAGTCAACCCACTACGCACACGTTCTTGCCGGTCCTCGGTGCTCCTGTTCGGGAGCAAACGGCCGGAATCCTTACGGAACGTGGAGGAAGAACCGAGATGGAAACGCAAGACAACACGACTCAGCAGCAGGCCATGGCCGCCGCCAGCGGCATCACGATGCGGCAGCTCCTGGAGGCCGGTGTTCACTTCGGCCACCAGACGAAGCGCTGGAACCCGAAGATGAAGCCCTACATCTTTGGCGCCCGCAACGGCATCTACATCATCGACCTCCAGAAGACGGTCAACATGGCCCGCGCGGCCTTCCGCTTCGTGGCCGACATCACCGGCCGCGGCGGCTCGGTGCTCTTCGTGGGCACCAAGAAGCAGGCGCAGGACGTCATCCAGGAGGAGGCGCGCCGCGCCGGTCAGTTCTTCGTCACCAGCCGCTGGCTCGGTGGCACGCTGACCAACTTCAAGACGATCAAGCAGGGCATCGACCGCCTGAAGACGCTCGAGAAGATGGCCGAGGACGGCACCTTCGAGCGCCTCCCGAAGAAGGAGGTCGCCTCCCTCGAGCGTGAGCGCGAGAAGCTGGAGAAGAACCTGGGCGGCGTGAAGGAGATGGCCAAGCTGCCCAAGTGCATCTTCGTGATCGACCCGAAGAAGGAGCACATCGCGGTGCACGAGGCCAACCGCCTCGGCATCCCGGTCATCGGCGTGGTGGACACCAACTGCGACCCGGACGGCATCGACTTCGTCATCCCGGGCAACGACGACGCCATCCGCTCCATCAAGCTCTTCACCTCGAAGATCGCCGAGTCGTGCATCGAGGGCGGGGCCCGTTACCGCGCCAGCGGGGCGGCCGACCGTGACGAGGACGAGCAGCAGGAGCGTGGCGAGCGCCGCGACCGCGACGACCGTGGCGACCGCCGCGGGCCGCGCCGCAATGACCGCGGTGGTGACCGCCGCGGGGGTGGTGACCGGGGTGGCGAGCGCCGGGGTCCCCTCGTGGAGATGAAGGGTGCCGCTCCCGCCGCTGCGGGCGAGGCCTCCGAGGGTGGCGAGGGCGGCGGGGAGACCACCGCCGAGTAGTGCCGCCGCGCTCCCCTGAGGAGCGCCTGGAGTCCAGCCGGGCGGCGCTTGGTCGCTGCCCGGCTTTTCCTTTTCAACCCCAGCAGTACCTTCAAACTCAATTCCCCCCCAAGCATGGGGTGGGTCCCTGGAGACGAACATGGCCGAGGTCAGCGCCACGATGGTGAAGGAGCTCCGCGAGAAGACTGGCGCGGGCATGATGGATTGCAAGAAGGCCCTCGCCGAGACCGGCGGTGATTTCACCAAGGCCGAGGAGTGGCTGCGCAAGAAGGGCATCTCCCGCGCCGCGGGCAAGGCCAGCCGCGTGGCCGCCGAGGGCATGATCGGCACCTACATCCATGGGGGCCGCATCGGCGTCATCGTGGAGGTCAACTGCGAGACGGACTTCGTGGCCCGCAACACGGACTTCCAGGACCTGGTGAAGGACGTGGCCATGCAGATCGCCGCGGCCAACCCCAAGTTCGTCAGCCGCGAGGAGGTCCCCACCGAGCAGCTGGACAAGGAGAAGGAGATCCAGCGCGAGCTGCTCAAGCAGGCGGGCAAGCCCGAGGCCATGTGGGACAAGATCCTCGTGGGCAAGGTGGAGAAGTACTACGAGGGCGTGTGCCTCGTGGACCAGGTCTGGGTGAAGGACGACAAGAAGAAGGTCGGTGAGATGATCACCGAGCGCGCGGCGAAGATCGGCGAGAAGGTCGCCGTGCGCCGCTTCGTCCGCTACGAGGTGGGGGAGGGCATCGAGAAGAAGAAGGATGACCTGGCCGCCGAGGTGGCCAAGACGCTGGGCCAGGCCTAGCCGTCCGCCCTCCGCCGTCCCGAGGGCCGCGCGTTCCGGTATTCCCCGGGGCGTCGCGGCCCTTGCCGTTCGAGGGGCCGGGTGCCAGGGGAGGAGCCGGTGGCGGACGGCCGAGGCACTCGGGCGTTGATCGCCGCCGGGGCGAGGGATAGAAGCGGGACCAATGTCCGCTCCAGCCACGGCCCGTCGTTACAAGCGCATCCTCCTCAAGCTGTCGGGTGAAGCCCTGATGGGTGAGGGGAAGTACGGAATCCATCCTCCCACGCTGTCGCGCATCGCCTCGGAGCTCAAAGAGGTGGCGGAGGCGGGCGTGGAAATGGCCGTGGTCATCGGCGGAGGCAACATCTTCCGCGGCGTTGCGGGCTCCACCGAGGGCATGGATCGCGCGAGCGCCGACTACATGGGCATGCTCGCCACCTGCATCAACTCCATGGCCATGCAGGACGCGCTGGAGAAGCAGGGCTGCCACACCCGGGTGCTCTCGGCCATCAAGATGGAGCAGATCGCCGAGCCCTACATCCGCCGGCGCGCGGTGCGCCACCTGGAGAAGGGCCGCATCGTCATCTTCGCGGCGGGCACCGGCAACCCGTACTTCACCACGGACACCGCCGCCTCCTTGCGCGCCATGGAGATCAACGCCGAGGTCATCCTCAAGGCGACCAAGGTGGATGGCATCTACAACGCGGATCCGAAGACGGACCCCGCGGCGCGGCGCTACCGGACGCTGACGTACATGGACGTCCTCAAGCAGAACCTGAACGTGATGGACTCCACGGCCATCTCGCTCTGCATGGACAACAAGCTGCCGATCATCGTGTTCGACCTGACCCAGCGCGGTAACATCCACAAGGCCATCCTGGGCGACGCGGGCGAGATCGGAACCGTGGTGGGCGTGGGCGAGACGGCCTGGGCCTGAGAGAAGCACGGACGCGCTTCATAAGGAGACCTGCACATGGCAGACGTCGTGACCGAACTGAAGGGCCGTATCGACAAGACGCTCGATGATCTCCGCCGCGACCTGACGAAGGTGCGCACGGGCCGGGCCAGTCCCAACCTGCTGGACGGCATCCGGGTGGACTACTACGGCACGCCCACCCCGCTGAGCGGCGTGGCCAACATCACCTCGCCCGAGCCCCGGCTCATCATCATCAAGCCGTGGGAGAAGAGCGTCCTCAAGGAGATTGAAAAGGCCATCCGCGAGGCCAACCTCGGCATCAACCCGATGAACGACGGCGAGGTCATCCGCCTGCCCTTCCCGCCCCTCACCGAGGAGCGGCGCAAGGAGATCGCCAAGCAGGTGAAGACCAAGGGCGAGGAGCACAAGGTCGCCATCCGCAACATCCGCCGCGACGCCAACGAGGCCCTCAAGGCGCAGCTCAAGGACAAGAAGATCACCGAGGACGACTCCAAGCGCCTGACGGACAAGGTGCAGAAGGAGACGGACGACGGCGTGAAGAAGGTGGACGAGATCATCTCCAAGAAGGAGAAGGAAGTGATGGAGGTCTGAGATGGCCTTCATTCTCGTCGCGGAGCCATCCGCCTCGGTGGCCGGGGCGCTGCGCAAGTTCCTGGAGAACGCCGGCCATGAGGTGACGGTGGCGTCCGAGGTCCGGGATGCGCTGGAGCGGGTGCGGGAGCTGGCGCCCGCGCTGGTGCTGGCTTCCGTCACGGAGAGCTTCGACGGCGAGACGCTCTGCCGGCAGGTGAAGGAGGAGGCGCCGACCATTCCGGTGCTCCTGCTGTACCTGCCGGAAGAGGAGCAGCCGGAGGCGCGTGCGTCCGCCGCGGGGGCGGAGGCGTGCCTGGTGGGCCCGTTGAAGCGGGCCACCGTGGTGTCCTGCGTGAGCCTGATGATGCAGCTGGCGCAGGCCCGGGAGACGGTGTCGGTGGTGCGCACGGAGATGCAGCTGATGCAGCATCAGGGGCCCCGCCGTGAGCCGAGCACCTCCGGAGCGGACCTGGAGTTCCTCAAGCGGCTGCTCTTCATGGAGGTGAAGCGCAGCCGTCGGTACCGCTACCCCATCTCCTACCTGTTGCTGGAGCCGGACCGGTACGCGGAGCGGATCGCCACGCTGCCGGCGGCCCAGCGCACGTCCGCGCTGGCGGAGGTGCTGCGGCGGCTCTCCGAGGCGCTGCGGGACATCGACGTGGCGGTGCCGTTCGCCGAGGGCCGCTTCATCGTCTTCCTGCCGTATACGCCGCACGAGGGAGCGATCGTCGTGGCGGAGCGGCTGCGGCAGCGGGTGAAGGAAGTGGAGTCGGTGCAGGGGCTGACGGCGTCCATGGGCCTGGCGGTGTTCGAGCCGTCGGCGCAGAAGGGCCAGGCGCAGGTGAGCTTCGGCAGCCTCATGAAGGAGGCGGGAGACGCGCTGCGGCGGGCTCAGGCCGCGGGCGGAGACCGTGTCGAAGGCGGCCGTCTGCCTCCCGTGGAGCCCTTCCTCGAGTAGGTGGCGACTCTCCCCCCTCCCTCTCCGCTCTGGGAGAGGGCCGGGGTGAGGGTCTACGGCCCGCCACTCAGCCCGGGTACACCAGCTCCTGCCCGGAGATGTCCCGCACCACGTCGGCGACGAAGCGGAACAGCTCGAGTCCCTTGCCCTTGTCGTCCAGCCAGGAGCCACTGGCGGCGTCATAGGAGAAGTGGATGCCCTGCGAGCGGCCCGCGACCCAGATCTGCCGCACGGCGCGCTGGGTGTTGACGATGCACTTCTCGCGCGAGGGCGTGTTGAGAGTGACCATGTCACCCGTGCTCTCGGCCTCGAGGTCATCCGGATCGAGCGCATCCGCGGCGGCCATGATGCGCTTGAACGCCGCGGCGACGAGCTGGTTGTAGCTCGCTTCGTCCATCATCGGTGAAGCCTCCAGGACACGGAGCGGCTACTGGACGACGTCGAGCACCGGCTGGCCCGGGGCGGCGAAGAACAGCAGCTTCGCCGGGGCGGGCGCGGCACCGGGCTCGGTGGAGTCCGGACGCTCGATGGCGATGATGGTGCCCGGGTTCACCTGCTTGGGGAAGGACTGCATGCCCAGCAGGTGGGTGGCCAGCGCTCCCATGGACGGCTGGTGGCCCACGAGCACGATGTTCTCACCCGTGTGCTCGTCGATGACGGGGGCCACCGCACCCACCGGCATGTCCGGCAGCAGGCACCGGTGGGCCCGCAGGGGGCCCTCGTGCTTGAGCAGGGTGGAGAGCAACTGCGCCGTCTGCACGGTGCGCACCAGCGGGCTGGTGAGAATGAGCGAGACCGGACCGATGCGCTCCGCCAGCGACGCGAAATGCGCGACCGTGCTGGCTCGGGCCTTGGCAGTGAGCGCGCGCGCCTCGTCACCGAGTCCCTCGGGGGCCTCCGCGTCCGCCTCGCCGTGCCTTACCAGGAAGATCCTCAAGGTGCCTCCACCGCTCTGAACGGACCGCGGTTCGTACACGACCGCGCCCGGGTTGGTCAAAGGTAATACGGCGATTGTTGACGGGTGACGGCCCTCCCGCCGGGGGGTAGGCAGCCCGGGGCCGTTCCGCCCGGAGCGGATGCAATCCCGTCCGTGGCCGACTGTGCGCGGACGTATACTCCGCCCCTCGTGTGACCGGGGAGGACCCCTGGAGGAGTGTGGATGCGCAAGCTGCTGTGGGTGCTGTTCGCCGCGGGAATGCTGTCCGGCTGCAAGAAGGAAGAGGCCCCCGCGCCTGCCCGGCAGGCGGCCGGGACGGCCGCAGAGGGCACGCAGGAGGCTCCTCCCGAGGCTCCCGAGGCCTTCGATGACGGCAAGCCCTATGCCCTCACCCAGGCGAAGCTGGACGCCTACGTCGGCTACCAGCGCCAGGTGCTGGATGCCTACGCCGCCATGGCCCGGGAGCTCCAGGCCGCCAAGGTCCGGCTCACCTCCGGCACGCTGGACGCCCAGGGCAGGCCCGTGGGCATGACCGAGTCCATGAAGGCCATCGAGAGCAAGGCCGAGTCCGAGGCCAAGGCCCGCCGCGAGGCCGGCCTCTCCGAGGAGGACGTCAACCGCATCGGCTCCCTCGTCACCGACGTCATCACCCAGCGCCACATGGCCGCCATGCTGGACCTCGCCGGCGAGCTCAAGAAGCTCGAGGAGATGCAGGCCCGCCTCAAGCCCGAGCAGCAGAAGGAGCTGGCCCCCCAGATCGAGGTCATGCGCCAGCGCGTCGAGGAGACCGAGAAGCTCGTGTCCGTCCGGAAGATCCACGGGGATGCGAATGTGGACCTCGTGCTCACCCGCGAGCAGGACCTGATGCGCAACTACCAGGACATGCTCAAGTCCTTCGGCGGGAAGGCGCAGTAGGCGCCGGTGACGGGCTCAACCCGGGGCCCGGATACCCTCACCCCGTCCCTCTCCCGGAGGGAGAGGGGTTCTTGAGGCAGTGGGGTGAGGGGAGGGCGGGGGACCGGGATGCGGTGGGTCAGACGCGGCGCAGATTCGGCGCCTTCTTGAGCAGGTGCTCCAGGTACAGGTCCGCCACCTTCTCCAACACCGTGTTGCCCCGCAGGCGCTGGTTCAGGTTCACGAAGTCCACCTGGTCCAGCCGCTGATCCTGGTTGAAGCAGGAGAACACCCACGTCTCCTTGCCCGTCCGCGGATCCACGTGCCGCTGCAGGCACTGCGCGCAGATCTCCTTCATCATGCACTGCATCGGCGAGTTGATGGAGCCGATCGCCTCGTGCTCGGGGTTCAGGTACGGCTGCAACACCCCGTGCCGCGCCTCCTGCACCGCCCTCATCATCCGGTCCGAGCCGATCGCGATGATCCGCTGCACGTCCTTGAAGGACGCCACCGGCTCCACGCCCAGCTCCCCCTTGGCGTAGGCCAGCATCGCCTGCACCACGTTGCCCCGGAACGACGTGTCCTGCGGCCGCCGCGCCTCGATGAGCTCCCCAGCATCCACCGACCACACCACCTGGTCCGTGGCCGCCTCGATCTCCTCGCGCTTGAAGACGTCCGCGCGCTGCCGGAAGCCCGCGAAGTAGGCCACCTTGCACCCGGCCGCCTTCAGCGAGCGCGCGATGGAGAACAACACCGCGTTGCCCAGGCCTCCGCCCACCAACAGCACCGTCTCGTCGTGGCCGATCTCCGTCGGCGCACCCGTCGGACCCATCACCACCACCGGCTCGCCCGGCTTCAGCGCCGCGCACAGCCGGGACGACGAGCCCATCTCCAACACGATGGTGCCCATCAGCCCCTTCTCCTTGTCCACCCACGCCCCCGTCAGCGCCAGGCCCTCCATCGTCAGGCGCACCCCGTCCACCACCGGCGCGCTCCGCTCGAAGTTCTGCAGCCGGTAGAACTGGCCCGGCTCGAAGTGCTTCGCCGCGAACGGCGCCTTCACCACCACCTCCACGATGGTCGGCGTCAGCCGGTTCACCGTCACCACCGTCGCCAGCAACGCCTCGTCCTGCTTCGCGAAGTGCTCCGCCAGCTTCTCGTCCCGACGCGCCTGCGCCAGCTCGTCGCCGAAGTCCATGGCCGCCACTTCCTTCGCGTACAGACGCGCCACCTCGGGGTAGCCGTCCTTCGCGCTCGCCATGGCCTTCACCACGTTGCCCGCGTAGGTGGGGTGGTTGTCGCCGAAGTACGAGATGAGGTGCCCGTCCTTCCGGTACGAGGTGAAGAAGCCCACCTTCGCCGCGATGTCCTCCACCGGCTCCACCGGCGCCAGCCCGAAGCCGTCCGCCTGCTCCGCCAGCTCGTAGCTCTTGAAGTACTCGCCGTTCTCGTCCAGCTCGAACGTGCCCGGGTACTCCTTCTCGTACGTCACGTTGGGCGCCGTGCCCGCCGCCACGCACACCGTGCGCGCCGGCAGCTCGAAGAACTCGCCGCTGCCCCGCAGCTTGCCGTCCTTCGTCACCATGCGCTCGAAGCGGGTGCCCTTCACCGCTCCCTTCTCGTCCGGCAGCGCCTCCACCGGGCTCATGCGCTCGATGAAGCGGATGCCTTCCTCCAGCGCCTTCGCCACTTCCTCGTGGTTGAGCCGGTAGGCCGGCGACTCCGTCAGGCCACGGCGGTACACCAGGCTCACGCCGCCCCAGCCGCGCACCAGCCGGATGAAGTCCGGCGCCCGGCCCTCGCCCTGCGCCGCCTGGCGCTCGGCCCGCACCGCACGGCCGTGCTCCAGGAAGGTCTGGTACGTCACCTTCTCCTCGGCATCCAGCCGCGCGAGCACCGCCTCCTCGCCCAGCTCCGCCACCAGCTTCTCGTGGCGCTCCAGCGTCTTCTCCACCTGCACCGGGTAGTAGGCCATCAGCTCCGTGGCCGTATCGATACCCGTCAGGCCGCCACCGATGACGATGGCCGGCAGCTGCACCTGGAGGTTCGCCAGCGAGTCGCGCTTGAAGGCGCCCGTGAGCTGCAGCGACATGAGGAAGTCGCTCGCCTTGCGGATGCCCCGGATGAGGTTGTTCTTCATCCCGATGATGGTCGGCTTGCCCGCGCCCGCCGCGATGGCGATGTGGTCGAAGCCCATCTGCCACGCGTCCTCGATCGTCAGCGTGCCACCGAAGCGGATGCCGCCGTAGATGCGCAGGTTCTGCCGCCGCTCCAGCGTCAGGTGCATCAGCGTGAGGAAGTTCTTGTCCCAGCGCACGGTGATTCCGTACTCGGACACGCCGCCGAAGCCCTCGAGGATCCGCTCGTCCAGCTCGCGCGTGAGCGCCTTCCAGTCACGGATGGGCCTCATCGCCTTGCCGTTGCGGCCCACCAGGTCGTCCTCGAAGGGCTCGATCTTCAGGCCGTCGATGCCCGTGACGCCGAAGCCCTCGTTGAGCAGGTAGTGCGAGAGCGTGTAGCCCGCCGGCCCCAGGCCCACCACCAGCACGTTGCGGCCCACGTACGGCAGCGCGTACGGACGGCGCACGTTCAGCGGGTTCCAGCGCGTCAGCAGGCCGTAGATTTCAAAGCCCCAGGGCAGGTTCAGCACGTCCGTCAGGGCGGCCGTCTCCACCATGGGGATGTTCACCGGCTCCTGCTTCTGGAAGATGCAGGCCTTCATGCAGTCGTTGCAGATGCGGTGGCCGGTGCCGGGGCACATCGGGTTGTCCACCATCACCACCGCCAACGACGCCAGCGAGTTGCCCTCGCGCTTGAGCGCGTGCGCCTCGGAGATGCGCTCGTCCAGCGGGCAGCCGGTGAGCGGAATCCCCAGCGGGTTCTTCTTGAAGGTGTGGCCCTCGGCCACCGCGTCCTTCGCCTTGAAGCCCGTCGAGCACGAGTCCTTCTCGCGCTCGTGGCAGATGACGCAGTAGTCCACCTCGCCCATCACCTCGCGCGGCGTGCCCCGCGGATCCGTCAGCTTGAAGCCGTCCCGGTAGCGCAGGTGGTGGTCCGAGCCCTGCGTCATTTCCGGCAGCTTCTCGTCCGGACGCTCCAGCTGCACCAGCTGATCGAACACCAGCGGCTTGGGCACCCGGTGCGTGGGCCACTTGTGGAACAGCTCCTTCATCTCCGGGTGCAGCGCGCGGGCGTACGTCCAGCGGTCCGCCAGCGCCAGCAGGTTGCGCACCGACTGCAGCTCCGCCGCGTCGTCCCCGTGCGTCACCAGGCTGGAGCCAAACGCCTCCTTGCCCTCGGGCCCGGACAGCAGCGCGGCGCGGATGCCCGTCCACTTCGCCCGCAGCGCCTCGCCCTGCTCGGGCGTCAGCGGCGGCAGGTTGCCGGACGTGTTGGAGAACAGCCGCTCCAGGTCCATCAGCGTGAGGATGGACTCGGCCAGCGCGCGCTCCACGTCGTCACTGGCGAGCGCCTCGGGGAAGGCGAGCGACAGCATCAGCCGCATCCGCGCGTCCAGCGAGGGGTACTCGGACAGCGACGGACGGTCCGCCGCGCCCTTCTTGAAGACGCGGCGGGTGATGAACTCGCGCTTGAAGTCGAAGAGCGGCAGCTCGCTCTTGAGGTGGCGCGCCAGCCGATCCGTCTCCGTCTCCAGGCCGAACAGCCGGGTGAGGAAGGCCGACACGTGGCGCGACACGCGGATGAGCAGGTCGGACTCGGCCGGGCCGGTGAGGCCCTCGCCTCCGGACTTGCGGTAGGCCTCGAAGGCCTTGAAGAGCTCGGGCTCGTCGGCGGCGAGCTGCTCGTCGAAGCGCTCGGCCAGGCGCCGCAGGCCGCGGGGGCGGTACAGATCCTCGAAGCTGAAGCCGGGGAGGCCGAGGGTCAGCGTGGAGCCGTCGTTGGAAGGAAGAGCGGTCAAGGGGCGCATGTCACTAAGAGTGTTAGAAGGCAACCAGGGCAAAACGGCTGCCAGGCGGGCCCTATTTCGCGGCCCGCCGACTGGAAAGCAAGCAGACTCGATCAGATGGGCTACTGGGGCCCCTCCACCTGGCTGCGCTCCTGCTTCAACGCGCAGAACGTGCGAGCCACATCCACATCGCGTCGGCCTGTCGGAGCGCCTGCCCCGGCCCCGGGGGCGGGTTCTCAATTGTTGATGATGAGAGCGGTGTAGGGGCCCACGTCCACCCGCTCGTAGGGGCGCCCCTCGCGGCGGAAGCGCTGCTCCCACGGCTCGGGCACCTTGAAGCTCGTCAACGGGATGGCCGGGAAGAAGATCAGCGCCTTGCGGCGCGCCGTGGCGAACCGCCGCTGGTACGGGCCATAGCGCTCCGAGCCGAAGGACGGCGGCATCACGAGCTGCTCCCTCCAGAGGAAGGTGAGCCGGTAGGCGGCCCAGTAGTCGCCCGTCGCCGCCTCCACGCCCCGCTGCTGGAGCTCCTTCAGCAGGGCCTGCTCGTCCTCTCCGCTGCCGTAGCGCGTGACGTGGGGGACGGGGCCGTCGACCCAGCTGCCATAGCCTCGCCAGCCCGCCACCCCGAAGTGCGCCACCACCAGCCCCACCAGGGCCACGCCCACCGCCGTCCTCCCGCCGCGCACGAGCCTGTCGAGCACCGGCGCCGCCATCAGCGGGAATCCGAGCAGCACGGGGACCAGGTAGCGCGCGCTCATCACATCCACGGCCCGGCCGGTGAAGAGGAATCCGATGAGGGACACCCCCATCCAGCCCGCGCCACACCACGCCAGCCGGCGGGCCGTCCTGTCCGCCACGGGCAGCAGGGCGATGAGTCCCCCCGCGAGCGCCAGCAGGAGGAACGTGCCCAGCCCCAGCACCACCAGCACGAACCAGAATCCCTCGGGCCGCACCTCCGGCCGATGGAAGCCGTCCAGCGCAGCGAACAGCTTCGCCCCCGTGACGTAGGGCAGGCACTGCTCCCAGAAGAGCGGCCAGACGCGCTTCATCTGATCGAAGGAGAGCTCACTGAGCTCGGGCGGCTTCATGTGGGCGCGGAAGCGGGGGATGCTGCCCAGCAGGAAGCCCGCCACCACGGCGCCCAGCGCGAGCCCCCTCGGCTTGCGGGCCGCGCCCCAGGTCCACCAGAGCAGGTACAGCACCAGCCCCGGGAGGAACTGCATGGCGAACAGGTCCGAGTAGTAGCCCAGCCCCACCACCGCGCCCGCCAGAAGGGCGAGCAGCAGGTGCCACGGGGGGCGGAACTCTCCCGCGGCCCGCTCGGCGAGGTAGAGCCCCAGGAACACCAGGGCGAAGGACCAGATCCGGAAGGCGCTGTAGGTGAGGTAGTTGAGTGGCTCGGGACACACCGCGACGCAGCCCGCGGCGAGCACCGCCAGGGAGAGCGGCAGCACCCGCCGCAGCACCCCGAACAGGGACAGCACCAGCACCACGTGCCCGAGCACCGAGGACAGCAGCAGGGCCAGCGAGGGGCGCACGGGCAGCAGCGTGTCGACGAGCAACGCCGCCAGGGACGCGGTGATGCCCTGGTAGTCCGTGCCCCACAGCAGCAGGTCGCGTTCCCCGCGTGCCCAGTGCCAGGCCTGCAGGCCGACGACGGTGATGTCGGAGTCGGCCGCGTCGGAGTTGAGGAACGCCGGCAGCCGGAACAGCAGCGTGCCCAGCGCCAGCAGCACGCCTGTCACGAGCACCCGGAGCCTGCGCGGCCCTGTCTCGTCCAGGGTGCCCGGGTTCACGGCGAGGCCCTCTGTTCCTGAACGGGCGGCGTCCAGGCCGCGATGGCCGAGCACAGCGTGGCGATGATGAAGTAGTAGTAGTTGCAGAACGCCTGCTTGCTGAACGCGAAGAAGACCGTGAAGGTCATGGCCATCGCGGCGGCGAAGCCGGCGGGGGTCCGGGGCGCGCGCCAGAGCGACAGCCCGAGCGCGGGCAGCACCACCGCGAAGCCGAGCCACGAGGGCGGCCGCTGGCCCGTCCGGGCGGCCCACCAGGACAGGTAGCTGAGCGCGTCCATGCGGAAGGGCTGGCGCATCTGGAAGCCCATCAGGTCATTGAAGAGGGCCACCGGATCCAACACGGCGAAGGGCAGCGTCACCACCGCCGCGACCCCCGCGGCCTTCAGCAGCGTCCGGAGCGTCTCCCGCCACGGCTGCGGGCCCGGGTACAGCAGCACCACGAGCGGGGCGGCGAGCAACATGTAGTGCTTGACGGCGAAGAGCAGGCCCAGCGCCACCGGCAGCAGACGGGGAGCCCGGCACGCGCTCCAGACGGTGGCGGCCACGAGCGTCGCCACGTACGCGTCCGTCCACCCCTGCTCGAGCACGAAGAACGTCCGCGGCGTGAACAGGAAGACCACGGCGGCGACCTGGGCCCACTGTCCCGGGCGGCAGGTGCCCATCAGCAGTGCGGCCAGCCCCATCGCCACCAGGTTGGTGTAGCGATAGTCCCCGGTCAGCAGGTGCCCCACCCACGCCAGCATCAGACTGAAGGGCGGGTAGGGGAAGCCCACCTGGAGCCGCCCGTTCACCACCAGCCCGGGCCCGTAGAACTCCTCGTGCCCGTAGATGTTCGGCATGGTGATGGCGAACGGGTTGATGCCCTTGGCGAGTGCCTGGAACGCCTCGACGTGGAACGTGTAGACGTCGATGAACGGGTTGGGCGAGTAGTGGATGATCCACGAGCCCAGCGCCACGTGGACGCCCACCAGCACGGGCAGCCGCAGCCTTCCCAACCAGGGCTTCCCGCTCAGCCCCGCACCGGCCAGCACCGCCGCCACCGCGATGCCCGTCAGGAACGAGGTGAAGCCATTGCGGCCCGGCCGCAGGTACACGCCCGGCGAGCTGGTGGCCAGGAAGATGAACTGCCCGATGAGCCCGATGCCCAGCAGCAGGATCGTCGCCCGCTCGGTGTACTGGACGATCCTCGCGTGCCGGGGCTCCGGCAGCACCACGGCCAGCAGCGAGGCCACCAGCGCCACCGTGAGCAGGACCATCGAGTCCGGGTGGCGGGCGCCGTTGCCGAACTGGACCGCGTAGCCCAACGTCACGGCCGCCACGGACAGCAGCGGCGCGAGGTGGGAACGCTCGCCCCCGGAGGCCTCGTGGGTGCCGGGGGTCACGTCAACTCGCCTCCCGCTCGTCCTTGGCGGGCTCGGGGTCCATCTGCAGCTTGCGCCCGCTCTCGTCGAGGAACCGGGGGTGGATGAGCCCCAGCTTCATCGCCCGGTACTGGGCCGCCGCCTCCAGCACGCCGAAGCCGTAGCGCACGCTCTTCATGAAGCCGATGGAGGAGGACTGCTCCTCGTAGCGCGTGGGGCAGCTCACCTCGCCGATGCGGAAGCCGAACCGGATGGCCTGCACCAGCATCTGGTTGTCGAACACGAAGCCGTCGTCGTTCTCCTCGAGCGGCAGGGTGAGCAGCACCTCGCGCGAGAAGGCCCGGTAGCCCGTGTGGTACTCACTCAGCTTCTGATCGACGAGGATGTTCTCCACGGCCGTCAGGAAGCGGTTGGCCACGAACTTGTAGAGCGGCATGCCGCCCGTGAGCGCCGTGTTGCCGAGGATGCGCGAGCCCAGCGCGACGTCATAGATGCCGCTGCTGATGACCGAGGCCATCGCGGGGATGAGCCGGGGGGTGTACTGATAGTCCGGGTGGACCATCACCACGATGTCGGCGCCGCGCCGGAGGGCCTCGGTGTAGCAGGTCTTCTGGTTGCCGCCGTAGCCCCGGTTCTTCGGGTGCACGATGGTGTGGATTCCCAGCGAGCGCGCGACCTCGGCCGTCCGGTCGCTGGAGCTGTCGTCGACGAGAATCACATCGTCCACGATGTCCTTGGGAATCTCCTCGTAGGTCTTCTTGACGGTGTGCTCGGCGTTGTAGCCGGGCATCACCACGCAGATCTTCTTGTCGTTGAGCATGGGTGCATCCCCCCCGGTACGGACGGAGGTCCTCGGGGACGGCCCTCTCTAGCATGCTTCCAGGGGGTGGGAAGGGGGGCTACTTCTCGTCCTGCGTCCGGGTCTGTTTCGCCGTGCGCCGGGGGCGCGCCGGAGCCTCGGTGGGAGGCGGCGTTGGTGCCTGGGTGCCCGCCTGGGCGGCACGCAGGGCCTCCACCTCGGCCCGCAGGCGGATCACCTCGGCGGAGAGCTGGGCGTACGAGTCGCGCACATGGCCGTTGAAGACGCGCTGGCGCGAGAGCGCCTCGTTGATGAACACCTGGCACGTCTTGCGAAAGGCCCACTTGGCCACCAGCACCAGCTGGCCCGCGCCACCCCGGTGGGTGTGCAGCGGCAGGGCGCGCGTGGCGTCCGCGTGCTCCTCCAGCGCCTGGAGGTAGAAGGAGAGCGGATCCACCCGCGGCTCCACGCCCTCCTCGGGCACGTCCGCCGGCTCGGAGGTGGGCAGGCCCCTCGTGCGCAGGCGCTCCTCGATGCGCGCGAGCAGCTCGCGCGCGGGGATGTCCCGTCCCATCAGCTTCATCGGCTCTTCTCCCTGAGGATGCGTTCCATCTCTTCCCGGTAGGCGTCCACCACCCGGGGCCACGTGTACTTCGCGGCGTACGTCTTCGCCCGCCGGCTCAGCACGGCGCGCTGCTCGCCCACCTCGCGCAGGCCCGAGATGAACGACTCCAGGTCCGTGTACGTCCGGCCCGCCCGGCTGCGCTCCACCTGGCCCACCAGCACCTCCGAGTGCCCGTTGACCAGCACCGGCGTGCCCGAGGCGAAGGCCTCCAGCGTGAGCAGCGAGAGGCTCTCGTAGCGCGAGGGCACCGCCACCGCCACCGCCCCGGCCAGCGCGTCGTACTTGTCCTGCTCGCCGATGCGGCCCACGTGGCGCACGCCCTCGCCGCGCAGGTCCATGTGCGCCTCGCCCGCGAGCACCAGGTCCGGTGCGTCGTGGAAGCGCGCCCGCAGCTCCCGGTGGTGCGCGAGCAGCTCGGGGATGCCCTTGCCGGCCTCCAGCCGCCCCACGTACATCAGGTACGGGTTGCGCACGCCGTACTGCTCGCGGAAGCGCCGTGGGTCCACCTTCGCCGGCACGTCCACCCCCACGCCCACCACCCGCGCGGGCGCATGGTCCGGGTAGTACCGGCCGATGAGCTCCACCTCCTCGGGCGTGTTGCACAGCAGGGCCCGCGGGCGCTCGAAGACGTCCGCGTACACGCCGAAGCGGATGGGCGGCTCGTCGTGCGCCGTGGGGACGATCAGCGCCCGGTCCGCCACCATCGGCAGGCCCCACACCGTGGGCGCGTACAGGTAGGTGAAGAAGACGAAGCCGTCGTAGTCCGCCCCGTGCGTGTCCAGGTGCTCCAGCAGGCCGGGCACCACCGGGCCCTGCTCGGCCACCCAGTGCTCCTCGCGCAGCCGCTCGTTGGGCTTGTCGAAGACCTGTTTGGACAGCGCGTTGAAGGGACGGATGTTCCGCACCCGCGTCACCGGGAAGCGCAGCACCTTCACGCCCTCCACGTGCGCGTCCTGCTCCTCGCCCGGCGGGAAGACGTTCTCCCACGTGAGGTGGTTCTTCGCGCACGTGGTGAGCACCGTCAGCTCCCAGTGCGGCGCGAGCTGCTCCACCACCTGTTGCGCGTGGCGCTCGGCTCCGCCCGTCACCTCGCCGTAGCGCTGCACCACCACGCCCACCCGGGGCTTCTTCCTCGCGGACGGGGCTCGGCGCCTGGGGCGCCTGTCCTCTCCGAGGGCCTTCGCGAGGGCCTTCTGGGTCTCCTCGGCGGAGAAGTGCTTCAGCCGCCGGGCCTGGCCCGCGAGCAGGCGCTCACGCAGGGACGCGTCCTCGCACATGTCCACCACCAGCTCGGCGAGGAAGGCGAAGCGCTTCTGGTCGAAGGCGATGCCCGCGCCTCCGAGCGTCTCCGGCACGGCCGCCGCCGCGTAGGCCAGCACCGGCACCTCGGCGGCCATGGCCTCGATGAGCGGGACGCCGAAGCCCTCGTGCTCGCTCATGGAGACGAAGACGTCCGCCGTGCGGTACGCGGCCACCAGCTCCGCGTGGTTGAGCCTCCCGAGGAAGTGCACCCCGGTCAGCTCGCGAGCCCTGTGCTGGAGCGACTTGAAGTAGCGGCTGCCCGGCTCATAGCCCCCCACCACCAGCAGGCGCGCCTCGGGCCGCAGCCGGAGCAGCTCCGCGTGCAGCGCCAGCAGATCCTCGAAGCGCTTGTGCGGCGCCACCCGGCTCACCGAGAGCACCACCGGGCCCGGCCCGGACAGGCGTTGCCGCAGCGCCTTGTCCGCGTTGGACTCGGAGAAACGCTGGGGCTCGACGAAGAGCGGGACGGTGTGGACGTTGTGGTAGCCGGCCTCGCGCAGCTCGGCGCGGTTGTAGTCCGACACGCCGATGGCCACGTCCACGAAGGGGGCCATGGCGGCCAGCTGCGCCCGCCCCGTGAGGAGCGCCTCGGCCAGCGGGGTGCCCGTGTAGTAGCGCGCGGGGCTGATGTTGTGGAAGACGACGCCCCGGCGGCAGGGCAGGTGCATCAGCCGGCTGCTCAGCGGTGAGGCGATGCCGTGGTGGTAAAGGACCAGGTCGTCCGGGCCCGGACGCAGCGCCGAGACGGGGTGCGCCAGGGACTCGAGGCCCGCGCCGACCTCGCCCGCGTAGAGCTCGCCGGAGTGGCCCAGCCGGCGCAGCAACAGCTGCAGGTGCAGCGCCGCCTGTCCGGAGGCGTCGCCCGCCACGAAGCTCGGAATCAGCTGATGGACCGCCATAGGGGCACCCTGCCTATCACAGCACCGTGCTATGAGGCGCACCGTGTCAAAGGGTCCTGTCGCTTTCGATGCGAGTCTCTGGGACGAGCCCACCACGGGCATTGGTCTCTACACCCGCTGTCTGGCCGAGGGCCTGGAGGCCCGGGGCGTTCGCCTGGAGCGGCTGGGCGCCCGGGTTTCCGGGGAGGACCCCCGGGGCCGGATGGGGCGCACCGCCTACGTGCTGGGCCGGCTGCCCCAGGTGCTGAGGGCCTCGGAGGCGCGGGTGTACCACGCGCTGGGCAACTTCAACCTCCCGCTGGTGCGCATTCCGGGCAAGGCGTACGTCGTCACCGTTCACGATCTGATTCCCCTGCTGATGCCCGAGACGGTGTCCCGGGCCTATCGCTGGCAGTTCCGCCTGTGGCTGGCCCGGAGCGTCCGGGTGGCGGACCGCATCCTCTGCGTGAGCGCGTGCACCCGGGATGACTTGCTGGCGCGCCACCCCGAGGCCGAGCGCAAGGTCTCGGTGGTCTACAACGGGGTGGACCACGTGGACCGCCATGCGCCGGATGCCACCACCGAGGCGTTCCTGCGCACGCTGTCTCTGCCGGAGCGGTACGTGCTGTACGCGGGCTCGCTGGACGTGCGGAAGAACGTGAGCCTGGTGTTGGACGCGCTCGAGCGGCTGAAGGCGCGGGGACGGCCAGCGGCGCTGGTGATGGCGGGGCAGAGCTGGTTCGGCTCGGGGGCGGTGGAGACGCGCGTGGCGCGCATGCGCGCGGAGGGGCATGACATCCGCTCGCTGGGGTACCAGTCCGAGGCCGTGTTCTTCGAGCTGATGCGGCGGGCGGCGGTGTTCGCGTTCCCCTCGAAGTACGAGGGCTTCGGGCTGCCGCCGCTGGAGGCCATGCGGCTGGGGGCGCCGGCCATCGTGTCCACGACGGGGGCCACGCCGGAGGTGTGCGGGCAGGGCGCGCTGGCGGTGCGGCCGGATGACGCCGAGGGCCTGGCGGAGGCGATGGAGCGGCTGCTGCGCTCGGACACGGAGCGGCGGCGCTGGGCGGAGGAGGGGAGGCGGCAGGCGGCCCTGTTCACCTGGGCGCGCTGCGCGGACGAGACGCTCGCGGCCTACGAGGAGGCGCTGCGGCGGTAGGACTCAGGGGGTGAGGCCATCCACCACGACGGGGCTGGTGCGCTGGGTGAGCGTGCCATCCCCGAGCTGGCCGTAGGCGTTGTAGCCCCAGGTCCACAGGATGCCGGCCGAGTCGTGCGCCAGGGTGTGGTAGCCACCCGCGGCGACGTCGATGTGGGTGGTGACGCCGGGCACCTGCACCGGCGAGTTGCGCTGGGTGAGCGTGCCATTCCCGAGCTGGCCGTAGGCGTTGTAGCCCCAGGTCCAGACGGTGCCATCGCTCTTGCGCGCCACCGTGTGGTGGATGCCGGCGTCGATGTTCATGACACCCGTGAGGCCGGGCACCTGCACCGGCGAGTTGCGCTGGGTGAGCGTGCCGTCCCCGAGCTGGCCGTAGGCGTTGTAACCCCAGACCCACACGGTGCCATCCCGCTTGAGTGCCACCGTGTGATAGGCGCCCGCGCTCACGGCCATCACGTTGGTCAGTCCCGGCACCTGCACCGGCGCGGTGCGATGGGTGAGCGTGCCATCCCCGAGCTGGCCATAGGCGTTGTGGCCCCAGGCCCACACGGTGCCATCCTGAAGCACCGCCACCGTGTGGTGATAGCCCGTGGTCACGGCCATGACATTGCTCAGGCTGGACACCCTCAGCGGCGAGAGGCTGTTGGTGGTCGTCGCGTTGCCGAGCTGGCCGTAGGCGTTGTAGCCCCAGGTCCACACGGTGCCATCCCGCCTGAGCGCCACCGAGTGGGAGTTTCCCCCCGAGATGGCCATGACGGTGGTGAGGGTCCCCGCCCTCACGGGCGCGGTGCTCTGGAGGGCCGTCCCATTGCCGAGCTGGCCGTAGTCATTGCGCCCCCACGTATAGACGGTGCCATCCCGCTTGAGCGCCATCGTGTAGTAGAGGCCCCCCTCGACGGCGGCGGCGCCGGTGAGTCCCGCCACCTTCACGGCCGTGGAGCTGGAGGTGGTCGTCCCATTGCCGAGCTGCCCATGACCGTTGTGGCCCCAGGTCCACACGAGGCCATCGTGCTTCACCACCGCCGAGTGATGGGCGCCCGCGGCGAGGCCCGCGATGGCGCTGACCGCCACCTGATAGGGCGTGGTGCGCTGGGCCGTATTCCCGGTGCCCACCTGTCCGTAGTTGTTGTAGCCCCAGGCCCAGATGCTCCCATCCGCCTGCCGCACCAGCGTGTGATGGTTGCCCGCGGCGAAGCGGACGACCTCGGTGAGCCCACTCACCTGGAACGGGCTCGAGCGGTGGGTGGTCGTCCCATCCCCGAGCTGCCCGTAACCGTTGTAGCCCCAGGTGAACAGGGTGGCGTTCGACTTGCGCGCCACCGAGTGATAGGCCCCCGCGGCCACGGCGGTGATGCCGCTCAGGCCACTCACCATCACCGGCGTGAGGCGCTGGGTGGCCGTCCCGTCCCCGAGCTGCCCATAGGTGTTGTCGCCCCAGGCTCGCACCGTGCCGTCCGTGCGCACCGCCAGCGTGTGGTAGTAGCCGGCCTCGATGCGGGTGGCGCTCGTGAGCCCCGCCACCTGCACCGGCGCGAGGCGCTGGGTGAGCGTCCCGTCCCCGAGCTGGCCATAGGCGTTGTAGCCCCAGGCCCGCACCGTGCCATCGCTCTTGCGCGCCACCGAATGATGGACGCCCGCGGCGATGGCGGTGACGCCGCTGAGGCCCGTCACCTGCACCGGAGAGAGGCGTTGGGTGACCGTCCCATCCCCGAGCTGCCCGTAGGCGTTGTAGCCCCAGGTCCAGACGGTGCCATCCGCCTTGAGCGCCATCGAGTGGTATCCGCCCACCGCGATGGCCGTCACCCCGGTGAGGCCCGGTACCTGAACGGGCGCCTGGCGCTGAATCGTCGTCCCATCCCCGAGCTGCCCGTAGTTGTTGCGCCCCCAGGCCCAGACGGTGCCGTCCGTCCTGAGCGCCACCGAGTGATGGATGCCCGTGGCCACCGCCATCACCGAGCTCAGGCCCACCACGATGACCGGCTTGTAGCGGTGGGTGACCGTGCCGTCCCCGAGCTGTCCGTAGTAGTTGTAGCCCCAGGCCCGCAGGGTGCCGTTGTCCCTCAGCTCCACGGTGTGGTTGGCGCCCCCCACCGCGGTGGGGCAGTAGTCCGAAACGGAGCGGGTCACCGAGTCGACCGCGAAGCCGCAGGTGGTGCGGTTGCCGTTGCTGTCGATGACCATCGGGTAGGCCTTCACCTCGAAGGTGGAGGTGCCACAACCCATGGGCCCGCTGTAGTACCAGGTGCCGGAGGTGCCAGCGGTGGCGACCCGCTCCTCCCACACCTGGAGGACGCCATCGAGGTAGTACTCCAGCCGGGCCCCGTTGGCGCCCGTGGACATCGTCCAGTCACCGCCGCCGGCCAGCTCGTTGTTGTACGAGCTGACGCCCGAGATGGTCAGCGAGGTGACGCTCAGCCCCAGGCACATCGCCGACTCCCGGGTGCCGAGCATGTCCTCGGACGCAGACGGCGAGGACTGGGGATCCTCGGCACAGCCCGAGGAGAGGAGCAGCCCACAGAGCAACGCACCGAGCAGGGCACGGAGAGGATGGCACCTCATTTGGCAACTCCTCACATCGGATGCGGACGCATCCATTGATGCGCCTCAGGCTATCCCTTGATTGTTGATTATTCAATAAAATCCTGTGTGCCAGAAGAAGGGTGCGCGGGGGGACGGTCAACGGTAGACAGCGGCGCGCCCATGCATGTCTGACCGGAAGTTGGGAGTGGGAACGGTTGGCGTGTCAATCTTCGGGAGGGGTCGGTCTTGCAGCAGCCAGCCGAGGATTCACGTCGTGGCGCTCACACTTCGATGAATTTGATCCCGGTGACGTGCTCCTGCTCCAAGGCCTCCTTGATGTCCTGGGAGACGATGAGCGCGACGAGCCATCCCCATGGCCGGAAGATGCGGGCGCCTTCGGACTTCGTCGGGTCGATGCGCATGCCATGGACGGCCCGATAGGTTCCGACCTTCTTGGGCAGTCCATCCTCCGGCTTCCAGTACAGCACCTCACTACAGCGAGCGTCGTCGATGCAGCGCACGACCCGGGTGACATTGAGGATGAACCAGGGCTCTGCGAGTGAGGCGATCCTCGCTGGAAGGAACTGCACGTCCTTTGTTCCCAGGCGCTCGAAGATGCGCACGACGCGCTCGGGAACGACAGGAGTGCCCAGTGCCGAGATGTTGAACTCGAGCGGACTCCCAGCTGGCTGGTGGATCCGGAATGTGGGCGACTCAGCGATGTCAGTCATCTCGAGCCGCTGTCCGTCCGTGTATCGCCAGGGGTTGTCGAGTCTTGCGCCTTGTTTATCGAACGGACCTTGAAACACCCAACCGTCAGTGCCGTCTGGAGTGTATACGTTCTGGATAAGCCGAAAGTATGTGAAGGGAGAAGTGTCACGAAGACTCATGGGCGGACCTTCTTGATCAACATCTTGTTGAGCGCTGTGCCAGGGGTGCAGAGTTCGTCGGCAATCTTCTTGAGTTCATCCGTGAAGGCCCGCCTGCATTCATCCATGCTTGTGCAGCTACGCAGTACTTCGAGAAGTCGATCATGGATTGTCTGATGGTATTGCTCGGAGTGCGGCCCCTCGTGGCCCTGGATGTGGATGAGGTTCGCGGGGTCATTGAGGCTCATTCCTACTTGTTCAAACAACCCCTCGAACCGTGGGGTCCACGGACCGCCTCGCGCGGATGACTTCCGGTTGTTGATGGTGGCCATGTGATGCCACTCGCCGTCCTTGTTCGAGCCGTCATCACAGATGCTCTTGGCCCGGGCGGCGGCTGCCGTGTTTCCGAGAGTTGCTCCCGCGATGACGACACCGCCATCCGCCATGACTTGCACCGTCGTCGCTTCGGTCATCAGCAGATCATCCAGCGCAGCCGCACCGGCTGGAGCCCATTGTCTGCCTCGCAAGCCGCCCGGCGGGACTCCTGGTAACGCCTTGCCCACTCCGTAACTCGCCACCATCACCAGGAGCCTCAGTCCGGTTCCTCCCAGCGCCTTCCCGAAGCGCTCCGCGACCTTCTCCAACTCCCGCACCGTCCGGGCCTGCTCCGCTTCCTTGTACAGCCGCATGACGGTCACGGCCACATTGCGCAGCTCGGCCACGGTGAAGCTCGTCATGAGCAAGAGGGTCAGCCTCGCGGCGAACAACTTTGAGAAGAAAGGCTCGGGCGCCAGCCAGGAGGCCATGTAGAGGACGGAGGAGAGAACCACTCCCGAGACGAAGAGCGGGTCGTTGAACAGCTCATGCGCCGCATCGCGGAAACCATCGCCCATGAACCGGGTCGAGAGGCGCAGGGCCATCACCTGCCGGCTGTTCTCGAGCGATTCCGGCAGCCTCAGGCTGGGGGAGCCGTACTTCGCGAGGTATTCCTCGCGGAGTTGCTTCTCCCAGGTGCCGGGCGTGCAACCCGAGTCACATGTCACCATGCCCGTGGTGGCGAGCAGGAGCCCTCGTGGTCCTGGAGCGGTCAGCGAATCGTGCTGGAAGGCCAGGAGGGCGCGGGCCTCTTCAACGGTGAAATCCCTCTGCAGGAGGGTGGACAGTCCGAACGAGAGTTTCAGCCGTTCCCCAGGGAGCGCGCTCACCTGGAGGGACACCTCCCGTTCCACACGGAGCGCCTCCAGAGGCCCACCGAGGGCGGTCAGCACCGGGGCCAAGGTGAGCAGGAGCGCTACGGCAGGTACCCTCATGGACATGGTCCAGGAGTCTATTCCATGGGTAGAGGCCGTCCTGCCGCGTCAGCCCGTCATCCGCCCGATCATCAATCCGAGCAGGAAGGCCGTCGCGCCCACGGCTCCCACCATCCACAGAGGAAAGCCCTGGGCTCCTGCCTCGGGGGCAGGCGAGGCCGTCTGTCGGGCGGGGGCCTCCTCGGGAATGACCACCCGGACCTTGATGCCACCCCCGGTGAGCGCCTCCGACAGGTCATCGATGCAGCGCTCGTAGTCCTCCTCGGCGATGTCGATCGGCGCGCCGTGGTGGGCCTCGTACCGCTTCGCCACGGACTCGTGGCCGCGCAGCTGCGCTTCCTTCCTCGCCACGTCCACCCAGCCGCAGACGATCGTCGGTGCCGTACCGCGCCTCGGGACGAGCGAGATGGGCTGCCGCGCCAGCTTCCCTCCAGCGGTGCTGGGACCCTCGGGCTCGTCGATGCGCAGCACCCGGTGCGGCGTGCGCCCGTAGATCTTCTTCGCGAACCTGTCCTTCAGCCGCTCCGCGAACAGCGCCGCGTGGGTCGCGAACATCGTCCGGTATTCGCCGCCCTCGGGCTGCTCGGCCTCCGGCTCCGCGTCTGGCTCCACCACGGGCGCCATGCGCGTCTCGTCCGCTCGCCTGGCCCGGGGTGGGGGCGTTCGCTCGTCTTCTTCCACGGGGGCAATGCGTGTCTCATCGGACCGCCCCGTGCTGCCTCGTCCCCTGTGACCGTTCGCCATGCGAGCTCCTCACCGCGCAGGATATCCGCTCGGCGGCGCGGACGCTCAGGCGCGGAAGCGCCGGTGTGTCATCCCGGGCAGAGGCGCTTCGATGAGGCCAGACGTCACCCTCCCCACCAGCCAGAACTCACCCTGGATGATGTTTCCGGGCTCCAGGGGGGCCGTCAGCTCCCGCGGCGAGGCGAGCACGTCGTAGCTCCCTCCCAGTGTCCGCACGATGGCGTGCTGGAACGTCTCCCCGGTCATGACGTTCTCTCGCAGTCCGGCCTCCAGCACCCGGCCCGTGAGGAAGGCCTCGGCCGCCTCGGGCAGCTCCTCTCCCTCCGGTGAGAACAGCCCGGAGGGAATGAGGGACTCGGCGGCGAACTTCACCTCCTCGTTCTCCTGCGCCTGGGTGAAGGCCGCCTCGTCCGCCCAGACCTCGATGCCTCGGGCGAAGGCGCACAGGCCCAGCTCGAGCAGGGCCCCCTCGCTCACCCGCTCGCGCGTGAGCAGCAGGTCATCGAGCTGCGTGGCCAACGGGTAGAAGAGCTCTCCCTTCGCGTCCACGATCTCCACGAGCAGCGGATCGCAGAAGCGGCAATCCGGATCGTTGGCGAACCGTGTCGCGCGCGCCTGGAGCCGGGTCCGCGCGCGGAAGCCCGGGGTGGCGCACTCCACTCCGTCCTCCGACACCACGAAGCTGACGCTGGCGCCACTCGCGTCCGTCCAGACGCGCAGCTCGTGGGCTCCCCACTTCCCGGCGGGCTCGCTGCGCTCCAGCAGCAACGACATGCGGCGCCCGAAGTCCTGCGGATCCCTCGCGGTGATGCCGATGCACGACATGTTGCTGGCCATGCCGGACAGCCTATCACCGCCCCTGACAGTCCCGGGGCTCGACGGGCCGTGTCACCCGTCTCACGCCGCGTGAGGGGCCGGAGACCGTTGCACCGCGCACAGAGGGTCGGCGAGGTGCATGGCGTGCAGCGCCTCGTCCTCGCGCTTGTCGCACGGGCCGTAGGCGAGGTGGGGTTTCAGTGCATCGAGCTCGGCCCGCACCTGCGCCCACGTCGTCATTCTCAACATTCGCGACATGGGAACCATCCTGGCGTGCGGCTCCTGGCGAGCGCATGGGGGTTGCTCCGCGACGGTGGGGCCTCTATGCCGGGGCCCCATGAGACCCAACCGTTTCCTCCTCCTCTGTTCCGCGTCGGTGCTGCTGCTGTCGGCCAGTGCGTGCCGTGACGAGCCGGATCCAGCCCCGGAGCCCGTTTGCACCGAGGCGCTGCTTCCGTTGCAGAACCCGCGTTCCCACACCCTGGGCGAGACCTTCTACCTGCCCCGGCTGAAGCAGGACGCGCAGTGTCCCTCCACCCTGGAGTGGCAGGTCGTCTCCGCTCCCGAGAGCAGCCGCAACACCGCCTACACGCGGGGCGCTCCCGAGCCGCGCTTCACCCCCGATGTGCCCGGGGACTACGTCCTCCGGCTGGGCGAGCTGCGCAACTCCGAGGTGCCGCTCCACGTCGTGGCCCGCTCTCCGGCCGAGCGCTTCCGCAACCACTCCCTGACGCCCCTCTCCGGCGTGTTGCGCGTCGGGGAGGAGCTGTGGACCGCGAACGGTGCGTCCTACACGGTGAGCCGCCTCGCGCGGGTGGACGGCACGTACTGGCGCAAGCATGGCGAGGTGACGGTGGGCGCGTGGCCCTCGGCGCTGGCCTGGCGCGAGCCGCTGCCCTATGTGCTCGTCGCCCATCGCGGCGGCGACACCGTGGGCTTCATCGACCGGGCGCGCGGCGTGCTCGTGGACTCCCTGTGGGTGGGGGACGAGCCCTCCGGTCTGGCCCTCTCTCCGGATGCCCGGCGGCTGTACGTGTCGCTGGCCACGCAGCGCCGGGTGGCGGTGGTGGACCTCGCGGTGCGCGAGGTCGTGGCGCATGTGGAGGTGGGGTTCGATCCTCGCGCCCTGGCGCTCTCCGCGGATGGCCGGCGGCTCTTCGTGGCCTCGTACCGCTCCGGCAACCGCGTCAAGGACACGCGCGGCACGTACGGGCCGGGGGATGACAAGGACATCTCGGTCGTCGACACCGCGTCGCTGACGACGATCGCCACCGTGGAGGGAGTCTCCGCCGATCTGCGGGCCCTGGCGCTCTCCGCGGACGATACCGAGCTGTACGTCGCCGCGACCGATGGAGACCCCGAGCCCTCGCAGGCGGACGCCACGGCGAAGCCCTTCGTGCACGAGGTGGTGGTGGTGGACGCGGACGCCGCGGTGCCGAGCGTGCTGCGGCGCGCGGACCTGACGCGCCAGGCGGGCTCCGGAGGTCCCGTGGTCAATCCCGCCGGAGTGCTCGCGGTGGGGGACACGCTGTGGGTCTCCTCCGAGTCGTCGGACGTGGTGGTGGCACTCGACCGGAACACGCTCGCCGAGAAGGCCCGGGTCGCGGTGGGTCCGGGCGCCCGGCAGCTGGTGGCGGTGGATGCCGCGGGCACGGTGGCCGTGCACTGCTACCAGAGCTTCGAGCTGTGGGTGCTGCGCGCGGACGGGACGGTGTTCCAGAAGGTGCAGCTCGCGGAGGATCCGCGTCCCGCGAGCGTGGCGCTCGGTGAGCGCGTCTTCACCCGGCCCGGTGGGAGTTTCGCGGCGAATCACTCCTGCTCGAGCTGCCATGTGGAGACGCAGAACGACGGCATGGTGTGGCGCTTCGGACCGGCTGTCTGGCACAACGTGCGGCCGCTGCAACTGCTGGATGCCACCACGCCGCTGGAGTGGGGCGCCTACGTCTCCAGCTCCGCCAACTTCGGCTACCAGGGACCCGGGTCCATCGTGTCGCGTCCGGCCACGCCCGAGGAGGCGCTCGGCCTCCAGGCCTTCCTGGGCTCGCTGCTCGGCGCCCCCAGGGCCACGGGCCACACCCGGCTGGACGGCAGCTACACCGAGGCCGCCCTGCGCGGAAAAGAGCTCTTCGAGGGCAAGGCCTCCTGCTCTGGCTGCCACACGCCGCCGCTGTACACGTCACGCGGGTATGTCACGCAGGGCAAGTCCGGTGAGCCGGCCGACATCCCCACGCTCCTGGGCACCTACCGTCACGGCATCTACTTCGTGGGCGCGAAGGCCCGGAGCCTGGAGGCCGCCCTGGATGTGGCGATCGACTACGTGAAGGTGCCGCTCAGCGCCGAGGAGCGCGCGGATCTCCTGGCCTTCCTGCGCGAGCTGACGCCGAAGGGTGGGGCGCCGCTGGGCATCTGGCCGGACATCGACAGCGACGAGGGCGTCTACCCGGACGTGCGCCCGTCCGTGGCCTTCGCGGACCCGGTGGATGACTCGCAGGGGAAGCCGGCCGCCGAGGTGGCGGCGGAGTACGTGGTGCTGGAGGACGCGCTCGGCAATCGCGTGTCCGGCGCGGTGGAGGTCCAGGGCGGACGGCTCACGTTCGTGCCGGCGGCGCCGCTCGCGCAGGGGGCCCGCTACCGCTTCCGGGTGCTGCCGGGTCTGCCGTTCCTCTCCGGAGGCGCGCTCTGGGGCGAGCTCGGGAGTGAGTTCACCGTCGCGAAGCCGGCCGCGGGCACCTGGCCCCGGGCGATGCGCATGACGGTCCAGGTTCCGGGGCGCGGCGGCATCACCCCCGTGGACTTCGTGCTCGAGACGGCCGAGCCCTCCCGTCCGGGTGCGCTCACCCTGACGATCCTTCCCCAGGGCGCGGGGAGCCAGCAGCGTCAGCAGGTCTGGGCGCGGGTGGATGGGGACCGGTGGCGGATGCAGCCCTTCGCGATGCCGCTCTTCGGTACCAGCGTGGCGGATGCCTCGGAGGTGGTGGGCGCCGTCACGCAGGTGGATCCGTCCAACCAGGACATCACCCGGGTGGAGGGCACGCTGCGCATCCGCGGGCCCGGCATCGACATGAAGAACATCGCCTTCACCCTCATCCCGAAGTAGCGGCGGTGGCGCGGGGCCCTCTCACCCGTGCAGGGGCGAGGGGGCCTCGGAGGGGGCCTCGTCCAGCGTGGCCCTGGGGCGCAGCGAGAGCGCCAGGGCCATGGCCACCAGGCACACGCCGCCCACCGTCATGATGACCTGGGCATGGGTGAAGCCGGCGTGCTCGACGAGCGCCGCCATGCCGGTGGGGATGAAGGCCGCCACGAAGGCGCCCACGTGGAAGACGAGCCCCACGCACTTGCCTCGGATGCTCGCTGGGAAGAGCGAGGTGAGCAGCAGTGGGGCGATGCCCGGAGGGGCCGCGCCGAAGAAGCCGCCCGCGAAGGCGCCCAGCCACATCAGCCCGGGCACCGTGCCCACGTAGAGCGGCAGGAAGGGCAGCATGCCGAACGCGGCGATGGCCACCGCCTTCGCCACGCCCAGCCGCGAGGCCAGCATCCCGCACATCGCCGTCCCCAGCAGCATGCCCACGTTGACGAGCGTCACCAGCACCGACACGCCCTGGATGCTCATCCCCAGCTCCGTCTTCAGCAGCACCGGGTAGAGGCTGGTGAGCCCGTAGTAGCCCCCGAAGTTGCACGCCATCACCAGCGAGCCCCACGCGAGCCGCGTCAGCAGCACCGGATCCCTGAGCCCTTGCGAGGGCCGGGCGCGCCGCTCGGCGAGGGCCTTCTCGGGATCGAAGCTCTCCGGCACGCCGTAGCGGATGGGCAGCACCAGCAGCGCCGGCACCGCGGCGATGACGAAGAGCGCCCGCCAGCCCCACAGCGGCACCACGACGCCGGACACCACCGCGGCCAGCAGGTAGCCCACGGCCCAGCCTCCGTGCAGGATGCCCGAGGCGATGCCCCGGCTGCGCTCGGGCCAGTTCTCCATGGCCAGCGTGGCGCCGCTCGTCCACTCGGCGCCCATGCCGAAGCCGAACAGCGTGCGCAGCACCAGCACCCAGGTGATGGAGGGCGCCAGTGCCACCGCGCCGTCACACAGCGCGAGCCAGACGATGGAGAGCATCAGCGGCAGCTTGCGGCCCCACCGGTCCGCCACCGCTCCCGCTGCCACTCCGCCCACCAGCCGCACCAGCAGCGTGAGCGTGATGGAGCCCGCCAGCACCGTCACGCCGACGCCGAACTCCTTGGCCATCTCCGGCATCACCAGCAGGTAGATGGTGAAGTCGAAGGCATCCAGCACCCAGCCCACCCAGGCCGCCAGGAACGTCCGCCATTGCTCCCTCGAGGGCTCCTTCCACCAGGGCAGCGCCCCTAGAGCCGGAAGTGCCGCCTCGCCGCGGTCGCCCGCGAGTCCCTGGGTGTCCCCCTCACCGGTGTGCATGTCCAGGAGGATACCGGAGCCCCGGGGGATGCGCTCGCGGGTGAACGTCTCCGGCACGTCCCTCCTTGCGCGGGCAGGCGGGCGTGGCCAACCCGTTGCCTCGAATATCGCCCAGGAGGCCTTCGTGCGTTTCCGCACACTTCTCAGCGTGGCCGTCCTTCTCGCCGGCCTGCCCGCGCTGGCCCAGCAGAGCATCGCGGTGCCGCCCACGCTGGAGACGGCGCAGGTGCTCGGCACCGGGACCGTGGTGCAGGGCGCGGCCCTGTGGATGCACCCCACGGACCCGGCCAACAGTCTGCTCCTCGTGGCGGACAACCAGGTCGGGCTGCTCGCCTTCCGGACCACCGGCGCCCTGCTGTTCTCCCTGTCCTCCGACGGCGTGGCCGCGGGCGTGGACGTGCAGGAGAACGTCCAGGTGACGGGCATCTCCCAGTCCCTGGTGATGGTGGCCAACCCGAGCATCCAGGCGCTCGTGGCCTACCTCATCGATCCCACGACGCTCGGACTGCGCGGCGCGGGGCTGTCCCCCATCACCACCTCGGGCTTCGTGCCCAACAGCGTGGCCCTGTACGTGAGCCCCACCACCGGGCGCTTCTTCGCCTTCGCCGGGAGTGCCACCGGCGTTGTCGCGCAGTACGAGCTCACCGGCCAGGTGGGGGATGGCGGCGTCGGAGTCACCCCGGTGCGCACCTTCGACGTGGGGGACTCCGTGGTGGGCCTGGCCGTCGACGATGCCCAGCGCACGCTCTACGTCGTCGAGCAGGGCAGTGGCATCTGGCAGTACGGCGCCGAGCCCGACGCGGGGGATGCCCGGGTCCTGGTGGATGGCATCACCGGAGGCGGGCTCGACGCCCCCCTGGGAGGCGTGGCCCTCTACACGGCGTCCGGAGTCCGAGGCTACCTGCTGGCGGTGAGCGGGGGCGCGAACGCGGTGCGCATCTACGAGCGGCAGCCCTCCGCCCACACGTTCCGGGGCAGCTTCACCGTGGCCCAGGACGGTGGAATCGACGCGGTGGATCGTCCGCGCCACGTGGTGGTGACCAACCGGGCCCTGACGGGCTTCCCGCTGGGCATGGTGGCCGTGCACGACAGCACCAACACCCCGGGCGGCAACGAGAACTTCAAGCTCGTCCCGTGGCAGGCCATCGCCACCGGCTTCACGACGCCGCTCGTCGTGGACACGGGCAATCCCACCACGTCCACGGATGGAGGCACGCCGGACGCCGGGACGGAGGATGGAGGGGGTGGGGGAACTCGCCCCGACGTCCCTCCGTTGGGCACTCCGGGCGGGTTGCCGCCGGGCGACGGCAATGGCCTCCATTGCTACTGCTCCTCGGTGTCCGTGCCAGGCTCGGTGCTGCTCGTGCTGGCGGGCGTGCTGCTGCTCTCGCGCCGCCGTCCCAGGGCCTGATGCGGGTTGCCTGCGGGGGGCGGCTGGGCTCAACTCGCCGCCCGCATGTATTCCTCCCGACTCCTCTTCGCGCTGGTGGCCCTCGTGGCCGCCGGGTGCGCCAGTGCTCCGCGTCCCGCCGAGCCGTCCGCCCAGACGTCCTCTCCTTCCTCCCAGGCCCTCCAGGCGCCCGCCGAGCCCGTGCGGCTCACCCTGGTGGCCACCAATGACTTCCACGGCTGGCTGATGCCCCAGAAGACCTCGCTGCCCGGTGGGCTCGAGGTGGAGCAGGGGGGGGCGGCCGTCTTCGCCGGCTACGTGGCCCGGCTGCGCGCGGACAACCCGGGCGGGGTGCTGCTGCTCGACGCGGGAGACCTCTTCCAGGGCACGCTCGCCTCCAACCTCACCGAGGGCGCCGCCGTCATCGACGTCTACAACCAGCTGGGCTACACGGCCGCGGCGCTCGGCAACCACGAGTTCGACTACGGGCCGGTGGGCCCCCGCGCGGTGCCCGGGCCGGGCGAGGACGCCGTCGGAGCGCTCACCGCGCGCATCCGCCAGGCGCGCTTCCCGCTGCTCACCGTCAACGTGCGCGACGCCGCCTCCGGCCAGCCTCCCGCGTGGCTCGGCAATGACGGCACGCTGCTGGTGACGCTCAAGGGCGTGAAGGTGGGCATCGTGGGCCTCACCACTCCGAGCACCCCGCGCATCGCCAACCCCACCCACGTGGCTTCCCTGCGCTTCGAGCCCATGCTGCCCACCACGCTGGAGGCCGCGAAGCGCCTGCGGGCCCAGGGCGCCGAGGTGGTGGTGGGCCTGGCCCACGCGGGTGGCAAGTGCACGGACCTCTCCAACCCGCGCGACACCTCGAGCTGTGATCGCTCGGATGCGGAGATCCTGGAGCTCGTCGAGGCGCTGCCCGCGGGCACCCTGGACGCCGTCTTCGCCGGCCACACCCACCAGCCCATGGGCCACTTCTTCAAGGACGTGCCCATCCTCTCCACCTCGGGCCTGGGCCGCTCCTTCGGCGTGGTGGAGCTCTTCGTGGACCCGGCGAGCCGCGAGGTGGTGCCCGCGAGCACCCGCATCCAGGCCGCCATTCCGGTGTGTGGCCAGGTGGAGGCGACGCGTGGAAGTTGTGATCCGCGCCAGCTGAAGGACGTGGGGGCCTCGGCGCGGCTGGTGCCCGCCACGTTCCTCGGGGGCCCCGTGGAGCCGGACAAGGCGGTGGAGGCGCTGGTGGCCCCCGCGCTCGCCCGCGTGGAGGAGGTGCAGCGCCAGTCCCTCGGCGTCACCGTCACCGCGCCCCTGGGCCGCAACTACGAGGCCGAGAGCGCGCTCGGCGATGTCCTCACGGACGCGCTGCGGGAGATGGAGAAGGTGGACGTCGCGCTGCTCAACTCCGGCGGCCTGCGCGCCAACCTGAAGGCCGGTGCGCTCACCTATGGTGACCTCTATGAGGTGTTGCCGTTCGACAACACGGTGTCCATCGTCACCGTCAACGGCGACGAGCTGCGGCGCCTGCTGACTGCCGCCTATGGCTCGGGCTCCGGCGTCTTCCAGCAGTCCGGGTTGAAGGTGAAGCTCTCCCGCTGCCCCGGCCCCGAGCGCCTGCGCGACGTGACCCTGGCCAATGGCAAGCCGCTCGAGTCCGGCCGCCTCTACCGGGTGGTCATGCCGGACTTCCTCGCGCGCGGTGCCGCCGGGCTGGCCCCGGTCCTGTCGCAGCTGCCCGCCGAGCGCATCGACCTGGGCAGCGACCGCGAGGTGATCCTCCGGGACGGGCTCGCCACCTGGTGGAAGGGCCGGGGGACGGCCCTCTCCGCGCCCGCTACAGGCCGCATCAGCTTCGTGGACGAGGGCGTGGCGTGCCCCTCCAAGGACGCCGCTGGGGCCCGTTCCGAGCGCCCTTGACAACGGGCCCGGAATCGCGCGCGGGCCGGAAAATCGGCTCGGGCGCGATTGCGCCTCCCCCGGGAGCGCGCGCAAGTGGCCGAGATCCGGGCAGATCCCATCCTGGGCCGAAAAATCGGCCTGGGATCAGTTTCCAACGACCGTTTTCCTCCTTAGTCTAGGGGAGGCGCGCCGTGATCCGAGGAGCCTTGGAAGGCACCGATCGCGGCCCGCCGGCTGGGAGGGACACACATGCTTTACAAGGTTACCCCGATGATGCCGCCACCGGCCTCGAAGGAGGCCAAGACGGCGCGCGAGCCGGGGCAGCCGCGCAAGCGGCGCAAGTCGGCGGTCTACGATGCCGACGGGCACGAGGTGCTCATTTCGCTGATGTGCCTGAAGTGCCGCACGCTCAAGCCGCTCGCGCAGTTCGGTCTGCGCAAGATGGCGGACGGCGCCATCCGCAACCAGCCCTGGTGCCGTGGGTGCCGCTCGGGCGCGGGGACGCGCAAGCCCAAGGATGACAAGGCCACCGAGACGATGAACGTGGTGGCCGAGGCTCCCGCGGCCGTCGCGCCCAACCTCCAGGTGGTGCCGGCTCCGGCCGCCGCTTCCGCCGAGGAAGAGGCTCCGGTCGCCGTCGCCTCGCGGGGCTGAACTGATCCAGCCTGGCTGTGTCCCTCCGAGGGGCGGAGCGCTTCGCTTCGACCCTGGATGGAGGGATCTACCCAGGGGCTGGCGCGGCCCGGCGTCGGGCCAGCACGCAGCCCAGGGTGAGTCCGGCGAGGACTCCGTCGAGCACGTGCCACAGCACCCACTTCAGCTGCAGATCAATCGGTCCTGACGGCGGGGCATGCGCCAGCCTCGGTCCGAGCAGCACGGCTCCGAATGCGACGGTGGGCAGCAGCACCCGGAGGAAGTCGCGCCAGCGGCCACCCGGGGCTTCGGGCAGGTGCGGGTAGTGGCGCACCAGGAATCCCAGCACCACCAGCGAGCCCACCACCGACGAGCCGTGCTGCAGCCACGTGGCGAGCGGCAGCTCCCAGGGGCCCAGCGTGAGGGGGTTGTCGGGGTAGAGCACGCTCGAGGGCCAGCGGTAGCGGTGGGTGAAGCTGTCCCAGATGGCGTGGGTGGCCGCGCCGAGCCCCACCGCGAGGATCGCCAGGGCCCAGGCCCGCGCGCCCCGGGGGAGTCCTCGGGTGAGGAGGAAGCGGCCCCACTGGACACCGCCCACGGCGGGCAGCGTGCGGTGCAGCACCGGGAGCACCAGCGCCTCCAGCCACACCCAGAGGAGCAAGCCCACGGGCAGGCTGAAGCGCAGCAGTCCCTCCGGAGTGTGGGAGCTGCGCGAGCCCATTCCGAACAGGTACGCGAGGTCGGGCACGCTGGCCCCCACCACGAGCGCGGCCGGGGGAAGCCCGCGGAACCGGCACAGGGGCAGGATCGCCGCGGCATGGGCGGGCAAGGTGAGGGGCATTCGTCACGGATGATAGTAGCTTGGGCGCGTGTCCAACGACGCTCAGTTGCTCCAGAACGCTCCTTCCCGCCGCCGGGCGCTGTCCGAAGCGGCGCTCGTGCTCGTCACCGTGTTCATTCCGGGCTCGCTCGCCGTGCTCGACCTGGTGCCGCGCCTCGCCGTCACCTGCCTCCTGGCCGCCTGGGGGCTTGTGCTCCTGCGCCCCTGGGAGGACTGGCGCGCGGGCCAGGTGCCCCGCGCGGTGGGCACTGTCCTTCTCTTCGGGCTGGCGCTCGGGGCTTCCATGGCGGGTGGATGGCTCGGAGGAGAGGGCGTTGCGCCGCCTCCCCGGCTCGGTGTCCGGCACACGGAGGTCTCCGTGGCGGGGGATGGGCAGGACGTGTCGAAGGTGGTGGAACTCACCCATGTGGTGCGGGGAGCGCCAGCGGACGGCCGCCTGGAGGTGGGAGACCGGATCCTCGGGGTGGATGGTCAGATGTTGTCCTCATCGGATCCCGAGGAGGAATTCCAGGAGCGCATCCGGACGGCGGGAGACGGGGCCAGCACCGAGATGCGGTTCATCGTCCAGCGCAAGGGTGAGATGAGCGAGGTGACGGTCCCCGTCGGACCCGCGCCGAATACCACCCCCTTCAAGAAGCCCGGCGCGATTCTGTGGCTGTGCCTTCGTGCGCTCGGGGTGAGTCTGCTCGTGGGGCTGTTGCTCTGGAGGGACGGGCAGGGGCCGGCTCAGCTCGGGTTCGTTCGCGAGGGGCTGGGGCGGGAGATCCTCCTCTCCATTCCCGTTCTCGTGGGGGCGTATGTCGCCAACATCGCCGCCTCCATTCCGCTCGCCTTGCTGGGGGTTCTCTTGAAGCTCTCCGACAAAGAGCTCTTGGCTCGCAAGGAGGTGGCCACTGGACTGGTGGAGATGGGGCTCAGCGTGCCGGTCTTCGCCATGGCGATGGTGCTCGTGGCGGGCTTCGAGGAGCTCGCCTTCCGGGGCTTCCTCGTGCCGAGGCTGAAGGTGCTTCTGGGGAACTGGCCCGCCGCGGTGTTGCTCTCGGCCGCGCTCTTCGGGCTGGGACACTTCTACGAAGGCACCCTCGCCGTCGCGCAGACCGCCGTGCTCGGGGCCTACTTCGGCTTCGTCTTCGTCTTCGTCCGCCGCTTCCGCCTGCCCTCCGTCATGCTGGCGCATGCGGCGTTCAACACCATCAACTTCACGTTGATGATCTGGCTCCAGAGATCAGGGTTGCTCGAGAAGATCACTGGAGCTCGGCCTCCGGCTCCTTGAACGGTTCACACGGAGGGGGGCACGGGGGCAACCCGGGGGCCAGATACCCTCACCCCGGGGGGCTTGCCCCCCCTTTGAACGACGGGGGGCTCCTCTCCCGAGGGGAGAGGGGAAGTAGGGGGCAGTGGGGATCGAGTGACGTCCGGATGTTGGTGGCTACAGACGCAGGCCCGCGGGCAGGGTGTCGCCGAGCGCTCGCGCTTCATCCGCCTCCTCGAGCGCCACCACTTCCGTCACCATCCGCACCCATGTGTCCGCTGCCTTCGCCGCTCGCAGCGCCTGGGCTGTCTTCGCTCGCAGCTCGGGGCTGATGTCCCGCATGCGGTCTCCCGTCAGCCGCGCCAGTTGTGCCGCCGCGAACGGCGCCCCGTCGATGCGCTTGAGGTCCAGTTCCAGCAGCAGCGACAGCCAGGCCTCCGCCACCTCCACGTCCACCACCTTGTGGCTGCTGCCGTAGAGGGGCACTCGCGCGCCCAGCCGTCCCAGTGCCCACGCCCACGGGCCGCCGCTCTTGTTCTCCGCCTTCAGCCGCGCTGCCACCCACCCGCCGAACTCCGCCTTGTCTCCCGGCTCCAGGTGCTCCAGCGACGCTGCCGTGCGCACCATCTCGTCCAGGCCCTCGGGCTGGATGCCCTTGAGCTTGCCCGGGGGTTGCGGCGCGTCCAGCGGCACCTTCCTCGCCAGGTGCGGCTTCAGGTAGTCGTAGAGCTTCCGCTGCTGCGCCTCGCTCAGGCCGCCCGCGATGCGCCGCCACATCACCCAGAACTCGATCCACACCGACTTCTCGGTGTGGTGCTGCACCAGCGGCTCGAACAGCGTGAACGTCTGCTCCGCCCGCCAATGGTCCAGCGGGTAGCCGAAGCCCGGCCGCAGCGTGTAGCCCGTCAGGCTGTAGAAGACGCGCTCGTGGTCCGCCGTGCGCCGCCGCTTGGAGGCCCCCGCGAACAGCGTGCTCCACAGCTCGCGCAGCACCGGCACCCGCCACGTCTCGCGCGGGCCCAGCACCTTCTCCAGCGTGCGCGACAGCTGCTTCACGTCCTTGGGGCCAATGGGCAGCGGCTTGTTGCCGTACACCCGCTCGGCGTTCTCCTTCGCCTCGGCGAAGCGCGCCGGCATGGACTCGGTGACGGTCAGCTCCCGCTCGCCGCTCGTGCCCCGCAGCTCGAACTCCAGGCGCCAGCGCTCGTCCGCCACGTTCGACACGGCGAACAGCTCCAGCGTCCCAATCTCCGTGAGCCCCGCCTGCAGGTGCACCGGCACCTCCGCCGTCTTCCCCGCGGCGCCCTTGAGCACCGTGTGGATGGGCGGCAGCGGCTTCAGCTCCTCCATCAGCGGCACCACGTCGCCCGGTTTGTCGATGCGGTCGCTCGTGGTGGAGTACAGCGTGAACTGCACCGGCCGCCCCAGCGTCAGCGTGAAGGAGCGCTCGCCGATGTCGACCTGGTTGCCCTCCTCGAAGCCTCGGGGGATGAGGCACAGCACCGGCTGCTCCGAGCTGTCCGCCGGCCGCTGCAGGGCCACGTAGTACGCACGCGCCGCGCCGCCGCCGATCTTCAGGCCGTGCCCGCGCCGCACCAGCCCGTAGTACGCCGCGCCGCGCGCCACCGCCAGCTCCAGCGACTCGTGCTTCAGCAGCCGGATGCGCGGAGCTCCCGGCCACCACGCGCTCACCGCCTCAACCAGCCGAGCGGACAACTGGGGCGAGTTGAAGACACCTCCGTTGAGCAGGATGGCGTCGGGGCGGGGCAGGGCGCCTTCCACGGGGGCCGTCTCTCCCAGGGCCGCGAAGCCCGCCGCCGCGTGCTGCGCGAGGAAGGCCGCCAGGTGCCGGGTGATGGCCGCGTCCTGCGCGTATGGCAGTCCCAACTCCTGCAGCGCCATGCGCGACACGCGCCGCGGCCGCTCCTGCGCACCCGAGCGCGGGAAGAAGCCGTCCATGACGAGGCGCTCCGCCTCCTCGCGCGTGAGCTCCGTGGACAGCGAGCCGCCCAGTAGCCGGCTGCCCTCGGAGACGAGTGACACGCCATAGCGCTCGGGAGGATTGTTGCCGAGCAGGGCCTCCTTGGCGGTGCGAGCCGCCTGGATGGCCTGGGTCCACTGGGTGGCGGACAGGCGCCGGTTGCCATCCGGGAAGAGCTTCTCCTCCACGCGTTTGGCGAGCGCGGCGTCCATGTTGTCGCCGCCGAGCATGAGGTGCTCGCCCACCGCGAGCCGCCGCAGCATGGGGCCCTCGGGGGACACGCCCGCGTGCACCAGGGTGAAGTCCGTGGTGCCGCCGCCCACGTCCACCACCAGCACCAGCCGCACGCCCTCCAGCGACTGCGCCAGATCCTTCCGGTGGCGCGCGGTGTAGTCGTAGAAGGCCGCCTGCGGCTCCTCCAGCAGGGTGAACTTCTCCAGGCCCGCCTTGCGCGCGGCGCTCACCGTGAGGGCGCGGGCCGCCTCGTCGAAGGAGGCGGGCACGGTGATGACCACCTCCTGTTGTGCCAGCGGGGCCTCGGGGTGGGCGTGGTTCCACGCCTGGGCCATGTGCTGGAGCAGCAGGGCACTGGCCTCCACCGGGGACAGCTTCGCCACGTCCGCCGGAGCGCCCCACGGGAGGATGGGAGCGGAACGGTCCACGCCCGGGTGGCACAGCCAGCTCTTCGCGGACGTCACCACCCGGCCCGGCACCCGAGCCCCCTGCCAGCGGGCGAGCTCGCCCACCACCTGCGAGCCGCTGTCGCCCCAGGGCAGGCGGAGCGAGCCGGCGGCGAGCTCATGGCCGGCGGGCACGTAGACACACGAGGGCAGCAGGGGCCGCGGGCTCACCTCGCCCTGGCGCACCAGTTGGGGGACGGGGAAGTCCTCCACGGGAGCGGTGGGCCCCTTCGCGGGGTCCACCGAGGCAACGGCGCAGTGCGTGGTTCCGAGGTCGATGCCGACGATGTGCATAGGCGTGCGGGCGGCCCTCCCGGGCCGCGCGGGGCTCCTTCTACTCCTTCATGCGGACGTTGAGCTCCAGCTTCCACTTGCCGGGGCCGTCCTTCTGCAGGCACCGCAATTCCAGCGTGCCCACCTCGGTGACGGCGGCCTGGAGGTTGACGGGGGTGAGGTCCCCGAAGGGCGTGGGCGTGCCCGGGAGCGTCGTCTCGATGGGGGCGAGCTCCTCGAACTCGGCACTGTCCACGTCGTCCACCAGGACGCCCACCTTGTCGTCTCGCCGCACGGACGAGGCGAAGAAGCGGAAGCGGGTGGGCTCGCCGGTGACGAGGCCGAACTCCTGCGGAGGCACGTCCGCCTGGGTGCCCTCCTCCATGCCGAAGGGGGCCACGCACAGCGCCTTCACCGGGGGCTCCATGCCGGGCACGGCGGGCATGGCCGTCTCCACGCCCACGTAGTAGGCGCGCGCCGTGCCGCCGCGGATGCGCAACCCATGGCCCTGCCGCACCCAACCGTAATAGGCCGCGCCGCGCGCCACGGACAGGTCCAGGTCCGCGCCCGCGAGCTCCTGGGCCGGCTGGCCACCGTCCGCGGTGAGCCACGCGTTGAGCACCTCCATCACCCGGGCCTTGAGCGGGCCCGCCTTGAAGACGCCGCCGTTGAAGAGCACGGCGGTGGGGTGGATGAAGGACTTGCCGCCCACGTTCACCGGCGAGTCCGGCGAGCTGGCCAGCGCCTGGGCCTGCCGGGTGAGGAAGGCGGCGAGGTGCTTCGTCACCGCCGGGTCCTGCGCGTACGGCAGGGCCATCTGCGCGAGACCGGTGCGCCGGGCCACGCGCGGCAGCTCCGCGACGGGGGAGGGCGGGAAGAAACCATCGGTGAGGACGCGGTCCAGGTCCTCGCGGGCCAGCTCCGTGCGCAGCGTGCCGCCGATGAGCGACGAGCCGCGGCCCGGAATCGCGATGGGCGCCTTGGCCATGGACGGATCGCCGTACAGCGTCTCCTTGGCCATGCGGCAGCCATAGGTGAGGGCGTTGAACTGCCACGCGTCGAGCTTCTTGCCCTCGGCGGTGAGGCGCTGGTTGAGCGTGTGCGCCAGCGCCAGGTCCATGTTGTCGCCGCCCAGGAGGATGTGGTCGCCCACCGCCACGCGGGTGAGCTCCACGTCGCCCGCGCGGTCTCGCACGGTGATGAGCGAGAAGTCCGTGGTGCCGCCGCCCACGTCCACCACCAGGATGACCTCGCCCACCTTCACGCGCTTGCGGAAGGCCTCGCCCTGCGCCTCCAGCCAGGCGTAGAGCGCCGCCTGCGGCTCCTCCAGGAGGATGATGTTCTCCAGGCCCGCGGCCTTCGCGGCCTCGAGCGTCAAATCCCGCGCGGCGGCGTCGAAGGAGGCCGGGACGGTGATGATGACGTCCTGCGCGGCCATGGCGTTGCCGGCGTCCTCCTTCGACCGGGCGAAGGTGTGGTCCCACGCCTCGCGCAGGTGGCGCAGGTAGCGCGTGGAGGCCTCCACCGGGGACACCCGCTGCACCTCCTCGGGGGCCTGCCAGGGGAGCAGCGCGCCGCGCCGGTCCACTCCGGGGTGGCTCAGCCAGCTCTTCGCCGAGGACACCAGCCGGGTGGGCACCTTGGCGCCGTGCACGCGGGCGAACTCCCCGGCGATGCTCGTGGCCGCCGGGTTCCACGGCAGTGCCAGGCTCCCCTGGGGGAACTCCTGGCCGCCGGGCAGGTAGAGGAACGAGGGCAGCAGCGTCCGCGCCTCCACGGTACCGGGTGCTATCAGCTGCGGGATGGGCAGCATGGACTGCGCCGCGCCGCGCGCCTTCGCCTCCTCCAGGTTGAAGTAGGAGACCGCGGAGTGCGTGGTGCCGAGGTCGATTCCAATCGCGTATCGGGCCATATGCGCTCCAATCTGGTGTCAGGACAGCTCGACTTCAGCGGGCGACAGCACCCGGGGATCCATCGCCGCGCTGGTGGACGGGAATTTCACGGCCGTGGTCATCCACCCGTGGTGCTTGAGCGCCCCCGTATAGGGAGGCTGGCCCGCCACGTTGCCGGTGAGGCGGATGCGCTGGGCATCGAAGCCCGCGGGCACGTTCACCCGGTCGCCCTCGGACTGGGGCAGCACCGGCTCCAGCGTGAGGTACTGGCGCAGCACCTTGCGGCACCCCTCGTGGACGATGCGGGCCGCGGCGCCCACGTCCGCGTCCGGGAACGACGCCACGTCCTCCTGGAGGAAGTCGATGAGGCGCCCCTCGCGCTGCAGCATGGCGAGGAACTGGAGGGCCGGGGCGTGCTCCCGCTCGGGGGGCAGCGCGGCAACCGGCTCCTTCTTTTCCGGCGCTTTTTCCGGAACGGGCTGTCCAGCGGGCTGCTCGGTGATCGGCTTTCCTGCCGGGAGCTCGCCCGCCGCGTCCGCCTGCTGCAGGGGGAGGACCGCCCGGGCGAACGCCGGGTTGGCCCAGATCCGCCAGAAGCACAAGAACGCGAGCCAGAAACGAGCGAAGAACGAGAGCGAAGGCTGGTCGGTCATCGGCTCCGGATAACAGACCCCCGGAGCTTTTCAATTCACTCGTAGGCCAAATGAAAAGGGCCTCACTGTTTCCAGTGAGGCCCTTCCCTGTTGCATGGTGGAGGTGGACGGGATCGAACCGACGACCTTCGCATTGCGAACGCGACGCTCTCCCAACTGAGCTACACCCCCGCAACCAACTATGTGTGCCAACCGGCGGGGCTTTTTCTCCGCCGCCGAAAGACGAACGGGCAGATACAGGACCCTATTCCACGTGTCAAGCCGGGAATCTTCCGGGCCTCTTGCGCGATTGACGCGCGGCAACTCGGGGTGTCATAAGAACCCCCTCCCATCAGGCGCTTCCCATCGGAATGTCTACTCCCTCATCGAAGTTGAGCCCGGCCGAGATTACGAAGCTGGAGCAAGCGTTTGCTTCGGATCCCTCCTCCGACGCGTACAAGCCGCTGGCCGAGGCGTACCTGGCCGCAGGTCGCTTCATGGAGGCCATGGTCGTCTGCAAGAAAGGGGTGAAGGCCCACCCTGATCGCGCGGATCCTCGTCTCCTCCTGGGCCGCGTGTACGCGGAGCAGGGCAAGGACAAGAAGGCCCTGGAAGAGGTGCTCGGCGCCCTTCAGGTGCAGCCCACCGACAAGGCCTCGCTGCGCATGGCGGGGACGCTGCAGCTGAAGACCGGAGAGGGCGAGGCCGGCAAGGCCAACCTTCTCAAGGCCTACGCCGCGGACCCCGCGGACGCCGAGACGCTCGCGGCCATGCAGCAGTATCAGGTGCAGCCGCCCCAGGCCGCCGCGCCCGCTCCGGCGCCCGTGGCCGCTCCGGCCCCCGTCGCCGCTCCGGCGCCTGTCGCCGCGCCCGTGGCCGCTCCGGCTCCCATGGCCGCCGCGCCCGCTCCCGCCGCCGAGCCCGCTCCGGCTCCCGCCGCCGCCCGCAGGCGTCCGGTGGCCGCCGAGCAGGATGAGGAGGAGGCTCCGCGTCCCAAGGCCCGCGCCGAGAAGCCCGCCAGCGCCCCGGCCCGCCGCGCCGCGCCCGTCGTGGTCGACGAGGACGATGACGTCGATGACGACGACGCGCCTCGCAAGTCGCGCAAGAAGGGCGGCGGCAGCGCCAGGTTCATCACCCTCGGCCTGGTGATCGCCGTCCCCCTCATCCTGGGTGGCTACTTCTGGCAGGGGCGCATGGCCGCCCAGCGCAACCGGGAGATCAAGAAGCAGCTCGACGCCGCCACCGAGCAGCTCAAGCACGACTCGTTCGCCTCCTACAAGAAGGCCTGCGAGGCGGCCGACAAGGCGCTCGAGGTGGACGACACCTCCACCGCCGCCCACGGCTACCTGGCCTACGCCTACGCCATCCGCTGGGGTGAGCACGGCGGCGGCGACGACGCCCGCAAGCGCGCCGAGGAGCACCTGGCCTCCGCCAAGAAGAGCGGGGAGATCAGCTCGCACCTGTACGCCGCCGAGGCGCTCATCAAGACGTACGGTGGCAAGGGCAAGGACGCGCTCGGCGAGCTCGAGGGCCGCGTCAAGAAGTTCGACGAGGAGGGCAAGCGCAGCTCGCTGCTGTACCTCACGCTCGGCCTCATCCAGATGAACGCGGGTGACCTGGACCGCGCCAAGGACAACCTGGAGAAGGCCCAGGGCCTGTCTCCGGATGATCCGCGCATCTACGCCGCGCTGGGTGCCGCGTACCGCCGGCTCGGCCAGGACGCCATCGCCTGGAAGAACTACGACTTCGCGCTGCGCTACGAGAAGGACCACCACGAGTCCCTGCTCGGCAAGTCCCTGCTGATGCTCGAGCAGGACGAGGCCAACTTCGGGCTGGCCGCGGTGATGATCAAGAAGCTGCTGGATGCCGATCCGCCTCCGTCGCCGCGTCAGCTCGCGGCGGCCAACCTGGCGCGCTCGCTGCTCATCTCGCGCGTGTCCGCGTCCATGGAGAAGCTCAAGCCCGAGGAGCAGGCCAAGCTGGCCGAGGCCACCGGGGTGCCCACCGACAAGGAGAAGGCGCGCCAGGAGCTGACCAAGGCCGAGGAGACGGGCTTCACGCTGGACAAGGCCAGCCCCGAGCTGTCGCTCATCAAGGGCCGCCGGCTGCTCTCCGAGAACGAGTACGACAAGGCCGCCGAGGAGATCCGCAAGGCCATCAAGATCGATCCCACGCGCGCCCAGTTCTACGTGGAGCTGTCCAAGGCCCTCATGGGCAAGCAGGGCGGCGAGAAGGAGGCCGCCGAGGCCCTCGTCACCGCCATCAAGACCATGGGTGACAGCCCCAAGCTGCTCACCATGCTGGGCAACGCCTACCGCAAGCAGAACAAGCTCAACGAGGCGATCGACGCGTACAAGCGCTCGGTGAAGGAGCCGAACGCGAAGAACCCCGAGGCCCGCCTGGCCATGGGCACCATCTTCCGCGAGCGGGGCGAGTGGACGATGGCCCAGGAGTCGCTGGAGAAGGCGAGCACCGAGTTCATCGGCCAGCCGGACCGCAACGCCACCGCGCTGCTCGAGCTGGCGCGCGTCTTCGAGGGCAAGGGCGACCCCGCCAAGGCCGACGAGACGTACCAGAAGGCGCTCAACGCGGACGAGAACTACTGCCCGGCCTACTACTTCTACGCGGCGTTCCTGAAGAAGGACCCGAAGCAGGCCACCAAGGCCAAGCCGCTGGCGCAGCAGTACATCACGTGCGCGCCCAAGGGCGAGTACGTGGCGCAGGCCGGCGCGTTGTGAGCCGGACTGCCGCTTCCGACAAGCGGTGCTGATGTCGACGGGCGCGGGGATGGTGAAAATCCCGCGCCCGTTTGCTTGAAGTGCGACTCCCCTCTGTGTAAGGGAGTCAGCCGTGAGCGCGCGTGCCGTGAGTCATCAGTCGAGCTTCGCTTCGGATCTGCTGTCCCTCACCAAGCCGAGGCTGTCCGGGCTGGTGATCGCCACCGCCGCGGGCGGCATGTGGCTGGCGCCCGGCGAGCTGACGGTGCCGCGCATCCTCGTGACGCTGCTGGCCACCGCGGGCACGGTGGGCGCCGCCAACGCGCTCAATTGCTACTGGGAGCGGGAGAGCGATCGCTTCATGGCGCGCACCCGCAACCGTCCGCTGCCCTCGGGGCGCATGGAGCCGGGCGTGGCGCTGGGCTTCGGGCTGGCCCTGGCGGCCCTGTCCCTGCCGGCGCTCGCGCTGGGCGCCAACCTGCTCACCGCGGGCCTGGGCCTGGTGGCGCTGCTCAGCTACGTGCTCGCGTACACGCCGCTCAAGGCGCGGACGTCCGCCTCCATGCTGGTGGGCGCGGTGCCCGGCGCGCTGCCTCCACTCATGGGCTGGACGGCCGTCACGGGACAGATCGACGCGGGCGGCTACGTCCTCTTCGCCATCCTCTTCCTGTGGCAGATCCCGCACACCATCGCGATCGGCCTGTTCCGCAAGGACGAGTACGCGGCGGCCGGCCTCAAGACCGTGGCGCTGGAGCGCGGGGAGGACTCCAGCCGGCTGCAGATCGTCCTCTACCTGGTGGCGCTGGTGCCCATGACGCTGCTGCCCTTCCAGCTGCGCATCGCCGGGGCGTGGTACCTGGCGGCCGCGGTGGTGCTGGGCCTGTCCTTCCTCGGACTGGGGGCGACCGGGCTCTTCCGGAGCCTGGGAAGGCCCTGGGCCCGTCAGACGTTCCTGTTCAGCCTGCTGTACCTGGCCGGCCTCTTCGCCGCGCTGATGCTCGACAGCGGGGGACACGGTTGATTCGAGGATGATGCACTCCGCGGTGCCCCTGCTGCAGCTCGACGGCCTCACCCGGCGCTTCAAGGCGCGCGTGGCGCTCGAGGGGCTGAACCTCGCGGTGGGCGCGGGCGAAGACACTCCCGCCTTCACCGAGGAGCGTGCGCCGGGCGGGCTCGCGCTCCAGTGGTCCACCGTGCGCGTGCTGCTGGCGCGCGACGTGGTGCGCTTCTTCCGACAGCCCAGCCGGATTGTGGGCGCGCTCGCCCAGCCCATCCTCTTCTGGTTCGTCATCGGCGCGGGCTTCGCCGGCTCCTTCCGCGTCGAGGGCGCGCAGGGCCTGGACTACCAGCGCTTCTCCTTCCCGGGTGTCGTCACCATGGTGGTGCTCTTCAGCGCCATCTTCGCCACCATCTCCGTCATCGAGGACCGGCGCGAGGGCTTCCTCCAGTCGGTGCTCGCCGGGCCGGGCTCGCGCCTGGCGGTGGTGCTGGGCAAGGCCCTGGGCTCCTCGGCCATCGCGCTGCTGCAGGCCTCGCTCTTCCTCCTCTTCGCCCCCATGGCCGGAGTGAAGGCCGCCACCCTGGATGTGCCGCTGCTGCTGACGGTGATGGTGCTCTCCGCCCTGGGCCTCACCGGCATGGGCATCGCCCTGGCCTGGTGGGTGCGCTCCACCGCCGGCTACCACGCGGTGATGAGCATCGTCCTGCTGCCCATGTGGGTGCTCTCCGGTGCGATGTTTCCCCTCAAGGGGGCCGGGCCGCTGTTGGCGTGGGTGATGCGCCTCAACCCCATGCGCTTCTCCGTCGAGGGCGTGCGGCGCGCGTTGTATGGCGCCGAGGCCTCGCTCGCCGTGGGCACCGCTTCTTCTGGCGCGGGTCTCGAGGTGCCCGTGCTGCTGGTGTTCGCCACCGTCTTCCTGGGGCTCGCCGCTTTGAGCGTTAGTAGACGCGAATAGCCGGAATAGCTGTTGTTCCGTTGGTTCCGCGACCTCTCTTCTGTTACGAGGGGTCCCCATGACATCTGGCCGCTGTGCGCGACCCGATACGCGTCGGCGACACGAGGGAGTGTTCACATGAAGTTGCGTACGCTGGGCGTCGCGGTGCTCGGTGCGGTGGGACTCGCCGCCGTGCCGGCCTGCCAGAAGCACGAGGCCCCTCCGGCCGCTCCCGTGGCCAAGGCCCCCGCTCCCGCGCCCAGGGCCGAGGCTCCCGCCCCAGCGCCCGCTCCGCCCGCCACCGGTGGCGGCACCGTGAAGGGCACCATCGCCTTCAAGGGCGCTCCCCCCACGCCCGCCTCCATCAAGCCCAGTGATGATCCCGCCTGTGATGGCATGGCGCTGAAGGAGCAGTCCGTCCTGGTGACGGACGGCAAGCTGGCCAACGTGCTCGTGCGCGTGCGCGGCCTGGTGCCCCACTCGCGCCCAGGCGAGCCCGCGCTCATCGACCAGCAGAAGTGCTCCTATACCCCGCGCGTGCAGGGCGTCACCGCCGGGCAGCAGGTGTTCATCAAGAACGGCGACGGCACGTTGCACAACGCGCGTGCGCTGAATGGCACGAAGACCGTCTTCAACGTGGCCCAGCCTCCCAACGCCAAGGCCGTGCCCCGCCCCCTGCCCGCCGATGCCGAGGTCATCCGCCTCAAGTGTGACATCCACCCGTGGATGGCCGCCTGGGTGGTGGTGAATCCGAATCCGTACTTCGCCACCTCGGGCTCGGATGGCGCCTTCTCCATCGAGCACCTGCCCGCGGGCACCTATACCCTCGAGGCCTGGCACGAGACGCTCGGGACCAAGACGGCCGAGGTGTCCGTCAAGGAAGGGGAGACGGTGACGGCCTCCTTCGAGTTCTCCTCCGAGGACGCCAAGGGCACGGCTTCCGGCGGGGTGAAGTAGGCACGGGTCCGGGGCTCCGGTGGGAACCCGGGGCCCGGATACCCTCACCCCCGCCCTCTCCCGAGGGGAGAGGGAGTGGCGGTGTCTACGTCTGGACGCGAGAGGATGCCGGTGGGTGCTGGGTCGCGGCGGGGCCCTCGCGTTTCACGGTGAAGCCCACCCGGGCGCCTCCTCCCGGACGGTTCTCCGCGAAGGTGTCGCCACCGTGCGCCCGGGCGATTCGCTGCACCAGCGCCAGCCCCAGTCCCAGCGAGCCCGCCTCCCGGGCCTCGCCGCCCCGGTCCTTCCGGTAGAAGGGCGCGAAGATGCGCGTCTCCTCGCCGGGCTGCAGCCCCGGGCCGCGGTCGTCCACGCAGAAGGCGAGCTGTCCGTCCCGCTCGAGCAGCCGCAGTGCCTCCACCCCCTGGCCGTGCTTGCGTGCGTTGTCCAGCAGGTTGGCCAGCGCGCGCCCCAGCAGCGTGGCGTCTCCCGTCAGCTTCGCCTCGGGCAGCTCCACGGACAGTGCCTCCGCGGGCAGCCCCGTACGCTCCAGTGCCCGTGCCGCCAGGTCCTTCCCGTCCAGCTCCCGGGGCGTCAGCTGGCCGAAGTCCAGCCGCGAGCTCGCGAGCAGCTCGCCCACCAGCGCGTCCAGCTCCACCACCTCGCGCTCCATCTGGTCCGCCGTCTGCTCCGAGCCTCCCGCGTCGCGCATCAACTCCACGAGCACCCGCATGTGCGCCAGGGGCGTGCGCAGCTCATGGGACACTGCGGCCAGCAGCTCGCGCTGATCCGCCATCTGCCGCTCGACGCGTGTGGCCATCTCGTTGAAGGCGTCGGCCAGCACGGACATCTCGCCGGTGGCGTAGCGGCCCAGATGCACGCGCGTGTCCAGCTTGCCCTCGCCCAGCTCCTGCGCCGCCCGCGCCAGCGTGTCCAGCGGCCGCGACAACCTCCGGGCGAGCCACCCCGAGGCCATCCACAGCGTGGTCCCGGCGAGAATCAGCACCATCGGCCCGCGCCAGGGCGCTCCCCGGGGCCGGGTGTGTCCGTAGCAGGCGTTCGCCGTGCCGAGCCTCACCCCGCCACGCTCCACCGGTACGGACATCTCCGCATGGGGAGGGCAGGGCTCACCGGCCCGAGACAGCAGTGCTCCGGAGGCATCCCGCAGCTCCACGCTGACGAGCAGGTCCTCGGAGATGGAGCGCACGAGCGCGTCCCGGCGCACCGGATCGTCCCACACCTCGACGAGGCGGTTGTTGATGAAGGTGCGTGCGCGAGTGGCCTCCTGGCGCCAGGAGCCATCCCCCATCAACCCGCCCATCACGCTCATCACCGTGCCCACCACCAGGCCGGTGGTGAGGATGGAGACGCCGAACCAGACGAAGAGCCGGCGGCGCAGCCGGGCGCGGATGAAGTGCCCCAACCGGCTCATGGGCCCGTAGCGGTGCCCGGCCCGGAGCCTGTGCAGGGGGTGGACCGGGTGCCCGTGCGGGTGGCGTCTCATGGGCCCTCTCATGGTCACTCCTTGGTGAAGAGGTAGCCCACGCCGCGCACCGTCTTGATGAGGCGGTTGCCCTCGTCTCCCAGCTTCTGCCGCAGGTGGGAGATGTGCACGTCCACGGTGCGCTCGCCCACCACGGTGTCGCTCCGGCCGGCCTCGCCGAGCAGTGCATCGCGGGGAATGACGCGCCCGGCCCGCCGCACCAGGGCCACCAGGAGATCGAACTCGAGCCCGGTGAGCTCCACCAGCTTGCCGCCCGTGCGCACTTCCCGGGCCGACACGTCGATGGAGACGCCACTGGACTCCAGCTTCTCGGCCACGGCCGCGGGCTGGGCGCGCCGCAGCACGGCCCTCAGGCGCGCGAGCAGCTCGCGAGGGCTGAAGGGCTTGGCCAGGTAGTCATCCGCGCCGAGCTCCAGGCCCACCACGCGGTCCGTCTCGTCGCCGCGCGCGGTGAGCATGATGACGGGCAGGGTGCTCTTCGCGCGGATGCGCCGGCACACCTCGAGCCCGTCCATGCCGGGCATCATCACGTCCAGCAGCACGGCGTCGTAGGTGCTGGCCTCCAGCGCGGCCAGGCCGCGTCCTCCATCGGGTGCATGGGTGACGGTGATGCCGTTCTGCCCGAGGTACTGCGCGAGCAGCTCGTACATCCGGGTGTCATCATCGATGAGGAGGACGCGGGTGGCCATGGGAGAGCACCGACTCTACTGCACCTGTGGACCCTGGGGCGCCTGGGCCTGGGGCTGCGGACCCTGCGGGGCCTGGGCGGGCGCCCACCGCGGGGCGCCGGAGCGGAAGGAGTCGTCGTCATAGGCCCGGCCCTGGCGGCAGTGGCCACCGTAGGCGTGACCGTAGCGGTGCCAGCGGTAGAGGCTGGCGAAGCCGGAGGAGTAGCCCGCGACGGTGCCGAGGGCGAGCAGGGCGATGAGAAAGCGGCGGCGCATGGTGTGTTCCTTTCCTGGTTCCGGGTGGAGGAGTGCTCAGCAGGACCGGGCGCCGCGCCAGCCGCCGCAGCCGCCGCCGTAGCCGGAGTGGCGGTAGCCGTGGCCCCAGCCGTGCTCGAGCATGTCCGCGAGCTCGCGCCGCTGCTTCGCATCCAGCGCCTCGTGGACCTTGGAGAGCGAGGTGCGCAGCGTCTTGCGGAGGTTGTCGATGAGCTCGTCGTGCTTCGCGTCCAGCTCGCGCAGGGCGGCGGCGTCGAAGGACTCGCCCCGCAGCGAGCGGGCGGCGGCGGCGCGGGTGGCGCTCATCTCGTCGCGCATCTTCGCGAAGGCCTCGGTGAGATCATCCGCGGCCTGGACGAGCACCTTCTCCTGGCCGGGCGAGGTGTCCAGGCGCTCGAAGAGCCACCGCATGCGGCCGCGCCAGCTCCAGCGGCCGGGGCCGCCGTGGCGGTGGTGCCAGCGGCCGCGGCGCAGGGTGTAGAAGAGACCGGCCAGGCAGGCGGTACCGAAAATGAATCCGAACATGTGCTGCTCCTTCCGTGAGCGGCCGGGCAGTCAGGAGCCCGGCATCCATCGGTTGGTGCAGAAGGTACGGGGGGGGTGTGAAGGGGGCGCCCAGTACTTATGAAGAAGTGTGAAGGCCACCCACTGGAATGGGGGGGAGGTGCGGACCGTTAACCCCCACAGGCACTTCAATGGGTAGGAGTGCCCGTCTGTAGTCCGTAGAACGCACGTGCAGAAAGCAGGGAAGTACATGGCAACCGGTACCGTGAAGTGGTTCAACGACGCGAAGGGCTTCGGCTTCATCGCGCCGGACGCGGGTGGCGAGGATGTGTTCTGCCACCACTCCGCCATCAACATGGATGGCTTCCGCTCCCTGGCCGAGGGCCAGAAGGTGGAATACGAAGTGACCAAGGGCCCCAAGGGCCTGCAGGCGCAGAACGTGCGCCCGGCGGGGTGACAGGCCTCGCCTCCACGGCCTGAGAAGGCCGTGTCCTTCGCGCCCGCTCTTCCCGTCGAGGGGGGAGCGGGCGTGTCGTTGCGGGGTTGGTGTGGCCCGGCGCTCCTTACCTTGTCCGGCAAAGGACAACCGCCAGCGTCCGCGAAGGAGACGAGATGGGCGACACCAGCGTGAAGAAGGTCGACTCCCACTTCTCCCCGAAGGGGGAGATGGGGCAGAAGTACCTGGCCGGAGGCATCCGGGTTTCCATGCGCCTGTGGGAGAACGAGCAGCCCGCCGAGCCGCTGCCCGCCGCGGCGCGCGACTACGAGACGGTCGGCTACGTCATCAAGGGCCGCGCCGAGCTGCACCTCGAGGGCCAGGTGCTGCTGCTCAACCCCGGGGACTCGTGGCTGGTGCCGAGAGGCGCGAGCCACACGTACAAGATTCTCGAGCCCTTCACGGCGGTGGAGGCCACCAGCCCGCCGGCGGCGGTGCACGGGCGCGACGAGAAGGAGAAGAACCGCGAGGGCGCCAAGGCCTGACGGTGGGGAAGGGGAGTGGGCCCTCCTGGATTCGAACCAGGGACCCATCGGTGAGCCGGGAGCGGGCGGGTTGGCAGGGGGTCGCCGCCCCTGTCACCGGCTCGCAGCCTGCGGAAAGCACTGGGGTTTCCAGTGGCGTGGAGACGGAGTCGGTTGGCACCGTTTCCACCGTTTCGACTCCGCGTGGTGCGCCATGCGTATGCGCCCAGGAGCCACACCATCTCCCCGGCGGACGTATCTAATTCTTAATCCACATCCAAGCTCCAAGTGCCCGCGTTCCAATGCTTCAACGCCTGGGATGCCTCAAAAGGAATCAGGCCTTCCCCCTTGGCTGCTTCCTCTAGAACGGGCCTGGCTTGCTCTGGTCGCTCGCTGAGCAGAAAAACCGCCGCGTAAACCCGAACATCCATGCGCGGATGCGCAAACAACGCCGCGAGTGCGTCCCGCCCCGCCTCACCGTGGTCTCGCAATTTCTTGAAAGCCGCCGTGTAACGCCTGGCGCACTTGTTTCCGGCCTTGCTATCACCTCTCATGATCGCATCTGTCTGTGCGGCCACGTTTCGAGCGAACTCCTCCGCAAGGCTCTCCACGTTCATTTCCAGATTCCTTTTTTGATGTTCTCGATCGCCAGCAAGCCAAACTCCCGCTGTGCCTCGTAAGACTGGGTGCTGAGCCACTTCCTGACCGTCAGCTTTGTGGACTTCGTGATGGCCGGTCGAATCGACGAATAGAAAGCACTGATGTCTGTGTGTAAATCCTTATCCAGGGCAATGACGTTTTCGGTGTTATGCAGGGCTGCGCCACCAAACCGTTTCTCATTCCCAGGAGTCTTCTCCACGATGTGATGCCATTCCTTTCCCGTCCCCGCGGAGCCCATGGCCGATTTGAAGCCACCAAACGACCCCCACGCCCTGTGTCCGTTAGGGAGGAGCTTGCCCCGAGCCGGTGCAGGACTCCCAGCGCTCACGCTCCGGGCAGCCATGGCCACGGCATGAGGCGCCATCACCACGCGGATCGTCCTCTCTGGCACCGAGAAAATAAGGCGCTCGGCTCCCGTTGCCGTCTCCAGCAGGCCCAAGCCGGTACTCGCCGCTACTCTCTCCGACGCTTGCGTGAATCCGGGGAGCATTGGGGCCTTGGACGCAAGGGCCACCGTTTCACCAATGGCCGCCGTCCCAACAATGACGAGAATCCGCACACTGTTGGGGCCAATGACACGCCCGAAACGCTCGCCGATCTCGCGCAACTCCGCAAAGGTAGAAGCCCGGGCTGCATCTTCGTAAAGCTGTGCATAGGCTCGCAGCAGGTCGAAGAATTCATAACCGAGATAACCCCATAAGGCGGCACTGAATACCAGGGCCGCGCCCTTTGTCACCGGATCTGGCACTGGTGCCAACAGCAGCGCCATATAGGCCGTGATGCTGATGCTAAGCATTGCCATCATCCGTGTGGGGTCGAGCATGGCCCGGACTTCCGCGTTGACTCCTTCCAGGGCTGGCCCAATCGCCAGGGCGAGCGCAAGGCTTCGCTTGTCGTCATCCTGGATGCGGGGCCCATCTTCAAACAGTGTCAGGCAATCCCCCGGAGTGCCGCACCGCTCGCAAAACAGACCATAGGACCGGGCGAGGTCTGATTGCCACGCTTCGCCGCTCGATGGCGCGGAAGCCAACGCCAGCCTACGGCCCACATACAACGGTGGGCGGGACGCTACCACCCGAAGCGGCATGTTGAGCCAGAGCGTTGTCATGGCTGCCGAAAACTCAGCGTCGCTTACTTGCACAGGCGCGAAGTCCGTGGGCAGCCTGGCAAAGAAAGCCTCTCCCGTGTCCTCGTTCTCGGCTTCTGGCTCCGGTTCCCACGGCTCGGGCGAGTCGTGCGACACCGGCGGACGGTAACGGGAAGCCGTCAAGCCTCCACCCTTGGGGGCCCCCGTGGCGCACGCTGTAACCAGCATCAGTGACGCCAGCGCCAGCGCGCCCGCGCGCAGGGGCCGTCGTGTGTCCATGTGACGAGTATCGACAGAAGGCCTGGGCATTGCCTCGCCTCTCCGGGCGAGCCGCCCGAGCAGAAAGTCCAATCCCGTCGAATTACAAAGAGCGGCTGACAAGCAGGTCAAGCCGTCGAGTCTGGTGTATTGCAGGCGTCTACTGGAAGCTCGACGTCGAGGACATGCGCGCGGGCCTGGAGCAGTTCAGCTTCCGGCCGGTCGAGGAACCCCTTGCCGAGGTGCTCCCGCTGGCCGTGGGCGGCCCGCATGGTGCGCCGGTGGTGCGGAGTTCGCAGGAGGCAGGATTCCGCTCCTGTGCCTCAGCGGAAAATCCTGAGGCGCGGTGCGGGGGAAGGGGAGTGGGCCCTCCTGGATTCGAACCAGGGACCAATCGGTTATGAGCCGACAGCTCTGACCGCTGAGCTAAGGGCCCCCCAGACACACCGGACGGCGCTGTGGGCGCCGCACTGACCCGGGAAGTATCGCGCACCCCGCGCGCGCGCAAGAGGGCGCGTGCCTCGCTGCTCAGCGTTGCACGCGCCAGTGCGTGCCCTGGCCTTCCAGGCGCACCCCCTCGGCCTTCAGCCTCCGCGCCTGCTCCACCGCCACCGCCGGTGCCAACAGCCCGTCCGAGCGGATCACCCGCCACCACGGCACGTTCTCCAGCGTCTTCAGCTCCCGCCCCACGCCTCGCGCCGCCCCCGGCCTCCCCGCGTACAGCGCCACCTGCGCGTATGAGCGCACCTCGCCCCTTGGAATGGCTCGCACCGCCCGGCGCACGGCCTCGGGGAAGGGGAGGGGTTTCGGGGGCTCGGGTCGGGGCTTGCTCCTGCTCGCTGTCTTCCGTTTCGCCGGCATGTGGCCTCCCTGCTCAGGGCAGACCCTCACCCTGGCCCTCTCCCAGTGGGAGAGGGGATCGCACACGAAAAAGCCCCCGGTCCTCTTCGGAACGGGGGCTTCTTCTTACCCACTCTCCGGCCCTCGGGGCATGACCCAGGGGGGCGGATACCCTCACCCCGACCCTCTCCCGGAGGGAGAGGGAGGGTTTAGGGAGGGTTTAGGGAGGGTTTAGGGAGGGTTTGGCGAGGGGGTGGACGAGGCTGGGCGCTCTTCTGCTCAGCTCTCCACGAAGGAGCGCAGGCGCTTGGAGCGGCTCGGGTGACGCAGCTTGCGCAGCGCCTTCGCCTCGATCTGACGGATGCGCTCGCGCGTCACCTCGAAGTCCTGGCCCACCTCTTCCAGCGTGTGGTCGCTCTTCTCGCCGATGCCGAAGCGCATCCGCAGCACCTTCTCCTCGCGCGGCGTCAGCGTGGCCAGCACCTTCCGCGTCTGCTCGGCCAGGTTCATGTTGATGACCGCGTCCGACGGCGACACCAGGCTCTTGTCCTCGATGAAGTCGCCCAGGTGGCTGTCCTCTTCCTCGCCGATCGGCGTCTCCAGGGAGATCGGCTCCTTGGCGATCTTCAGCACCTTGCGCACCTTGTCGAGCGGCAGCTCCATCTTCTCCGCGATCTCCTCGGGCGTCGGCTCGCGGCCGATCTCCTGCACGAGGTAGCGGCTGGTGCGGATGAGCTTGTTGATCGTCTCGATCATGTGCACCGGGATGCGGATGGTGCGGGCCTGGTCCGCGATGGCGCGGGTAATGGCCTGGCGGATCCACCACGTGGCGTACGTGGAGAACTTGTAGCCGCGCTTGTACTCGAACTTGTCCACCGCCTTCATCAGGCCGATGTTGCCCTCCTGGATCAGGTCCAGGAACTGCAGGCCGCGGTTCGTGTACTTCTTCGCGATCGAGATCACGAGGCGGAGGTTGGCCTCGACCATCTCTTTCTTCGCACGGCGGGCCTGGGCCTCGCCGACGGCGATCTCGCGGTTGATCTCCTTGATCTCGGCGATCGACAGGCGCGTGCGCTTCTCGTGCTCGGCGAGCCTGTTCTGGTCGCGCTCGATCTCCTCGCGGTACTTGCCGAGGGCGGCCGAGTGCTTGCGCTTCGCGCGCACGTGCTTGTCGAGCCAGGTCAGGTTGGTCTCGTTGCGCGGGAAGGTCTCGATGAAATCCGAGCGCGGCATGCCGGCGTCGCGGACGCAGCGCAGCATGATCGCCTTCTCGATCGAGCGGATGCCGTTCAGGTGCTCGCGCAGCTGGTTGATCAGCTGCTCGAACATCTTCGGCGACAGCTTCAGCTCCATGAACTCTTCGGCGAGCTTCTTGCGCAGCTTGATCGTCTTCGGATCCTTGCTGCCTTTCTCCTCGAGCGACTTCATGACCTGCGCGTAGACTTTGCCGAGCGAGGCAAATCGGCGCGCGGCCTCTTCCGGGTCCGGGCCGGTCTCGAGTGCTTCTTCCTCTTCCGTCTCGCCTTCCGCGACTTCCTCGTCGCTTTCCGCTTCCGGCGCTTCCTTCGCGGCCAGCTTCGGATTGATCGGTTCGGCGATGACGTCCGGCGCGTTCGGGTCGACGAAGCCGACGATGATGTCGACCAGGCGGCCCGTGCCCGACTTCAGCGGCTCGTAGGCCCGCTGGATGTATTCGAAGGTTGGCGGATAGTGCGACAACGCGCGACGCACCGAATCGAGGCCTTCCTCGATGCGTTTCGCGATCGCGATCTCGCCTTCACGCGTCAGCAGTTCGACCGTACCCATCTCGCGCATGTACATGCGGACCGGGTCGGTCGTGCGGCCGAATTC
>NZ_DASUNC010000178.1:0-45647 GCF_036277355.1 Archangium sp.
CGGACGCCAAGGAACTGGCGAGACTTGCGGCGCTTCGGACCGCGCTGAGGCACTAATGGCCTGGAACCCGAGCCCCACGGCTCACACATAAAGAGCTGTGACAAGGAGAGCAGCGTGCGTGGAAGATCAGCATGGGTGTCAGCTGGGCGTAGCTCTCCACTCCGCCCACGCCGCCGTCTGGCAGCAGCGCCAGCCCGGTGATCTCCAGGCGGGTCAGGTAGCGCCACCCTCCCGTCATGGACGCCGCGAGCGGCGATGGCATGGCCGTAGCGGGCCGCTCCGCCTGGGACAGCAGCAACAGCACCAGCAGTGCGGAAGTCATCGGCGCCTCCAACAGCAGGCGCCAAGGCTAGCAGAAACCTCATCAACTCCAGCGTTGCTACCCCTCTCCTATTATTGCCACGTCTCCTCGCGCCGTGCTGCCCGGACGAGCTCCTCCACCTCGTGCTCACCGAGTTTCGCGGGCCGCTGAAGCAGGAACGAGAGCAGCATGTCGTCGGCGAGTACCGACACGTACTGCGGCTGCTTCTTCACCGTGAGGGCGGGCTTGACGAAGACGAGCAGGCCGTGCACCCAGAGGGTCTGCCGCCGTGTTGCGCTCGTGAGCTTCTCGCGTACGCGCTTCGCCTCGGCCTCGAGTTTCTCGATGTGGTGGGTGGGCTGGCCGTTCACTTGGAGATGGGGCCCCGCCACCCAGACCTTGCCGCCCATGTTCTTCGTGTTGATGACGAAGACGCCCGGGGGACCCACGAGCAGGTGGTCGATGTTCGCCCCCCGGGCACCGATCTTCACATCATGCTCGATGGCCCACCCGTGAGGCTGGAGCTGCTGCAAGAGCCCGGCGACGTGCTCCTCGCCTTCCGCGCCCTTTCCCCAGGCGGATTCCTCCGTCGGGATGTTGAAGAGACGGGTGATGAGCGTCCGGATGGGCGCCTCTCTCCTGAGGGACTCCTGCCGCTCTCTGGCACTCTGGCCGGGCCGACGTCCCACGCGGCGTGGCGACGCGGAGGCCGAGGGCTCCTTCCTCCTGCCGAAGAACATGAACGTACTCCTGTGGAAGATGACGGCTTGCTGCTCCCGCACACGGGTACGCAGCCAACCATGAACGTTGGAATACCGTCATGATTCCCAGGAGGTTGTATGGCCCCTCAGTCGCCCACCGATCATCGAGCCGAGCAGCTGTCTGCCTGGAAGCCAGCAGTGGGGTGCCGCTGGCCCCCTTTCCAGGGGACTCACTCCAGGGTGATGTTCAAGGAAGGGGTGGCAGGAGCAAATGGTGGGAGCCCCTCATGGGAACGTCACTCCACCGACGCTGAACGTCCGCGCCCCACTCTCATCCCATGGCTTGAGGGTGAAGCGGCCCCGGGCCTGCTCCTCCGTCAGTTCCGCTTCCACCATCACCTCCCATCTTCCTGGCTTGAGAGGAGGGGACTGCCACAGCGTGACGTTCGGCCGCACCCCACCCGGCGCCGTCAGCTGCGCGCCTTCGGCCCTCCAGTCTCGCGCGTCTGGACTCTCCAGCGTCAACTGCACCGCCACCCGCACGCGCTTGTCTCCTGCTTCAGAACTCGGGGCGGCGGTCCGTAATGCGACGGCGTCACTCAGTTCGAGGGCGTTGTCGCGGGCGAGGGTGAGCTTCCTGATGATGCTCTGGGCGTGAACGCCTTCTGGTGCCTCGTCCGGTCCGCCCATCATACCGTCGGCGCGCAGACCGGTGAGGCCCCGTGGCCCGGCCGCGAGACAGCCCGCCTGGGTACGTGCCAACTCCTCCTGACACAGCTGGCGCTTGCGCCGCTCCGCCTCGGCCTCCTGGCAGCAGGCCTCGGCGGAGCGTGGCTGGCGGTACACCTGGACGTGCGTCTCGGCCTGGGCCCACTGCGTCACGAGGGTGAATTCCGCGCTCGCGGGCACGCCCCCATCCGCGAAGGACACCCGGAGCCGCAGTCGCTTCCCTGGCTTTTCCTCACGGGAGAGCACGAGGGGGAGGACGCGGCCCTCCTCATCCAGGCTCACCCGGCGCCACGCGCCCGGACGCCACTTCCTGGCCCGGCGCTCACCGGAGCAGGAGGAGGCGGAGTCCTCCGCATGAGCGCGAGGAGGGCGCCCATGGCCAGCAGCAGCACGAGGCCGCCCAGCGCCCACGTGGCCCACCCCGGCCCTTGCCGTCGCGCCGAAGGCGGCGTGTCCACGGGCGCGGCGTGTGCGGCCTCGTCCTCCTCCAGCGGCGCCTCGCGCGTGGGCGGCTGGAGCGTGGCACTCTCCTCGGGCGGCGGTGCCAGGGCCTGGGCGTACAGCGGCACGTCCCACGTGGCATCCGCCGTCTCCAGTACCTGCGCCAGGGCTGTCTCCAGCGCCTCGGCGTGCGGCGGCCGGGCCCCGGGCTCCTTCTCCAGCAGGCGCAGGCACAACCCGCTCAATGCCTGGGGCACGCGCGGGTTGAGCTCGTGCGGCGGCGGGGGGCTGTGGGTGAGCACCGCGTCCTGCAGCGCCAGCTCGTCCTCGCCGTCGAAGGGGTAGCGGCCCGTGAGCAGGTGGTAGAGGACGACGCCCAGCGCCCACACGTCGTCGCCCACACGGGCCTCGTAGTGGGCGCCCGGCTGGCGCTCACGCACGAAGCGCCACACCTCCGGGCCGCGGTAGTACCAGCTGCCCGGGGGGAGGCCCACCGTGCGCCGGGGCGCCCCACGCCAGGTGCTCGCCCCGAAGTCCACCAGCACCGGCCCGCCCTCAGGCCCCACCAGCACGCTACCCAACGGCTGCGTGCTGCTGGTGACGTGGCCCACCGCCGCGGACTTCGCCAGCGACGAGGCGCGTCTGGCACAAGCCCGCGCCCACGCCCACCTCCGCCCGGATCTGGACTTCGACACCCTCCTGCATACCCTGCGCGAGCGCAGCGCCACGCTCGCCCCCGTGGAGCCCCGCTTCCACCCGGACGTGGCCCCGCTCCTTTCTCGCGTGGTGGACCGCACCGCCAGCCACCAGCGCCAGCGGAGAATCGCCGAGCTCAACGCCTGGCAGCCGCCCGAACCCGAGGAGTGGCGCCCCGCTTCCTCCGCCCTGTCCCCGGACGTGGACAGACCCGAGCGCGCCCTCGAGCACTACAGCGACCTGGCCGAGCACCTCGTGGCCCTGCTGCACACGCAGGTCCCCTCCGTCTTCGAGGAAACGCCCGAGTCCCTCACGGACGTGGACTTCTACTTCTGGCGCGAGGACTTCCCCAAGAGCCGCCTGCGGGAGAACATCGAGGCGTACGCGGTGCCCGCCATCGGCGCGTACCTGGGAGAGGTGCTGGTGCGCAACCTCGGGGGCCGGTGGATACCGCGCCAGAAGCTCGAGGAAGCCCAGGTGCTCGTGGGCCGGCGCGTCTGGTTTCCCTTTGTCCGTGCCCGTCACTACATGAGCTCATGCCAGGCGCTCCTGGACTACTCCCTCACGCGCCTCTACCGCGTCGCCGAGCGCCACCGCGCCTGAAGAGCGTTCAGGCCCGAGGCGCCTCCGCCGCGCCGAGCGTGAAGCGGAACGTGCTGCCCTGCCCCGGGGTGGACTCCACCCAGATGCGCCCGCCGTGGCGCTCGACGATCTTCTTGCAGATGGACAGGCCGATGCCCGTGCCCGGGTACTCCTCCTTGCCGTGCAGCCGCTGGAAGATGGCGAAGATGCGCTCGTAGTACTGCGGCTCGATGCCGATGCCGTTGTCCTCCACCGGCACCGTCACCGTGTCGCCCTCCCGCGCCGCGGACACGCGGATGCGCGGGGGCCGCTCGCCCAGGAACTTCACCGCGTTGCCCACCAGGTTCTGCAGCAGCTGCGCCAGCTGGGTCTCGTCTCCCTTCACCCACGGCAGGGGCTCCACCTTCATCTCCGCGCCCGCCTCCTGCAGCGCCAGGCGCAGGTGTGACAGCGCCCGCTCCACGCTCCGCTCCAGTGGCACGGGCACCAGCTCCTTGCCCCGCGTTCCCACGCGCGAGTAGGCCAGCAGGTCATTGATGAGCGCCTGCATGCGCGTGGCCCCGTCCACCGCGTAGCGGATGAACGCGTCCGCGTCCGCGTCCAGCTTGCCCTTGTAGCGCCGGGACAGCAGCTGCACGTAGCTCGCCACCATGCGCAGCGGCTCCTGCAGGTCATGCGAGGCCACGTAGGCGAACTGCTCCAGGTCCGCGTTGGAGCGCGTCAGCTCCTGCGCGCGGCAGGCCAGCTCGGCCTGGGCCTTCTCCAGGCTCGCCAGCAGCCCGGCGGTGTGTTGACGGGCCCGCTCGGCCTCGGCGCGCGCCGCCTGCTCGCGCACCAACCGGCGTGCGTCCTCCTCCAGGGCCAGCCGCTCGGTGATGTCCGTGCACACGCCCGTCAGCCGCGAGGGCCGGCCCTGCTCGTCCAGCGTGAGCCGGCCATGGGCCTCCACGTGGCGCACCCGCCCGTCCGGCAGGACGATGCGGTACTGCACGTGGTGCTCCGGCTGCTGCTCGGCCACCACCCGCTGGATGCTGGTGAGCACGCGCTCCCGGTCCTCCGGGTGCATGTCGCTCTGGTAGTCCTCGAAGCCGCCGCCGAAGCTGCCCTCGGGGATGCCGTGGATGCGCTCCAGCTCGGGCGACCAGAGGACGCGCTGGGCCTGGATGTCCCACTCCCAGGCGCCCATCCGGCCCGCCTCGAGCGCCACCGCCTGCCGCGCCTGGGCGCGCCTGGCCTCCGTGTAGAGCCGGGCGTTGTCCACCGCGAGCGCGGCCCGGCGCGCCAGCTCCTCCACCAGCTTCAGCTCCTCCGGCCCCAGCCTCCGCAAGGACTCGGCGGTGGCCACCGTGAGCGTGCCCAGCGTGCGCCCCCGGGCGTTGAGCGGCACCACCATCAGCGAGCGCAGGCCCAGCTCGCGGAGGATGCACAGGTGCTCCTCGCTGCGCGCGGCGGCCACCAGCATCGCGTCGGTGATGTCGGAGGTGAGCTCCGGCTGGCCCGTGCGCATCACGTGGTGGATGCCGCTCGTGGCCTCGGGGTCCTTCGGGTAGAGCTCGGCCAGCCGCTGGGCCAGCTCCACCTTGGCGGGGTCCATGTGGATGGAGGCCACCTGCCGCGACGGGGTGCTGTCTCCCGCCAGGTGCACCGCGCACCAGTCCGCCAGCCGCGGCACCAGCAGGCGCGCGGTGGCGGTCAGCGTGCCCTCCAGGTCGAGCGAGGCGGAGAGCAGCTCCCCGGCCTCGGCCAGCAGGCTCAGCCGCTCCTGGGTGCGCATCACCTCGGTGACATCCCGGAAGACGTTGATGGCGTACACCACCTGGCCCCGTGCGTCGCGCACCGGCGCCGCGGACGCCCGGCTCCAGTGCTCCTGGCCCGTGCGCTTGTCGCGGAAGCGCAGCACCCGCTCGGGGGCACTGCCGTGGGTGATGACCTGACGGCCGGGCAGCTGGCCGAGGCTCAACGGATGGCCCCCGGCATCCAGCACGTCGTAGCGCTCGAACACCCCGCCGCTGCCCGTGCGCAACAGCTCCTCCGGGGAGGCGGCGCCGAGGATGCGCGCGGCGGCGGGGTTGGCGAAGGAGAGCGAGAGGTCCTGCGCCTGCCCTCCGGGACGCTCCTCGGGCAGGAGAGGGGGCGAGGGGGGAAGGGCCGCCGTGCTCATCAGGAACTCCAGGTCGAAGAAGACAGTCTCCCGAGGGGGCTCGAAAGCTCCCAATGGAACGCCAGGACGTCCATCCACATGCCCGGCCACTGTTCACTGGTGGGAGCCGTGGACGAAGGGGTTCACGGTTCCGCCGCTATCTCCTAGGGTGAGGCGTCTCCCCCCCGACAGGTGCCGATGCCCCGAGGAAACCTGCCCGAAGACTACCGGCGACACGTGACGGCGGCCCTGGCCGCGCTCGATGTGCGCAACCTGGTGCTGAGCATCCACGACCCGAGCTTCCCGAGCGCTCCGGGCGAGGACACCGGCCGGGGCACGCCCTACTCGGAAGGGGGCATGGGCTTCCTCGAGTTCGCGCGGGAGCTGGGCTTCAACGGCATCCAGCTCGGCCCGCAGGGGCAGACGTCGGAGGACAACGCCTCGCCGTACGATGGGACGCTCTTCTCGCGCAACGTGTTGAACGTGGCGCTCGCGCCGCTCACGCACGAGGAGACGTGGGGCGGGCTGGTGCGGCCCGAGCGGTTGCAGTCCCTCGTCTCGGCGCGGCCGGGGGGGGACGCGCGGGTGACGCACCGCTACGCCTTCCGGGCCTGGTCCGAGGCGCTGGAGGCGGCCTGGGAGGCCTTCCGGCACAAGCGGCCGCGGGCGGCGCCCGGCAGTGCCGTCGCGTGGCTCTCCGAGCACTTCGACACCTTCCGGCGCCAGCACCACGCATGGCTGGAGCGGGACGTGCTCTACGACGTGCTCTGCCTGGAGCATGGCCGTCCCTACTGGAAGGAGTGGCCGAGCGAGTGGGACCGGCGGCTGTGGAGCCCGCGTCCCGGCGAGGAGGCCTCGTTCGCCAAGCGCCGGCAGCTGCTGCTGGCGAAGTACGCGGCGCGGGCGGAGGCCTATGCCTTCCAGCAGTTCCTCGTGCACTCGCAGCACGCGGCGCTCCGGGAGCGCACGGCGGCGTGGGGCCTGAAGCTGTATGGAGATCTGCAGATTGGTTTCTCGCCGCGGGATGCCTGGGCGTACCAGGGGCTCTTCGTGGGCTCGTACCTGATGGGGGCGCCGCCCAGCCGCACCAACCCCGAGGGCCAGCCGTGGAACTACCCGGTGTTGGACCCAGGGCAGTACCACGCGCCTCCCGACCCCAAGGGCCCGTACCCCGGTGTGCGGCAGCCCGGGCCGGTGTTGTGGTTCATGGGCTCGCGGGTGAACAAGATGCTCTCCGAGTATGACGGGCTGCGCATCGACCATCCGCATGGCCTCGTGTGTCCGTGGGTGTACCGGTCCGGGGAGCTGAACGCGCTGCACGCGGTGCAGAACGGGGCGCGGCTGTTCTCCTCGCCGGACCTGCCGGACCATCCGGAGCTGGCGCGCTGGGCCCTCGTGGCGCCAGGACAGCTGGACCGCTCGGTGCCGCGCTACGCGGATGGCTGGGTGCGCGAGCTGAGCCCGGAGCAGGTGAACCGCTACAGCGCGCTCTTCGACGCCATCATCGCCGCGGCGCACGCGCACGGGCGCAAGGTGTCGGACCTGCTGTGCGAGGTGTTGAGCACCATGCCCCATCCGTTGCAGCGGGTGCTGGAGCAGTATGGGCTGGGGCGCTTCCGCGTGACGCAGAAGGCGGACCTGAAGAATCCGCGGGACGTGTACCGCGGTGAGAACGCCGCGCCCCAGGATTGGATCATGGTGGGCAACCACGACACGAAGCCCATCTGGGCGCTGGCGGAGCGGTGGCGCCAGGAGGGCGAGGCGCGGGCCCAGGCGGACTACCTGGCGTGGCGGCTGCACCCGGAGGACGCGGGGCGCGAGGACTTCGCGCGGCGGCTGCTGGAGGAGCCGGGGATGCTGGTGCAGGCGAAGTTCGCGGACCTCTTCGCCAGCCGGGCGGAGAACGTGATGGTGTTCTTCGCGGACCTGTTGGGCATGAAGGAGACGTACAACGCGCCCGGCACGGTGAGCGAGGAGAACTGGAGCCTGCGCGTCCCCCGGGACTACCGGCGCGAGTACGGGGAGAAGCTCGCGGGCGATGCGGCGCTCAACCTGCCGAAGGCGCTGGCCCTGGCCCTGCGCGCGGGCGGCGAGGCGGCTCGTACCCGGCACGCGCCGCTCATCGCGGCCCTGGAGCGGCTGGCCATGCAGCTGAGCCAGCCGCCCGGGTAGACAGCGCCGAGGGGGCGGACTACCGGAGGCGGCCAGAGGCCTGGCTCTTCACTTGGTCCACCCTCCAGCCCGCGGGGATGCTGGCCTGGGCGGCCGAGGGCCGGGCGTCGAGAAAAACAGTACAGACCCGCCGTCAGCGCTCCGTCGCCGCCGCGGCTCCAAAGATGTGCGTTGTGTCAATCCCTCGTCAGACGCGCGTCTTCTCGGGCCCGCTCACCATGCGTGAGAGAAACCTACATCTCCGTTGAAAGCGGGAGAGATGTGACGAACCGGAATCGAGGTAGTGTGGGGACGGCAAAGGGCTACTCCTTCCCCGTACGGATTCCGTCCTCGCGCATCCCTCATGGCTCCCCTGATCTTCCGCCTCCTGGGCCCCCTCGTCATCGAGCAAAATGGTGGCGCGGTGGAAGTCAAACGCACCAAGGCCAGTGCGCTCGTCGCCTATCTGGCGAGCAACCCGCATCGGCATACGCGCAGCCACCTGGTGGGGCTGTTGTGGCCCGAGGTGGAGGAGGCGCGCGGGCTGGCGTCGCTGCGCAATACCCTCTGGGAGCTGCAACGGATTCTGGGCAACGGCTGGTTGCAGACGGATCGTACCGGAGTGCAGCTGTCCCCCGAGCCGGCGGTCTGGGTGGACGTGGCGCAATTCCAGCGCCTCCTCAAGGACGCGGGAGCCGGAGGCCGGGGGGCGGAGCCCCAGCTGGAGGTGCTCGCCCAGGCGGTGGAGCTCTACCGGGGCCGCATGCTGGCGGGGCTCACCCTGCCGGACTGCTCCGTCTTCGACGAGTGGTTGTCGCTGACCACGGAGCGCCACCACCTGATGGTGACGCAGGCGCTGGTGCGGCTGTCCACCACCCTCGTCGCGCGCGGGCAGTTGGAGGAGGCGCTGCCCCACGCCCAGCGCCTCGTCGCGTTGGACCCGACCAATGAGGAGGCGCACCGCTCGTTGATAAAACTGTACGCGTGGCTGGGCCGTTGGTCCGACGCGCTCCGGCAGCACCAGCTGTGCATGGAGGTGCTGCGGCAGGAGCTGGACGTGGCGCCGCAGGCGGAGACGAGCCGGCTGCTGGAGGCGCTCAAGGCGCGCGAGCTGGCGCCGCCCCCGGGCATGGAGGCCGCGGGCGCGAGCGTGGCCGTGAAGCAGGAGGTGGAGGCGCGGCCGTCCGTGGTGCTGCCCTCTCCGGCCACGCCGCTGTACGGGCGTGCCAGCGAGCTGGCGGCGCTGGTGAAACGCCTGGAGGATCCGGCGTGCCGGCTGCTCACGCTCACCGGGCCCGGCGGTATCGGGAAGACGCGGCTGGCGCTGGAGGCCGCCCACCAGCTGGCCGGGACGTGGCGCGATGGGGTGCGCTTCATCCCGCTGGCGGCGGTGGACGAGCCGAGGCGGCTGTCCAACGCGCTGCTGGAGGCGCTGGAGCTGTCCCCCTCCCAGGCCCCGCCGGAGGTGCAGCTGCGCGAGCACCTGCGCTCGCGGCGGATGCTGCTCATCCTCGACAGCATGGAGCACCTGTTGGAGGCCACGCCGCTGCTGGCGGAGCTGCTGGCGCACGCGCCGGGACTCGAGCTGCTCGTCACCTCGCGCGAGCGGCTCAACCTGCGCGGCGAGTGGCTGCAGCCGCTGGATGGCCTGCCCTTCCCCAGCCCGCAGGGCCCCGCGCGGCCAGGTGAGCGCGAGTCGCTGGAGCTCTTCGCGCTGCTGGCCGGGCGCGTGTCGGCGTCCTTCCAGCTCGGTCCGGACACCGAGGCGGCCGTGGCGCGCATCTGCCAGCTCGTCGAGGGCTCTCCGCTGGGCCTGGAGCTGGCGGCGGCCTGGGTGCCCTTCTTCTCCCCGGCGGAGCTCGTCTCCCGCCTGGAGCAGAGCCTGGACTTCCTGGCCGCGCCCCGGGACGCCCCCGAGCGCCACCAGAGCCTGCGCAACACCTTCCTCCACTCCTGGCGGCTGCTGTCCGCCGAGGAGCAGGGGGTATTGCGGCGGCTGTCCGTCTTCCGCGGAGGCATCGCGCTGGAGGCCGCCGCGGAGGTGGCCGGCGCGTCCCTGGCCACGCTCACCTCGCTGGTGCACAAGAGCCTGGTGCGGCGCGCGGCCTCGGGCCGGGTGGAGCTGCACGGCCTGCTGCGCCAGTACGCCGCGGAGCAGTTGCTGGCCGCGCCCGAGGAGCACCATCAGACGCATCAGCGCCATGCCCGGCACTTCCTCGGACTGCTGGAGCGGCTCCACCCCCTGCTGCTGGGCGGCATGGCCCGGCAGGCCGAGGCCATGGCCGCCTTCGGCACGGAGCAGGAGGACGTGCGAGCCGCGGCACGCTGGGCCTTCCAGAATGGCCAGTGGGAGCTGATGGACCGGGGCCTGGAGGCCTTCTGCCTGGCGCGGGAGCTGCGCGGGCAACCCCACCAGGCCTTCCTCGGGCTGGTGGAGCTGACGGGCTTCCTGCGGCCGGTGGTGGACGTGAAGGCGCCCGGGCCGCTGCGGCGGCTGCTGGGCCGGGTGCTGGTGTGGCAGGCCCGCTTCGCCCTGAATGGCGCGGACTGTCCGAACGGCATGGCGCTGGCCCGGGTGGAGGAGGGCCTGCTGCTGCTGGGCGCGGAAGGGGCCCGGGAGCTCGTCCCCGCGGGCCTGCTCACCGCGGGCCAGCTGGCGCTGCGGCAGGGCAACGTGCCCACCGCGCGCTGGTGCTTCCACGGCAGCCTCTCCCTGGCGCGGGCCAATGGGGACAAGCGCGCCGCCGCCCTGGCCCTGAGTGAGTTGTCCGGGGTGGCCTCCCTCCGGGGCCAGCCCGCGCAGGCCCAGCGCCTGCTGGCCCGGGGCCTGGCCACCTTCCGGGCGCTCGGCGACGAGCGCCACGTGGCCACCTGCCTGGGCCGGCTCGCCACCTTCCTGCACACGCGCGGCGAGCTGGCGCAGGCCGCCTCCACCCTGCGTCAGGGCCTGCGCCTGCTGGAGGCCGCCGGGCTGCGCCTGCAGGCCGCTCCGCTGCGCGCCCAGCTCGCCGAGGTGCTGTTGCCGCTGGGCGCCGTGCAGGAGGCCCGCCAGCTGCTCGAGGCGGACCTGCACCTGGGGCGCTCGCTGGGCCATCTGGAGACGGTGGCCCAGTCCCTCCACGGGCTGGGGCTCGTGGCCGTGCACCAGCAGCAGGGGGCCTCCGCCCGGGAGCTGCTGGAGGAGGCGCTCGCCCTGCGCGGGCAGCTGAGCGCCCGCCGCGCCTACGCCGAGTCCCTGCTGGCCCTGGGCCGGCTGGAGCTGTCCCAGGGGGACCTGCCCCGCGCCCGCGCCCGCCTGCGCGCCGCCCTCCAGGCCGCCACCGAGGTGGGCTCCCAGCCCCTCATCCTCGATGTGCTCGGTACGCTCGCCGGGCTGGCTCCCTCCAGCGGCGGGGAGCGGCTGCACCGCGCCGCCCGCGCCCTGCTCGTCCACCCGCTCACCTCCCATGCCACGCGGCAGCGCGCCGCGGCCCTCCTTCCTCCCCAGGAGCTGCCGCCCGTCGCCGACTTCTCCCGGCCCCCGCTGCCCCAGCTGGTGGCGGACGTGCTGGCGGCGGTGGGGATGGATTAATAAAAGAGCCCCATGCCCTTCAAACAGCTGGATGCGCTTCTGCAACAGGTGGTCGCCGCCCAGCGCGAGCAGGCCGAGCACCCGCGCATCGTCGTCGTGGACGATGATCCAGGCATGCGCCGCTCGCTGGAGACGTTGCTGCGCGGCCTCTACCAGGTGGTCCTCGCCAGCAGCGCCACCGAGGGCGTGGCCGCCGTGGATGGCGACACGTGCGCCGTGGTGCTCGACATCAAGATGAAGGGGTATGACGGCTTCTGGGCCAGCACGGAGATCCGCAAGAAGTACCCGGACGTGCCCATCATCTTCTACTCGGCCTGGCAGGACTTGAAGGACCCCTACGCCGTCATCAACGAGCACCACCCCTTCGGCTACCTGACGAAGGACGGGGACACGGCGCGGCTGCTGGACATGCTGGAGTCCGCGGTGCGCATGCACCGGATGACGCTCTACAACAAGAAGCTGGTGGACGGGCTGCTGCGCGCGCGCCGCGAGGAGGGGTGAGCGCGGGATGACGCTGCGCTGACGGTGGGGGTGTACTCCATGCGCTCTCGGGGACGTGAGTCGAGCCGGGGTGGGGCCTCACCCAGCCGCCGTGGGGGCGGATGCTGCTCCGTGGGGCATGGAAACGGAGAAGGTAGTGCCCCGCCCCGGCTCGGATTGGACGTCGATATGGCCGCCGTACAGGGACACCAGGCGCGCGACCATGGCCAGCCCCAGCCCGGTGCCCGAGTGGGCCTTGGTGCTGAAGAAGGGCTGGAAGAGGTGGGCGCGGTGCTCCGGGGCGATGCCCCCCCCCGAGTCCTCCACCCACAGCACGCACGTCTCCTGCTCCCAGCGCGCCTCCACCCGCAGGCGCCGCTCGCCGCCGCCGGGCTTGTCCCGCAGCGCGTCCAGCGCGTTGAGCACCAGGTTCTTCACGATGGAGTAGGCGTGCTCCTGCCGGCCCCACCACTGGCAGCCGTCGGGCACGCGCACCTCGAGGGCCACGTCCCCCAGGGCCTCGCGCGACTCGCCGAGCACCGCCTCCACCAGGGGCCCGAGCGCCACCGGCTCCTGGCCCGGCGTCTGCCGGCCGAGCTGCGCGAATTCCAATATCTGCCGGGTGATGGCCAGCCCCCGGCCGAGCGCCGAGTCCACGTCGTGCAGCACCGTGTCCAGCTCCTCCTGCCGGGTGTTCACCTCCTGGAGGCGCCGGGCCACGGAGGCGTGCACGTCCGGGGGCAGCACGTCGCGCACCTGGAGGTAGAGGGCCATGAGCTGCTCGCTGGTGTCCGCCGGGAGGCTGGTGCCCTGGGGCCCGCGGTAGGCCCGGCCGATGAGCATCTTGGCCCCGGTGAGGGCGTTGCGCATCTCGTGGGCGAAGCCGCCGGCCATGCGCTGCTCGAGGGCGGCCTTCTCCAGGGCGAGCACGCGCTCCTGGGCACGGGAGAGCTCGGCGGTGCGCTGGGAGACGAGCTCCTTGAGCTCGGCGTTGCGCCGCTGGAGGGCGCGCTGGCGCAGGCGGAAGCCGGACAGGCCGGCCAGGCCCAGCAGCAGCAGGCTCCCGGCGGGCACCCAGGGCGAGCGCCACCACGGCGGCCGCACCACGAAGGGCAGGGAGGCCACCGGCCCCCAGGCGCCGTGGCGCAGGCGCGAGCGCACCTGGAGCTCGTAGCTTCCCGGGACGAGGCCCGCGTGGCGCAGGCGCGAGCCGGTGAGGGGACGGAAGTCCTGCTCCAGGCCCACCAGCCGCGACTGGTGCTCCACCTCGTGCTGGCCGGAGAAGGTGAGGGCCGTCACCTCCAGCTCCAGGGGGCCGGCCTCGGCGGGCAGCACCAGCCCCGGGAGGGCGGGCTCCAGCGCATCCCCCGCGCCCAGGCGCGAGAGCAGCGTGGGAGGGGGCGCCGCGGGCTCCGTCTCCAGGTGTCCGAGGAACTGGCCCAGTCCCGTGCGGGTGCCCACCCAGACGGTGCCGTCCGGCTCGGCGAGGAAGGCGCGCGGGGCGCAGTCGTCCCCGGGCAGTCCGTCCGCCTGGGTGTGGCTGGCCTCGGGCGAGTCGGCCTCGCGCGGCAGCACGTCCACGCCCCGGTCTCCTCCCACCCAGAGCCGGCCCCGGGCGTCCTCGCCCAGCAGGTGCACGGCATTGCCGCGCAGCCCCGAGGCCCGGTCCAGGTGGCGCAGGCCCTGGAGGGAGGTGCCCTCGGGGCGGAAGCACGAGAGGCCCAGCGCGTCCTCGTAGGAGACACACAGCTCGCCGGAGTGGCGCGTGGCGAGCAGGCGCACCCACGTGGCGCGCAGCCCCTGGGCCGAGGTGAAGCGCCGCGCGCCGCCCGGCTCCAGGAGGAAGAGGCCGCGCACGGTGGCGGCCCACAGCCGGCCCTGGCCATCGCGCGCGAGGTCGTTCACCGGGGCGGGCTCCTCGTGGGGCAGCAGCTCCACGGGGGCGAAGCGCACGTCCCGGCCCGTGACGGTGCCGCGGAAGAGTCCCGCGCTGGTGCCCACCCACAGGGTGGAGGGCGGCTCCCAGGCGAGCGCCTGCACCACGGCGTCCCGTAGGCCCTGGGCTCGTCCCAGGCGCAGCACCTCGCCCGTGCCCGGCTCGTAGCGCCACACCTCGCGGTCCGCGGCCAGCCACAGCGCGTCCCCGGCGGCGGGGAGGATGCGGCGCACGGCGGTGTCACGCAGCGGGGCCTCCAGTTGCCAGCCCTCGGCGGTGGCGCGCGCGAGGCCGCGCGGGGTGCCCACCCACAGCCGTCCCTTCGTATCGCGCTCCAGGGCCCACGGTGTCTCCGAGGGCAGTCCCTGGCGCTGTCCATGCCGGTGCCACAGTCCCCGCCCCGCGAGCCGGAAGAGTCCCGCGCTCCCCGCCACCCACGGCGAGCCCTCGCGGTCCACGAAGACGTGGCTCCACCACCCCGGAGGCAGGCCCTCCACGCGGCGCACGTGCTCGCCCTCCTGGTGGAAGAGGCCCTGGTTGCCCGCCCACCAGAGCGCGCCCCGCGCGTCCAGCGCGGTGGAGACGCCCAGCAGCTCGTTGCCCACGGGAGGCCCCGGCTCGAAGGCGCGCGCGCCCGGCCGCAGCACCCAGGTGCCTCGCGAGCCCCACGTCCACACCCGGCCCTCTCCGTCCCGCGCCACGCCGGCGAGCTGCTCGCGGGGCAGCCCCTCGGTGGCGCCCCACGTCCGCCACTGGCCGTCCGTGCCGCGCTGGTGCAGGGCGCCCAGGGCGGCGACGTACAGCTCGCCCGAGGACTCCACCCACAGCGCGCGCGGCAGCTCGCCCGTCCACTCGGACACCGGCTCGCAGCACTCGGGCGCCTCGCGCAGCCGGAAGAGGCCGCGCGAGGTGAGCAGCCACGCCTGGCCCCGCCCATCCAGGGCGAAGTCCTGTCCCGGCCACCCCACGCGGGAGGGCAGCTCGAAGCGTTGCCAGTGTCCCCGCCGCCAGCGCGACAGCGTGTCCGCCGCCAGGCACCAGACGTCGCCCCCGGGGCCGGCCACCAGCTCGCGGATGCCGGAGAGGCACGCCTCCTCGGCGCCGGGGACGCGTTGGAAGTGGCGCCCGTCGAAGCGGTACAGCCCCTCGTGGGTGGCCACCCAGAGGTAGCCCTCGCTGTCCTGGGTGACGACGTCCACCCGTCCCGGCTCCGGCAGCTCCACGCCGACGAAGGGCAGCTCGCCCCGGGGGGAGGCCTCCCGGGCCCACGCGTCGGAGGCGGGCCACGCCCACCACAGCAGCAGCACCACCACCCGCCATTGCATGGCTTCACGCTACCACCTCCGGGTGCTCCGCGGGCCGGCCGCGGGCCGCCTGGGCGGCGTGGGTGAAGGCCCGGCGGTTGGAGACGTCGCCGGAACTTCAGGTGTCCCGAGAGGGGCGGTGGCTCAGTACTGCACGTCCACCACGAGGCGGGTGGGCTCGCGCAGCTCCATCACCCGGTACTTGTTGGGGTGCTTCATGCCGAGCACCCAGGTGACCTCGCCCTCGAAGTCACACGTCAGCTCCAGCTCCTGGATGATGGGCAGGCCGGGCTTGCGCTCGCGCTCGGCGACGGTGACCGTGGTGCCCTCGTGGGCCTGGGCGGGCTGGACGCGGACCTGGAGCCAGCCCTGGCCGGCGATCTCGGTGGGGTCTCCCGAGCCGCACTTGATGACGGGCTTGTCCACGTACTCGATGTGGTAGCCGGGCAGCTGGTCGCCGTCGAACTGGAGCACGAGCCGGTCGAAGCCCTCGTTGCGGGCGGTGCGCACCTCGCGCAGCGTGATGGGGGCGAAGCCGGAGCGCTTGACGTCCACGAGGCCGGCGGTCCACTCGCGGTTCTTCGGGTCCTCGGGCTGGGCGGCCTGCGAGCCCGGCGGGGTGGTGCCGGGCGGGGTCCCGGCGGAGGTCCCGGCATCGGTGTCCATCCCGGGGCCCGCGTCGGGGGGCTGCGCGGCGGGAGGAGTGGGCTTCGCGGGCGTGGAGGGCTCCGCGGCGGGAGGGGGCGGGGTGGGGGTGGCCTCCTCCTTCTTGCAGGCCGCGGTGGTGAGGCAGGCGGCGAGTCCCAGCGTCGGCATCCAGCGTCCAAGCACCTTCATCATCGTCTCCTGGCGGCCCACGGGTCGGGCCGGACGGCGCCCCATGTGGCACGAGCGGCGTCCGAGTGCCAGCACGATTGGTGATGGGGAAGGACGCGGGGTGCGTCAGTCCTCTTCCTCCTTGGGAATGAGCTGGCCGCGGATCTCCCCGGCCGGGTGTCCGGTGGTGTGGACGTTGATGTAGAAGAGCCCGTCCTTGAAGGCCTTCTGCTCGGCGTCGGAGAGGTCCTTGGTGCCGGTGTAGCTGCCGTTGCGCTGATCCGTGGTGGTGATGCTGAGGTCGAGCACGACGGGGCCATTGACCCCCTGGGCGGCCTGGTGGACGTGGGCCGCGCTCTCGGTGCCGGTGGCCACCTGCAGGTCGCTCTGCAGTCCGCTGAAGGTGCCGTTGATGGTGAGCTTGTCTCCCTCGAGCTTGGCGGTGGCGATTCCCATGGTGGTGGTGGGCACCGAGGTGGGAGGGACCTCGTTGGTGCCCGAGAGCTGGGTGGTGGCCACCCAGGAATTCGAACCGCAGCCGGCCAGCGCGAGCAGCCCGGCTCCCAGCACTCCCAGCACCGTCCAGCGCTTCGTGTCACGCGTGTGCATCCGTCTCTCCTGTCTGTCCGCCAGGGCTCGTGGGGGACCCGGGGTGGGTCTGGCGCCTGGCGGCCGTCCCCGTGTCTAGAGGACTTCCGCGTCACGATCGCGCCACGGGAAGAGGGAGTGCCCGGTATCGGGCAGTCCCTTGGCCTTGCAAGAAAGGCGTGGGTCCGGGAGTTGTCCCTTCAGGGGGCGTGGAAAATCCCACGGACCGCCTGGGAGGATGTCCCCCGCCGCGTATATCGTTCGGCCGGACGCGTTCCCCCCCTTTGGAGTGAAGCACCCATGGCTCTCGACCTCACTTCCCTGCTTGGCGCTCGACGGGACGACACCGTTGGTACGATGGTGCGTGGCCTGATCGGCAGCGAAATCCTCCGCATCGCGGGGGAGATCCGCGAACTGGTGGCGCAGGGGAAACAGGTGTGCAACCTCACCGTGGGGGACTTCAGCCCTCGCGAGTTCCCCATTCCCGCGCAGATGGGTGAGGCCATCGCCGCGGCGTTGAAGGCGGGCGAGACGAACTATCCGCCCTCGGACGGTGTGCTGACGTTGCGGCAGGCGGTGGTGCGCTTCTACGAGCGGGCGCTGGGCCTGAAGTATCCGCTGGAGAGCGTGTTGATCGCCGGAGGCGCGCGGCCGGTCATCTACGCCATCTTCCGGGCGGTGGTGGACGCGGGCGAGACGGTCATCTACCCGGTGCCCTCGTGGAACAACAACCACTACTCGTACATGGTGGGGGCCAGGGCCGTGGAGGTGGTGACGAGCCCCGAGCACGGCTTCATGCCCACGGTGGAGCAACTCGCGCCGCACCTGTCCGAGGCGCGGCTGCTATGCCTGTGCAGCCCGCTCAACCCCACGGGGACGATGATTTCTCCCGAGGCGCTGAAGGACATCGGCCAGCGGGTGGTGGAGGAGAACCGCAAGCGCGAGGCGCAGGGGCGCAAGCCGCTCATCGTGATGTACGACCAGATTTACTGGACGCTGACGTTCGGGCAGGCGAAGCACGTGACGCCGCTGGAGCTGGTGCCGGAGCTGGCGCCGTACACGGTGTTCGTGGATGGCATCTCGAAGGCGTTCGCGGCGACGGGCGTGCGCGTGGGGTGGGCGGTGGGGCCGCCGTCGATCATCTCGCGGATGAAGGACGTGCTGGGGCACGTGGGGGCGTGGGCGCCCAAGGCCGAGCAGGTGGCGGTGGCGCGGTTCCTGGATGACGTGCCGGCGGTGGCGAGCTACCTGGAGACGATGAAGCGGCGGGTGGACGAGCGGCTGGTGGCGCTGCACCAGGGCTTCTCGGCGATGAAGGCGGCGGGGCTGCCGGTGCGCTCCATCGCGCCGCAGGGGGCCATCTACCTGTCGGCGCAGTTCGAGCTGATCGACAAGGCGGGGCTGAAGACGAACGACGACATCCGCAAGCTGCTGTTGGACAAGGCGGGCTTCGCGCTGGTGCCCTTCCAGGCCTTCGGGTTGAAGGCGGACACGGGGTGGTTCCGCCTGTCGGTGGGCGCCGTGTCGATGGAGGAGATCAAATCGGCACTGCCGAGGGTGGAGGCGGTGCTGCGCGAGGTGGTGGGCAGGTAGCGGTCCAGGCCCTCCCTCATGCCCTCCCTCTCCCCTCGGGAGAGGAGCCCCCCGTCGTTCAAAGGGGGGGCAAGCCCCCCGGGGTGAGGGTGCCGGGCATCCGTCCGGGTGCCCTGTGCTGGCGTGTCCCGGGCACCTCGGGAATAGTGCCGGCGTGCCGAGGTTCATGGCGGCACGCTCGGAGGGTAGCCGAGCCCTCCCCGAGCACTTCCGACACGGCACCAGCACCCATGCTCAAGAGATTCGTGAACGTGAAGGACGAGGAGGTGGGCTCGGTCCTGCTGTCCTTCGTGTACTTCTTCACGCTGATGTGTGGCTACGCCATCCTGAAGCCGCTGCGGGACGAGATGGCGACGGCGGGGGGCGTGAAGAACGTGGCGTGGGTCTTCACGGCCACGTTCGGGGTGATGCTGGTGGCGGTGCCGGCGTTCTCGGCGCTGGTGGCGCGCTGGCCGAGGCAGCGGGTCATCCCGCTCGTCTACCGCTTCTTCCTGCTCAACCTGCTGGGCTTCTTCGTGGTGCTGAAGCTGGGCGCGGTGGAGCGGGCGCTGGTGGCGCGCGTCTTCTTCGTCTGGGTGAGCGTCTACAACCTCTTCGTCGTCTCCATCTTCTGGAGCTTCATGGCGGACCTGTTCGAGAGCGAGCAGGGCCGGCGGCTCTTCGGCTTCATTGCCTCGGGGGGGACGGTGGGGATGTTGGTGGGGCCGTTCCTCGTCAACCTCCTGGCCGAGTCGCTGGGGGCCGTCAACCTGATGCTCCTCACCGCGGTGCTGCTGGAGGTGAGCGCCCAGAGCGTGCGGCGGTTGTCGCACCGGTCCGTCGTCGTGCGGCCCCGGGAGACCGCGGCCGAGGCGCCCGTGGGTGGTGGCATCTTCGACGGCTTGCGGCTGCTGTTCTCCTCGCCCCTGCTGCTGGGGTTGGGGTTGCAGATCCTCCTGTATGCCGCGACGTCCACGTTCCTCTACAACCAGCAGGCCCACATCGTGGCCTCGGTGGCCTCGGGCGCCGACGCGCGCACCGCGGCCTTCGCCAACATCGACTTCTGGGTGCAGGCGCTCACGCTCGTACTGCAGATGGTGGTGGCGGGGCGCCTCATGTCGCGCTTCGGCCTGGGGCTGGTGCTGGCGGTGGCGCCGCTGGTCACCGCCATCGGCTCGCTCTGGCTGGCGCTGGTGCCCTCCATGCTGGTGCTCATCGCCTTCAAGTCGCTGCGCGGCGCCACGCACTACTCCCTCGAGCGGCCCGCGCGCGAGGTGCTCTTCACCAGCGTGGACCGTGAGGCGAAGTACAAGTCCAAGGGCTTCATCGACACGGTGGTGTACCGCGGCAGCGACTCGGTGAGCTCCTGGCTGTACACGGGCCTGGACAAGCTGGGGATGAGCACCTCGGCGCTGTCCCTGGCCACGATTCCGCTGGCGGGCCTGTGGCTCGCGGTGTCCCTGTGGCTCGCCCGGCTCGCCCGGCAACCGCGGGACTCCGCTCCCGCCGCGACGCCCGCGCTGGCCTCCCCCGTGGACGCGGCCCGCTGACTCCGTTTCATTCGAAGAGGGGGTCACGCATGAAGTTGTCTCGCAGAGGGGTATTGCAGGGCGCCGCCGCGCTCGGGTCGCTCTGGGCCGTGGGGTGTGCTTCCACGAAGAAGGAGGGGAGTGAGGCGGCGAGGGCGTCCGCGCCGAAGGGCGGGAGCAAGCGCATCCTCATCCTCGGTGGCACGGGCTTCCTCGGGCCCCAGCTGGTGGAGGCGGCGCGCGCGCGGGGCCACACCGTCACGCTCTTCAACCGCGGCAAGACGCGGCCCCACCTCTTCCCGGACGTGGAGAAGCTGCATGGGGACCGGGATCCCCAGAACGGCGAGGGCCTGAAGGCGCTCGAGGGCCGCACCTGGGACGCCGTCGTGGACACCTCCGGGTACGTGCCGCGCGTGGTGCGCGCCTCGGCGGAGCTGCTGGCGCCCCACGTGGGCCACTACGTCTTCATCTCCACCATCTCCGTGTACAAGGAGCTGCCGCGGCCGGGCATGGACGAGGACTCGCCGCTGGCCACCGTGGACGACCCCGCCAACGAGAACGTCCGTGAGAACTACGGTGCCCTCAAGGCGCTCTGCGAGAAGGCGGTCGAGGCGGCCTTTCCCGGGCGCACCACCAACATCCGCCCGGGCCTCATCGTGGGCCCGGATGACCCCACGCAGCGTTTCACCTACTGGCCGGTGCGCGTGGCCCAGGGGGGCGAGGTGCTCGCTCCCGGCAGCGGCTCGGATTCGGCGCAGTTCATCGACGTGCGCGACCTGGCCGAGTGGACGATCCTCACCCTCGAGAACCGGGAGCTGGGCACCTTCAACGCCACGGGCCCGGCGAAGCCGCTCACCATGAAGGGGCTGCTGGAGGCCTGTAAACAGGCCAGCGGCGGCGACGCCACCTTCACCTGGGTGGACGCCGCCTTCCTGGAGAAGCACGGCGTGCGGGCGTGGATGGACATGCCGGTGTGGGTGACGCCCGGAGGGGAGATGGCGGGCATGAGCGCCGTCAGCAACGCCCGGGCGGTGGCGCGCGGCCTGAAGTTCCGCCCGGCGGTGGACACGGCACGCGACACGCTCACCTGGTTCAACGGGCTGCCCCCGGAGCGGCAGGCGGAGCTGCGGAAGCGGGCCGGCCTCCCTCCCAAGCGTGAGCGCGAGGTGCTCGCCGCCTGGCACCAGCAGCAGTCCGGCGTCGGCGCGGCCCACGCGCCCTGAGGGCGGGGAGCGGACAAAAAACAGGGGATGCCCGGGTTGAACCGGGGCATCCCCCATCACTCCGGCCTCGACTGCTCTGCCCTCCCCCTCCGCCGGGGCAGGAGTCGCCGGGCCGTCCACCTCGGAGCCGCGAGGTGCTACCAGCTGTAGATGCCACCCACATCCACGCCCAGGTCGAGCTCGTGGGCGTAGGCGGGCTCGAAGTGCTGCTCTCTGCTGAGCACGATGGGGGCCACCGCCAGCCGGGGTGAGAGTGGCCGGACCGCCGCGAGGCACGTCACCCCCGTGACCACCTCGCGCAACCCGTCCGTCACCCCTGCCTCTGCCAGCACCACCAACTGGGCGCGCTTCGCCCCCGCGAAGGACGCCAGCCGGGGTACCGTCAGCCGGTTGCCCCCATCGCGCTCGGACTGTCCGGCCATCGGAGATAGCCGGACCAGAGTCTTCATCACCGGCGCGTTCTGCTCCCCCCCCACGTGCAGCACCACCCCCGCCTTGCCGTTGCCCCGCCGCATTCCGTGGACCTGATGACGCGTCGCCTTCATGCTGTTCTCCAGCTCGCGCTGCATGGGCTCCCCTCCGTGTGGCACGCCCGTGAGCGAGATCGGTGACAGGCGGGGATAATGGCCAAGGTGCGCCCGGGAGTTTTCTTCGCGGACGCCAACCGGTTGCGTCAGGGCGCCAACCCGGGGCGGAAGCGCCTCGTGGGCGGGCCGGAGGGCGATCAATCTCACCCTGCGTGTCTGCCTGCCTGCTCTCCGAGCGAAGGGGCGGAGTGCTGAACGGCCTTGCAGGTGGGTGGGGGCGGCGGGGTATGGAACGATGTAGGCCGCGATGAGGATGGAATGAACATGGGTGACGGAGGAGGACGGGGCGTGCTGGCCGTGGTGGCGGAGAAGCCGGCCATGGCGCGCGACATCGCTCGGGCGCTGGGCGCTCGCGAGCAGGGCGACGGGTTTCTGCGCGGCAATGGCTACGTGGTGACGTGGGCCATTGGCCACCTGGTGGGGCTGGCGCAGCCGGACGAGATGCGGCCCGAGTGGAAGCGCTGGCAGCGCGAGCTGCTGCCGATGCTGCCGGGCGACTGGCCGCTGGTGGTGCAGGACAAGACGGCGAGCCAGTTCAAGGTGGTGAAGCGGGTGATGAACGCGCCCGAGGTGGACGCCGTGGTGTGCGCCACGGACGCCGGGCGCGAGGGCGAGCTCATCTTCCGCTACATCTACGAGGCGGCGGGGTGCCGCAAGCCGGTGAAGCGGCTGTGGGTGTCGTCGCTGACGGAGGGGGCCATCCGGGATGGCTTCCGCGCGTTGAAGCCGGGGCGCGAGTACGAGCCGTTGGCGGACGCGGCGAAGGGGCGGAGCCGGGCGGACTGGCTGGTGGGGATGAACCTGACGCGCCTGTACACGCTGGCGTGCGGCGGGGACATGCTCTCGGTGGGGCGGGTGCAGACGCCCACGTTGGCGATGGTGGTGGAGCGCGAGCTGGCCATCCGCGACTTCGTGCCCAAGGACTACCTGGAGATTGTGGCCACCTTCGGGCCTGCGGGCGCGGAGGGGCCGCGGGGGAGCTATCAGGGCACGTGGTTCCGTCCCGCGGAGCCGGGGAAGGAGAAGGAGTGGGACGCGCGTGAAGCCCGGCGCCTGTCCGCGGACGGCGAGGAGGCGGGGCGCATCGTCGAGCGGGTGAAGACGGGCCGCGCGGCGGTGGAGTCCGTCACCGCCGAGACGAAGCGGATGGCGGCGCCGTTGCTCTACGATTTGACGGAGCTGCAGCGTCACGCGAACCGGCTGTATGGCTACAGCGCCCAGCGGACGTTGGAGCTGGCGCAGGCGCTGTACGAGAAACACAAGCTGTTGAGCTATCCGCGTACGTCGAGCCGGCACCTGACCAGGCAGATCGCCGACACGTTGCCGGAGGTGGTGCGCGCGATTCGCGGGCCGTGGGAGGCGCTGCTGGCGCCGGAGACGGGAGTGCGCCCGTTGGGACGGCGCTTCGTGGACGACGCGAAGGTCGCGGACCACCACGCCATCATCCCCACGACGACGTCGCCGGAGAGCGCGAGGCTGACGCGGGAAGAGCGGAACATCTACGAGCTGGTGTGCCGGCGGCTGCTGGCGGCGTGGCACGAGGACTTCGTCTGGTCGGTGACGACGGTCATCACGGCGGTGACGTCGGCGCCGGAGGTGGACCGGTTCCACAGCGCGGGCACGATGGTGGTGCGCGAGGGCTGGAAGGTGCTGGACGTGGGGGGAGGGCAGAAGGCGCCGAAGCCGAGGGAGGCGGGGAAGAAGGGGAGCGAGGCGGAGGCGGAGGAGCCGGAGGACGAGCAGGAGTTGCCGCCGGGGCTGGCGAAGGGGCAGGCGAGGGTGGTGCGGGACGTGAAGCCGGTGACGAAGCGGACGAGGCCGCCGCCGCGGCTGACGGACGCGAGCCTGCTGACGGCGATGGAGACGGCGGGGCGGACGCTGGACGACAAGGAGCTGGCGGACGCGATGAGGGAGTCGGGGCTGGGGACACCGGCCACGCGGGCGGCGATCATCGAGACGTTGCTGGATCGCGGCTATCTGGTGAGGAAGGGGAAGTCGTTCGAGGCGACGGAGAAGGGAATCGGGCTGATCCGGGTGGTGCATCCGGACGTGAAGAGTCCGGCGATGACGGGGCAGTGGGAGGCGTGGCTGCATCGCATCGAGCAGGGCAGCGGGGACCTGGAGTCGTTCCTGAAGGGAATCGAGGCGTACGTCATCGAGGTGGTGGGCAATGTCCCGCCGAACCTCCCCATGCCGATGGTGGCGGCGACAACCCCCAGGACACCCACCCCCCCAAGAGGGCCAACAACCCCAAGAGGGCCAACAACCCCTCTCCCTTCGGGAGAGGGACGGGGTGAGGGTATCTCGGCTCCCAGGTTGAGCCCGCGTGAATCCCCTCTCCCTCTGGGAGAGGGTCAGGGTGAGGGTCAACCCCGTCCCCATCGCAACCAGGTCGCCACCGAGCCCCAGTCCCCACCGAGGAACACCGCGCGCCCGGCCCTGACGCGCATGTCCCCCGGACCCACTGGTCGTCCCGAGCGCACCCAGCGCCAGCCCACGAGGCCCTCCGAGCTGCGTGGCCTGCTCAAGCAGGTCTTCGGCTTCGAGGACTTCCGGCCGTACCAGGAGGCGGTGTGCCGTGCGGCGACGGAGGGCAAGGACCTGTTGCTGGTGATGCCGACGGGAGCGGGCAAGTCGCTCTGTTACCAGCTCCCGGGCCTGGCGCGAGCGGGGACGACGCTGGTCATCAGCCCGCTCATCGCACTGATGGAGGACCAGGTGGCGAGGCTCCAGTCGCTCGGCCTGGCGGCGGATCGCATCCACTCGGGGCGAGACAGAGCCACCTCGCGCCAGGTGTGCGCGGATTACCTCGAGGGGCTGCTGGATTTCCTCTTCATCGCGCCGGAGCGGCTCGGAGTGCCGGGCTTCGTGGAGCTGCTGGCCCGGCGCACGCCGGCACTCGTCGCGGTGGACGAAGCGCACTGCATCTCGCAGTGGGGTCACGACTTCCGTCCGGACTACCGCCTGTTGGGCGCGCGGCTGCCGATGCTGCGTCCCTCGCCCGTCATCGCGCTGACAGCCACGGCGACACCGGACGTCCAGCGCGACATCGTGCAGCAGCTCGGGCTCGAGGGAGCGGGAAACGCCCCCGCGCGCACCTTCATCCACGGCTTCCGGCGCACGAACATCGCCATCGAGGTGCGCGAGCTCAACCCGAGCCAGCGCTCCGACGCCATCCGTGAGCTGCTGGCGGACCCCTCGCACCGGCCGGCGATCGTCTACGCGTCCACGCGCAAGCACGCGGAGCGGTACTCGGAGGAGCTCGGAGCGGACTTCCGCACGGGCATGTACCACGCGGGCATGAGCGCGTCGGATCGGGACGAGGTGCAGACGGCGTTCCTCGGGGGCCGGCTGGAGGTCATCGTGGCGACGACGGCCTTTGGCATGGGCATCGACAAGGCGGACGTGCGCACGGTGGTGCACGCGGCGCTGCCAGCGAGCCTGGAGGGCTACTACCAGGAGCTGGGCCGCGCGGGCCGGGATGGGAAACCCTCGCGCGCGGTGCTGCTGCACTCCTTCATCGACCGGCGCACGCACGAGTTCTTCCACGAGCGAGACTACCCGGAGCCCTCGGTGCTCGAGCGCATCTACCGGGCGTCGCGCGAGGAGGCGGAGCCGAAGGAGTCGCTGGCGGCGCGGGCGCGCGTGGCGGTGGACACCTTCGACAAGGCGCTCGAGCAGCTCTGGATTCACGGCGGCGTGGAGATCAGCCCGGACGAGTCGGTGCGCCGGGGCAAGCCGGGCTGGGCGGCCTCGTACGCGGCGCAGCGCGAGCACAAGCACTCCCAGCTGGAGCACATGGCGCGCTATGCCGAGTCGCACGGGTGCCGGATGAAGCACCTGGTGGACCACTTCGGCGACCTGCAGGACACGGGCGCCGAGTGCGGCCTGTGTGACGTCTGCGCGCCCGACTCCTGCGCGACCCTGCGCTTCGGCGAGCCCACCGCCAGCGAGCTGCACGCGCTCGGGCGCATCCTCGAGGCGCTCCACGAGCGCGACGCGCAGGCCACCGGCCGGCTCCACCGCGAGCTGTTCGGCGAGGCGCTGCCCCGGCGCGACTTCGAGCGGCTCCTCGGGGGGCTGGTGCGTGCCGGGCTGGTGCGCCTGTCCGAGGACACCTTCGAGAAGGACGGCCAGAGCATCACCTTCCAGCGCGTGTCGCTCACGCCCGAGGGCCGGCGCACGCGCGAGCCCGCTCCCGGCCAGGTGCAGCTGCCCCGGCCGCCGGACGAGGCCCCCGCGCGCAAGCGCCGGGGCTCGCGGGCCAAGGGCACCCGGGCGGAAGGCGGCCGCAAGAAGGCCTCGCGCCGCAAGGAGTCCGCCTCCGGAGGCAGGAAGAAGCGCCAGGCCCTGGCGCGGGCCGAGCCCGCCTACTACGCGTACGAGGCGCAGGACGAGGCACGCCCCTCTCCGGCCCCTCGTGGCCGGGAGGCGCTGACGCGGGCCCTGGAGCGCTCGCGGCGCAGCGGGGAGACGTTGGGCGTGGGTACGCCCTCGCCCCAACTCGTGGAGGCCCTGAAGGCATGGCGGCTCGCCGAGGCCCGCCGCCGGCGCGTCCCCGCCTTCCGCATCCTCACCGACAAGGTGCTCGGGGCCATCGCCACCGCGCGTCCTCGGGACGGCCTGGCGCTGCAGCGCATCCACGGCGTCGGCCCCAAGCTGGCCGAGCGCTACGGCGAGGCCATCCTCGGCCTCGTCGGCCGCATGTCGTCCTGAATCGCCCTCCGCCAGGGGGGGATTCGGTTTTCCGCCGACAGAACAGTTTTCCAGACGGGAGTGCCTTCACCTGCCGTCGGGAGGCTCCGCGCCGAGGGCATGTCTTGGCTCGTTTCCTTGCGCCGTTTGCCAAACAATAATGAGCGCTTCGGGAATCCAAGTGGGCCGATGAGAGGGGCGGCAGGAACGGACGGAGGCCACATGAAGAACGCGGTGGAGAAGCGGCTGGGCTGGCTGCACAACCAGTGGGTGGAATTCGCGCAGGCGCCTGAGGCGCGGTTGTTGCGCTGGTTGGTGGAGCCGAGCGAGGCGCGCATGGTGGAGGCGTGGCTGAAGAAGGAGGGCGATGAGCGTACGGGGGAATGTCCTGATCTCTTCCTGCGCTTCGACATCCCTTTCGTGCAGCCGGAAGCGTATGGGCTCGAGCTGCGCGAGATGCTGGTCGCGATGGTGGCGGAGAGCCAGGAGGAAGTAGACCTGGGGCGGGTGGCACCCGGGCAGTCGGGGGCGGAGGTCTTCTTCAGCGCCTGTGAGGCGCTGCAACGCCATTACGCGTCCGTGTGCGAGGTGCTGGCGGTGGTGCTGGTTCCGGGCCAGGTGTCGGAGGTGAAGGCGTGGCGGCAATGGCTGCAGAAGGCGCTGGCGTCCCCGCACTCGCCGAAGGTGCGGGTGGTGGTGCTGGATGACGTGCGGGTGAGGGTGTTGGAGCCGCTGGCGCAGGCGGAGCCGACGCGGATCAAGACGATGGTGGCGGACCTGGACATGCCAGGGGCCATGGAGGAGGTAGCGCGTGGAGCGGCGGGTATGGATCCGGCGGGCGGGCGCTACCGGGAGTTGCTGGTGCGGCTGGGCGCTGCGGCGGGACGCGGCGAGCTCCATCAGGTGACGCGGCTGGGGGAGGAAGCGGTGGCGTTGGCGGCCGGACAGGGCTGGTCGGCGCTGGTGGTGGCGGCGCGTTGGGCCATGGGAGCGGCACTCCTGGTGGCCAGCAAGCCCACGGAGGCGTTGGAGCATTACCGCAAGGCGGAGGCAGTCGCGATGGAGGCCGAGACCAGGGGCGAGGCCCAGGGAGCCGAGTTGCGGCTGAAATCCCGCATGGCGATGGGGGCTGTGCTGGTCACGAGGCAGGAGTGGGCGGAGGCGGCCGTGCTCTATGAGGAAACGGCGCCCCTGGCGCGAAAGCTGGCGGATGCGCGCCTGGAGCTGGAGTGCTGGCGCATGGCGAGCTTTTGCCGGGAGTCCATCCAGGAAATGGACAAGGCCTGGGAGAGCAGTGAACAGGCCTGGAGCCTAGGGCTGGCGCTCGAGCCCGAGGCACGCGCCTCCTCGACGTTGCCCTATGTGGCGGAGGCCCGGGTGCGGCTGGGCCGGGCGCGCCAGGGGGAGGCCGCCGCGCGGCGGCTGGAGTCCGAGGCCGAGTCGCTCCTGGGCAACGATTGGCGGCCGGATGTCCAGGCCGCGGGAGGTCAGGCGGCATGATGCCCGCGGTCAAGCACCTGGATCCGGTGTTGGGAATCGACATCCATTTCATCATCACCCCCCCGGGGGCGGTGGTGCCCATTCCCCACCCGCATATCGGCATTGTCTTCGATCCGTTCGACTACATCCCCATCATCGGCGCCACGGTGTTGGTCAACGGCTTGCCGCGGGCGCAAGCGGGCACGGGCGGGGTGACACTGCCTCCCCACTTCCCCATTGGAGGCGCCTTCGCCAAGCCGCCCGGCAACGAGAACGAGACCTTCATGGGCAGCTCCACCGTCATGGTGGACGACGAGCCCTTCACCTACATGACGCTGCCGGTGCTGAGCTGTCAGGACATCGGCATGCCGTCGCCGCCGCGCAAGAAGGGGCCTGGGGCCAAGACGCTGCTGCTTCCCACCTCGATTGCCCTGTCCATTCCAGCGGGACCCCCGGTGGTGGTCGGCGGGCCTCCGACGATTTCCTTGTCAGGGCTGATGATGAAGCTGGCCCTGGGCGCATTGCTGAAGGGCTTGAAGAAGCTGCGCGGCCTGCAGAAGGCCAGCCGGAAGATGAGTGACGTGTCCGACCGCATCCACAAGGCGGCGAACAAGGTCATGGACAAGGTGGGGCTGGGCGAACGGGCGCGTGATCGGATCCACAAGGCCATCTGCACGCTGACAGGACACCCGGTGGACGTGGTGACGGGGCGGGCGGTGACGGAGGCGGTGGATTGGGAGTTGCCGGGGCCCGTTCCGCTCAAGTTCGAGCGTCACTACTCCTCGAGCCTTTGCGGACGCGATTCGGCGGTGGGCCATGGCTGGAGCCACTCGCTGGACCTGGCGGTGTGGGAGGAGCAGGGGAAGGTGGTGTTCCGGGCGGAGGATGGGCGGGAGATCGAGTTCGATGTGAGCCAGTTCCCCCGGCAGCGGGCGCCCCTGGGCGAGGCGGTGTATGAGCCGATGGACCGGCTGACCCTGCGGCGCATGGGGGAACTGCAATGGAGCGTGGAGCAGGCGAACGGGCTGGTGCACGAGCTGCGCTTCGTCGGGGGCGAGGACCCGGGGCTGTGCCGGGTGACGCGCACGCGCAACCGGGCCGGGCACGCCATTCATTACGAGTATGACGGGCACGGGCGGTTGGAGTGGGTGGTGGACAGCGCCCGGCGGCGGCTGCGTTTCGAGCATGATGTCCGGGGGCGGCTGGTGAGGACCTGGCTGCCACACCCCACGCAGCCGGGCCTGGTGCCCTACAACCGCTATGGGTACTCGGAGGCGGGTGACCTCGTGGAGGCCTACGATGCGCTGGGGCACGCCGCCCGTTATGAATACAGCGGCCACCTGCTGGTGCGCGAGACCGACCGCACGGGCCTGAGCTTCTATTTCGAGTACGACGGCCAGGGCGCCGAGGCCTGGTGCGTGCACACCTGGGGCGACGGCGGCATCTTCGACCACCGGCTCTTCTACAACAAGGAGAGGGGGGTCACCGAGGTCACCAACTCCCTGGGCCACACCACCACGTACTACTCCGATGGGCGCGGGGTGGTGGTGAAGGAGGCGGACCCGCTGGGCAATTGCTGGCAACGCGAGTTCGATGATGCCCTGCGCCTGGTGAAGGAGGTGGACCCGCTCGGCAAGGCCACCGTGTATGAGTATGACGAGCGCGGCAACCTCACCAGCATGGCCAAGCCGGATGGCTCGAAGCTTTCCGCCAAATACAACGAGCTGGGTCTCCCCGCGGAGCTCCACGATGCCTGCGGCAATGTCTGGCACACCCGCTATGACGGGCGGGGTCTGCCCATCGAGCGCACGGACCCGCTCGGTGGCAAGACCCGGTACGAGTACCGTGAAGGTTTGTTGTCCGCGCTCATCTTCTCCGCCAGGCTGCGCGTCGACGTCGTACGCGATTCCCAGTGGCTCATCTCCCAGGCCAGGGTCGCAGGCCGCGTCCTCTTTTCTTGCACCAACGACCGGTTGGGCCGCCCCAGCCAGATGGTGGACCGCGAGCAGCGCACCTGGCTGCTGAAGCGTGATGCGGCGGGGCGGCTGTATCAGGCCGAAGTGCCCGGTACCTCGAACATCACGCGTTTCTCCTACGATGAGGAAGGGCAACTCCTGGAGCTGCGGGAGAACGGGCGCCTGTCACGCTTCGCCTACTCCGGTTTCCGAAAGCTCGCGAGCCAGGAGGATTCCGGGGAGACGATCCGCTTCCACCATGACACGGAGGGGCGGCTCCTCCAGGTCATCGCGCCCACCGGCCAGGTCCATTCCCTGCTGAGGGACGCGTGTGGCCGTGTCGTGGAGGAGCGGGGCTTTGATGGCCGGAGCCGTCGCTTCACCAGGGATGCGATTGGCCGGACGGTCCGCGTGGAGCTGCCTGGTGGCGGTTGCCGCGAGCTCGTGAGGGATGCGGCGGGCCGTGTGTTGAGCATCCAGTACCCGGATCGCAGCGTCGACGAGTTCGCCTACCGCGCGGATGGTGTGCTCATCGAGGCACGTAATGCCACAGTGAGTGTGCGGCGCGAATTCGATCCTCTGAGACGCCTGCTCAAGGAGTGGCAGGGAGATGATTGGGTGGCCTCCGAGTATGACGAGCTCGGCCACCGGACATCCGTGAGTTCCTCATTGGGCGTGAGGCAGGAGTGGGTGCGCGATCCTTTCGGGCACGTCCATGCCGTCCAGGCCCAGGGAGAGTTCGGGAGCTGGCAGACTCGTTTCCGGCGCGATGTGGCCGGGCGTGAGGTGGAGCGCAGACTGCCCGGAGGCGTGGTGTCCAGCTGGGAGCGTGATGCGTTTGGGCTCCCCTTGCGTCAGCGCATCCACGTAGGAGAGCAGGAGGTCTCCCAGGTGGGCTACCGCTGGCAGGGCCAGCAGCTGGTCGGCCTGGTGGATGCGCTCGAGGGGCTGACGTCCTTCCAGTACGACGCGCGCTCGCGGCTGGTGGCCGCAAGACGGCCGGATGGCACCCTCCAGCACCGCGCCGCTCCGCCACTGGACGCGCTGTTGCGGACCCTGGCGCGACCGGGTCCAACGCCCTCCCCGGGTGATGAGCCGCTCCCGGGTGATGGCCCCCGGTTCCAGTATGATGACCTGGGCAATCTCGTGGAGAGACGCGACGCGGATGGCTCGCGCTGGCGCTACGAGTACGATGCCGCGGGGCTGCTCAGGGAGGTCGTCCGGCCGGATGGCGCCGTCGTGAGCTTTGCCTACGACGCGCTGGGCCGGCGAGTGCTGAAGAGTGGAACCCGGGGCGAGGTGCGTTGGCTCTGGGATGGTGACAACCCTGTCCATGAGCTCGGACGGCAGGAGCCGATGACCACCTGGCTTTTCGAGCCCGGGCGCCCGGCTCCTCTCGCCAAGCTCCAGGGAGACAAGCGCTACGGCATCCTCACCGATCATCTGGGCACTCCCTCGGCCCTCTACGACGAGGGGGGCCACCTGGCCTGGAAGGGACGGCTCGACATCAATGGCGCGCTGCGGGCCGAGGTGGCTCAGACCCGCTGCCCCTGGCGCTGGCCCGGCCAGTACGAGGACGAGGAGACGGGGCTCCATTACAACCGCTTCCGTTACTATGACCCCTCGACCGGGCAATACATCAGCCAGGATCCCATTGGCCTGCTCGGGGGTCTGGACCCGTACGCCTACACGGATGACCCTCTCACCTGCATCGACCCCTTCGGTCTGGATGACGGGCACCACACCGTTCCCCGCAGGCTGATGGAGATAATGGAGGATAAGGGCCTGCTGACCGAAGATGTGCGCAATGCGTTGGATCCTACTCGACGTACGGGGACCGTCATGCTCGATCGCACAACCCACAGCAATGTCCATGGGGCGCTGTCCGGCTTCCTCAAGGAGCGCTACCCCGGGCTGGAAATGCGCAATGGCTACCAGCATGGCTCTGACTGGAATGAGTACCTCAACCGCATCGAAAACGAGGGCAAGCTCAGTCGCAGTACCATCCTGGGAGACCTGGAGGACTTCTATCACAGACACCTGGAAACGAAGGGATTGGTGGACGCGAAGAAGCTTGATGAATTCAAGAAGGGGTTCGATCACGATGCGGCGAAGATCAAAGCGTGCTCATGAGCAGGTGGTCGTGAAGGCACAGAGGAGAGGGTGACCATGGCGAATGAAATGCCCTGGAAGCAGGTGGCCCGCGATTGGAGTCCCCTGGAGCGGCGCGAGGACGTGAGATCGGAGGATTGGGTGCGGTTGGTTCCCGTGGTGGGACCTGAACTGGCCGAGCTCGGACCGGCGAAACCCGTCCCCCTGGACGCGGATGGAGTTCCCCTGCACGCACGCGAGCGCCCCATCGATCGCAAGCTGACGCCTTTGCATGACCTGATGCAGCCTGGGGCAGGCCCGGACCTGGTGTGCTCGGAACGGCTCGTGCGGGCGTTGGAGTCCTCTGGCGCCACTGGGTGGACGGCCACGCTCGTGCCGCATGTGACCCCCAACCGTGTCGCGGGCCACCGGCTCTACCGGCTGGATACCGAGGGCCATACCGGGCCGCTGGTGGACACGCAGCTCCGCCTCAACAAGCTCAACCCACAGACCTTCCATCCCCGAGGCACGGACGAGCGGCTCAACGGCATTCCGCTGACGCCCGTCCGCTTCGATGCGCGAGGGTGGTCCGGGCACTCCGTCTGCTGGTCTCCGTGGTTCAACGGGCCGCGAAGCTGGTGGCGAGCCCTTCTCGTCCGGGGAGATGTCTTCCTGGCCCTCCAGAAACATCTCGAGACCCTGGTGCTGCGCATCGATCGGGTGAGCTGGGAAGGGGAGGCGCATGCTCGGCCAGTGCAGCCCGGCCACCGGCAGGGGCCGCAAGAGCCACCGCCCGAAGCGCCCGGCCTGGAGGAGGTGCTCGCGCGCGTGGAGGGCGAGGCGGAGCGTTACCAGCACACGTTCTCCGCGGGGGCCAGTGATGCGGAAATCGCTCAGGACTTCGGCCGGTTGGGATTGACCCCTCCCGAACCCTTACACCGATTGCTCGCCCGGCATAACGGCGCCCGCCTCTTCCAGGGCGCCCTCGTGCTTCATGGGGTGGGCGCACAGGGCTCCCTGGTGAGCAGCAACGAGGAACTGGTGCAATACCCATGGTATCGCCGTGAGCCGGGTTGGGTGGTGTTCGCCGAGGCGGCGGGAGGGCAGGTTCTCTGGGCAGTGGATGCACGGGGACATGTGCGTGGTCTGGGGCGTGATGAGATCGTCTACGGTCCAGATGCCCCCTTGCACCAATGGTTCTCGGATCAAGTGGCGGACCTGCGCTATGCGTGGGACCACGACGGGCAGCTGCCCTGGACCGAGCGCGTCCTGCGCGGTTGATGCGCGTGCTCCTCTTTCATTCGAGAGGGGAGAGTAAGAGGGCTCCCAATGTACTTGGGAAGGGTCGACACCGATTTCAATGGGCTCGTGTTGTTCGATCCCTCCGCGCTGCGCCAGCACCATGGGGGCAGGATCCGCGAGGGGACGGATCTCTTCACCCGCTATGTCTCCACTGATGAGGGCGATGAGGTGCTCTCCAAGGGCCTCATCGTCCCGGTGCTGGCGATCGATGACGCTGGCTACGATATTGCTGTCCGCTTGGCCTCGGAGTCCTATGCGCCACCAGGTGAGGTGTTGGTGGAGAATGGCAAGTACGCCCTCCGGGTGGTTGCGCGCCTGGTCGTCGCGGACCTGCTCGTGCTCAAGGAGTGGAGCAACAAGTTCGAGTCCTGGAAGGAAACGGGAATAGACCCTGGAGTCTACGCCGTGACGGTGCGTGGCTTCAGGAACATGGCGATGAAGGGGCGCAAGAGGCAGCTCGTCCAAGCGGGTTATGAATTCGTGCTGGAGCCCAAGCGGAAGCTCCCGAAGGTCTCCGCCAATACAGGCACGGACATGAGGGTGCTTCGGCTCGACTGACCAGGGTGGAAGTCATTCCTCATTCGCGTCCGGCTCCTCGCGGAGAACCGGGCTTGATACGGACCTGGCTGTTGCATCGCCTCAAGCCCCATATCCCGGTGAGAGGGTACAGGAGCACTTCGTGATGCGAGTTGTGGAAAAGTGGGGACCCCATCTGGAGCAATCCGGGTGGATTGCTGTTCCGGGCGATGCCGCCGCCCCGCACCTCTTTGGTGGCAGTTCATGGCGGATCCTGGGAGGAGCGGAGTCGCCTCCCGCGCCGTGTCTGCTGCTATCCCTGGACCTGAAGGCGCTGCCGGAGTCGTCCCTTGTTGGAGTCTCCCAGCTACCCTTGGTCCTCTACCTCAACTGCGATCTGGGCAAGCAGACGCAGGAGTACCAGTTCGACGTGCGGACAAGGCGGATCGACTGGCTCGCTGGCGATTGTTCCTCTGGGCATCCGTTCGGCCTTGAGAATCGGATTCCTGAGCCACTACCAGAGCGGTGCGTATCCCTGCGTCCCATGCAGCCGGAGGAACTCCCCGGAGATGAAGAGCGTTACTGGTCGGCTTGCGACAACTTTTTGGGGGGAGCGGGATTCCTGCGAGTCCTGGGGGCGCCCGTCTGGCTGGCGGAGCCGCTGGAGGCTGTCTGCGTCTGCGGGCGGCACATGCGGTATGTTGCCAGCCTGGGGTATGAAGTATCTGGCGAACCCTCGGTTTTTCTTGAAGGTGAGCAGGTGCTCTTCGTAGGGGAGATGGCTTTCTATTTCTTTCTCTGCGCGGACTGCCGCCGGGTGCGCGTCCTGTCCCAGCCATCCTCGTAATGCGCGAGGTGTCTTCTGGTCTTGCCGATGTGCCTCGCGCCCTGCTCCTGAGCAGCGGCAGCGGCGGATCGCGGGCTCAACGTTTCGGTCCGGTCAGCGTTTGGGGCCGTGGGAGAGACAGCGCGGATGCATCGGCCGCATGTCGTCCTGAGTCGCACAGCGCCGCCGTGTGTCTCTTTTCAAGAGGGGGAGTGGCGGAGGTGTTTTTCTTTATGAGAAAGTGAGCAGTGTCTTCCGACGAGGGCAGCGCTCCGCCTCCGGAGCCGCTTTCCTGGCAGGGCGCCGATGAGGTGCCGAAGGGACGGTCATGCCGCCGGAGAAAGTGGTGTTCGCCACCGCCGTCGAAGCCCTGTTCGTCCGGGCCCTCGGGGGCAACCTGTCGAGCCTCGCGCGGCGGCGGCTGCGCGAGGCGGGGTTGGACCTGGAGAAGCCGTTGGCGGTCTCCTATCCGCTCGACGACTGGAAGACGTTCGTGCACGTGGCCTCCGGGGCCCTCTATCCGCACCTGGAGCCCGTCGAGGCGCACTGGTGGATGGGCATCCACTTCCTGGAGGGCTACCTGCAGACCTTCACGGGGCGCGTGGTGGCGGAGCTGGCCCCGGCGCTCGGCCCCCGGCGCATGCTGGAGCGCATCGGCCAGGACCTGCGCAGCGGCAACAACTTCAGCGAGGTCGAGCTGGTGGGGCACTCCCCGCGCCACTGCGAGCTGTGGATGAATGACGTCCTCGACGACGTGCCCTCCTTCGCGGCGGGCTTCATCCTCCGGGCCCAGCAGCTGGCCGGCGCGCGCGGCGTGCACGTGGACGTGGCCTCCTACGATGGCACCGCGTGCACCTTCGACATCCGCTGGCGCGAGGCCCTCCCCCAGGCCGCCAACGGCTGAGTCGCCGCGGGCCTACAGGTACGGCGACAGCAGCCGGGCCACGCCGTCCCGCAGGCGGATGGGCAGCGGCCGTGCATTCAGCTCCTCCAGCGTGACGAGCCGCGAGCGCGACAGCCGCTCCTCGATGAGCGCGTCCAGCTGCGCCGCCAGCTGCGCGTCGTAGCACTCCACGTCGAACTCGAAGTTGAGCCGCAGCGAGCGCGGGTCCCAGTTCGCCGAGCCCACGAGCGACCACACCCCGTCCACCACCATCAGCTTCGTGTGGTCGAACGGCGGCGCGGTGAGGAAGAGGCGGCTGTTGGAACGCATCACCTGCCACAGCTGCGCGATGGAGGCCCACTGCACCACCGGGAGGTTGAGCTTCTCGGGCAGCACCAGGTCCACCCGCACGCCCCGCAGCGCCGCCACGTTCAGCGCGGTGATGAGCGCCGAGTCCGGCAGGAAGTACGGCGTGACGATGCGCACCGTGCTCCGCGCGCATGCCAGTGCCCCCAGCAGCGTCAGGCGCAGCGTCTCGAAGTCCTCGTCCGGGCCATCCGGAATCCCCCGCGCCATCACCGGCCCGGCGGGCTCCAGCGGGGGAAACCACGTCTCTCCGTGCAGGCGCTCCTTCGTGGTGAAGGCCCAGTCCTCGGCGAACGTCTCCTGCAACTGCCCCACCACCGGCCCCTCCACGCGGAAGTGCAAATCCCTCGCGTCGCCGTGGCCCGGCAGGAAGTGCTCGCGGATGTTCATCCCCCCGGTGAAGCCCACCCGGCCGTCCACCACCAGCAGCTTGCGGTGGTTGCGCAGGTTCATGAAGGGCAGGCGCGCCGGTATCAGCAGCGTGGGCAGGAAGCGCGCCACCCGCACCCCGGCGCGGCGCAGGCGGCCGGTGATGGGCGGCCAGTCATAGCGTGCCCCCAGCGCGTCGATGAGCACGCGCACCTGCACCCCGCGCTCCACCGCCCGCCCCAGCGCCTCCACGAACCGCCGGCCCGCCGCGTCGTTGTCGAAGATGTAGCTGCACAGGGAGATGGAGGTACGCGCCGCCTCGATGGCCTCCAGCATGGCCGGGTAGGCGCCCGCGTGGGCCTCCAGGGGCACCAGCTTGTTGCCCGGCAACAGCGGCCGGTAGCGCACCACCTCGTCCACCAGGCGGACGAGCGAGGCCAGGTGCGCCGCCGGGGGCGCCTCCGCCGCGAGCTGCTCCGGGGTGCAGGGGGCCACCCGGGGCCTGGGGGGGAACTGGCCGTGCTCCTGGCGCAGGGTCAGCGAGCGGGCCCGGCGGCGGATGCGGTTGATGCCGAGCATCAGGTACAGCACCACCCCCACCAGGGGCACCAGCCACACCAGCCCCACCCAGGCCACCGCCGCGCGCACGTCCCGCTTGCGCAGCACCGCGTGCCCGGTGGCCAGCAGGTTGGCCATCACCGTGAACGCCGCCGCCACGTGGGGCCAGGCCTGCAGGAGCAGCGATTCCAGCGTCATCCTTCCTCCGTCCGATCCTCGGGCCGGGCGTGAAGGTCAATATGTGCATGCTCCGGGCCCGGAAGCGGGCGGGGAAGGGGGCTGTCCGTCCAGCATCCTTCAGAGTGACCCCGGAGGTCATAGACTGCACCCCATGCAGCCCCTGCCCGACGCGCCCCTTCCCGACGTCACCCGCTTCTTCCACCCCGTCCTCCCCGCCCGGAAGCTGAAGGACAAGCCGGTGCGGGTGGAGCTCGCGGGCCGGGCCTATGCCCTCTTCCGCGATGCCGAGGGCCGCCCCGCGGCGCTCGCGGATGCCTGCCCCCACCGCATGGCCCCGCTGTCCGCCGGCCGCGTCACCCGCGAGGGCCAGCTCGAGTGCCCCTACCACGGCTGGCGCTTCGACGCCGACGGCCACGGCCGCAGCCCCAGCCAGCCCGACCTCAAGAAGTGTGACGCGCGCGCCTTCCAGCTCGTCGAGCGCTTCGGCTACCTGTGGCTCTCCGCGCGCGACACGCCCCTGTCCGCCTTCCCCGACTTCGCCCCCGAGGGCTTCGACTTCAACGGCGCCTTCTCCATGCTCTTCCGCGCGCCGCTGCACGTGACGCTCGACAACTTCAGCGAGGACGAGCACACCCCCTTCGTCCACACCCGCCTCGGGTGGAACCGCTCCCAGGCGAAGGACATCTCCTTCGAGGCCCACAACCACGAGGACCGCACCGAGGTGCGCTACCGCGCGCCCCAGCGGCCCTCCTTCCTCATTCCCCTGCTGCTGCTGCGCAACGGCGACTTCTTCCACAACCACTGGGTGACGCGCTTCGATCCGGTGCGCACCGACTACACCATCACCTGGACGGGCCCCGCCGGCGAGCAGCGCCCCTTCACCAACCGCGCCATCATCTTCTTCGTGCCGGAGACGGCGGCCACCACGCGCCTGCACACCTTCTCCTTCGGCCAGCTCCACGACGCGCGCCTGCGCCCGCTACTGCCCCTGGTGCGCCGCGCCGCGCTCGTCCTGAGCTGGTACGAGATTCGCGACGACGCCCGCTTCATTCCCCTGGTGGCTCACACCCCCTACAGCCTCAAGGGCATGCGGCTGGGCAAGTACGACAAGCCCCTCATCCACCACCGCAAGCTGCTCGAGCGCATCTACTTCGCCGGGGGCGACGCCTCCTCCCCGCCCACGCCCCTGCCGCTGCCCGAGGCCGCCAACGGCTGAGCGCCCCTCCGCCCCAGCGGGCGCCTCCCACGGGGTGCCCTGTCCCGCGACAGTGCGTGTCCGATTCCCGGACAGTGAAGTGGTTGCGGCGTAAATGGTTGAAATGCTTAATGTTTGAGCGCGAAGTGTAACGCGCCTTGGCAATCGTGAGGCCGCACCTGGAGTGTTTCCGCACCAACTCAATTCGTGAGAGTCCAGCCAGGTCCTTGAAATGACAAGAGTCTGCCTTCCTGGCACGGCGGGTGCTCAAGGGAGGGGAGCGAGGCCGCGGCTGGTAGCCCAGGCGGCCACGTCAAACCCCCACGTCGTTCCCGAAAGAGGAAACCCCCATGCGTAAGCTTTCCATGGCGTTGCTGGCTGGTGTGGCTCTCGTTGGCTGCGGTGGTCCCGAGGCCTCCGAGCAGAAGCTCCCCACGTTCGAGGAGTTCCAGGCCTCCGCCATCCAGGACGAGGGCGACGTGTTCGTCGTCAACGGCGACGAGGCCGTCGAGGGCGTCGAGGGCCTGCGCGCGTACTATGACAACTACGTGGCCAACGGCGACGTGGGCGCCACCGAGGGCGGCCTGGCCGTGTACTACAGCGGCGGCGACATCAAGTGGAGCAGCACCACCGCGCGCAACCTCACCTACTGCGTGAGCTCCTCCTCCTTCGGCACCCGCTACAGCACCGTCGTGAACGCGATGAACAGCGCGGCCGCGGCCTGGGAGGCCACCGCCAACGTCAACTTCATCCACTCGAGCAGCTACGACTCCAACTGCACCGCGTCCCAGACGGGCGTGCTCTTCGACGTGCGCCAGACCACCGTCACCAGCTACCTGGCGCGCGCGTTCTTCCCGAACTCCAGCCGCTCGGCCCGCAACATCCTCATCAGCACCAGCGCCTTCGGCAGCATCTCGCCCTGGACCCTCACGGGCATCCTCCGCCACGAGCTGGGCCACACGCTCGGCTTCCGCCACGAGCACACCCGCCTGAGCTCCACGGGCTGCTACGAGGACTCCGCCTGGCGCGCCCTGACGTCCTACGACTCGGCCTCCGTCATGCACTACCCCCAGTGCAACGGCACGCAGACGGGCGACCTCGTCCTCACCAGCCTGGACAAGACGGGCGCCCGCGCGCTGTACCCGTAATCCCTCCGCTCTCATGAGCTGACGAAGGGCCGGGGATGCACGCCTCCACGTGGGGCGGGGCGTCTCCGGCCTCTTCGTTTTTCACGCGGGCGCGGAGGACTCCTCGCGCAGCTCGTGCGACTCGAAGTGGATGAACGTCTTCACGTGGTCCTCGTCCTCGATGTCGAGGCACGCGAGCTCCCCGCTGTCGCTCTCCTCGGCCCAGACGTGCACCGGGCGCAGAATCCGATGGGTGAGCTCCTCGCCGGGAGGGCCCACCGTCACCTCGATGGCGCCCGCGTCGCTGCCCTTCTCCTCGACGGAGATCTCCACCAGCGGCAGGTTCCAGGCCACCGTGTGGTCGCCTGGCTCCGGCCCCTCGGCGTGGATGCGGACCTGCTGGTCGCGCTCGATGGTGCTCAACAGGAGGAGGTAGTCGGCCCACCCCTCCCGGGGAATCTCTCGCGTGTGCTGCATGGCGCACCTCGGCGGAAGGCGGGAGGACTCACTTGCCCTGGGGCGCGGCGGCCCCCGGGAACAGCTCCACGGTGGTGGCCTCGTAGTGGCCCTCGTCCTCGTCATAGGCGGCGCGCACCTGCATGCCCTCGCGCAGCTGCGTGCGGGCCGCCTGCTGGCCCTGGCGGAGGAAGCGCGTGTCGTCGTCCAGCACGAGCGTCATCGTGGTGCCGCCCCGGTCCCGCACCGTCATGCTGCCGGGGGCCGTCTTCGTCACCGTGCCGTAGATTTCCTGGTCCGCCAGGTCCTTGTGCATGGCCATTCGCTCCTCACGTGTCCCAAAGCCGATGCTTCCAAGGTGGGCAGCCGGAGCGGGCGCGGCCACGGGGAAGCGGGTGGGGAGCGGAGCGGACGGGCCCGTCCGGAGTGCGGACATCCAGGCGGGCCTCGGGCCCTCGAGGGGAGGGCGGGCCACGGCCCGGGGAGACAACCGCCCCGCCCCGCCTCTCACAGGACAGGGGGCGGGGCGGTGGGGACCGCGGATTACAGCGTGGGGTAGCCGACGACGTTGCCGCAGTAGGCGCTGGAGCCGCAGGTGGTGCCCTTGCTGGTGTACCAGGCGGACTTGCGGGTGCCGTACTGACGGTTGTCCGCGTGCACGTGCGCGCCCGTGGAGTTACCGGTGGAGCCGACCAGGCCCAGCGCGCAGCCGTCGCACGTCTTGGAGCCGGAGCTGGCGTTGGCGTTGAGGTGCAGCTGACGGAAGTCCCAGCCGCTGGCGCCCGTGACGACGTAGTAGTTGCCGGCGCCGCCGTTGCACGTGGTGCCGCCGCTGCAGTTGGCCGCACAGCCGCCGTAGTAGGCGTAGTAGCGGCTGCCGGCGATCATCGCGCGGTGGTTCCACTCGCTGCAGGTGCCGTTGCTCATGTCGAGCGCGGTGTGGCTGCTGCCCGAGCACGAGTAGTACGTGGTGGAGCCCACGCGAGCGGCGGTGTCGCAGATGGCACCGTTGGCGGTGGCGGCGCTGGCCACGCCAGCGAAGCCCGCGACGAGCGCCGCGGCGGCATACATCATGTTCTTCACGTTCATGCTTCCTCCTGGGGGATTCACTGCGGGGGGTACTGCGTTGAGGGCGTTCTCGGACCGCTACTTGCGGATCCGTTCCTTCTCCCGGAGCACCAGCGTCCACTCCTGGAGCCCGCGCCGCAGCACGGTCTCCCAGGCGTCGATCTCCGGGTCGAGCGCGGGCGCCACACCGCGCAGCGAGCCGAGGGTGGGCAGCGCGCCGCTCAGGCCGAGCCGGGCGATGCCCTGCAGCGCGGCCTTGCGCACCGCGGGGTCCTTCTCATTGCGGTACAGCTCGACGAGGGAGCTGGTGGCGCCCGGGGCCTCGGCGCCCGGCACGCCGCCGAGCGCGCTGGCCGAGGCCGCGCGCAGGGTGGGGCTCTCCGCCTTGAGCTGGCCGGTGAGCTTGCGCACCGTCTCGGAGCCCACCTGCTCCATGGACACCTCGCGCAAGAGCTTCGCCGCCACCTCCGGGTCCGGCGAGGCCAGCGCGGTCTCCACCGCCGTCTCGGACACGGTGCGGTCATGGCCGGAGTACACCGTGGCGTCCTCCGCCACGAGGTTGCCCACCACCGCCTCGCGCACCTCGGGCGAGGCGTCGCGGATGAGCTGTGCGTACGTCACCGTGTTGCCGTTCCTCGCCAGCGTCTCCACCGAGCCGGTGCCGCGCAGCCCGCGCACCGCCGCCGCGCGCGTGGCCGGGTCGGCGTCCTGCGACGCCCGCTTCAGCAGGGGCTGCAGCGCGGTGGGGTCCTCGGTGAAGCCCGCGTGGGTGGCCAGGGCCGCGCCCAGCGCCTCCAGCACGGCCGGGTCCCTCTCCTGCTCCACCGCCGCGCGCAGCTCCTCCGGCGGCATGGCCCGGGCCGCCTCCTTCAGGTGCTGCAGCAGGTACTTGCGGTAGGCGGGCGAGCCCGTCTTCAGCCCCGCGCGCAAGTCCTCCAACATGTTGCTGAACGAGCACGTCACCCGCTCGATGGGGAGCTTGTCCTGGGCGCCCGCGGGGGCGGGCAGCAGCCAGGCGGCGGCGGCCAGCAGCGCCATGCGCCAGGTGGGAGTGCGGTATCCGTGAGCCATGGACGTCGTTCCTCGAGAGTGCACGGGGCGCATCAGTGGGGCGCCCCTTCTTCCATCAGGCAGTCGTGGCGCTCCTCCACCCCCAGCCAGATGCGGGCGAAGTCCACCGTGCCCTCGGCGTAGAGCCGCTGGAAGTTCTGGAGGTCCGCGGCGAAGCGCGGGTCTTGCGCGGCGAACTGCCGCAGCAGCGGCAGGGCGTTGGGGCCGGCGGCCCGGACGGCGAAGCGGAAGAGGGCCCAGCGCACGCACTCGTCCTGCTCGGTGGGGAAGGCGTTGCGGTAGGCCTCCAGCGCCTTCTCCGGCTCCTCGGTGACGGCGAGCCGGAAGGCGGCCATCTCCCGCACGTCCCGCTCCCGGTCCGTGGTCATGATCTTACTGAGCCGGTCGATGGAGTCCCCGTCGAGGATGGGGTTGGAGTAGCTGGGCATCTCCAGCGCGAGCAGGCGCACGGCCATGTCGTCGGACTTCTCGCTCAGGTCCATCAGCTCCTTCCAATACGGGGCGAAGGTGCCGGTGCGCTCGAAGTCCTCCTTCATCACCCGGCCGATGGTGCGCGTGGCCAGCCAGGACGTGGAGTCCAGCGACTCGTCCAGCGCGAGGGCCTTCACCCGCTGCAGCTGGGCCGGGCCCAGGCGCTTCTGCGTGTCCAGCGCGTCCAGCACGGCGCCCCGGTTGATGAGCAGCGCGCCCTTGTCCTCGCCAATCTTCAGCAGGGCATCCACCACCTTCGGGTTGTGCACCGCGTCCGAGGCCTTGAGCGCCTCGATGTAGACCCCGAGGTACGGCGCCGGGGCGCCCTCGGCCCAGGCCACCACCTGGAGCGCGCGGTTCACGTCGCCGCCGATCAGCTCCGTGAGGCGCTCCTGGAGGTAGCCCGCGAGGTAGCGATCCGGCCCCGCGACGGCGGCCTCCAGGGCCTGGCGGAAGTTGTCGAACGAGAGCGTCCTGTCCAACTCCCCCAGCCCCTTCCAGCACAGGGGCATGGGCAGCAGCTCCTTCGCGGGGGGACGGGGCTCCTCGGAGCCCGTGGGGGCGCTCCCGGAGGGACGTGCGCCGCTCCGGGCGCCAGAGGCCGCGGACGTGGCGCTCGCGGACGCCGAGGACTCCTCGCGCGGCGAGGAGGACCGGCCCGACAGCAGCGCCGCCCCGAAGATGATGAGCAGCACGGCGCCCAGCAGGACGCCGACTTTGGTAGATGTGCGATCCATGTCGTGAACCAGTATTCCTGGTATCACGAGAAATAATTGGACTTCAAGAATTTCTCAAGGAACGAGGGAAAAATGCCCCACCATCCGCGCTACGCCCCGTCGGTGTCGGGCATGTCGAGCTCGCTGTACTCCGCGCTGGCGGAGCGGCTGGCGAGCAGGTCCGGGGAGGTGTACCCGCTGCACGTGGGGGACACGTGGATGGAGCCGCCCGAGGGCTGCCGGATGGAGGACTTCCGGGTGGCGGAGCACCCCGGGATGCACCGCTACGCGCCGGTGCAGGGGATGCCGGGGCTGCTGGAGGCCATCGTCGAGCGGGTGCGCGCGAAGACGGGGGTGGCCACGGAGCGCTCGCAGGTGCTCGTCACCACGGGGGCCACGGGGGCGCTGGGGGCGATCATCGGCGGGCTGGTGGCGCCGGGCGAGGAGGTGCTCATCCTCGCGCCGTACTGGCCGCTGATTTCGGGCATCGTCACGGCGTTCCATGGGAGGCCGGTGCCGGTGCCCTTCCTGGACTGTGAAAGCCCGGAGGCGCTGGTGGCGGCGGTGCGCGAGCGGCTCACGGAGCGCGGCGTGGCGCTCTACCTCAACACCCCCAACAACCCGTCGGGGCGGGTGTTACCGCGGGCGTGGGTGGAGGCGCTGGCGGAGCTGGCGCGGCGCGAGGGGCTGTGGCTGCTCTCGGACGAGGTGTACGAGGACTATGTGTACGAAGGCGAACACACGTACGCGCGTGCGTTGGCGCCGGAGCGGACGCTGTCCTCGTACTCGTTCAGCAAGGCCTACGGCATGGCGGGCAACCGGTGCGGCTACGTGGTGGGGCCCGAGGAGGCCGTGGCGCAGCTGCGCAAGGTGAGCACGCACTCCTTCTACAGTGCGCCCACCGCCGCGCAGCTGGCCGGGGAGCGCGTGCTGCGAGGGCCGGGAGACGCCTGGGTGGCCATGGCCTCCGCGCGCTACCTCGACACGGGGAGGAAGGCGGCCGCGCGCCTGGGGGTTGCGCCTCCGCAGGGCAGCACCTTCCTCTTCCTGGACGTCTCCGCGCACCTGGACGAGAAGGGCCTGCCGGGGTTCCTGGAGCGGTGCGTCGAGCGCAACCTGCTGGTGTCTCCGGGGCCCAGCTTCGGACCGTTTCCGCACCACATCCGGCTGTGCTTCACGTGCTCGCCGCCCGAGGTGGTGCTGCGCGGCGTCGAGGTGCTGGCGGGACTCCTGGGCCGGTAGAGGAGGGCGCGGGTTCCCCTCTGGTATCCGCCCGGTACATCCGCGTCGGCTCCACTGGAGGGGACTTCCACCCGACCGTCAAACTTCCGAAGATGGAGCCATGCCTTCCATCCATTTCATCTGTCGTGATCGACTCAACCTCCACCGCGTTTCCGATGACGGCGAATACGAAAGCGGGAACTGGGGTGTCACGGCAGCCGATGCCGAGAAGCTCATCGGAGGGATGATTTACCTGCACAACACGAAGTCCGAGCGTTCCTACTTTGGCGGCAGGATCAAGATGGCCCGCCCCGTGGTCACCGACGATGCCCGCTCCGTTCGGTTCGTCTTCCGCTTCGAACCGCTCCAAGACGCCAGAGAGGTTCGCTGGACGGGGGCTGACCACGGCATGGCTTGGACGAGTAGTGTGGTGGAGGACTAACGGCAGAGGATCGTTCGCCATGGCCGGGGGCATTCACCTCATTCCCTGAAGCTCGTTAGTTTCTCTCCAGCGGCCCTGGCGAGTTCATAGGGCATCACCCGGAGTCCCTGACCGGCCTACACCCTCCCTTCCCCTTTGTGGGGTGGGCATGGTGAGGCCGGTTTTTCGTTCCCCCAGGGGAAGCCGTGAAGGGCTCCCCCGGGGCACCGGAGGGGCCTTGATGGGCGAACTACCAGAGCCCGTTACGGCCACCCGCGAGCTTCTCCATCCGGTTCATCAGCTTCATGGCGGGGGACTCCGCCAGCTGGTTCATCAGCTTCATGGCGGGGGACTCCGCCAGCTGGTTCATCAGCTTCATGGCGGGGGACTCCGCCAGCTGGTTCGCCAGCTTCATGGCGGGGGACTCCGCCAGCTGGTTCACCAGCTTCATGGCGGGGGACTCAAACACCGCAGTCATGCTCTCGATGGCTTCCGAGAGCGATGGGCTCAAATGGCGCAGTTCCTTTGGCCGAAGCTGGTTCGTTCCAGGTGGTGGAGGACTCGCGGGGGCCTCCTCACAATGGGTGGACTTGGCGCGGACGTGCATCAGCGCATCGTGGTACGACCCACCGTTGCGAGCCTTACGCTCACGAGCCAGCTTCTTCGCTTTCTTATTTCCGTTCACAGTTGGACTCCTTCGGGCATGGCAAGGCCAGAGGTCCGTGCACCGCGCCTGCCGCCCGTCAGGGGCCGCAACAACCATCCGAGGACAGAGTCCCCTTAGCCCTTTGAGTAGGCTCCGCACGGGGAGCCAATAAGGGTTAGGCGTGGATGCGACGCCCGTAGGATTCACTGTTGATCGGCTTCAAACCCGTGTCAACTGCTACGGCCCCAGGAGCCTCTGAAGGGCCGACCCGCTACCCCCCCACCCCCGGGGCCCCGAAAGAGGCCCAGCGGGGCGCCTGGGAGAGTCTGGAGGGGCAGCAAGGGGGAGCCCGGATATAATGCGCCAATCGCGAGCGACGCAGAGGGCACGCAATGCCGAGAGCCCCGAAGAACTACCTACGAGGGAACCCGAAGCTTCCTTGGGAAGAGTACGAGGGGCAGGTCAAAAACGTGCTGGAGTCCTCAGGTGGGCGGGTGAACCTTCGTGTTAGAGGCAAGCGCACCCTCAAGACCGGAGATGCCGAGTACTGTTACCGAGCACGCTGGATGAGGGAAAAGCGGGCCAGAATGAGCGAGCTGGGTGATGGGCAGGCTCCCCGTGAGCAGGGGTATCCCATCACCGAGACTGGAAAGGTGAGGCACGTTGGCTGATGGGATGGCCACGAGCC
>NZ_DASUNC010000179.1:0-17836 GCF_036277355.1 Archangium sp.
CGGACGCCAAGGAACTGGCGAGACTTGCGGCGCTTCGGACCGCGCTGAGGCACTAATGGCCTGGAACCCGAGCCCCACGGCTCACACATAAAGAGCTGTGACAAGGAGAGCAGCGTGCGTGGAAGATCAGCATGGGTGTCACCTGGGCGTAGCTCTCCAGCCCTTTGGCCCCGCCGCTCGGCAACAGCGCCAGCCCGGAGGCCTCCACGCGCGTGAGGTAGTGCCACCTTCCCGGTGAGGAGGCCAAGAGCGGAGGAGTCACAGCCTCAGCGGAGGTGGGGTCAGCCCTTCCTGCCTGAGACAGCAGCAGCAGCACCAGCAATGAGGAAGTCATCAAAGCCTCCAACGGAGGACTCTCCTACGAGCAGGACCTATCACCAATCCCCGACATGCCCGACAACGTGGGTGGGGATCTACTTGGGACGTAGGGTCTGGAACTCACTCCATTGTTGTTCGTATTTCGCCAGTGTTTCCCTGTTTCTGAAGGCGTCGGGGTCAGTCCGGTTCAGCACGCGACCGCACGTCACGCCCGAGTCGTCGGCGCTCGTGACGAGGCCGTGCCGAGTTTGTGCTGGGCCTAGAGGAGAGCATCCCGTCAGTTCCAAGACCTGCCCGCCTTGCTCGCCTCTTGGGCTCTTCCTACGGGCCCCCTGCCTGAGCAACCGCGCCGTTCCAAGGTGTTGGCACTCTGAACGGCTGCTGCACGGCGCCAAGCACACCGGCGCTCCGCCCCTCTGCCGTGAGGGGTTTCCGGAGGGGAGTTGTTGGCCTCCTGATTGCCACCGCGCAGTGTAGATGAGGGAGATCGGCCCGGAATCGGTGTTCGATTGACTTCGGAATCGGTGCTCGACTTGGCCCGGTGCATGAACCTGACTCTACAGGTCGATCCCGAGCAGCCGTTCTTCTGCTGGGGCGCCATGAAGTTCCAGTACCAGCCAGGGCTTTCTGCAAAGGGCGTCAGGAGGCTTGGTGGTGGTCGTGACGATGTACTGGAAGATTGGCTGCTTGGCGGCCTCTTCCAATGAGCGCACGAACTGAAAGAGTTGATGGTATGGGCTCAGACCGAGATCAGCCTCCCGCGGACTGTCGTGAATGACGAACGCCGGAAGGGGAGTGCAGCTCGCCTCCTGCCACGAGGCTGTCCAAGCTGTCGCCCGGCTCGAAGGCAGGGTTGAGTTGCAAAAGCGGGTCCGGCCAGAGCGCGCCTGAGTGCATCTCTGCACTCACGTACTCGCGGATGCGGTCATCGCGGATGGTGACGAAGCTGCCGACATACTCAGAGTATTGGTCGACGACGTTGTCCCGGATCTCGAAGACGTCCATGGTCCCTTCACTCCGTGTGCAGGGAGGAACGTGAACGCGCGACGCCACGCCCTCCGCTGCATGCGGTGCGCACGGTATCCTGGCCGGCACGAGACTGCGAGCCCGCCCCGCCCGAGTACTGGCCAGCACTTTGGGAGCGACCGGATGGGCGTGGCCATCCCCTGTGCTCGTAAACCGGAGTGTAGGGACTCCGTGGACCCGACTGCAGGGATGCGGGACATCAGGACGGAGCGTTCCGCCCGTCAGGTCCAGCGACTGGGCAACACCACCAGGGAACCCTGAACTGGCAGAGCCGCGCCAGACTGGCCACCACGGGCCGGATCAGCTGCTGGTTCTCCACCTGGGTCTCGCCCGCCAGTTCCCCGATCCAATCCAGGGCGTCGTCATCGAAGACGGCGACCATGTCCCGTGCGCCCTTGAGCGCAAGGGGATGGCGCTCAAGGGCCTCCCACAGGGCCTCGAAGGTGGTGAACTCGGGCAGGTGAAGCAGGCCCTCGTCGCTGCTGCACACTTCCGTACAGAGGCACAACGCCGCTGATCGATGCAGGCGGCGTGGTGGTGAAGGACATTCCGCGTTCCACCGCGTCTCAGTGAGCACGCAGGCCCGTGGGCATCTTCTGGAGCGTCCCGGACCTGCGCAGCTCGCGGATGGCCTCCATGATGGAGCGGCACTCGCTGTCCGAGTTGTAGAAGTGTGGCGAGATGCGGATGCCTCCATTGGGCCGCCAGTCCACCACGAAGCCCTGCTCGATGAGGCGGCGGCACGCGTCCTCGCTGCCCTCGAAGTCCACACACACCGTGTTGCCCCGGCGGTGCGGCGCGCGCGGCGTGTTCACCTTCAATCCCTGCTCATCCGCCAGCGCCATCAACAGGGACGTCTGCCGCAGTGACTTCTCGCGGATGGCCGCCACACCCACCTCGCGGATGATTTCGTAACCCGCGCGCGCCGCGTGCAGCGCGGGCACCGAGGGAGAACCGCCCATGAAGCGGTGCGCGTCCGCCGCGTACTCCACGTCCCCGAAGTGGAAGTCGAACGGGTGCGCGTCCGAGAACCACCCCGTCATCCTCGGCTTGAAGTCCGGGATGAGGTCCTGGCGCGCGTAGAGGTACGCCGCGCCCGGGCCACCGCACAGCCACTTCACGCTCCCGCCCACCAGGAAGTCCACCCCGAGCGCCCGCACGTCGATGGGCACCGCGCCCGTGGCCTGGTAGCAGTCGAGGACAACCAGCGCGCCATGCCGGTGCGCCTTCTCGATGACCGGTTTCACGTCCACCAGCCCCGAGGAGCGGAACAGCACCAGGTCCAGCGACACCACCAGCGTCTCGTCGTCGATGGCGGCGAGCAGGTCCTCCGTCTCGACATTCAACCCGCCGTCGCGGCTCTTCACCGCCTCGATGCGGGCGCCGTTCCTGCGCTGGGCCATCCAGTTGTAGACGACCGAGGGGAAGTTCAGCTCGGTGAGCACCACCTTGTTGCGCCGGCCCGAGAAGGACAGCCCCGAGATGAGCACGGAGATGAGCGTGCTCACGTTCTGGTGCATCGTCATGGTGCCCGGCGGCGCGTTGAGGATGGAGCCGAGCAGGTCCGCCGTCTGCGCCACCATGGGCAGCCACGAGTGCCACGCCACCACGCCCTCGGTGTCCCAGAGGTCCGCGTAGTCGTTGAGGTACTGGCGCGCCTTGCGCGGCATCGCACCCAGCGAGTTGTTGATGAGGTAGCCGGCCTTGCGCTCGAGGATGGGGAACTCCGAGCGCCACTTTAGCAACGTATCGGTCTGGGCGGGAGGCATGCCACTGACCAACACGGCCCGCGCCCGGGGTCCTTTCCGCGTGGACCCCGGGTTTCCCCTCCGAACAGGACTACCGGCCCGACGAGCGGGCGGCCTTGCGGCGCGGTTTCGCCGCGGACTTTTTCGCGGGAGCCGGCTCGCGGTCCCACGTGCCGGAGCGGCCGCCGGACTTGTGGTCCAGCCGCACCTGCTCCATCACCATGCCCCGGTCCACGCTCTTGCACATGTCGTAGACCGTGAGCGCCGACGCGCACGCCGCCGTGAGCGCCTCCATCTCCACGCCCGTGCGGTCCACCGTGCGCACCGTCACGCGGATCTCCAGCGCGTCCTCCTGGGGCTCCAGCTCCACCTCCACCCCGGAGAGCGCGATGGGGTGGCACAGGGGAACGATGTCCGGAGTCCGCTTGGCCGCCATCACTCCGGCCAGACGGGCGGCGGCCAGGACGTCTCCCTTCTCCACCTTCCCCCGCACAATCCGCTCGAGCGTCGCGGGAAGCATGCGCAGCCGGGCGGTGGCCACGGCCACGCGCTCGGTCTTCTCCTTCCCGCCCACGTCCACCATCTTCACCGTTTCATCGCCTCCGACACCGCGGCGAGCAGATCGTCCGCGATGTCATCCGGGTCTTCCAGGCCCACCGAGACGCGGATGAGGCTCTCGCCGATGCCGGCTGCCTTCCGCTCCTCGGGCGTCATCCGCCGCGCGCTCGCGCTCGCCGCGTGCATCACCAGCGTGCACACGTCCCCGAGCGACGGCGCCGCCCTCGCCAGCTTCACCGCCTCCAGGAAGCGGAAGCAGTCCGGCCGGCCCGCGCCCTTGATGTCAAAGGCCACCATGCCGCCGAAGCCGCCCTCCAGCACCTGCTTCGCCACCGCGTGGTCCGGATGGCCCGGCAGCCCCGGGTAGTGCACGCGCTCGATGAGCGGGGACTCGGAGAGCCGCCTGGCCACGTGGGCCGCGTGCTCGCAGTGCGCCTTCATTCGGATGGGCAGCGTGCGCACCCCGCGCAGGGTGAGCCACGCCTCGAAGGGCCCCAGCACCTCACCGCCCAGCAGGCGCGCGGCCCGCAGCGGCGCCAGCTTCTCCTTCGTGCCGCTCACCGAGCCGCCCAGCGCGTCGCTGTGCCCGTTGAGCCACTTCGTCGTGGACTGGATGGCGTAGTCCGCCCCCAGCTCGCACGAGCGCTGCCCGTACGGCGAGGGGAAGGTGGCGTCCACCGCCAACACCGCCCCCACCTCGTGGCTCGCCCGCGCCAGCGCCCGGATGTCCGGCACGCGCAGCAGCGGGTTGGTGACGCTCTCGGCCAGCACCAGCTTGGGGCGCAGCGCGACGATGCGCTCGGGCGCCGCCGCGTCCGTGAGCATGAGCGCCTCGATGCGCACCCCGGCCCGCGCCGCCAGGTTCTTGTAGAGCGACCGGGTGACGCCGTAGCCGTCCGACGGCATCACCACCCCGTCGCCGGCCTTCAGGTTCTGCGCCTCGAAGACGGCCTTGAGGGCGGCCATGCCGCTCGCGTAGGCCACGCAGGCCTCCGCCCCCTCCAACGCCGCCACCGCCTCCTCCAGCAGCGCCGCGTTGGGCGCGGCGATGCGCGAGTAGACGTAGTCCTTGCCGTCCAGCGCCTCGTCCAGCTCGTCGCTGCTGTCGAAGAAGCTCACCGCCGACACGTGGATGGGGGGCACCACGGGCTGGGACTTGCTGCCCGTCAGCTGCGAGCCCGCGTGCACCGCCACCGTCTTCCGCTTCGTGCTCATGAATGTCTCCCGAGAGCCGTGCCCGAAGGGCCTACTCGCCGTGCTCGATGAGCCAGCGCTCGGCGTCGATGGCCGCCATGCAGCCCGTGCCCGCGGCCGTAATGGCCTGCCGGTAGTAGCTGTCCTGCACGTCGCCACAAGCGAACACGCCGGGGATGTTGGTCCGGGTGCTGCCCGGCACCGTCTTCAGGTAGCCCCCCTGGTGCGTCTCCAGCACGCCCTGGAAGAGGCTCGTGTTGGGCGTGTGGCCGATGGCCACGAACAGGCCCGTGGCCGCCACCAGCTTCGTGTCGTTCGTCTTCAGGTTGCGCACCACCGCGCCCGTCATCCCCTTGTTGTCACCCACCACCTCGTCGATGGCGCTGTCCCACAGGAAGGAGATCTTCGGGTTGTTCAGCGCCCGGTCCTGCATCACCTTCGAGGCGCGAAGGGAGTCGCGCCGGTGCACCACCGTGACGCTCTTGACGATCTTCGCCAGGTAGGTAGCCTCCTCCATGGCCGTGTCGCCGCCGCCCACCACCAGCACGTCCTGGTTCTTGAAGAAGGCGCCGTCACACGTGGCGCAGGCGGACACACCCCGGTTCTTGTAGGTGTCCTCGCCCTTCACGTCCAGCCACTTCGCGCTCGCGCCCGTGGCGATGATGATCGTCTCCGAGTAGCAGCTCTGGCTCTCGCCCTGGATGAAGAAGGGGCGCTTGGAGAAGTCCACCTTCTCCACGTTCTCCATGTGGATGACGGTGCCGAAGCGCTCGGCCTGCTTCTGGAAGCGCTCCATGATCTCCGGGCCCGTAATGCCCTCGGGGAAGCCGGGGTAGTTCTCCACGTCCGTGGTGATCATCAGCTGGCCGCCGGGCACGCGCTGGGGGTCCTCGAGGGTGGGGCCACCCGAGAACATGACGGGCTGCAGGTTGGCGCGCGCGGCGTAGATGGCCGCGGTGTAGCCCGCGGGCCCCGAGCCGATGATGGTCACCTTGTTGATCTTCTCCGCCACGGGTCGTCGCTCCTGTGTTTCCGTGAAATTGGGGCGCCACCGTACCAGAGCCCCCACGGGTCGTGGTACGAAGCAGCGCACCAATGGATGCCTCGATCCTCCAGAAGGTTGCGCTCTTCGAGGGGCTCACCCAAAGTCAGCTCCTCCGGGTCGCCGCGATCGCCCGTCCCCGGGGCCATGAGGCAGGGGCCTGCCTGTTCCGTGAGGGAGAGACCGGCCGGGACATGTTCATCATCCTGGAAGGCAAGGTGCGCATCTCCCAGCAGGTGCCCGGCATGGGGGAAGAGGCGCTCGCCATCCTGGAAAAGGGCCAGTATTTCGGGGAGATGTCCGTCATCGAGGACATCCCCCGCTCGGCCGACGCCTACGCCCACACCTCGTGCACCCTGTGGGTGATCGAACGCGAGCAGTTGGATCACCTCATGTTCACCGACAAGGACCTGGCCTACGTGCTGCTGTGGAGCTTCGTCCGCACACTGTCGGTGCGGCTGCGCGAGACGAACGAGAAGATGAAGACGTTCCTGGCGCTGTCGCGTTTCTGACGCGCCGCCCCACTCCCGCCGGGCCTCCACCCGCCCGGAGGCACGGGCAGCGGGCGGGGTGACGAAGGACCCTCCCAGGAGCCCCCACTCCCCGTGAGCCCTGGATACACTGGGACCAGGCGGCTGTGCGCGCCCCCGAGCCCCCCCATGATTCCACCTCCCCTCCCGCCCGATGAGCCGCGGCGGCTCCAGGCCCTGCGGCGCCTGGGCCTGCTGGACACCCCGGCCGAGGAGCGCTTCGACCGCATCGTCCGGATGGCCGCCCGGACGTTCCGCGTCCCCATCTCCCTGGTGTCCCTGGTGGACGGCTCGCGGCAGTGGTTCAAGGCCCGCGTGGGCATGGACACGTCCTCCACGGCGCGCAGCGTCTCCTTCTGCGGCCACGCCATCCTCACCCCGGACACCTTCGTGGTGCGGGACGCGCTGGACGACAAGCGCTTCTTCGACAACCCGCTCGTCACCGCCGAGCCCCACGTGCGCTTCTACGCGGGCCACCCGCTGCACGCCGCGGACGGCAGCCCCGTGGGGACGCTCTGCCTCATGGACCGCCGGGCACGCGACTTCGGCCCCGAGGAGCGCCAGCAGCTGGAGGACCTGGCCTCGTGGGTGGAGCTGGAGCTCAACGCCCTCACCCTCCAGCAGGCGCGCACCGCGCTGGCGCAGCAGGAGCGCTTCTTCGAGCTGTCCGTGGACATGCTCTGCATCGCCGGGGTGGAGGGCACCTTCCGGCAGCTGAGCCGGGCGTGGAGCCGGACGCTCGGCTACTCCGAGCAGACGCTGCGCGCCACGCCCCTGCTGGAGCTGGTGCACGAGGAGGACCGGGCCTCCACCACCGAGTGGCTGGCGCGGGGCGCGCGCGGCGAGCTCCTCCCCCGCTTCGAGCACCGCTGCCGCGGCCAGGACGGCACCTGGCACTGGCTCCAGTGGAACGCCACCGTCAACCCGGAGGAGGGCATCTTCTACGGCGTGGCGCGCGACGTCACCGAGCAGAAGCGCCTGGAGGCCGAGCGCCGGCAGATGGAGCGGATGAAGAGCGAGTTCGTCTCCACCGTCAGCCACGAGCTGCGCACGCCCCTCACCTCCATCCGCGGCTCGCTCGGCCTGCTGGAGGGCGGCATCCTCGGCGAGCTGCCCGCCCAGGCCCAGGACATGGTGCGCATCGCCCGCACCAACACCGAGCGCCTCATCCGCCTCATCAACGACATCCTCGACCTCGAGAAGATGGAGTCCGGCAAGCTGGATTTCCACCTGGAGCCGCTGGAGCTGGACGCGCTGCTGGCCCAGGCCGTCGAGGCGCACCAGGGTTACGCACGGGAGTGCGGCGCCAGCGTGGAGCTGGTGGTGGAGGCGCCCGGCGCCCGCGTCCTGGCGGATGGGGACCGCTTCCTCCAGGTGCTGGCCAACCTGCTGTCCAACGCGCTCAAGTTCTCCCCACGTGGAGAGCGCGTGACGCTGCGGCTGGAGCGGGTGGGCCCGCGGCTGCGCGTGAGCGTGGAGGACCGGGGGCCGGGCATTCCCGAGGCCTTCCGGGGCCGCATCTTCGAGAAGTTCGCCCAGGCGGACGGCTCGGACAGCCGGCGCAAGGGAGGCACCGGGCTGGGGCTCTCCATCGCGCGGGCGCTGGCGGAGCGGATGGGCGGCACGCTGGACTTCGTCACCACCAAGGGCGCCGGCACCACCTTCCGGGTGGAGCTGCCCGAGTGGCACGCGGAGGCGAGCGTCTCCGCCCCGTCCGTGCCGCCCCAGCAGGAGCCGGCCCCACGGGCCGGGCCCCACGCCGCGCGCCCCCGCGTCCTGCACGTGGAGGCGGACGAGGACAACCGCCGCGTGGTGGCCAACGTGCTGCGGGACGTGGCGGACGTGGTGCCCGCGAGCGGCCCCCTGGAGGCCGAGTCCGCGCTGCGCTCCGGACCCTTCCCGCTCGTCATCGCCGAGCCCGTGCTGCCCGAGGGCGGGGTCCTGCCGCTGGCCCCGCTGCTCGCCGCCGCCCCGGTGGTGCTCTTCTCCGTGCGCGAGGCCGAGCCGGAGCTGGCCCGCCAGGTCTCCGCCGTGCTGGTGAAGTCCCGCACCTCCAACGAGGAGCTGCGCTCCACCGTCCTCCGCCTCCTGCTGTCCGCCGCCCAACCCCTGCCTCCCAGAGGTGTCCCATGACGATTCGCAAGGTGATGCTCGTGGACGACGAGGATGACATCCGCACCATCGGCCAGCTGAGCCTCGGCCGCGTGGGCGGCTGGCAGACGGTGCTCGCCGCCTCGGGCGCCGAGGCCGTGGCCAAGGCCGCCGCCGAGCAGCCGGACCTCATCCTCCTGGACGTGATGATGCCGGGCATGGACGGGCCCACCACCCTGGGCAAGCTGCGCGCCCAGGAGGCCACCGCGAAGACGCCCGTCATCTTCATGACGGCGAAAATCCAGAAGCAGGAGGTGGCACGCTACCTGGAGCTGGGGGCCGTGGGCGTCATCGGCAAGCCGTTCGATCCGATGACCCTGCCCGCCGAAATCAAGAAGCTGCTGCCGCCCACCTGAGGCACCGTGAAGACCCGTCTCTCCAAACGCTCCGTGGTGCTCGCCGGGGGGGCGCTCGCGCTCCTGTGTGTGCTCTTCGCCCTGGGCCGCCCCATGCCGGCCGGCGAGCACGACCGCTACCGCACCCACCTGCGCCAGCTCCGCGTCCTGAGCGCCGAGCTGGAGCAGGATCTCCTGCGCGCCCACGTGGGCATGCCCCGGCTCCATGGCGAGCCGCGCGAGGAGCTCGCCACCCTGCGAGCGATGGCGGAGCGGTTGCGCGCCTCCCCCTCGTTCCTCACGGAGCCGGAGCGGCGGACGTTGAACGCGGTGCTGGACGACTACCTGCGCGCCCTGGCGGACGAGGAGGCCCTGCTGGTGCGCCTCCAGGCGCAAGGTCCGGGCGAGGCCGAGGCCACGCTCCGCCAGCTGCTGGACAGCCCCGCCAGCCCCGAGGCCGAGCGGATCATCACCACCTACCTCCAGCTGCACGAGGGGGCGCTGGCGCGCACCGAGCGCTTCCGCATCGTCCTCTTCGCCTTCTCGCTGCTGCTCGTCGCCTTCGTCCTGGCGGTGCTGGTGCGGCTGGCGCGCACGGGGGCCGCGCTCGACACCCTCAACGCGCAGCTGGAGGCCCGGGTGGAGGAGCGCACCGCGGCCCTCTCCACCGCCAACACGGAGCTGCGCGAGAGCGAGGCCCGCAAGGCGGCCATCCTGGAGAGCTCGCTCGATGGCATCATCTCCCTGGACGAGGCGGGCCGCATCCTGGAGTTCAACCCCGCCGCGGAGCAGATCTTCCGGCTGCCACGGGCGCAGGCGCTGGGCCGGGACTTCGTCTCGCTCGCCCTGGCCGCCACCGTGAAGGCCGAGCAGCGCGGCATGGTGGCTCGCGCGCTCCGGGCCGATGCCGCCCCCGGCCGCGCCACCCGCCTGGAGCTGCAGGGCCTGCGCGCGGATGGCAGCACCTTCCCCGCCGAGCTCACCCTCCTGCGCGTGCGCACCGACGGCCCCGCGCGCTTCACCTCCTACGTGCGCGACATCACCGAGCGCCGCGAGGTGGAGCGGCTGAAGAACGAGTTCGTCTCCACCGTCAGCCACGAGCTGCGCACGCCCCTCACCTCCATCCGTGGCTCGCTCGGCCTGCTCGAGGGCGGCATCCTCGGCGAGCTGCCCGCCCAGGCCCAGGACATGGTGCGCATCGCCCGCACCAACACCGAGCGCCTCATCCGCCTCATCAACGACATCCTCGACCTCGAGAAGATCGAGTCCGGCAAGATGGAGCTGAAGCTCCAGTCGGTGGAGACGGCCGAGCTCCTCGAGGCCACCTTCAGCGGGGTGCGGGGCATGGCGGACGCGGCGCGGGTGCGCCTGCACGCCGAGGCGGAAGGGGCGGGCCCGGTGCGGGCGGACCGGGACCGGCTCATCCAGGTGCTCACCAACCTCGTCTCCAACGCCATCAAGTTCTCCCCTCCGGACAGTCAGGTGGTGGTGCGGGCGGCCCGGGACGCGCGCGGCCAGGTGCGCTTCTCCGTGGTGGACCAGGGCCCGGGCATCCCGTTGGATCAGCGCGGCCGGCTCTTCGGCAAGTTCCAGCAGTTGGACAGCTCGGACACGCGCACCAAGGGAGGCACCGGCCTGGGCCTGGCCATCTCCCAGGCCATCGTCGAGCAGCACGGCGGCCGCATCGAGGTGCACAGCGAGCCAGGCCATGGCGCCACCTTCACCTTCTCGCTGACGGCGCTGCGCATGGGCTCGGGCAGTAGCTCCGTGGTGATGGACGAGTCGCGCTACACCATCCTCGTGGTGACGACGGACTCGGAGCTGTCCGGCCTGCTGCGCGGCCTGCTCACCCACGAGGGCTACCGCGTGCTGCGCAGCCCCTCGGCGGAGGAGGCGGAGAAGCTCATCGAGGTGGGCGCCCCGGACATGCTCGTGCTGGACGCGCAGGGCCCGGAGGGCAGCGGGCTGGAGCTCGTCCGCAAGCTGCGCGAGGAGCCCCGCACCCGCGAGCTGCCGGTGTTGATGCTGTCGGGGCGCTCGGCGCAGCAGGAGGGCGTCGTCCAGCCGCTGCTGGTGGACTGGATGGAGAAGCCCTTCGACGAGAAGCGCTTCCTGCTGTCGCTGCGCCACGCCATCCGCCGGCCGGGCCAGGCGCGGGTGCTCATCGTGGACGACGACGTGAGCACGCGCCAGGTGCTGCGCGCCCAGTTGGAGCGCCTGGGGGTGGCCTGCTACGAGGCCGAGGACGGTGAGAGCGCGGTGGCGCTGGCCCGCACCACGCCGCCGGATCTCATCGTCCTGGACGTGGGCCTGCCCCGGCTGGATGGCTTCGAGGTGGTGGACATCCTCCGCCAGGGCAAGGGCCGCGGCACACCGCTCATCGTCTTCACCGGGCGCGAGCTGTCGTCCGGGGACCAGCACCAGCTCACGCTCGGCCTCACCCGCCACCTCACCAAGGCGCGCACGTCCGAGGACGAGCTGCTCGTCTCCGTGCGGGAGCTGCTCAACGGGCTTCTGGCCCACAAGGACAGCGGCCAGACGCCGCACCAGGAGGCCCCATGAGCCGGGGAACCATCCTCTTCCTCGAGGATGATCAGGATCTGCAGTCGCTCGTCTCCGCGTACCTGCGCGAGCGGGGTTACGAGGTGGAGCCGGCCCGCACCGTGAAGGAGGCGCGCACGGTGCTGGCCTGCATCCGGGTGGATGCCGCCGTGGTGGACGGCCTGCTGCCGGAGGTGAAGGGGACGGACTTCCTCCAGGAGGTGCGCCAGCAGCACCCCACGCTGCCCATCCTCTTCGCCTCGGCCTTCTGGAAGGAGCTCCAGAGCCACGATCACCTCACGCGGCAGCTCGAGGTGTCGCGCGTGCTGCACAAGCCCTACACGCCCCAGGAGCTGCTCCTCTGGGTGGAGCAGATGCTGGCGGCGAGGCCCCCTCCCCCGCCGCCCGCGGCACTGGCCGAGGGCCAGGACTCCGCGGAGGACCTGGACGCCACCTTCCGGACGCTGAGCGCCGAGTACGGGGCGCGCCTGGGGGACAAGCTGAGGGATTTGACGGGGGCGATGGAGCGGGCGCGGGCCGGAAGCAAGGAGGGGATGGATGCGGCCTTCGAGCTCGCCCACAAGCTGCATGGGACGGCGGGCTCCTACGGCTTCCACGCGGTGAGCGGCGCGGCGCGGCTCCTGGAGGTGCTGCTCAAGCCGGTCCGGGACGGAAAGGCGGCACCGGACTGGGGGGCCCTGGAGGCGGCACGGCAGGCACTGGCCACGGTGATCGGGAAAGAAACCGGGCCGGCTCAGGCGGACCGGGCCGGGAGCACGAAGCCGGGCAGGAGCTCCTCGGCGAAGTAGTGCTTGAGGGAGCGCTTCATTCCGAGCCGCAGGAGGAAGAAGGGCCGGGCCTGCTTGTAGTGCCAGTAGATGGCGACGATGACGCCGGTGCGCCCGGCGTCCTTGCGCAGCCGCACCTCGCCGCCGAAGTCGAAGGCCGGCGCGGAGACGGGCTGGAAGAGCTCCGGCCGGACGCGGAAGACGCTCTCGGCGTAGCGCAGGAGGATGAAGCCCTGCTCCGCGGCCTCCCCGAGCCGCTCCAGCACCTTGCAGTAGGGCCACAGCACCTTGAGCCGCTCGAGGTCCTCGGGATGGACGAGCTGGCGCTCGGCCTCGGATTGCCCGTGCCAGGGGTAGAGCCCCCACACGCGTTCGTTCATCGGCACGGCATGGGTGAACATCGGACGGCCTCCTCACGCGATCAGCGTCCCCGCACACGGACGGCTCGCGGTGTCCTGACGTGACACGATGCGGAAGGCCCCGCCAATCCTCCCCGTCCCGACTGTAGGCCGCTCCACACACATCGAGACGGTTGTGTCCGGTTCCTTCCGAGGGAAGCGCCGTCGGCACGCGCGTTGCTCTACCGCCCGGCACGGATGAAGGGCGGGACGGTGGGCGGGCGGCGTGGGTGGCGGTGCGGTGAGAAGTCCGTGACGCGGACGGAGGGCGGGATGGACAGGACGGCGGCGGTGGTGACGGTGGGGTGGGAGGAGTCGGCGGGCGAGGGATCGGTGAGGGAGAAGCTTCCGGAGGCGGACAGCCCCCGGGAGCGCCTCTTCCGGTTGGGGGCGGCGGCCCTCACCGATCCGGAGCTTCTCTCCGTGTTGCTGGGCTCGGGAGCGCGCACGCGGGCGCTGGCGGAGGCCCTGCTCGCCACCCGAGGCGGACTCAAGCAACTGGTGCAGCAGGATCCGCGGGAGCTGTGCGCGCGGCCGGGAATGGGGCCGGGGCGTACGGCGCAGGTGCTGGCGGCGCTGGAGCTGGGACGCCGGGCCCAGCGAGTCACCGAGCGGCGGCCGCGCCTGCGCACCCCGAAGGAGATCTCCGCGTACCTGGCGCCCAACCTGAGCGCGCTGCGGCGCGAGGTGTTCCACGTGTTGTGCTTCAACGCGCGCAACGTGCTGCTACATGACGCACGCGTGGCCGAGGGCACCATCAACTCCTGCATGGTGGATCCACGCGAGGTGTTCGCCGCGGCCATCACCTCGCGGGCCTCGGCCATCGTACTGGCGCACAACCACCCCTCGGGGGACCCGGAGCCCTCGGGACAGGACCTGGGCCTCACGGCCCAGCTCATCGAGGCGGGCCGGGTGCTGGGCATCAAGGTGCTGGACCATGTGGTGATTGGAGATGGGACGTACGCGTCGCTGTTGGAGCGGGGCGAGTTGCCGCTGCTGGGCGGGGAGACCCGAGGACCATGGAGCATGGCGGGAGAGCGTGGATGATGCTGGGGGCACTGGGTGTTGTGGCGTGCGGTGGTGGGGCGGTGCGGGTGGAGGTGATGGAGGACGAGGTGGCGCAGGTGGTGCCCGTGGGCGGCGGCAAGGCGCGCACGGTGCCGCGCTCCACCCTTCCCCCGGGGGCACGGGAAGGAGACGTGGTGCGGGACGGCCGCCTGGACGCCGAGGCAGGCGCCCGGCTGGCCCGGGAGGTGGCCGAATGGCGGGCCCGCCTGGCCGTCCCGGTACCTGACGGGCTGGATCTGTCCTCAGGAGCTTCTGGGTCGTTGACGGCCGATAAGGAACGGTGAATATGCGGCGGATGCCGGAGGCCCTCCCCCATTACGAGCAAGCCCAGGAGGGACTGGTCCGTCATTTCGGCCTGAGCGAGTTCAGGCCGGGGCAGGCCCAGGTCATCAGCTCCGTGCTGAGCGGGCGCAACACCGTGGTGGTCATGCCCACGGGCGCGGGGAAGAGCCTGTGCTACCAGCTCCCCGCCGTGCTGCTGCCCGGGGTGACGCTCGTCATCTCCCCGCTCATCGCGCTGATGAAGGATCAGGTGGAGCAGCTCACGGGCCGCGGCATCTCCGCCACGTTCATCAACTCGTCCCTGTCGGACCTGGAGCGGGCGGACCGCATCCGCCGCATGCGGGCCGGCGAGTTCAAGCTCGTCTACGTGGCGCCCGAGCGCTTCCGCAGCCCCAGCTTCCTGGACGCGCTGAGCCAGGTGGGGGTGGAGTTGCTCGCCGTGGACGAGGCCCACTGTATCTCCCAGTGGGGCCACGACTTCCGGCCGGACTACGCGCAGCTGGGCCAGGTGCGCAAGCGCCTGCGTCCGCCGCGCACCGTGGCCCTCACCGCCACCGCGACGCCCGAGGTGCGCGACGACATCGTCCGCTCCCTGCTGATGAAGGACCCGCAGGTGTTCGCCGAGGGCTTCGACCGGCCCAACCTCTTCCTGGAGGTGTTCCAGGTGAGCGGGGACGAGGACAAGCGCCGGGCCTGCGCGGGGCTCGCGTCGGTGGGGGGCGGCAGCGGCATCATCTACTGCTCCACGCGCAAGTCGGCGGAGAACACGCACTCGGCGCTGCTGGAGCGGGGGGTGAACGCCATCCTCTACCACGCGGGCATGGACGACGACGCCCGGCGCCGCGCCCAGGACGACTTCATGTCCGCCAAGGAGGCGGTGGCGGTGGCCACCAACGCCTTCGGCATGGGCATCGACAAGCCGGACATCCGCTTCGTGGCCCACGCCAACATCCCCAAGGCGGTGGAGGCGTACTACCAGGAGATCGGCCGCGCGGGACGTGACCGGGGGCCGGCCTTCGCCGCGCTGCTCTTCAACCACGCGGACGTGTACACGCAGGAGCGGCTCATCGAGAGCAACCACCCCTCGGAGGCGGTGCTCTCGGACCTGTGGAACGTGCTGCGCTCGGTGCCCGAGTACGACAAGGGCCAGCACGTGCTGGCGGCCCAGGCGGGCGCGAGCGAGTTCGAGATCTCCTCCGCGCTGCGCATCCTGGAGCGCGAGGGCAAGATTGAACGGGGCAGCCGGGGCGAGGGCGAGTACGGCATCACCCTGACGGAGAAGGCGCCCGGCGCGCAGCCGCATGCTCCGGATGCGAGGCGCCTGCTGGCCTCGTTGCTGGAGACGTTCCCCGTGGGGCGCTCGGCGACCACGGAGTTGCCCATCCTCGCGCGGCGCACGGGACTGTCGGGCGACGAGATTCAACACGCGCTCAAGCTGCTGGAGCGGGCGGGAGCGCTGCAGGTACGCCGGCCCTTCTCCGGACGCACCATCCGCGCGCTGTCCACGGTGCCCTTCCGCGAGCTGGGCGTGGACCTGAGCAAGGTGCGTGAGCAGGAGCGGCGCTCGCTGCTGCACCTCAAGCAGATGACGGACTACGCCTACACGAAGCGGTGCCGGCGGGCCTTCATCCTCCAGTATTTCGGGCAGAAGGACGTGGAGGCCACCTGCGGCAACTGCGACACGTGCGCGGGCAGCCGGCTCAAGCGCCTGGAGGGGCTCGACCGTCACGCGACCGCGCCCCGGGCCACGCCGACGCTGGCCCCCGGCCGCCCCGACGGCTACAGCGAGCTGGCCGCCACCGAGCTGCGCCGCTGGCGCAAGGAGCTGGCGAGGGATCTCGAGGTGCCGCCCTTCATCATCTTCAATGACGAGACGCTGCGGGGACTCGCCGCGGCGCTGCCCATCGACCGGGAGTCGTTCCTCACGGTGAAGGGCACGGGCGAGAGCCGCTGGGAGCGCTTCGGACCCAAGGTGGTGGAGATCTGCCTCATGGCGCGCGCCGCCGGGCACGAGCCCATTCCGGTGGCTCCCGTCCCGCCCAAGGTGCGCAAGTCGAGGAGCGCCCGGCACTGAGAGCACGGAAGAGCCCCTGCGGACATGTGCTGCCCACCGCGACCCATTTCCCCTCGCCCTCCGGGAGAGGGACGGGGTGAGGGTGCCACGGCTCCCAGGTTGAACCCCCTGTCCACACCGCGCTTCGACCAGACCCTGCTGTTGCTGGGTGTCACCCGGCGTTTCCAGCGCGACTCCAGATAGCGGGCCCAACGTGGTACGAGAGGAGTCATGTCGAACTCCTCTTCTCCGCGTCCGCTCGCCGTGCTGGTGGGCGTACAACTTCCCGGCGTCTCGGACACCGAACACGCCGCCGACCTCGCCGAGCTCGGGCGGTTGGTGCACACACTCGGCTACGAGGTTGTCGCGACCGTGAGCCAGCGCCGCGACAAGCTCGCGACGGGAACGGTGCTCGGGAGCGGAAAGCTCGCGGAACTGGCCCGGCTCACCGGGGGCCGCGGCACCGTGGTCTCGGGGGCACATGGGCGCAAGTCGAAGGCACGCGAGCGCTGGGAGGCCGAAGCCGAGGAAGCCGGGGAGCAGGAAGCCGAGGCCGGAACGGGCGAGGACGTGGCGGAGGAGGACGAGGTCCCCGAGGAGGAGCTGTCCGCCGAGGCCAGCGAGGAACCCCTCGCGGAGAAGCCCACGGTGGTGGTGGTCGACCACGAGCTCTCACCCAGCCAGTTGAGCAACCTGGAGAGGGCCACGGGCGCGCAGGTGTACGACCGCACGGGCGTCATCGTGGACATCTTCCACCGCCACGCGCGGAGCCGGGAGGCGAAGATGCAGGTGGAGATCGCCCGGCTCAACTACCTGGCCCCGCGCCTGCGCGAGTCGACGGGGAGCCGCGAGCGCCAGCAGGGCCGGGGCTCGGGTGACTCGGCGGTGGAGCTGGATCGCCGCAAGATTCGCGACCGGCTCGCCGAGCTGCGCGAGGGGCTCGCGGCCATCCAGCACGACCAGGACCACCGGCGCTACGCCCGGAGGGACCAGCTGCGGGTGGCGCTGGTCGGCTACACCAACGCGGGCAAGTCCTCGCTCATGCGGGCCCTGACGGGCAGCGAGGTGCTGGTGGCGGATCAGCTCTTCGCCACGCTCGACACCACGGTGCGGGCGCTGCAACCGGAGACCCGTCCACGGGTGCTGATTTCCGACACGGTGGGCTTCATCCAGAAGCTGCCGCACGACCTGGTGGCCTCGTTCCGCTCCACGCTGGACGAGGCGCTGGAGGCATCGCTGCTGCTCTACGTGGTGGATGGCTCCGACCCCACCTGGGAGTCCCAGCTCGAGGTGACCCGCTCGGTGCTCCGGGAGATTGGAGCGCAGAGCGTGCCGAGCCGGCTGTTGTTCAACAAGGCGGACCGGCTCACGCCCGAGGCCCGGGAGGCCCTGCTCCAGCGGCATCCCGAGGCCCTCCTCCTCTCGGCGCACGCACCGGAGGACGTGGCGTCACTGCGCCAGACGATCATCGAGTTCTTCGAGGGCTCGATGATCGAAGCGGAGCTGGTGATTCCCTACGCCCGGCAGGCGCGCATCGGAGAGGTGTACGAGCATGCGCGGGTGCTCTCCGAGGCCTACGACGAAACGGGCCGGCGGCTGAAGCTCCGGGCGCTCCCCGCGGCGATGGCCCGACTCACCCGAGCCTTCGAGACGTGAGCGGATGAACTAGTACTACAGTGGGACTTTGGCGCGAGGGTCTCTGCGTCGGTAATGGCAGCGTTTGGCGATGGCCTGATGGCGGCGTCGCCAGCGGCTCCAGTGCAGGACGAAGTCCAAGGCCGGCCGCACCACCCAAGCGATGTTC
>NZ_DASUNC010000180.1:0-58755 GCF_036277355.1 Archangium sp.
TTCTGGAAGGAGGAATTCCCGAAGAGCCGCCTGCGCGAAGCCATCGACGAGCACGCGGTGCCCGCCATTGGCGCGTACCTGGGGGAGGTGCTGGTGCGCAACCTGGGCGGCCGGTGGATTCCGCGCCAGAAGCTCGAGGAGGCCCAGGTCCTCGTGGGCAACCGCGTGTGGCTTCCCTTCGTCCGGGCCCGCAACTACATGCGCTCGCGGCAGTCGCTCCTGGACTGCTCCCTCACCTGGCTCTACCGCGTGGCCGAGCGGCACCGGGGCTGAAGGGCGAAACGACACGGTGCTTGCGGCCTTGCTTCACAGGCTCCCACGGTTTGGCCCCCTGCGGGAATGTCACATTGCCGGGCGTGATAGTGCGCTGACGCCCGGCGTCCCATGAACAGGAATCAGCGCTTCCTGGTGACCATCAACATGCGGCATCCATGCTGCAAGGGCCCGCGCGACAACAAGAAGGGGCTGGAACCAGCGGGGAGACTCCCCAACGATTCCAGCCCCTTGAAAGCTCGCGCCAGGCGGGACTCGAACCCACGACCCTCGGCTTAGAAGGCCGATGCTCTATCCAGCTGAGCTACTGGCACGCAATCCACTCCGTTACCGCGGTACCGCTGTATCGGGGCGAGAGGATTTGAACCTCCGACCCCCTGCGCCCAAGGCAGGTGCGCTACCAGGCTGCGCTACGCCCCGATGAAGTTCAACATTGTTGAACCATCCGGAACGGACGCGCAAGGCAAACGTACCTGACGCCTGCTCACCCCCCAACAGGCTGCCCGCCCACCATCGCCCGGAGATGCGGCAGCATCCTCTGGAAGGCGACACCCCGGTGCGAGAGGGCCGCCTTCTCCTCGGCCGTCAGCTCCGCCATCGTCTTGCCGCCCGGCAGGAGGAAGACCGGATCGTAGCCGAAGCCGTGGGAGCCCCGGGGCTCGTGACCGATGCGGCCCTCGCAGCGGCCCAGCTCGAAGACGGCGGGCCCTCCCCCCGGCTGCACCAGGCAGAGCGCGCACACGAAGGCAGCGGTGCGCTGGTCGTCCGGCACGCCCGACAGCTCGGCGAGCAGCTTCTGGTAGCGCGCCTTGTCGTCGCCCTCGGCATAACGCGCGGAGTGCACGCCGGGACGGCCTCCCAGTGCGTCCACGCACAGCCCCGAGTCGTCCGCCAGCGCCGGCAGGCCGCTGGCCGCGGAGTAGGCGCGGGCCTTGAGCTCGGCGTTCTCCTCGAAGGTGGCGCCGGTCTCCTCGGGCTCGGGGATGGGCGGCAGGTCCTTGAGGGAGACCACCTCCACGGCGTCCCCCACGAGGCCGCGCAGCTCGCGCAGCTTGCCCTGGTTGCCCGTGGCGAAGAGCAGCCGGGGCTTCATGCGCCGAGCACCTTCTGCTGGGCCTCGGTGAGCTGGCGGATGGCGGCCAGGCCCGCGTCCAGCATGGCGTCCATCGTCTTGCGGTCGAAGAGCTGGTGCTCGGCGGTGCCCTGCACCTCGACGATGCGGCCGTCGCCGGTGGCCACCAGGTTCAGGTCCACGTCGGCGGTGGAGTCCTCGTCGTAGTCGAGGTCCACCCGCACCTCGCCCTTCACCACGCCCACGGACACCGCGGCGATGGGGGTGAGCTTGGGCATGCGCGGCATCACTCCGGCCTTGTGCAGCTTGCGCATCGCGAGCACCAGGGCCACGTAGGCGCCGGTGATGGAGGCCGTGCGGGTGCCGCCATCGGCCTGGAGGACGTCACAGTCCAGGGTGAAGGTGCGCACGCCCAGGCCCGGCAGGTCCACCGCGGCGCGCATGGAGCGGCCGATGAGCCGCTGAATCTCCAGCGTGCGCCCGGTCTGCTTGCCCTTGGCGGCCTCACGCTGCGTGCGGGTGTGCGTGGAGCGCGGGAGCATGCCGTACTCGGCCGTCACCCAGCCGGAGCCCTTGCCCATCAGGTGGGGCGGCACCTTCTCCTCCACCGAGCAGGTGACGAGCACGCGGGTATCGCCGAACTCCACCTGGGTGGAGCCCTCGGCGTGACGGGTGATACCAGGGGTGAGGGTAACGGGGCGCATGTCCAGCGCCCCACGGTTGAAGGACCGCATGGGAAGGCTCCTCGGCAAGGGAAATGGGGCGCCTCTCTAGCAGACGAGCCACCCCGCTGTCCGTCGCGAGTGCGCTCCTCTGTCAGGGAGTCGCGGGAGCCGCCACCTTCGCGGGCTTGGGCGAATCGCGCCGGCGCACCTCGGCCAGGAAGGCCTTCACGCCCTCGGTGATGGCGGTGGCGAGCCGCTCCTGGTACTCGGCGCGGGCCAGCCGGCTCCCCTCGTCCGGGTGCGAGATGTAGCCAATCTCCACGAGGACGGCCGGGGCCTCGACACCGTTGAGCACGTAGAAGGGCGCCTGCAGCACCCCCCGGTCCGCCCCCCCCGTGGCCGAGATGAGCTTCTGGTGGATGGCGTACGCCAGGCGCGAGGAGTCCTGGTGCGCCTCGGTGCGCGCGAGGTCATGGAGGATGAAGGCCAGCGTGGAGTCACCCCGTCCGCCCCGCGACGCCGGGGCCTCGGCGTTCTCACGGTCCGCGGCCGCCCGGGCCGTGGCGTTGGAGGCGCTGGCCGAGAGGAAGTACGTCTCGATGCCCTGGACGCGCGCGCGCGTGCGCCGGGTGGGCATCGCGTTGCAGTGGATGGACACGAAGAGGTCCGGCCGCTGCTTGTTGGCGAACTCCACCCGCTCGGGCAGGGGCAGCGACTGGTCCTCCTCCCGCGTCATCAGCACCTGCGCGCCGATCTCCTCCAGATGATCCCTCACCCGCTTCGCCACCTGGAGCGACACGTCCTTCTCGAGCAGGCCCGTGGGGCTGGTGGCCCCCTCCTGGTCTCCACCGTGGCCCGGGTCCACCACGATGCGCGCGGGGCGCTCGGCCGCACGGGAGGAGGAAGGCAGGCACAGCAGGACGAGCACGCCGACGAGGGGGGGGAGGCGGAGTGTCATGGCCGGAGCCGATCGTAGAGGCGCGCCCGGTGGAGCGCCAGCGGCCGGCGGTACGGCCTTCAGCCGACGACTTCGATGCCGGGGCGGCCCTCGCCCACCTCGCCGATGAGGGCCACGTCCACACCGGCCTTCTCCAGCGCCCGGTAGGCCTTGGGCACGTCCTTCGCGGGCACCGAGGCCAGCAGGCCGCCGTTCGTCTGCGCGTCGGCGAGCACCCACTGGATGTCCTCGGGCAGACCCTTGGGGAAGCGCACCTTCTTGCCCACGTGGGCGAGGTTGGACTTCGTCCCGCCCGGCACCACACCCTGCTGCGCCAGCGCCGGCACCTCCGAGAGGATGGGGATGCGCTCCAGGTCCAGGAAGGCCTTCGCCTTGGCCCCCGTCATCATCTCCAGCAGGTGCCCCAGCAGGCCGTAGCCCGTCACGTCCGTGAGGGCGTTCACCTTGAACCGACCCGAGGCGAAGACCTCACCCGACTTCTTGTTGAGCTCCGACATCAGCGCCACCACGCGCTTCGTCAGCTCCTTGGACGCCACGCCGCGCTTGATGGCCGTGGTCGCGATGCCCGAGCCCAGGGGCTTGGTCAGCATCAGCACGTCGCCCGGCTTCGCCCCGGCGTTCGTCAGCACCTTCTTCGGGTGCACCTGGCCCGTCACCGCCAGCCCATACTTCGGCTCGGGGTCCTGGATGGAGTGCCCGCCCAGGATGGGGATGCCCGCCTCGTCCGCCTTCGCCTGGCCGCCCGCGAGAATCCGCGACAGCTCCTCCATGGGCCTGTCCTTCGGGAAGCCCACCAGGTTGAGCGCGAACAGGGGTCTGGCCCCCATGGCGTAGATGTCCGACAGCGCGTTCGCCGCGGCGATGGCCCCGAACTGGAACGGGTCGTCCACCACCGGCGGGAAGAAGTCCACCGTGCTCACCAGCGCCAGCCCGGGCGCCACTCGATACACGGCCGCGTCATCGTTGGTGTTGAAGCCCACCAGCGCCCTCGTATCCTTCGAAGTCTTCAGTTGGCGCAGGACCTGCGCCAGATCCGCGGGACGGATTTTCGCCGCTCAACCCGCGCAATTCGCCAGCTCGGTGAGCCGGCGCGGCTTCTGCTCTTCGGACACGGTAGGCCTCTTAACTGGCGCGCACGTAGTCGCGCTTGATGAGCTGCAACACCGCCTCGGCCGCCTGCACGTCGTCCTGCTCCGAGTGGTCCAGCACCCCACCCAGCGAGCCGTAGTTGTGCACCTGCTGCAGCACGTCCAGCAGCTCCGGCGTCAGCTCGCGCAGCGGCGCCGTCATCGGCTTGGACAGCGACAGCTGCGTGGCCATGGACGGCAGATCCTTCTGGATGCGCTTGTACTCGTCCAGCTGCCTCAGCGCGTCCATCAGCAGCGCCTCGGTGGACGAGTCCAGCTCCACCATGAACTCCTGGGGATCGGCCGGACGCAGCTCGAAGTCACCCTGCTCCCAGGTGACGATGCGGTTGAAGCTCTTCTGCGGGCCGAGGTTGTGGTTGTCGTCGATGACCGCGTAGTACACGCGGCCCTGGCGCAGGTAGATCTTCCCCTCGTGATCGTTGCTGACCGCCAGCACGCCGTTCTTCTTGGACGTGTGGAAGAGCTGCAGCAGGTCCGGCAGCGGAATCTCCTCGATCTTCCCCGTCATGGACGAGGCCTTCGTCGAGGTGCGCGCCGCCTGCACCGCCACTTCCTCCAGGCGCTGCTTGGCCACCACCTCGTCGACCTCGCCCGCGCCCACGCCCTGGAGGATCAGCTTCAGGATGGAGGTGCCGATGAGGATGCGGTCCCCCTCCTTGAGCGTGGCCTGCTTGACCTTCTCGCCGTTGACGAAGGTGCCGTTCGTCGAGCCCAGGTCCTCGATGGAGATCTGCCCGGCGCCGTTGACCACGATGCGCGCGTGCTTGCGCGACACCATGTCCTCGACGAGCACCATGTCCAGCTCGCTCGAGCGGCCGATGACGATCTGCTTCTCCGCCTTCAGCGGGAACTCACCACCCTGGTACTTGCCGGAGATGAACTTGAGCGCGTACGTCTTCGCCGGCGATCCGCTCGGAGTGCTCACGGTGCTACGACCTCGATGATGAGTGTGGCCATGGCCTTCAGCCTCCCGCCCACTGCCTCGTCCGTCCCACCCGGCTGAGCCTTGCTGCGAACGGCGCCTAGCCTACATGAGACCGGACGAAAACAAGAATTCCTCTTCGTGGCGAATGAGCGAGAACCGGCGCTGGCCCCTCTCGTCCACGGGCCGTGAAGGCGTCTGTCCCTCCAGGCGCCACGTCTCGGTGGCCACCGCCTCGTCCCGCTCCAGCCGCAGCCACCACGTCTCCGCCCGGTAGCGGCGCTTCTGGAGCTCCATCACCCGCTCCAGCTCCGCCTCCCCTCCCCCCGTGGACGACTCCAGGCCCGGTGCGAGCAGGGCCGCCAGGGCCCGGCGGTCTCCCGCCTCCAGCGCCCGGCGCCGGGACTCCAACGCCCGGACCACCGCCGCCAGCCGGGGCGCGGCCAGGGTCTCCGGCACCCACTCCCCCTCGCGGCGGACGAAGGGAACCCGCTCCACGCCCAGGGAGCTGATGGCCGTGCTGCCCAGCAGACCGTCGAAGTCCAGGGTCGCCCAGGCCACGGCGCGCTCGCCCCCGGGCTCCACGTTGACGGTGATGCGCGCGAAGTGATGCTTCTGGGACCGGAGCGGCTCCTCCACCCCGGGCAGCGTCAGCGACAGCCCGTCCCGCTCGGTGCTCTTCAGGGCGGTGATGATGTCCGCCTCGGGCCCGGCGGCCACGCCCAGGAGCCGGGGAACCAGGAGCACCGCCACGGCCGCGGCGGCCAGTACGGTGATGAGCACCCCGCCCAGCCGGCTCCAGTCCTCGGCGCTCCTCACGAGCCCATCATCCTCCGGGCCCGCTCGGCTGCGGGCGTCCCCGGCAGGCGCTCGATGACCCGCTGCAGCGTCTGCTTCGCCTGCTCGGGCTCGTTGAGCTTCACGTAGGCCTCGTGCAGATCGAACAGGGCCTTGTCCTCGACCGAAGTGCCCGGGTAGTTCTTCAACAGCCCCTCCAGCCGCTGCACCACGGCCTTCCAGCGCTCGCGCCTGGCGTAGAAGGAGGCCACGTACAGCTCGTGCTCGGCCAGCCGGCGGCGCGTGTCCTCGATGTTCTTCCTGGCCTCGGGGACGTACTGCGAGTTGGGGTACTGGCGGACGAAGTCATTCAGCGAGACGAGCGCCGCGCGGATCTCCGTCTGATCCTTCTCCGTCGAGGGAGGCAGGATGAAGAGATCCGAGGGGATGTCCGCGTAGTGGGAGAGGGCCGAGCGGTACGCGGCGTAGTCCACCTTGGGATGCGTGGGGTGGAGCTTGATGAAGGACTGGTACTTCTCGCGCGCCTCCGGGTACGTCTCCTGGGCGTAGGCGAGGTCCGCCAGCTTCAGCTCGGCCTCGTTGGCCACCTCGAGGTAGGGGTACTTGGTCCGGACGTGCTCGTAGTACCGCTCGGCCTGGAGGAAGTCCTTCCGCTCCAGGGCCTCGTCGCCCAGTTGGAGGTTGGTGGCGGCATCCGCGGCGTAGTCCGGATCCCCGGCCTGGCCGGAGGAGAGGGCCGCGCAACCGGCGGCGGTACACAGGAGGACAGTCAGGCAGGCAGCTCGAAGGAGACGCATGGGTAGGGAAGCAAGCTAATCGTCCGGACCCGAAGGTTCCAGCGCCGCGTCACCGAGTACCCGCTGGATGACGTCCTCGGAGAAGCCCCGGCTGAACAGGAGCCGGCCGGCCCGGGCATGCTCCTTGGGCCCCAGTTGCCGGCCGGACAGGCCCCGCTGCGCCAGCACCTGGCGCGCCGTGGCCTCCGCGTCGAACTCCACCGCGCCACGGGCCTCCGCCACCGCCTCGCTCGCCGCCTCGCGGCTCAGCCCGTGCGCCTCGAGCCGCTGCTGCACCGCCTGGGGGCCATATCTGCCCCGCTGGAGCAGCACCGCCGCCCGGTCCCGGGCGAAGCGCTCGTCATCGAGGTAGCCCCACCCCACCACCTGCTCCAGCGCCGCTTCGCGCACCGGCTCGGAGAAGCCCTTGCGCTCGAGGGCCGTCAGCAACTCGTGCCGGCTGCGGGCCCGCACGGCCAACAGCCGCAGGCACGCGTCCGTCGCACGTTTGACTTCCTCGGGGGTGACCGCGTCGGAGTCCATCGCCTGCTCTCTAGCATGTGGTAACAGGCGCGGCATGCACCCCCTGATTGCCCGCTATCTCAGCCCCGAAGCCGCCCGTGAGACGCTCGAGAAGGAGAAGAACGGAGAGCCGCTCGGGCCCGAGGAGCGGCTCTTCGCCCAGACCGCCACCGCCCACCCCGACAAGCGCAACGAGCTGATGGGAGGCAAGGGCAAGCGCCACCTGTCCTCGGACGCCGAGGCAGCGGTCGTCTTCCTGGCCGCCTATGCCGCCACCCGCGCCATCGCCGAGGACGCCGCGCTCAAGGATGCCACCCAGAAGGCCCGGGAGTCCCTCAAGGCCGAGGGCGCCACCGATGACGAGACGGATGCCTTCATCGCCGCCATCCTCCTGGAGGAGGCCTTCGGCTACGAGGAGGAGGTGGAGGCGTTCGACAGCTCGTTCGTCCAGGAGGCACTCGGCGAGGTGCCGTCCCTGGCGGCGCTGACCCGTGAGCAGGTGGATGCCCTCATCCTGAGCTTCGAGAAGGGGGCGCGGGACGAGGCGGAGCGCACCGTGCGCGCGCACATCTCGCGGGCCCTGGTGAACATCGCCTGGGGCGAGGGCCCCACCCCCATCAACCCCGAGCACATGGAGGCGCTCTACGAGTCCGAGATCGCCGACAAGCCCGAGGCCGAGATGGAGGCCGGACTGCGCGCCACCGTGGACTTCCTCCAGCTGCTGGCCAAGGAGGGTCTCGTCGGCACCCAGCGGCTCTCCCGGCTGCGGTCGCAGATTGGCGACGAGGAGGCGTAGCGTTCCCCAGTGCGCCCAATCTCCCCCCATTTCCCCTCTCCCCTCGGGAGAGGGACGGGGTGAGGGTATCGGGTGGACGCGGGTTGGATCCCCTACCCGCGCCTCACGGGTTGGAACACGGGGACAGATACCCTCACCCTGACCCTCTCCCGGAGGGAGAGGGGAAAGTGAGGACAGTGGGGAGTGTTACGCGGCATCCCTCACGGGTCCGGGGGTCGTCTCCTCCCCTAAGGCCACCAGCGCGGCCAGTTCCTCGCCCGACATCACCTCCCGGGCGAGCAACTGCGCCGCCCCCGCCCGGAGCAGCTCGATGTGCTCGCTGAGCACCCGCGTCACCCGCGCGTGCTGCGAATCCAAAATGCCTCGAATCTCCTGGTCGATACGCCGCGCCAGCTCCTCGCTGTAGTCGCCGCGTGGCTCCGGCAGGCCCGCGTCGTGAAGCGGCGAGCGGCGCTCCAGATCGAACGTCACCGGACCCAGCGAATCACTCATGCCGTATCCCTTCACCATGCTCCGGGCGATGTCCGTGGCCTTCAGCAGGTCATCCTGCGCTCCCGTCGACACCTCCCCGTACATCAGCTCCTCGGCCACCCGGCCTCCCAGCAGCACGGCGATGCGAGACTCCAGCTCGCTGCGTGTCATCAGGTAGCGGTCCTCGGTGGGCAGCTGCAGCGTGTACCCCAGTGCCCCGATTCCCCGGGGGATGATCGAGATCTTCTTCACCGACTGCCCCGCCGCGAGCAACGAGCCCGCCAGGGCATGCCCCATCTCGTGGTGGGCCACGCGCTCGCGCTCCGCGGAGGACAGCACGCGGGTCCGCCGCTCCGGACCGGCCACCACCCGCTCCACCGCATCCTCCAGCTCGGCGCGCCCCACCTGCTCCTTCTGCCGGCGCACCGCCAGCAGCACCGCCTCGTTGAGGATGTTGGCCAGGTCCGCGCCCACCGCCCCCACCGTCATCGCCGCCACGAACTCCAGGTCCTTCTCGTTCTCCAGCGGCATCTTGCGCGCGTGCACCTTCAGGATGGCCAGCCGCCCCGCCCTGTCCGGCCGATCCACCAGCACGTGCCGATCGAACCGCCCCGCGCGCAACAGCGCCGGATCCAAAATCTCCGCCCGGTTCGTCGCCGCCATCAGGATGACACCTGCTCGCGGATCGAACCCGTCCAGCTCCACCAGGAGCTGATTGAGCGTCTGCTCGCGCTCCTCGTGCGCGTTGGGCCCCGAGCCGCGCACCTTGCCCAGCGCATCCAGCTCGTCGATGAAGATGATGCACGGCGCCTTCTGCCGGGCCTGGGCGAACAGGTCGCGCACCCGCGCGGCGCCAATGCCCACGAACATCTCCACGAACTCCGAGCCGCTCAGGCTGAAGAACGGCACGTTGGCCTCGCCCGCCACCGCCTTCGCCAGCAGCGTCTTGCCCGTGCCCGGAGGCCCCACCAGCAGAATCCCGTTGGGAATCTTGCCCCCCATCCGGGTGAACCGCTCCGGGGCGCGCAGGAACTCGATGACCTCCTGCAGCTCCGCCCGGGCCTCGTCCACGCCCGCCACGTCGGAGAAGCGCACGGGGATGGACTGCTCCACGTACACCTTCGCCTTGCTGTGCCCCACCGACAGGTAGCCACCGCCCCCCCCGCCCGCCGGGGACTGCATGCGAATCATCAGCAACACGAGCCCCAGCGGCAGCACCCAGAGGCCCACCTGGACCCACGGATTGCCCGGCACCGTCCCCGTCACCTTCACCTGGTGCGCCACCAGCTCGCGCAGCAGGTCCGGATCCTCCACCCGGATGGCGGCGAAGGGCTTCGGCTCACCTCCGGGCTGCTCGGGCGCCAGCAGGCCGCTGACGCGCTCGGGCGAGACCGTCACCTCCTTCACCTTCCCCGCCGTCAGGGCCTCGCGGAACTCGGTGTACGACAGGGAGGCACGCTCCGAGTGGTCCAGCAGCTGGTAGCCCAGCGCCAGCAGCACCACGAACAGCGGGAGGTGCCACCATTGGCTGCGCACCACGGGGGGCTCGGGTTTCATCGTCGGTCTCTCCGTCCGGCTCGGGGCTCCAGGCCAGACGAAGAGCAAACGACGTTCCACCCACGGCCTCTCCCGCCCCTCTCGCGGCCCTCACCCGGGGGCCTGCAAGAGGTGCGGGGACGGCACCTGGGGCCGCAAGGATTGCGGCGGGACTAGAAGCGCTCGATCTGGAAGTCGTCGTCGGCCGCGGGAGCCTTCGGAGCCGCGGGAGCGGGCGCCGCAGCCGCGGGACGAGCCCCCACGGCCGGAACCCCCGGGCGGGACGCGGCGGCGGGAGCGGCGGGCACGCCCGGACGGGGCACGGAGGCCGGACCCGCCGGACGGGGCGCGGCGGCAGAGGGGGCCGCACGCGGAGCCGGCGTCGCGGCGGGCGCGGGCTGCTGGTTCTGCCCGAAGCTCGCCGAGCCCGGCACCGGCTTGGGGCCACCCCCATCGAAGTTGTCCCACTTCGAGTCCGAGGTGGCGCTGATGCCGGAGAAGCGCAGCGCGAAGTCGTCCGGGTTGGTGGCCTGCCGGTGGGCCTCCTCGTAGGTGACGAGCCCCTGCTTCACCAGCGACATCAGCGACTGGTCGAAGGTCTGCATCCCGTACGTGTCGAAGCCCTGCGAGATGGCGTCCGGAATCTCCTTCGTCCGGTCCTTGTCCTCGATGAGCTCCTTCACGCGGGCGGTGCAGCGCAGCACCTCCACGGCGGCCACGCGGCCCTTGCCGTCCGCGCGCGGAATCAGACGCTGGCTCACCACGGCCTTGAGCACGCTCGCCAGCTGGATGCGCACCTGCTTCTGCTGGTACGGCGGGAAGGCCGAGACGATGCGGTTGATGGTCTCCGTGGCGTCCAGCGTGTGCAGCGTGGACATCACCAGGTGGCCCGTCTCCGCCGCCGCGAGCGCCGTCTCAATGGTCTCGTGGTCACGCATTTCGCCCACGAGGATGACGTCCGGATCCTGCCGCAGCGCGCTCTTGAGCGCCTGGGCGAAGGACATCGTGTCCACGCCCACCTCGCGCTGGTTCACGATGGAGCGCTTGTCACGGATGAGGAACTCGATCGGATCCTCGATCGTCATGATGTGGTTCGTCTCGGTGGCGTTGATGTGATCGATCATCGCCGCGAGCGTGGTGGACTTACCCGAGCCCGTGGTGCCGGTGACGAGGATGAGGCCGCGCTCGTCCAGGCAGATCTTCTCCAGGATGGGCGGGAGCATCAGCTCCTTGATGGCCATCACCTTGGTGGGGATGACGCGCATCACCGCGCCGATGGTGCCGCGCTGCTGGAAGACGTTGACGCGGAAGCGGCCGAGCCCGGGCACGCCGTAGGCCAGGTCCACCTCGTTGCTCTGCTTGAACTTCTCCTTCTGGAACTCGTTCATGATGCCGAAGACCATGCGCGCCACCTCCTCGGGAGGCAGCCGCTTGCCGTCCTTCAGCGGGACGAGCGAGCCGTCGACACGGAACATGGGCGGCAGGCCCGCCTTGAGGTGGATGTCGGAGGCACCGCCGCGGAGCGCAATCTGGAGGATCTCGTTGAGTTCCATGGATGCGCCGATGGTAGCACGCCCAACAGTGCCGACGAGGGGGCCTGGACGCGGCCGCGCTCGCCTGCCCTGGCCCGCAAAGCACCACGGCGGAGGCTCCCGAAGGAACCCCCGCCGTGCGTGTACTCCAGCGAGACCGCGTGAGAACGGATTAGCGCTTGGAGAACTGGAACCGGCGACGCGCGCCCGGCTGGCCGTACTTCTTGCGCTCCACCGCGCGAGCATCACGCGTGAGGAACCCGGCCTTCTTCAGCGCGGGACGGAACTCGGGGTTGTAGTTGCACAGCGCACGGGACAGACCGTGGCGGATGGCGCCGGCCTGGCCGCTCAGACCGCCGCCGCGCACGTTGACCTCGATGTCGATCTTGCCCTTCTGCTCCAGCACGTCCAGCGGCTGGTTCAGGATCATCTTGGACGTCTCGCGGCCGAAGTACACGTTGATGTCGCGGCCGTTGACAATCACAACACCAGTGCCCGGGCGGATCCACACGCGCGCGGTGGCCTCCTTGCGGCGGCCGGTGCCATAGAAACCCTTCTCGGTGGCGGTAGCCATGTCGTCTCTTCTCTAAATAGGGTGCGGAAAGTGGGGAAGGTAGGACAGCGCTTACGCCTCGACCTCGCGCGTCGCGGGCTTCTGCGCGGCGTGCGGGTGGGTGTCACCGGCGTACACCTTGAGCTTCGTCATCATCTGACGGCCCAGGGCGTTGCGCGGCAGCATGCGGCGCACGGCGTTGAGGATGATGTCCTCGGGGTGCCGGGCGCGCAGCTTGGCCAGGTTGGTGCTCTTCAGCGCACCGGGGAAACCGGCGCGGGGGTGCCGGTAGTACATCTTGTCCTGCTCCTTCGTCCCCGTCACCTTCACCTTGTCGGCGTTGATGACGATGACGTGGTCACCCGTGTCGATGGACGGGGTGTACGTGGGCTTGTGCTTGCCCTTGAGCAGCGTGGCGATCTGGCTCGCCGCGCGGCCCAGCACCTTGCCGTTCACGTCGATGATGTGCCACTCGCGCTTGATATCCGCCTGCTTCGCGCTGTAGGTCCTCTGCGACATTGTTTGAACTCCAAAAGCATGGTTGGCGCCTGAAGCGCCTGTAGCCGTAGCAACCACGGGTCTGGCCCGTAAACTTCCAAGCCGGCCCGGAAAGGCCGACCGTCTTAGAGGGGGGCGGGGGGCAAGTCAAGGTCGCACTGCGTTCACCGTGCCCCACCCGGGGTTCCCGTCGCCGCGGGTGCCCCGGTTGTCGGGGGCCCCACGGCCGGTTTGCTCCCAGGGGCCACTCCCCCGCTCGTCCCCGGCGCCTTGAAGCGCTCCTTCAGGCTGGCGAAGAAGTTCTTCTCCTGCTCGGTCGGAGGGCCCTTGCGCGGTGCGTCAAGGTCCATCACCTCCACCAGCTCCGGGGGGATGTCCTCCAGGAAGCGCGAGGGGGTGCGCGGCACCTCCTTGCCCCGCTTCACCCGCATGGCGGAGCGCGTCAGGTAGAGGAGCTCCTTGGCGCGGGTAATCCCCACGTAGCAGAGGCGGCGCTCCTCCTCGAGGTTCTGCGCCTCGCCCTGCATGCCCTTGTGGGGCATCAGCTCCTCCTCCATGCCGATGAAGAAGACCACCCGGTACTCCAGGCCCTTGGAGGCATGGAGGGTCATCAGGGTGACGGCCTTGTGGGCGCCGGGCACCTCCTCCTCTTCCTGGCGGGTGTCGAGGCTGAGCCGGTTGAGGTAGGTGAGCAGGCTGGCCTTCGGGCCCTCGCGCTTCTCGAAGGACTCCAGGGAGTTGATGACCTGGTCGATGGACTTGAGCTTCCGGTCCGCGCTGGCCTGCGAGGTGGTGAGCGACTTCGCGTCGTCCTTGTAGCCGATCTCCTCCAGCAGCTTGCGCGTCACCTCGGCCAGCTTGCCGGTCTCGTAGCTCTGCCGGTAGCGCTCCACCAGCTGGAGGAAGTCCTTCACCTTCTCGGCGGCGCCCTTGGGCAGGTCCTCGTAGCGCTCGGCGCGCTCCATGGCACCCCAGAGCGTCACGCTGTCGCGCCGCGCGTGCGCCACCAGCCGCTCCATGGTGACGTCGCCAATGCCCCGCGCCGGCACGTTGATGATGCGCAGCAGCGCCGTCTCGTCCCGCGGGTTGGCGATCAGCTTGAAGTACGCGATGACGTCCTTCACCTCGCGCCGGTCGAAGAACTCGCTGCCCGACACCACCTCGTAGCGGATGCCCTTCTCGCGCAGCATCTCCTCGATGGGGCGCGCCTGGCCGTTGACCCGGTAGAGGATGGCGATCTCATCCGCCGGAATCCCTCCGGCCAGCAGCCGGGAGATCTCCGTGGCCACGTACCGGGCCTCCTCCTCCTCGGTGGGGGCCGTCACCACCTTGATGCGCTCGCCCCCCTTGCGCTCGGACCACATCTTCTTGGCCTTGCGCTCGGGGTTCTTGGCGATCACCGCGTTGGCCGCGTCCAGCACCACCTGCGTGGAGCGGTAGTTCTGCTCCAGCCGCACCTCCTTGGCCCCGGCGAAGTACGAGTCGAAGCTCAGGATGTTGCGCACCTCGGCGCCGCGCCAGCTGTAGATGCACTGGTCGTCGTCCCCCACCACGCACACGTTGCGCGTCTCGCCGCTGGCCAGCAGCGTCAACAGATCGATCTGGGCCTGGTTGGTGTCCTGGAACTCGTCCACCAGGATGTAGCGGAAGCGCTGGGTGTACTTGTGCCGCAGGTCCTCGTGCTCGCGCAGCAGCCGCGAGGGGAGGATCAGCAAGTCATCGAAGTCCACCGAGCCCTGCGCCTTGAGCGCGAGCTGGTAGGCCTCGTAGACCATGTGGGCGATGAGATCATAGTCGTCCCCCATCCCCTCCCCGAGCGGCTCGGGCGTCTTGCCGGCGTTCTTCGCCTTGGAGATGAGGGTGAGCACCTTGCGGGCATCGAAGGTGCGGTCGTCGATGCGCCGCTCGCGCATGGCCCGCTTGATGATGGCGGCCTGGTCGCCCTGGTCCGCGATGGTGAACTTCTTGGGCCAGCCCAGCCGGTAGATGTCCTCGCGGAGCATCTCCGCGCCGAAGGCATGGAAGGTGCACACCAGCACGTTCTGGGCCCGGGGGCCCGCCATGTGCACCAGCCGCTCCTTCATCTCCGTGGCGGCCTTGTTGGTGAAGGTGACCGCCAGGATGTTGCGGGCCAGCAGGCCACCCGGCCGCTTGTCGAGCAGGTGGACGATGCGGTGGGTGATGACGCGAGTCTTGCCGCTGCCAGCGCCCGCCAACACCAGGAGGGGGCCCTCGGTGGTGAGCACGGCTTCGCGCTGAGGGGGGTTGAGCTTCGAGAGGTCCATTGCGCGCGGCCCGGGGATACCCTTTGATTCTCCCGTGCGCGACTATTCTTTTCTCCAGCGGCTCTTTCTCCTCGCGCTCGTCGCGAGCGCGGCCTGCACGGATGGTGGAAAAAAGACACCGGGAGACGCGGACAGCCCGGCCGCCAACACCCCGGCGGCCTTCCCCTGCGCCCACTTCGAGGACCTGCGGGCCTTCCTCCCGGAGCACCTGGAGGGCCTGCAGCGCTCCCAGGAGGGGGGCTCCACCGGCAGGTACGGAGAGGTGTCCGTCAGCGAGGTGGAACGCAGCTTCACCCGCGGTGAGGAGCGGGAAGTGAAGGTGCGCATCGTGGACACCTCCCTGGGCATGAAGCTGGGGCAGGCCATCCGGGCGGCGGCGGACGAGGGAAGGGAGCGGGCCACGAATGATCCCACCGCCCCCATCTTCTGGAAGGACAAGGAGGCGGTGGGCTTCGTACGCTACGACGCGTCCACCACGCTGGCCGAGGCGAGCCTGCTGGTGGGCAACCGGTACGTGGTGGCGGTGAGCAGCCGGGGATACCCGGGCACGGTGGAGGTGCGCCGGGTGGCACAGGACATCGACCTCGAGGGGCTGGCGCGGTTGCACCAGGCCCCGGCGGAACGGACCGCCAAGAGAAAGGAGCTTCCGTGGTGAAGGACAAAGGGTCGCGGGTGAACGTACCGGAGGTGCTCGAGCGGGAGGCCCAGGCGCGCCAGGAAGTCGGGCGCATGGGCAAGCGCGAGTTCCTCGAGCAGTACCAGCGGCTCGCCAAGATGTACACGGCGGACCCGGGCAACCCCGGCTCCTACGCGTGCGAGGGCTGTGAGCGGTGCGCCAACTGCATGTTCTGCCGCGACTGCGACAGCTGCTACCAGTGCACCCACTGCACCCGCTGCGAGCTGTGCAACAACTGCTCGCACTGCGTGGACTGCAAGCAGTGCCACAACTGCGCCTACTGCGTGCAGAGCGAGAACTGCACCAGCAGCGCCTACCTGGTGCTGTGCCGCAACATGTCCGACAGCAACTACTGCTTCGGCAGCGTGGGCCTCTCCAAGAAGGACTTCCACATCCTCAACGTCCCCTTCCCCCGCACCGAGTACTTCAAGCAGGTGAAGCGGCTGCGCGAGGAGATGGGCATCTGACCCACGCCCCTCCGGGCGCTACAGCAGCACGCGGACGAAGAAGGCCTTGAGGTACTCGGTCTCCGGCAGGCCGCCCAGTACCGGGTGGTCCAGGCCCGCGCCCCGGCGCTCGAGAATCTGCACGGGCCGCTTCGCGTCCGAGGCGGCCGAGAGCACCATCTCCTCGAAGGCCTCGCGCGTCAGCTTGCCGGAGCACGAGCACGTGACGAGCAGGCCCTCGGGGCGCAGGCACTTGAGGGCACGCAGGTTGAGCTCGTGGTAGGCGCGCAGCGCGGTGGCCAGGCCCTCGCGGCGCTTGGCCAGCCCCGGAGGATCCACCACCACCGTGTCGAAGCGGCGGCCGGACTCGGAGAAGCGGCGCAGCACGTCGAAGGCGTTGGCGTTCTCCACCGTGACGTGGGTGCGCCCATTGCGCGCGGCGTTCGCCCGGGCCCGCTCGGAGGCCTTCGGGTCCTGCTCCACCGCCAGCACCGAGTCGCAGCTCCGGCTGAGCGCCAGCGCGAAGCCCCCGTGGTAGCTGAACAGGTCCAACCCCTCGCCCCGGGCCAGCTCGCCCGCGCGCACGTGGTTGTCCACCTGGTCCAGGAAGGCCCCCGTCTTCATGTCCCCCAGCAGGTCCACCTCGAAGAGGTTCTCCCCCTCGTGGTAGCTGAAGCGCGCCTCGCCCTGCCCGTGCAGCAGCTTCACCTCGCGCGTGAGGCCCTCGAAGTCACGGCCCGAGGCATCGTCCCGGCACACCACGTGCGTGGCCCCGGTGAGCTCCGCCAGCGTGCGCGCCACCCACTCCTTGCGCACGTCCATGCCCTCGGAGAGCGTCTGCAGCGACAGGCCCGCCCCATAGCGGTCCACGAAGAGGCCGGGCAGCAGGTCCGCCTCGCCGTGCACCAGGCGCACGCCGTCCCGCTGGCGCAGCGGCGCGCGCCTCGCGAGCGACAGCTCCAGGCGGTGGCGCAGGAAGGCCTCGTCCACCTTCTCCTCGGCGGGGCCCTTGCGGGTGAGCAGCCGCAGCGCCAGCGGCGAGCGCTGCGCGTAGAAGGCCTGGCCCACGGGGTTGCCCTGCGGGTCCACTACCGGCACCACGGCGCCACGCTCCTGCGTCTGGGGCGGCTCCAACAGCTCGGTGCGGTACAGCCAGGGGTGGCCCTTGCGCAGGGCCTTGGCCCCCTTGAGGCTCACGCGGGCGGTGGGGGGGGTTGGGCGAGCCATGTCTCGTGTCACTCCAGGCCGCGAGCGGCCAGTTCCTGATCGTCCTCGCCCCGAAGGTGCCCCACTTCGTGGAGCAGCGTTACCTTTATCTGCTCGCGCAGCTCCTCCCGGGTGCGCACCGCCCGGGCCAGGTTGAGGCGGTAGAGGGCCACCGAGCGGCAGGGCGTCTCCGAGCCGTCACAGGGCTCGTTCAGCGGCGGGCCCCGGAAGAGGCCCAGGATGGCGGGAGACAGGGGCGGCTCCCCGGAGAGCAGATCCTCCTCCGCGGGCAGCTCCTCGGCGCGTACCGGCACCCCGGTCAGGTCCTTGCGCATGTCCTCGGGCAGGGCCGCCACCGCGCGGGCCACCTCCTCGCGGAACTCGGCCTCGGTGGGCGTGGGGGGCGCGGGGAAGTCCTCCGGCGAGAGGGCCCGCGCCTTGTCGAAGTGCTCCTTCGCCTGCTTCCACTTCCCCTCGCGCTCCAGCAGCAGCCCGAGGTGGTAGTGCGCGTGCGCCCCGCGCTGCGGATCATTCCGCAGCGTGCCGAAGGCGGCCCGGGCCTCGGCGAAACGGCACAGCTCGAAGAGGGCCAGGGCCTTCTCGTAGGCGGCCTCGCGGTTGTCCGGCTCGCGCGCCAGGACGAGCTGGGCGCGCTGGAGGGCCTCGGCGGCCTGCCCCAGGTCATTGAGCGCCATGGCGGCCACCAGCGCGAAGCGGGGCAGCAACTCCGGCGCCGCGTCGGCCTGGGAGAGCCCGCGCTCGGCGTAGAGGGCCCCCAGCTCGTCGTACTCGCGGTTGGAGGGCAGTTGCACGGCATAGAGGTGCGCCGCGCCGAGCAGCGCGTCCGGCTGGCCCGGATCGATCGCCAGGGCCCGGGCATAGGCCACCTGGGCCTCGGCCGTGCGTTGGAGGGCGGCCAGCGCCTCGCCCCGCGCCGAGTGGGCGGCGGCCGAGTCCGGCTCCAGCGCCGAGGCCTGGGCCGCGCACGAGAGGGCCTCCGGGTACTTGCCGCTGTCGAGGTAGTCCAGCGCCGCGCTGAGGGGACTGGCGCCCTTCGCGCGGCACGGAGGAAGGGGCTCGGGCACGGGGGCCGCCGCGGGCACGGGCGCTGGCGCCGAGGCGACCGGGGCACCCCCCGCGTCGGGAACGGCCGGAGCGGACGGAGACGTCCACTGACAGGAGCCGAGGAAGAGGAAGCAGAGGGCGAACGGACCGCGCCGGAACATGGGGGAGCGAAGGCTACGGCATCACCCGCGGCACGGGAAGTTGCCAGCTGCCCGCCCGCCCGGCCTCCCTGGCCTCCCTGGCCTCCACCCCCGCAAACGGCGGGGCCCGCCATCGCCGCGCGGCGAGGACGGGCCCCGGTGGGACACCTGGCTCGGCTCCGGCCTACAGGCCCGAGGGGAGGCAGGCGCCCTGGCCGCCACTGGCGTCGTGCCGGCAGGCATGCAGCGACTGCGACACCGGCAGCTCGTAGATGTACTGCAGCACGTCCCGGTCACCCGACACCTGCACGCCGGTGGCCTGCGCCTTGCCAGGCTCGAAGAAGTTGACGCCGTAGACCACCTGGCCCGTCTTCGAGATCTGGATGCTCATGGCCGGCTCCGGAGGCGGCGCCAGCACGGAGCGGTTCTGGAAGCGCGCGAAGGTGGTGCCGTTGAGGAAGCCCGCCGCGCAGTTGGGCGCACCCGTGACGAAGTCCGCCTGGAAGAGCCGGGCCAGGTTGGCGTTGGAGCCGGCGCAGGCTCCGGCCGAGGACGGGCCGGGGTACATGGAGTTCCACATGGTGCAGCTGGAGAGCACCGCCGCGCCGCTGGCCGTCTTGTGGGGCAGCCCGTCGTACTCGTAGAACCAGCCGTAGCCATCCGCGCTCGCCAGCACCTTCGCCGGGCACGTCTTGCCCGCGGCGCACTTGCAGTTGCCCGTGGCATCGCACTCCACGTTCGTCACGTTGACCAGGTCACCCGTGGTGGTGGTGGCAGTGCCGGTGTCGGTCAGCCGCCGCTGATCGTAGTCCCAGGCCTTGTTCTTCGAGCTGCTCGCGGAGTTCTCGTCGAACATGCGCGCCGCCGTGCCGCCATAGGCCCAGATGCCGTAGAAGCGGTTCTTGCCGAGCGTGCTCGGGGTGGAGGACGAGCCCAGGTCCAGGTCGTTCATGTTCAGCGTGTTGCCCGGCACACTCACCCGGCAGTCGAACGTGCCCGCCGAGTCCTGGCCGCACAGCGCCTTGGTGCGGGCGAACTCGTAGTTCACCTTGCTCCCGCCGGAGGGCGCCGGGCAGGAGTTGGCGTAGCGGGACTCGTACTCGGCCGTGATGAAGTCCGTATCACCCACCGCACCGCAGAAATCGGAGGTGCTCGTCGACTCCGAGGAGAAGGGCCGGTATTGGGCCGACGTGTAGGCGCGGTCCGCCCACTGGTTGCCCAGCCGCTGATAGTCCGTGCCACGCACCATCTTGTAGGTGGACAGCGTGTCGCCGCACCCCAGCTTGGAGCAGGCCTGCGGGTTGTCAAAGCGGCAGGTGCCGGCGCCATTGTCCAGCAGCTGGTAGCGGTTGCCCGAGCCGACGAAGGCGCGCAGGGCGCGGTTCTCCGGCTGCATCGCCAGCGACGTCAGGTAGTAGAAGGGCGCGCGGCCGCGGATGCTCGCCTCACCGCCTCCGCCCTCCCCCTTGCTGTCCATGGTGAAGGAGCGCGCACCACTCCAGTTGGAGATGAGCTTCGTGGTGGCATCGCGCACACCCGCCTCGTGGAAGCGCAGCGTCCACAGCTGGCCGCCCAGGTCCCCCACCACCGCGGTGTCGAAGAAGCCGTCGAAGCGCACCTTGGTGTTGGAGCCGTAGTCCGCCAGCGCCACGGGCGCCGCGAAGCCATACGTCAGGTACTTGCGCGCATCCGTCTTGTCCTTGAACTGCTCCGAGTACTCCCACTTCCACAGCAGGTTGTCGCGGCGATCCGGCACGGTGCCGTTCCACACGTCCACCATGTAGATGCCACGCCCCTTCTCGTTGGCGGGAGACCAGCCACCCGACAGCATCGCCACCCAGCGCTCGGAGCTCAGAATCTTCGGGTCCTCGTGGCGCGACAGGCCCGTCGCGGACTGCAGCAGCACGGGACCGATGGGCGGCGGCTTGGGGCTCAGGCTCATCAGCGTCTTGCCGAAGCGCAGCGCCTCGTCCGTGCACGGCTGCGGGAACATCCAGCGGAAGCTCGGCGCCGTCTTCGCGGTGGTGGCCAGCGTGGCGGCTCCATCCCACTGGAGCTCCAGCGCGAAGTAGTGCGTGCCACCCCGGCCCTCGGCCACCACGGCCACCGTGTGGTACTCCTCCATCTGCTTCTTGCCGTCGTTGTTGTCGTCCGCCCAGATGTCGCGGACCATGATGTCGCCGTCCACGTAGTAGGCGTGGCCCTGCAGCATGTCCTGCAGCCGCGACAGCAGATCCGCCGGGATGAAGGCCCACCTCTCCTGGCCTCCGCCCGCCGAGGTGCTGGGGTACGTCACCTCGCAGTTGGTGTCCTCCTGGCCCTGGCCGTCGCTGAAGGCGTGCAGCATGCCGTCATTGGCGCCCACCAGGATGAGGCGCTCGCGCTTGCGGTTGACGAAGTGCCAGGCGTCGTAGGCGTCCTTCTGCACCGGCGTGGAGATGTTGCACGCGGTGGCCTGCGAGTACCGGGCCAGCTCCGTGGACTCCACGCCCGTGCGAGCCTTGGTGGCGAAGAGCGTGCTCACGCACTGGTTGCTGATGCCGATGTCGCACAGGAACTTGTCCACCGGCGGATCCACCACCACCGGCGAGGAGTGGAAGATGTCGCCCAGCACGGACAGGCGCGTCTCCTCACGGTCGTTGTCGGAGTCCTCGTCGAACAGATCCTGCCCGCGCACGTACTGCATGACGAGCGCCGCGCACAGCAGATCATACGCGTCCTGCGTCGTCGGGTTGGCCGGAATCCCCACCAGCCCCTGCTTCGTCATCATCGACACGGCCGTCGTGAGGTCCACCGTGGCCGTCAGCTTCATCTTCTCGAGGATGAGACCCGGCTTGTAGGTGGTGAGCACGCCGGTGGGGCACAGGGGCGCGCCGCCCACGGCCAGGTACTGGCGCAGCTTGCTCATGTTGGCGAGGGAGAACTCGACCACCTGGTCCTTCTCCGTCATCAGCCCGTCCTTCGAGCCGCCGCCGTTGTTGTCCGTCACCGTCCAGATCTTGCGGTTCTTGTGGCCCATCTCCCGCAGCTTGGCGTTGGCCTCCCAGAACTCCTCGGCCTTGGCGCCGAAGACGGGCGTGCCGCCGGTGGTGGACACCACCTTGCGGTACTCGACCGCGGAGTCCTCGGCGACGAGCGAGCCCGCCTTGTCCACGAGCAGGACATCGGCGCGGTCCCCGTCACCGTTCTTGTCCATGTCCTCGACGAACTCGTTGAACTGCTCGAAGCGGTAGAGCTTGCCCGTCCAGGCGCCGTTCTTGGCCGGCATCATGCGCGGGATGATGGCCGTGGCCGACACGCTCTGCGTCTGCAGGGTGTTGACGGCCGCGGAGGAGAAGGCGGTGTTGCGCGTGTTGATGTCATCCAGGATGGCGAGCATGACGCGCTTGAGCTCGCTGGTGCTGCGGGCCGGGAAGAACTTGCCGCCGCCCCACCGCGCCGTCTCCTGCAGCAGCTTGCTGTCCTCCACGTCCTCGGAGAAGCCGATGGTGTAGGTGGCCACGCGCTGCTGGCCATTCATGTCGAAGCGCAGATCCTTGTCCCACAGCATCCGCGCCACCTTGTGCAGGTTGCTGGTGGAGCAGCCCTCGCAGGGCGTCGTCGTGTCATTGGCGATGGCGGCCGGCATCTTGACCACCTTGCCCTCCGAGGAGGGCTCGCCATCCGTCAGCATGATGACGGCGTTGAAGCCGCACTCGAAGCACACCCCATCCGTCGCGGAGTAGTTGCTGCTCGACGGGGGAGTGCCACCCAGGTAGGTGGCGTAGGGCGTGGGCGAGCCCTTGGACTGGAAGTAGAAACCGGCCGCGTAGAGCGCGTCGGCGAGCGGGGTGTTGCAGCCGTCCCAACCCAGGCCGTTGTTGTTGTTGGTGTTGACGTTGGTCAGGTCGTTGAGGACCGAGTTGCGGTTGTTCTCCACCGAGCTGCTGTCCAACGGATAGGACTTGGCGCAGGTGGGGCCCATGGGCTGCTGGATGCAGAGGCACTGGTTGCTGGTGCCCTCCTTGGGGCCCCAGCACGTCCTGGCGGCGCGGGTCTGGAAGCCCATCACGCCGAAGCGCACCTCGCGCAGGTCGCGGATGACGTCCGCCAGCACCTTCACGGCACCCGAGTCACGCGGCGCGTAGAAGTTGAGGAAGTTGCCCTTCACCCGCCGGGTGCTGCTGTCGTGGATGTAGTAGCCCCGGGTATCCAGGCAGCTGCGGCACGTGCTCTGGTCCGTGCCGTTGATGCCCGAGATGGACGAGCACGCGCTGCTCACGTCCGTCCAGGTGTTGGTGTTCTGCGGGGCGTTGCCGAAGATGACGCCGTACCCCTTGGTCGGGGCCTCGTAGTACCTGGCGTTGGCGAACCAGTTGTCGGACTGGGTGCTGAGGCCCGTCCACAGCCGGGGGTACTGCTCGGAGTGGGTGTACCCCAACCCGTTGAGGAACGAGTCCGAGCAGCCCCTGGTGCCAGGCCAGGTCTTCGGCCACGAGTGCATCGAGCTGGACGTGTCGATGACGAAGAGGATGTTGGGAGGCCCCCCCGGGCGCGAGAAGAACTTCTCGTCGCTGCCCTTGGGCGGGTTCATCAGCGCGTCCAGACGGGACGTGGTGGGCAGGCAGCAGGCCGCTTGATCAATGGCGGACGCGGTGTCCGCCCGGAGCAGCACCACCAGGATGGCAACGAGGCTGAGCGTCAACTTGCGGAACATGGCGCCTTTCCTCACAGGCCGTAACGGAAGAGGAATTCGACTTCGGACTCGCGACCACCGCTCTCCTGGCACTTGACCACCACGCGGTAGTACTTGCCGCCCAGGGTGCCGCCAGAGTCGGTCACGGTATTGGCGATGTCACGGGCCTGCTTCGTCGCCTCGCCCATGGCCACCGCGTTGACGGCCACCACCGTGTTCACGGCGTCATCCGAGCCGTAGTGACCCGTCTTCATCTTCGAGCGCGCGCTCGGATCCGGATCATCGATGAGGCGGGTGTCGAGCACCTGCAGCTCCGTGGTGGCCCGGAACAGCTTCAGGCGCGAGAGCAGATGGCGGCGCGCCGCGTCCGCGCAGGCGCCCACCTTGTCACCGCGCAGCTTCTCGACGGTGGCCTCGCGGTTGTAGTTGGTGAACTGGATGGCGCCCCCCACCAGAACCATCAGCACGGCGATGGCGATGAGGGTCAACATCAGGGCGTTGCCGCGGGGAGCCCTCGTCCTGAGCTGCATGATGGTCAGCCTCCCCACACGTTGGAACCGGAGGGGTGGAGAGCCCCCACCGGCGGGTTGAAACCGGAGCGCGACAGCAGGTTCGGCACGCGCACGGTCGTGGTCATGTTGGTCCGGTAGTAGCCATCCGGCAGCGAAAACTCCCCGGAGTCCTCCAGGTCCTCCCGCACGAAGCCCCGGCGCCCGTTGGGCTCGGCCGTCGCCGAGCGCACCGAGATGGCCACGCGCACCGCGCGGATGTTGGCCGGGTGGTTGGCGTAGCGGATGGCGGCATCGTAGGGATCGCTGTACTTGGGCTCCGGCTGGAGCGGATCGCGCTGCGGCGGGTGGCGATTCGAGTCCGCGCTGTTCACGTCCCCGAGGATCCAGTTGGGCTCGTCGGAGGCGACGTCCACCGGCGGGAGCTCCGCGTTGGGTCCCTCCTGCGGCGGCCGGTTCATGAGGTAGGCCACCTGGAAGGACTCCACGTCCGCGGCCAGCGGGACGGCGGTGTCCATGTTCAGCTCATCCAGGCCCTGGAAGGCCATGAGGAACGGACGGCCCCCCAGGTCCATGATGCGCAGGCGCACCTCGTGCAGCAGCATGATGTAGGGGGCGTCCAGCTCCCCCACCTTGGCCAGGCACGTGTCGTCCTGGGTGGTGGAGGACAGCTTCGTGTCCACCGTGAAGTTGGCGGAGGCGCCCGCGTTGCTGGCCACTCCCCCCGCGTTGACCTTCAGCACCAGGTACTTCTTGCCGTTGTTGCACGAGACGAGGAGGCGCTGGCCCTTGGCCAGATCCACTCCGAACGAGGAGCCCGGCTCCAACTGGACGCCGGCCGCCCCCAGGAACTGCCCCCGGCGCAGGTAGGCCGCGTCCCGGTAGCGGAAGGCCAGGTCATCGGTGACGGACTTGGGCGCGCCGTGGGCGAACACGAGGGTGTGGTTGGACTTGGTCTCCCCGGGCAGCCCCCCGGGGTTGAAGTCGAACGCGAAGCGCGGATCGATGCCGTAACCCGCCAGACGCACCCGCTGCTCGACGAACTGCGTCGCCGTGCGCACCCCCTCCACCGCCACCTTGATGCGCGACTCGGTCTGGTAGGAGCCCTGGACGCCCGCGAAGGACACGGCCACCGCGGCCAGGATGATGGTGGTCGTCACCGTGCCCACCATCAGCTCGAGCAGCGTGACACCGCGCGGCGCGAGGGCCTGGGAGTTTCTCGAGGGGATCATGGAACCCATCAGATCTCGACGTAGGTTTCGTTGCCGAACGGGCCCGAGTCGTAGAACCCGAAGTTCTGACGCACGAAGCGGCGCTTGCCCATCTCCACCCAGGATACCACGACCGTCACCTGGTTGACGGTCACGCCCGTGGCCTCGTCCAGCGTGTCGACGACGACGAGGACGCGCCGGAAGTGGCTCATGTCCGAGGCGGCGTAGCTGGGCAGCACGCGCAGGGTGGGCAGCGCCACCTGCTCGTAGGCATCCAGGTCGAAGATGCAGCGCACCCGCCACTGGTCGTCGTCGCCGGGCGTGAGGTTATCCAGGCCGCCGGTGAGCGCGCGCACCTCGTCGGTCGCGTTGCAGCGCTGGCCCGCCAGCAGGCCGGGACGCTCCGCCGTGCCGATCACCCGGGCCCAGCCCAGCGTGTCCAGCGCCACGCGCACCTGCGAGGCGATGCCCGAGGCGCGGGTGGCGTGGTTGGCCATCATGTTCTGCCGGCTGGCCACCATGATGCCCTGGAAGACGCCCACCATGCCGATGAGCAGCACCACGGAAGCAGTCATCCCCTCGATGAGGGACACACCCCGGCGGGCGTGACGGTTGCGGCGGACGGGGCGGCGGGAAGTGGAGTCCACGGCAGTACCTCCGAGGCTAGTGCTTGTCCGGGCTGAAGACCGCCATGTAGCCAGAGGGGCCAGAGATGGCGAACAGCTGCTGGTTGCGGCCCTCCAGACTGCGGAGGGCAAGGGATTGGTTGGTGCCGGAGACGAAGTCGCCCTCGCCATCCACGAAGCGCACGCTGCCATCCGGGAAGAAGCCGAGGGCGCCGGACACGAACGCGCCCGTCGTGCAGAAGCTGCACGTCCGCGCCGCGAGCTTCTCGAAGGGCGCGCCGAACAGGCCCACCTCGCCGGGCGTCAGCGTCTCGAAACGGACCTTCTTGTTGTAGTCCTCGAGGAAGTACACCGCCGACACGAGCGGCTTGCCGCCCACCTCGCTCGGCTTGCGCTCGAGCTTGAAGAGCTCGGCGGGGGAGCGCACGTAGGTGCTCGCGTGATCCTCCACCACGACGAACGCGCCCATGCCATCCGTCAGGCTCGCGCGGTTGGCCTCCGGATAGAGCACCACCCACACCGGATAGCCGCGCGACGCCGCCCGCGTCCGCGCCGACACCATCGCGCCCTGGAAATCGAAGGCCGCGTTCTGCAACGCACCCCGCCGTCCCACCGCGTCGAAGGCCACCACCGCCATCCCCGTCAGCACGCCCAGGATGGCCAGCACGAGCAGCACCTCGAGGAGCGTGAAGCCCCTCTCCCGCCCTTCGTGTCTGGTTGGATTCGCGTGGTTCGTCATTCCGGCGACTCTATAACGGAGAACAGATTACGCCCGTTTACACGGGAAGGAAACAATTCTCAGATTGCTGAAAGTTGGCAGCCCAACACCGTGCCCCTGGAGGAAGGCCGATCCACGAGGTTGGGTCCCTCCCGGGGTAAAGAATCCCTCAACGCACCGAGAAGAAGCAAACCGGCCCGCCCGGCGGCTCGCCCTCTCGGGGGCCGTTGGCCTCGGGCCCCGCCCGGAGTTGCGAGCCTGCTGGAAAAATGGCGGGAAACCGATCACAGCCAGGACGCCAAGCAAACGGTGGGCCGCCTGCCAACCCCCCGAAAGCACGACTGTCCGATGGCGATCACCGCACGCGTTGCGGCCTGGACGCTCGCAAATTTTGCGAGGTGCGCAAGACGTAGTGAGCCGAGCTCAAGCCGACAGCTCGGACAGGATTTCCATCCAGGCGGAACGGGCGCGCGCCAGCTCCCCGGCCTTGAAGCTGATGGCGGCCACCACGGGGTGCCCGCCGCCGCCGTAGCGCGAGGCGATGGCGGCCAGGTCGTGCCGCCGCTCCTGGGGCCGCCAGGGGTTGGAGCCGAGCGACACCTTGGCGCGCGAGGGGCCCTGCCCCACCCAGAGGGTGTAGCGGGCCTCGGGGTAGAGCGCATAGGCGATGAACTTGTTGAGGCTGTCCACGCCCTCGTCCGCCAGATCGAAGGAGACGACGCCGTTCTCGTAACGGGCCTTGGCGCGCACCAGCTCGATGTGCTGGCGGTGGCGCTCGAGCAGCGGCGCCAGCGGCGTGGCGATCAGCGGCGAGGCGGCGATGGCGGCCAGCGAGTCCGTCTGCATCCGCTCGATCACCTGGGGGATGAGCGCGGGATCCTTGTTGGCCTCGAGCACCGTCATGATGCGCAGCGCGGGCTCCTCCAGCGCCACGGCCATCTCCGGGTTGGGGAAGAGCGCGCCGTCGATGATCTCCGCCCAGTGCAGCAGTTCCTTCAGCGGAGAGGAGTCCCAGCCGAAACGCTCGCGCGCCACGTCCGCCAGGTACACGGTGCAGCTCTTGCGGTGCGCGTCGTGGAATTTGCGCCCGCTGGTGTCGGCGCGGAAATGGGCCTCGTCGCCGGGCTGCTGGAAGGCGGAGACGTGGTGATCGAACCACCAGGTGAGCCGCGCGTCCTGGCTGTAGCGGAAGTCGACGATGACGTTCTCGTCCCCGGTGAAGACGGCCGGATCGATGGCCGCGCCCCCCGCCTGGTGGGACAGGCCCCGGTAGCTGAAGCGGGCATCCGGACGCACGCGCTCGCGGTAGAAGCGGGTGAAGACCGCCGCGCTCGCGGCCCCGTCGAAGCAGCTGTCGTGGAAGAGAACCTGGACGTTCATGCCGGTGGCCTTACCTGACTCCCATGTCAGATGTGTACGAAAAGCCTCAACGAAACGAGTCATTCCCCCACGGAAGATTGAACGAAGTTTGGAATCCCTCCCCACGGTCCGAGGCGAGTGGTGACTGCAAGTCCCTGATTCTCCATGACAGGCAGGCGGACGAGCCCCTGGCATGCCGCATGCATATGCTACAGGGCTGATCAGTCCATCGACCCACATGTGGCAGGTGGGAGGACACCATGGCCAAGACGGCGACACGCAAGCGCGGTTCGGTCCAGCGGCAGGGACGCAGGGCGATGCCCACGCCCCGGAGGGCCACCCATCGCAAGGCGGCTCCGGCGCTGCTCACCCTGGGGGAGCTCATCGCGGCGGCCTACGACACGGCCGGCGGAGAGAGCTTCGAGGTGCTCAAGCTCGTCACCTCGCCGCAGATGACCCGGGTCCTGGGACGGCGCATCGTCCTGGAAGGCTGAGTCTCCCCTCCCCCAGCGGCCTCGTGGCCCGAGGGGAGTGGTGAGCCCACGCGGAGGCCCTCGGGGCACGTCCGTGATGGAGAGGGAAGTCCCCGGCCTCGGCATGCGGCCGACTGTACACAGGACAACGCCCGCGCCCCGTGGCCTCCGGGACGCGGGCGCCGGGCCCTGCTCGTGCGTCAGGGGACGACCGCGGCTGCCAGCGCGGGCGGTGGTCGTTGCCGAGACCGGTCCGCACCCTCAGGGCCGCCGGGGTGAGCACGGTGGGCGCGGCACTGCTCAGGGTGCCATCCGCGTTGATGCCCGCCTGGTCATATGGACCCTCCGAAACCGCCGCGTGCGTATAGGCTCGCCCCCCTGGGCTCGGGGACTGATCCGGGTCCCCACACCGCGGCGGCTGTCTCGGGCTGAACGACGGACGAACGAAGTGCCTGCGGACCTTTCCGATGATTGACACCCACTGCCATCTCGATGCGTCGCGTTTCGAGCCGGACCGGGACGAGGTGCTCGCCCGCGCCTGGGCCGCCGGACTGCACGGCATCCTCGTCCCCGGTGTAGGACCGGACAACTGGGAGCCCCTGCTCGCCATGTCCCGCGCCGAGCCACGCCTCCAGGTGGGGCTCGGCATCCACCCCCAGCTGCTCCCGGACCTCCCACCCGAGGAGGACGAAGCGCACCTCGAGCGCCTGGATGCGCTGCTCTCCCAGGGCGGCGCCATCGCCGTGGGCGAGTGTGGGCTGGATGGGCCCTCGGCCGCGGGCGCGCCCATGGAGCGGCAGGTGGCGGTGCTGCGGCGGCACCTGGAGCTCGCGCGCAAGCACCACCTGCCCGTGCTCATGCACTGCTTCCGCGCCCACCCCGCCCTCATCGAGCTCTTCAAGCAGGAGCCCCTGCCCGAGGCCGGCGTGCTCATGCACAGCTACGGCGGGGGCGCGGACCTGGCGCGCTTCTACATCCAGAAGGGCTGCCACTTCTCCTTCGCAGGCCCCGTCACCTGGGCCGAGGCGCGCAAGCCGCTGGACGCCCTGCGCGTCATCCCCCCGGAGCGGCTGATGGTGGAGACGGATGCCCCGGACCAAGCCCCCACGCCCCACCGGGGGCAGCGCTCGGAGCCCGGCTACCTGCCGCGCATCCTCGAGGGCATGGCCCGGGTGCTGGGGCAGCCGGTGGAGGAGCTTGCCCAGCGGACGACCGAGAACGCCCGCCGCCTGTTCCGGGAAGCCTTTCCCCGGCCTTAGCGGTAGGGAGGCGGTCGCGCTATAGAGGCCCTTCATGAATCCGCAGCCCACTCCCCCGGAAGCCGTCCCCGCCGCCACTGGCACCCCCGCTCCCTCGGAGCCCAAGCCCTTCAAGCTGCACCGGCGCTTCGACCGCACTGGCCGTCTGCTCGGCGACCCGGCGATGGAGCGGCTGGCGAAGTCCCGGGTGATCGTCTTCGGCCTGGGCGGCGTGGGCAGCTACGCGGCCGAGGGACTGGTGCGCAGCGGGATTGGTCACCTCACGCTGGTGGACTTCGACACCGTGTGCGTCACCAACGGCAACCGCCAGCTGCACGCCACCGCGAAGACGGTGGGCAAGCCCAAGGCCGAGCTGATGGCCCAGCGCTGCAAGGAGATCAACCCGGACGCCCAGGTGCAGGGCCTGCGCGAGTTCTACCGCGACGAGCTGGCCGATCAGCTGCTCGCCCCGGGCAGCTACGACTACGTGGTGGACGCCATCGACAACGTGAAGGCCAAGCTGCACCTGCTGCACCGCTGCGTCAGCCTGGGCATTCCGGTGGTGAGCTCCATGGGCGCCGCGGCCCGGTTGGATCCCACCGCCATCCGCGTGGAGGACCTGTGCGAGACGCACATGGATCCCTTCGCCAAGGACATCCGCAAGCTGCTCAAGCGCAAGTACGGCGTGCCCACCGAGCGGCCCACGGGCATCACCGCCGTCTACTCCATCGAGCAGCGGCGCCAGCCCCTGTCCCTGCGCTACGACGCGGATGACGGCTTCTCCTGCGTGTGCCCCAACGACAACGACTTCCACAGCTGCGAGCACCGCAACCAGATCGACGGCAGCGTGGCCTTCGTCACCTCCGTGTTCGGCATGAACGCGGCCGGTGTCGTGGTACGCCGCCTCTCGCAGAGCCGTTGATCGTCCCTGTGGCGAGGGGGGCTACCAGCTCCCCGTGCCCGGCGCCTGGCCCGACTTCCACAGGTTGATGCTCAGCGCACCATCCGGGTAGCCCCTCCAGCCCCAGGGATCGAAACCACTCGGCGGAGCGAAGCCGTACGGCTCGATGGCCATCTGCCAGCCGTTGCTGTGCTGGTTGGGTCCCGCGTACGTCGCCAGCGTCTCCAGCAGCTTGTCGGCGGTATTCGTCAGCCTCAGCACCGACAGGTGCAGGTGGTTGCCGGAGGAGCAGCCCGTCGTCCCGGCGTAGCCGATGATCTGCCCCTGGGTGACGTAGTCGCCCGCCTTCACGATGTACGAGCTGAAGTGGGCGTAGTAGCTCACGAACTGCTCGTAATAGGAGTACGGGCCCGGCGAGGGACCATTGACGGTGTGGCGGATGAACATCTCCTTCTGCACGTCACCGCCGCAGGAGGCGGGGCTCTGCCAATCGCGTGCGACCATCACGTAGCCGTCGGCCACCGCGCGGATCGGCTCGCCCGCGTTCAGCAACCAGTCGTGGCCGTCGTGGCCGTCGATGAAGTTGTAGGCCGGTGGGCTCCGGTCGCGGCCCTTCCAGTCCACCACCGTGGCCGTGGTGGAACCCGCCTGCCCGAACTGCGTCACGTCGAGCGTGTTGTACGGCCACTTGGCGAAGTCGAAGCCGGTGACGTGGGTGTAGCTCGTGGACAGGCTGAACGGTGAGTTGAAGATCGGCAGGTTCTTGGGCGCGACGGTGAAGACGCAGTTCGACTTGCCCTTCGCGGCGTTGAAGGCCCAGCCCAGGGGATCGTCACCCGTGCCGACGTAGATGTAGACGTAGTTGGGATCGCAGCGCACGACCACGTTGTTCACCCCATCGCCCGAGTAGAGCCCCTTGCGCTGGATGGTGAAGCCACTGCCCAGGGTGTCGTTGATGTAATCGCAGGGATCGCCGCCACCGGTCTTGTAGAAGGCGAAGCCCCAGCCACCGCTGGGATAGGTGACGCTGCAGTAGTTGCCGGTACCGGCCGGAGCGGTGATCGCCGAGGCGACCTGCGCGACCTGTGGCGTCTCCTTCTCCTCGGGCTGGGCATCGGGCTGGGCATCGGAGGTGCCGCAGCCCGGTGCGGCGGCGGCGAGGACGAGGGCGGCGAGGAGCCCGCGGGAGCGGTCTGTCTTCAAGAGGGTCATGAGAGGTTCTCCTTGTTGAACCGTCTCCGGGTAGAGCAATGGCCATGCCTGGGTTGGGAGGCACACCCGCGGGCCCGTTTCCGAGCACTTTCAGGGGTTTGCGAGTGGCACGGCGCGACGCCCACCCGTGCCAGCGGCTGTGCCACCTGTGCCAGCGGAAGGTCACCTGTCCGTGCCCTGCTTTGATATGCCCTGCCCGCTCGTATGAGCACAGGAGGAAGGCATGAAGTGGCACAACCCTCCCCCGCGCTGGACCGCCAGCGAGGGGCACCTCACCCTCGAGACGGGCGACCAGACGGACTTCTGGCGCGAGACCCACTACGGCTTCATCCGCGACAGCGGGCACTTCTTCCACCAGGAGGTGGAGGGCGACTTCACCGCCACCGTCCGGTTCTCGGGAGAGTACCGGGCGCTGTACGACCAGGCCGGGTTGATGGTCCGCCTGGACGAGCGCCATTGGCTCAAAGCCGGCATCGAGTACACCGATGGCGTGCAACACCTCAGCGTGGTGGTGACGCGGGAGTTCTCCGACTGGTCGGTGCTCCCGCTCACCCAGCCGCCGGACGAGGTAACGCTCCGGTTGAGCCGCCATGGGGATGCGGTGCGCGTGGAATATGCGCTCGATGGCGCGGTCTTCCGGATGCTCCGGCTCGCGTATCTTCCGCCCGGGCGTCCGGCCAGCGTCGGCCCCATGGCCTGCTCCCCTCAGCGCAGCGGCTTCGTCGCCACCTTCCGGGACTTCCAGGTCGGCCCGCCCATCCGCCGTGAATTGCATTCGCCGGAGTGATTCAGGCCACCTTCGCCGCCGCGGCCTCGCGTCCACAGGGCCGGCGGAACGCGCAGCGCGTGCACGCCGACAGGTTCTCCGTCTGCGGGAAGGCGGACTCGTCCTTCGGCGTGTTGCTGGCCGGATCCGCCAGCAGCTCGCGCATCCGCGCCACGCTCTGCGCGAAGCGCGACTTGAAGCCCTCCACCGCGTCCGCGTCCACCTGCACCTGATGCTCCACCCCGTCGTTCAGGTACACCAGCGACGCACGCACCTTCTCCATCGGCAGCCGGTAGCGCTGCGACACGTACAGCGCGTAGCCCAGCACCTGCTCGTCATACCCCTCGCGCGCCTTCCCCGTCTTCCAGTCCACCACCACCGGCGAGCCGTCCGCGTCCACGTACGCGAAGTCGGGAATCGCGAACACCTTCACCCCATCCATCGTGAAGGTGGAGAAGTCCGCCCCCGCGTCCACCTCCAGCCACTGCGCCGGCTTCAGCCCCCGCGCCAGCTCCGGCCAGCGCGAGCCGAAGAACCACGCCAGCGCCGAGCGCACCGTCTCCCAGTTCTGCTTCCACGCCTCGTCCGTGACGGGCTCGTCGTACTCGTGCTCCACCAGCCCCGAGAACGTCTTGCGGTACTTCTGCGTCCAGTACGACTTGCCCCGCGAATACCGGAAGTCGTCCTGCATCAGCTTGCGCGCCCTCGCCTCCACCTTCTCCGGCTCCACCGCGCGCCCCGCCCGGATGTCCAGCAGCGCGTCCTTGACGGCGTCGTGCACCACGCTGCCCGCCCACGCGTAGCGGTTGCCCAGCTTCTTGAGCACGTACAGCTCCCGCACCTCCTTCGGCGCCCCCGACTCCCAGCCGCCCCACGAGCGGTAGTAGTAGAGGTAGTAGGCCCTCAGGCACTCCTGGAGCTTCTCGTGACGGCTCTTGGACCAGGAGAAATCGTTCGCGAAGGAGGTGCGCCGCATGGGAGGCGCGCATCCTAGACGCGCGCTCGCTGAAGTCGAAAGAGGGACAGGCGTGCAGGCACTCCCCAGCAGGTCCTTTTCCCCCTCCCCCGAGCCGCTATGGTGCCCCGCCTCATGGCCACCAGAGACTTCCAGGGCAAGGTCGTCCTCATCACCGGCGCCTCCAGTGGCATCGGCCGCGCCGCCGCCTCCGCCTACGCCTCCCAGGGCGCCCACGTCGTGCTCGCCGCCCGCCGCGAGTCCCCACTCCAGGACGCCGCGCGCGAAGTGGAAGCACTCGGCGTGCGGGCCCTCCCCGTCCGCTGTGATGTCACCGTGGAGGAGGAGGTCACACGTCTCATGCGCGAGACGGAGGCCGCGTTCGGCGGGCTCGACATCCTCGTCAACAACGCCGGGCTCGGGCTCTACGGCCCCGTCGAGGGCTTCAGCGAGGCCCAGCTGCGCCAGGTCTTCGACATCAACTTCTTCGGCCTCGTGCGCGTCACCCGCGCCGCCCTCCCCCTGCTGCGCAAGCGCGCTCCCGGCTCCCAGGTCGTCAACGTCAGCTCCGTGCTCGGCCACCGGGGACTGCCCCTGCTCGGGGGCTACGGGGCCTCCAAGGCCGCCGTGAATCTCCTCACCGAGTCCCTGCGCGCCGAGCTCGCCGCCGAGGGCATCTCCGTGCTGCTCGTCTCCCCCGGCCTCACCGAGACGGAGTTCCGCGACGCCCGCCTCAACGCCGAGGGCTGGAAGCAGGACGCCATCCCCTTGAACGCGATGAGCTCCGCCACCGTCGCCTCCGCCATGGTGCGCGCCAGCCGCCGCAAGCGCCGGGAAACGGTCCTCACCCTCCCCGGCCGCGTCATGGTGCTCGCCAACCGGTGGATGCCCTCGCTCTTCGACCGCGTGGCCCGCCGCATCGTCAACCCCGCCAAGGCGCCGTGAGCCCTCCGCGCACATGAGCCCCCAGCGCAAGCGCAAGGCGTCCTCCCCCGCGCCCCTCGTCGAGCCCACTCGCCGCGAGTCCATCCGTGACGGATTGCTCGCGTGGTACGACCGGCAGAAGCGCGACCTCCCCTGGCGCCGCACGCGCGACCCCTACGCCATCTGGCTCAGCGAGGTCATGCTCCAGCAGACGCAGGTGGCCACCGTCATCCCCTACTGGGAGCGGTTCCTGCAGCGCTTCCCCACCGTGGAGGCGCTCGCCGCCGCGCCCCTGCCCGACGTGCTCGCCGGGTGGCGCGGGCTCGGCTACTACTCGCGCGCCCGCAACCTGCACCGCGCCGCGCAGGAGATCGTCTCCCGCTTCGGCGGCAGGCTCCCCTCCACCGCCGCCGAGCTGCTCTCCCTCCCCGGCTTCGGCCGCTACACCGCCGGGGCCGTGGCCTCCATCGCCTTCGGTGAGCCCGCTCCCCTCGTGGATGGCAACGTGGCCCGTGTGCTCTCGCGCATCTTCGAGGTCGAGGGTCCCCCCGGAGACCGCGCCCGCGAGGCCCGGCTGTGGGAGCTCGCCACCGCGCTCGTCCCCGGCGAGCGGCCCGGTGACTTCAACCAGGCCCTCATGGAGCACGGCGCCACCGTGTGCCGCCCGGAGAATCCTCTGTGTCTGCTGTGCCCCGTGCGCGAGGCGTGTCTCGCGTACAGGCATGGCCGCGTGGACGAGCTGCCTCCCGCCAAGGTGCGCGCCGTTCCCAAGCGGATGACGCTCGCGGTGGCCGTCTGGGCCCATGAGGGCCGGCTGCTGCTCGCCCGGCGCTCCGAGAAGGGCCTCTTCGGTGGGCTCTGGGAGCTGCCCGCCGCCGAGGTCGAGGACGACACGCCCGACCCCGACTCCGCCGTGAAGCTCGCCGAGGCGCTCGGCGCCGACGTCTCCGTGCGGGCCCACCTCGGCACCGTGCGCCGGCAGCTCACCCACCGCGCCCTCTCGCTCCGGCTGCTGCGCGTCACGGGACGTCAGCACCCCACCCGCGCCCCCGCCTTCCAGGAGCTGCGCTGGTGCACCCCCGACGAGGCCTCCTCGCTCGGCATGAGCACCGCCATGCACAAGGCCCTCGAGGCCGCTGTCTCCGCCGGTGCGCTTCGCGACTGAGGAGCGTCCGCTGGAGGACAGGTTCCGTTCCCCCGTGTCTCTCCGGCAACGGAGGCTCACGGGGCCAATTTCCCTCCCTCGCCCCCGTGCCGATGCTGCGGGCCGCAGTCTTCCTTTGCACCTGGAGGAGAGCCCCGCATGGCACGTACGCACTCCAAGACGTCCCACAACACTCCGGTCCAGCACATGCCGCCGGAGAACCCGGCTCGCAATGCCGCGGCCTCCCACCGCAACGGCCCCACCCATGAGCAGATCGCCCGGCGCGCTTATGAGCTCTTCATGGCTCGCGGCGGTGGCCATGGGCAGCACGAGCAGGACTGGGCCCAGGCCGAGCGCGAGCTGAAGCTCGGACGCTGAGTTTCGCGTAGACCCTCACCCCAGCCCTCTCCCAGAGGGAGAGGGGTGGGCCCTCGGGGTGGGGGCTCAGCTGACGTACGGGGGTCTCGCGGTGGACGGCTCGGCGGACAGGGCCTCCCGGAGCCTCCGCTGCGCCACCTTGAGTTGCTCGAGGACCCGCTCCGCGTCCACCACCGTGCGCATCGCCAGGCCACAGGCCGGCGTCAGCAGGACTTGTGCGCCCACCCGCTCGAAACGCTGTCCCGGGGGCAGCGCCGCCTTCAGCGACACCTCCACCGCGTCCACCAGCTCCTCCACCGCGTACGTGGACGCCAGGTCCGTGGGGATGATGCCCAGGCTCAGCGTCGCCCCCGACTCCAGGAACCGCGAGAACGCTCCCGACTCCTCCAGCACCGCGTCCAGCGACAGCCTCACGTCCAGCGACAGCACGTCCAGCCCCGCGTCCAGCAGGCTCGCCCAGTCCGTGTTGCCGCAGCAGTGCACCCCCACCAGCGCCCCCTCCCGCTGCAGCGCCACCACCAGCAGCCGCAGCTCCTGCATCGCCAGCAGGTGCCTCGGGTTGGAGCGCTCGAAGGCGTACAGCCCCGGCTCGTCCAGGAAGAACAGCGGCGTCGTCCCCGCCCGCCTCAGCGCCTTCACCATCCCCAGCGAGCGCGCCAGCACCAGCCGGAAGATGGCCTCGTCCAACCCCGGCACGTCCAGCGTCGCGAGCCCCTCGCTCGTGCGCGCCACCGAGCGCACCGTGAAGGGCCCCGCCAGCTGCGCCTTCGCGAACGCCAGCTTCCGGTTCTCCACCTCCCAGAGGAACGGCCTCCACGCCCGGCAGTTGTCCAGCGAGGGCTCGAAGCCCTCCAGCGCTCCCGAGGACAGCCCCGCCTCCAGCCGCGCCAGGAAGTCCGCCCGCCCCGCCTCCCACGCCCCCAGGTCCACCGTGCACATGCCCTCGTCGTCCCACCTCAGGCCCGGCAACCCCTCGAGCGCCTGCGGAATCATGAACTCCGCCGGCCTCCCCACCGGCAGCTGCGGCAGGAAGGGAATGTCCAGCGCGAGCGCGGCCTGCAGGCCCATCTCGAGCTGCGTGTGCGGAAGACTCCCGATGCCCGTGGTGGCACACGTGGGGAGCAGCTGGATGGCCCGGCGGATGTTCGGCGCGCTCATGCGCCCCACTCTAACTCAGGAAGCCCGCGCCACCCGCTCCCCGTTGCCCAGCGCACCCCGGCCCGGCCCCTCCAGCCACGTCTCGACCGTTGAGAGGAACCCGTCCGGAATCTCCATCATCGGCGCGTGGCCCACTCCCGGGTACTCCACATATGTCCAGTCCGGCCGCACCCGCGCCAGCTCCCGGGAGTTCGTCACCGGCACCAGCCGATCCTCCGAGCCCTGCACCAGCAGCGTGGGCACCCGGATGCTCTTCTCCATCTCCCGGAACTGCTTCTTGCGCGCCAGCAGCTTCACCAACGAGCGCGCCGCCTCCACGAAGGCGTCGTTGCTCCAGGGCATCCGCTCGTGCCGCTCGCGGGCGAAGTCCACGTGCGCCTGCACCACGCCCTCCGGGTAGCGATTCAAGTCCTGGCAGCACAGCTTGAGCATGCCCCGCGCCAGCTTCTCCGGCCCGTGCTTCGCCACGCGCCGCTTCACGAAGAACTCCCCCACGCCCGGAATCGCGTAGAGCGCGAACTGGAGCAGCACCGCCCGCTCCATCTTCGTGCCCTCCGCCCGGGGCTGCGCGGGGTTCACCAGCACCAGCCCGGACACCCGCTCGGGCCGGCGCGCCGCCTGCATCACCGAGATGGCCCCGCCCATGGAGTTGCCCATCAGCAACACCGGCGCGCCGGGGGACACCGCCTGGATGAACCGGTCCAGCAGCGCCTGGTTGGCGTGCACGCTCGCCGAGCGCCCCTCCAGCGGCGTCAGGCCGAAGCCCACCAGGTCCACCGCCACCACCCGCGCCCGCCGGGCCAGCCGCTCCCCCACCTTCATCCAGTTGAGGTGCGAGCCCCCCAGTCCATGCACCAGCACCAGCGTCGGCCCGGTGCCGCCGAAGTCCATGTAGTGAACGGGTCCGTCCAGGTCGAGCGTGCGCGTGATCATGGCCCCTTCCCTACCACGGAAGCACCAGTGGCCGCCCGGAGTCGGGTACCCTGCCGCGCCCATGCTCGAGCTCCCTCCCCTTCCCTCCTCGCTCCACGCCTGGCACGAGCGCCTCGAGGCCGCCGCCGCGCCCTGCCTCCTCTTCTCCGCCCGCGACGCGGAGGACCCGGACATGCCCGGCTGCCGCTACGGAGGACACCCGCTCGTCCCTCCGGGCACGCCGTGGCCCCGCTCGCCCCGGGGGCCGCTCGTCTTCGTGGGCCAGCTCGACTTCGCCGAGCTCGCCGCGTGCCGGGGCGACGCCCTGCCCCACCTGCCTCGCGATGGCGTCCTCGCCCTCTTCTACGACGCCCAGGAGCAACGCTGGGGGTACAACCCCAAGGACAGCGAGTACTGGAAGCTCGTCTGGACGCCCCACCGCGACGAGGCCGTGCCCCTCGCGCCCCCGAAGGAGCTGGAGGACGCGGGCCTCGCCTTCGATCTGCCGCTGCGGCTGGAGCCCCGGCTCGGCGTCTGCCTGCCGGACCCGAGGGACCGCCGCGCCCCCCTGCCCGCGGACGCGTGGGGCCAGGCGCAGGCGGACGACTACGCCGTGCTGCGCGAGCGGCTCACCGGCGGCGAGCACGCCCACCAGGTGGAAGGCCATCCCTGGTGGATACAAAACGACGCCCGCCTGGAGGCCCAGCTCGTCACCCACGGGCTGTATTGCGGCGGCTCGCGCGGCTACGACTCCCCCGAGGCGCGCCGGCTCGAGCCCGGTGCCTCCTCCTGGCGCCTGCTGTGGCAGATCGGCTCGGACGACCAGACCGGCTTCACCTGGGGGGACGCGGGCAACCTCTACCTCCTCATCCGCGAGCAGGATTTACGCGCCTGCCGGTTCGACCGGGCCTGGCTGGGCCTGCAATGCAGGTAGGGTCCGGCCGCCCGGACCGGGGCTCAGGCGCCGCGCTCCCTGGACTTGCGCTGGTCGAGCATCAGCATCGCGGCCAGCTCGAAGAGGGTGTCGATGCGGTCCACGCGGTACAGCTCCTTGGCGATCCAGCACTTCACCTTGGTGTCGGGCCGGGCGAAGGGCCGGTAGTTCTGCAGCATCCACGCGAAGGCCCGGTCCAGTGCCAGGGGGATGCCTTGGTGGCTGAAGCCCTGGCGCTCCAGGTAGGCGAGCATCAACACCGCGTAGGCCGTCTCCGTCAGGTTGGAGGGGCCATTGGTGCCCCAGCCGCCGTCGCGGTTCTGGCAGACGAGCACGGCCTCGACGGCCTCGCGCAGCGCCTCCACGTGCGGCGAGCCGATGAGGGCGATGGCCGCGTGGCCCGTCGTGTACAGCCAGGAGCGGTTCCACTTGTCCACCGTCCAGCGCCCATCCGCGTCCTGGCGGTCGAGCAGGAAGCGCTGGAAGGGCGCCACGTCCTGGCCCATCACCCTCAGGGCGTGGATGCAGCGGGCCGTCACCGTCGGCGAGGGGTGCAGCTCCCCGGCGTAGGCGACGAAGTGGTTGTCGTTCTGGAAGCGGTAGAGGACCGACAGGTCCACCGGATAGCCGAACTCGTGCAGGAGCATCACGGCCGCCGCCGTGTCATCCCCGTCCTGCAGGAAATGGTCGCTCATGGCGATGCCCTTGGGGCCCAGCGCCGTGGCCAGCTCCTGGACGATGGGCATCACCACGCCCTCCAGGCGCGGATCCTTCAGCACGCCGGCGATCTGCAGGGCGTAGAGCGAGAAGAGCTGCTCGTAGCGATCGAACGGGTAGATGGTCGAGGTGACGCCGGGAATGCCCATCTCGCACGCGCGCTCGGCGTTGGCCAGGTACCCGCGGGCGCGCTGCGCGGTCTCCTCCAGCTCCGGCCGGCCCGAGGCGGCCTTCACCCACGCCGCCGTCGCCGCCGGGCTGTGGCTGAGGCCTCCCGAGCCGTCGATGAGCCAGGGCTCGGGCTCGGTGCCGGTGATCTCCCAGACATGGTTCCAGGGCATGCCCTGCACCTTCGGCAGCTTCGCGACGGACTGGCGCTTGCGCTCGCCGAATTCGAGCAACTTGCCATAGGGCCTGCGGGGGATGTGCATCTCCCCGGCCGCGTCGAGCTGGTTCAACAGGCTGGGCAGGACGATCTCCCCCCCCACGGGCAGATCATCCCTGGCCATGCTGGCCCACAGCGCCGCCTGCTTGCGCAGGAAGGACACGCCCTCCTGGATGGCGGCGCGGGTTCCCTGGCGGCGCCCGTACTCCCGCAGCGCGAGGACGGCGGCCAGCGTGGGGATGTCCCGGTGCAGCGGCATGGCCGGGTCTCCCCACCCCCCATCCGGGTGCTGCTGGGACAGCAGCCACTCCACCGCCGGCCAGCCCCCCTCCGCCGGAGGCAACGTCAGGAGCACTTGCGCCGTGTCGTAGACGGAAGGGCTCATCAGTCCACCCTTCGAGCCCAGGGCGGACACCAGCGAGTGCAGCTCCGCCAACAAGACGTCCTGGATGCGTTTCATCAGTCCTCTTCGGAAGAGCGGGACTCGGGATGGTGGAACTCGCGCTGCATGTAGAACATCCGGCTGAAGTGGCCCGTGGCCACCAGCGTCTTCCCCCAGGGACGCAGCGGCTCGGGGAGCCGTCCGGCGACGTCCGCGAGCGACGCGAGGTGCTCGCCGGAGCGCTTCACCGCCTCGCGCTCGGCCTCCGCCTCGGACAGGCCCGCCGCGCACAGCAGGGTGAGGCTGTTGACCTTCCCCTCGGCGCGCTCGCGCTCCAGGCTGCGCACGTCATTCATCCACCGGCCCAGCAGCGCCATGTCCGACAGGGCCTGCTCCACGAGCGGCTCGCGCAGCGGATCCGCCGCGAAGTCCGGCCCGAGCACCACGAGCGCCGCGCTGTGGTACATGGGCGCGCCGCACGTCCACCGCGACACGTCCAGGTAGTGCTCCAGCGTGGGCAGCGTGCCGTCGTGCTGGTAGCGGCGCTTGTCGTGCAGCTCCGTCAGGTGGCCGGAGCACATGCGCCGGAAGTGCTCCTGCCAGAGCGCCAGGAAGCGCCGCGCCCCCGGGGCCGCGTGCAGCTGCCTCGCCACGTCCTGGACCGCGCCGCCCACGAGGCTCGCCTCGTCCGTCCCCGTCCACTCCTGCGAGTCCGGAGCGCGCGCCGTCTCCACGTAGCGCTCGAGCACGCGGTGCATCTCCGCGTCCTCCAGCGAGCCGATCTCCCCGTCCGCGATGTCGTCCACGGCGAACACCAGCAGGCCCGCCTTGGCGATGAGCAGGTGCTGCTCGAGGGGCACGTCCGGGTGGCCCGCCACACTCCCCAACGTGGCGGGTTTGAGCCGCGAGGCGAGGATGGCCGGGAAGCGCTCCCGCCAGGCCATCAGCGAGGGCACCAGCTCCTTCACCCGCGCCTGGATGCGCTCCAGGTGCTCCTTCGGAACGGCCGGGGATTGAGCCTCCGCGTACTGGTTCTTCAGCTCCCGAACGACTCCGAAATGACGGCCTTCCGGACTGCGTGTGCTCATGGGCCTCCAGGATGAGGCAAGCCGCCCCACCGCGCCACCAGTGGGGATGGACTTCTACATGGCGTCAACCCTCTCACGACACTGAGAAGTAGTGTGCCTGGGGGTGGTGGAAGACGAGGGCGGAGACGCTGGCCTCGGGCTCCATCATGCAGCCGTCGGTGAGCTGGACGCCGATGTCCTCGGGGCGCAGGGCCTGGAAGAGGAGCGTCTGGTCCTCGAGGCGGGGGCAGGCGGGGTAGCCGAAGGAGTAGCGCTTGCCCTGGTACTCGGCGCGGAAGCGCTCGAGCATCGTCATGTCCGGCTTGTCCGGGAAGCCCCACATGCTGCGCAGCTGGGTGTGGAGCATCTCGGCGTAGGCCTCGGCCGTCTCCAGCGCGAGCGCCTGCACGGCGTGCATCTTCAGGAACTCGCCCTTGGCCTTGTACTCCTCGCTCAGCTCGCGGATGCCCTGGCCGGCCGTCACGACGAACATGGCCAGGTTGTCGCGCGGCTCGCCGTTCACCAGCGGCTGGACGAAGTCGGCCAGGCACAGCCCGTCCGGCTTGTCCTGGCGCGGCAGCTCGAAGACGACGCTGGGCTGGCCCGTCTCGCCGTCGAAGAGGTGGAGGCGGTTGCCCTCGCCACCCGCCTTGAAGAAGCGGAACACGGCCTTGGCCTGCATGCGCCCGCCGCGCAGCGAGCCCTTGATGAGCTCCACCTGCTCCTTGAGCGCGAGCGCCTTGCGGCCCTCCTCCGTCTTCGCCAGCTCCGCCTCGGCGGGGGTGCCCAGCGCGCGCGAGGCCGTGCGCAGGCCCAGGTGACGCCCGTAGAGCATCACCGGGTTGATGAAGCGCCAGAGGGTGTCCAGCGGGGTGTTGGTCAACACGTGCCGCACGTAGTCCGGCGCGGGCGGCACCTGCTCCAGGATGGAGACCTCCTTGCTGCGCGCCGTCACCACCGGAGCGCTGGCCTTGGGCCGGTCCTGGTCCTGCCGCGCGAGCTTCGTGCGGCGCTCGGCCAGCTCGCCCTTGAGCTTCTCGTGGGCCTTGGGATCGACGATCTGCTTGGCCAGCTCCAGGCCGCTCATGGCGTCCTGCGCGTACGCCACCGTGCCGCCCCCGTAGGCCGGCGCGATGTTGCGGTCCACGAAGTTGCGGCTCAGCGCGGCACCGCCCACGAGGATGGGCACGTCCACGCCCTGGCGCTTGAGATCCTCCGCCGTGGCCACCATCTGGTGCGCGCTCTTCACCAGCAGGCCGCTCAGGCCGAGGATGTCCGGGGAGTGCTCGCGCACCGCCTGCACCAGCTGCTCGGGCGGCACCTTGATGCCCAGGTTCACCACCTGGAAGCCGTTGTTGGCGAGGATGATCTCCACCAGGTTCTTGCCGATGTCGTGCACGTCGCCCTTCACCGTGGCCAGGACGATCTTCCCGCGGCTGGCCGCCTGGGCCTTGCTCATCCTCGGCTCCAGGTAGCTCACCGCCGCCTTCATCGACTCGGCGCTCTGAAGCACCTCGGCCACGATCAGCTCGTTGGCGCCGAAGAGCCGGCCCACCTCGTCCATGCCCTTCATCAGCGGGCCGTTGATGATCTCCAGCGGGGCGTACTTCTCCAGCGCCAGCTCCAGGTCCGCCTGGAGGCCGTCACGGCTGCCCTCGATGATGTAGCGCTGCAGCCGCTCCTCCAGCGGCAGCGTGCTCACGTCCGCCTTCTTCGGCTTGCGCTCGCGGAAGTGCGCGGCGAAGGGCGTCACCGGGTCTCCACCCCGGTTGTAGAGCAGGTCCTCGGACAGCTGGCGCTCCTCGGCGGGCAGCGACGGGTAGCGCTCGAGCTTCTCCGAGTTGACGAGCGCCATGTCCAGGCCCGCCTGGACGCAGTGGTAGAGGAACACCGAGTTGAGCACCTCGCGGCCGGCGGTGGGCAGGCCGAAGGACACGTTGGAGATGCCCAGCACCGTCTTGCACTGGGGGAAGCGCTGCTTGATGAGACGCACGCCCTCGATGGTCTCCACCGCGCTGCCCGTGTACTGCGCGTCGCCCGAGGCGCACGGGAAGACGAGCGGATCGAAGTACAGGTCCTCCGCCTTCATGCCGTACTTGCCGGTGAGCAGCGCGAAGGAGCGCTCGGCCACCTCCAGCTTGCGCTGGCGCGTGACGGCCATGCCCTGCTCGTCGATGCAGCCCACCACCAGCGCCGCGCCGAACTCGCGCGCCAGCGGCACCACCTTCTCGAAGCGCTCCTCCCCGTCCTCCAGGTTGACGGAGTTGATGATGGCCTTGCCCTGCGAGTACGTGAGCGCCATGGCGAGCACGCGCTCGTCCGTGGAGTCGATCATCAGGGGCACGCGCACCTTCTTGACGACCACCTCCAGGAAGCGGCGCATGTCCTCGAGCTCGTCCCGGTCCGGGTTGGCCAGGCAGATGTCGATGACCTGCGCGCCCCGCTTCACCTGGGCCCGGGCGATCTCCGAGGCGTCCTCGAGCTGCCCCGCGACGATGAGCTCCTTGAACTTCTTGCTGCCGATGACGTTGGTGCGCTCGCCGACGATGACGGGGCGCTCCTCGTCACGGACCTCCAGGAAGTCCACGCCGGACAGCGTGGAGCGCGGGGGCGGGAGCTGACGGCGGGGCGTGAGGCCCTTCACCGCCTGGGCGATGGCGCTCACGTGGCCGGTGTGCGTGCCACAACAGCCCCCCACCACGTTGAGCCAGCCCTGCTCACAGAAGCGGCGCAGCGAGCGCGCCAGCATCTCGGGGGACTCGAGGTAGTGCCCGTTCTCGTCCGGCAGGCCGGCGTTGGGCACGCACGACACGGGAAAGGGGCTCAGGGCGGCCAGCGAGCGGATGTGGTCCGTCATGAACTCGGGGCCGGTGGCGCAGTTGAGGCCCAGGTAGAGCAGCTCCACGTGCTCCAGCGAGGCCGCGAGCGCCTCCACGGACTGGCCCGCGAGCATGGTGCCCATGGGCTCGATGGTGCCGGACACCGCCACCGGCACCTTCCACCCCAGCTTGCGGAAGGCCCGCTCGCACCCGAGCAGCGCCGCCTTCACGTTGCGCGTGTCCTGGCACGTTTCGATCAGCAGGTAGTCCGAGCCGCCCAGCGCGAGCCCCTCCGCCTGCAGGGCGAAGTTGTCCACCAGCTCCTCGAAGGTGATGCCACCCGTCACGCTGATGGCCTTGGTGGTGGGGCCGATGGAGCCCGCCACCCAGCGCATCCGCCCGTCCTTCGCCTCGGCGGCCTCGGCGGCCTGGAGCGCCAGCTTCGAGGCGGCGATGTTGATCTCCATCGCCTTGTGCGACAGGCCGAACTCGCCCAGCACCAGCGGCGTGCCGCCGAAGCTGTCCGTCTCCGTCACGTCCGCGCCCGAGGCGAAGTAGGCGGCGTGGATGCCCTGGATGACGTCCGGCCGGGTGAGGACGAGGTACTCGTTGCAGCCCTCGTACTCGGCGCCGCCGAAGTCCGCGGCCTTGAGGTTCTGGGCCTGCAGCTGCGTGCCCATGGCGCCATCCAGCACCAGCACGCGCTCGCGCATCGCGGCCCGCAGGGCCTCCACGCGTCGGCCGTGCTGCCCCGGAGGAGGAGGAAGGGGGGCGGGAAGATGGCTGCTCATGACTGTTTGACTCCGGTGAGGAGGAAGACGCGGAAGGGGCTCGCCCCCTCGCGTGCATGCGTTTCGCGCGTGAGGGCGCCAAAGCCCACCTCGCGCAGGGAAGCCTCGAGCGTCTCCGGCGCGAAGCCGAGGTGCCGGTGGCCCAACCGATCCAGCACCCACCGCTCGTCGTGGGGCATCAACTCCAACAGCACCAGCTTGCCCCCGGGCTTGAGGATACGGGCGGCCTCCGACAACACCGCCGGGGGGGACTCCATGTGGTGGAGGCTCTGGGAGATGACCACCAGGTCGCGCTGGCCCGGGGGCAGCGACAGCCGGTGCAGGTCCTCGCGCAGGAAGGTGATGTTGGTGCGGCCCTCGCGGGCGGCGCGCTCGCGGGCCTGCGTCAGCGCGGCCTCGCTCTGGTCGATGGCCCACACCCGCGAGGCCCACCGGGCGATGGCCACCGACAGCACCCCCGTGCCACACCCGAAGTCCGCCACGTCCAGCGCCGGCAGCAGCGAGGCCAGCGCCCCCGCCCACAGGAACCAGGACTGCCCCGGCTCCAGCAGCCGCTCGTTGAGGGCCTGCCGGTCCTCGCGCTGGCGCAGCAGGTCCTCCAGCCGGGCCAGGTCCCCTTCTTCGTCCGCGGCCTCGCGGGCCAGGCGGATGAGGGGCCAGCGCGCGTCCTGGGGCTCCAGCGCGAGCGAGTAGTAGGTGAAGCCCGCCTGCCGCTCCTCGCGGATGAGGCCGAGCCCCTTGAGCTTGCCCAGGTGGTGCGACACCGAGGACTGCGCCACCCCCACCAGGGACACCAGCTCCGACACGTTCAGCGGCGCCCGCGCCGTCAGCCGCAGGATGCGCAAGCGTGTCGGGTCACCCAGGGCCCGGAAGGATTGGGACAGCTCTTCCATATCGGCGAATCAACATACGTCGATGTGACGCGGAAGGCCAGGGAAGTTCGCGAGGGCGACGCGTCGCGTTGCCATGTGGGGAAGCGTCGTCTAGAGACAAACCCCTATGCCCGCCCCCACCCTGAACCAGCTCCTCGAAGGCAAACGTTTCGGACTCGTCCTCTCCGCCGGGTACTTCGGCTTCTATGGACACGCCGGCTTCCTCAAGGGGCTGGCGGCCACGGGGTTGAAGCCCGCGGCGTACGCCGGGACGAGCGCCGGGGGCCTGGTGGCCGCCTACGCCGCCGCCGGGGCGAGCGTGCAGACGATTGAGGAGCTGGTCCTCAAGCAGACGCGGCAGGCGTTCTGGGATCCGGATCCGATTGGAGCGGTGCTCAACGGGTTTCCGAGCGAGGGCCACGGAGCCACGGGCCTGCTCAAGGGCGAGCGCTTCCGCCGGCTGCTGGAGGACACACTGCCGGTGCACGGCTTCGAGGAGCTGCCGCACCCGCTGCTGCTGGTGAGCGCGAACCTGACGCAGGGGACGCACGAGGTGTTCACCTCGGGCGAGCTGGCGCCGCGGGTGCACGCGACGTGCGCCTACCCGGGCCTGTTCCGCGCGGTGCGGCTGGGGAGGGACCTGTACTGGGACGGAGGCCTGGTGGACAAGGCGCCCGCGCTGGCGATGCGGGAGAGCAGCTTCGGGAAGGACCTGGACGCCATCCTCGTGCACTACCTGCCGAGCCGCACGCGCAAGATGCTGGGAGGCCCCATGGCGTACGCGCAGGGCATCGCGGCGGGCTCGGCGGCGCTGAGGCAGGACCACTTCCGGCTGCAGCTGTCGTTGCTGAAGGAGCGCAACGTGCCCGTCTACGTGGTGGTGTCCAACCTGCCGCCGGTGTCGCCGTCGCGGATGGAGCGCGGCTTCGATGCCCTGCACCAGGCGAAGCTCAGCGCCGAGCGCGCCATCGCCCGGCCGCCCGTGCCCTTCGAGCACGCCTGACGCACGCGGAGCTCAGCGCCCGTAGCGGCGGTGGTCCACCATGAGGCAGCGGTCCTGCACCACCTGGATGCCGGCCCGGGCCAGCTTCTCGGCCGCCGCGTCGTTGCGGATGCCGGACTGGAACCAGACGGCCCTGGGCTTCTTGGCGAGGATGTCGTCCACGTGCTGGTCGATGTCCTGGGGCCGCCGGAACACGTCCACCAGGTCGAGCTCGCCCGGGATGTCCACCAGCCGCCGGAACACCGGCTTGCCGAGGATGTGCGTCACGTCCGGGTAGTAGACGGGCACCGGCACCACCTCCACGCCCGCGCCCGCCAGGTACTGCGGCACGTAGAAGGCCGGCTGGCCCTGCTGCTGCTCCGTCTTGATGCCCAGCACCGCCACGCGCTTGCTGGCCTGCACCACCGCGCGAATGCCCGCCTCGTCCTCGATGAGGTTCTGCTCGTAGCTCATCTCCGCTCCTCCTCGGGCGCCTGCGGCGACTCCAGCTGCGACTTCGCCGCCCACGTCCAGGTCTCTCCGTCCAACGTCGCCCGCAAGGTGAGCCCGCGCCGTATCGGGAGGAAACGGCCTCTTCCGAGCAACTGTTCTCCCTCGCACTGAACCCCCGGCGTCAGCTCCGGGTTCCCCGCCTGGCTCAACGCCTCGAGCACCTGGGGGGAGGCGTCCGCTCCGGGAGCCTCCAGGCAGCGCAGGGAGAACAGCATCGCCTCGCCGTGCCCGGTGGGCACCGTCCCGCTGAAGGTGCGCTCCAGGAGGTACGTCACCTCGCGCCCGCCCAGGGGCACCGTGCCCACCACGTAGGAGCGTGCACCCGGCTCCCAGGCGCGTCCGTAGAGGCCGCCGTACTTCACGTCCCACTCGGCCCGGGTTCGGTTCTCCAGGGCCTCCGGGGCGAAGAAGCCCTCCAGCGGAGAGATGTCCTGCCCCGCCGGGGCCACCGCCGCGAGCGCCGCCAGCGCGGCCTCGGGCTCCACCAGACTCACGAAGGTTCCGTCCCCCGCGAGCCGCACGCGCAGGGGGAAGCGCGTGAGGACGTCATCCACCAACGTCTCCACCGGGGTGCCGTCTCGCGTGTAGCGCGCCTGCGTCACCCGCTGCGTGAGGAGCCAGCCGCCCTGCTCCGGGGTGAAGCGCGTCACGGTGGTCAGCTCCGCCTCCTGCGTGCTCAGGGCGCCGCTCCGTCCCACGGTGCTCTTCAAGGACTCGGTGAGGACCGTGTCAGCCGGAGGGCGGAACTCGAGCCGCGGGGAAGGCGGCGCACCCGTCTTGGGCACCAGCGAGGGAACGTTGCGGCTGCAGGCGCTGGCCAGGGCCACGAGGAGCAGCAGGACGCTCGAACGGAGAAGGCGCATGACGGCCACGCACGCTGGCAGAAAGCACCCGGGCTCGCGAGCGGTTCGTTTTACGGCGCGCGGGTGTCCAGTTCCCGTCGCGTGGGGATACGGATCAACCAGCGCATCTTCCGGCGACGATTGTAGCCCACGGAGTAAAGCTCGTTCCCAATGGAAACCACTGCTGGAGGCGGAGGCTCGGGTTGAGTCGCCAACCAGTTGTCCGCCTCCTCGCGGGTTGTGAAGGACTCGAGAGGCGGTGAGGTCCTGGCGGAGCGAAGACTCTCCAGGTACTCCTCGAAGCCATACTCCTCGCCCACGCGCATCACGAAGTCGAAGGAGATCTTGGCGGTCCTGATGGCCTCGAGATCCTCGGGTGAGGACATCCGCTTCTCCATCTGATGGAGGTCGTAGCAGGTTCTCTCGTAGAGCTTGAAGAGGCTGAACTTCGCGCCAGGGCTCGGTTTGGGTGGCTCCGGTGCGTTCTCGACTTCTTGCTCGGCCTCTTCCCCAGCCTCATCCACCTGCGTCACTTCCTCTGGGTGCGGAAGGAGGAGCAACTTCCGGTGGTGGAGAGCGCGTGCGTCAACGACGGTATAGAAGTCGTTCGCTGCCCTGACGAGGGCGCCGTGAGGCGGGGCAGGATGATTCAGCAGCCAGGTTTCCGCTGCCTCCTGGGTGGTGAACGACAGGAGGGGCGTCACGGGGGCGGTGTCGAAGCTCTCCACGAACGCCGCGAATTCACCTGTCTCGCCCCTGCCCTGGATGAAATACAGCGTGGTCCTGCACGCCTCGAGGGCGTCGACCTGGTCCGAGGTAGCGGCATGCCGTTCCACCTCGTGGAGCCGTGCCAGGGTCATCGTGATGAGATCGGTGACGCCCGTGACCGGGACCCGTTGGAACGCCATGACCTCATGAGTACTCCAAACCGAGGCAACGGCGGAAGTGGGTTTCTTCTTGCCCCCAGGAAAGCGCCTCCCCTACCCTGCGCGCCTGCCCTGTGAGTGCTCGCGTGCGCCCTGGTTCCTGGCTCCTCCTCGTCCTGTCGATCCTGCTCTCCGTCCCGGCCGCCGCACAGGTCCGGTTGAACTCGCCGTGGATCCGCCGGCGAATGCTCGTGCTCCCCCTCCATCCCGGGCAGGTGCCGCCGCTGGAGCTCCAGGTGCGCACGGGGGTGGCCTCGCTCCTCCTGTTCGAAGCACCCCTGAAGCCCGGAGCCGTGGCGCTCCCCGAGGAAGAGAAACGCCTCCAGTTCGTACCGATGGACGACGGCTCGCTGATCATCGTCCCCATCACGGACCTGCCCGAGGGGACGCAGGTGCCCCTCTCCGTGGAGACCGGGCCTGGAACCGAGCCGCTCCGTTTCGTGCTCGTCACACGGCCAGACTCGGTGGATCTCCAGGTGCGCGTGGTGAAGGGCGAGCCCTCCGCCGATGAGGCCGCCGTGTCGGCGCTGGCCAGGAGCCTCCTGTCCACCTCCGACGGCCGCGCCACGCTCGCCGTCCCCCAGCGCACGGTGGACCTCGAGACACGCGCCTCGCGGGGAGAGGCCGAGTCCGTGCTCTGGATGGAGCGGCGCTTCTTCGCCACGGTGGCCCTGCGCAGCCGCAAGAAGGGCGCCTCCCCGTGGAGCCTGGTCCAGGCGCGCCTGCGGGCGACGCTCGTGGACGGCGTCCTCCTGGAGTGGCCCGCCCACCTGCTCTCGGGAGAGGCGGGGCCGATACGTCAGCGCCACATCCTGACGGGTGTCCTCCCGGAGGGAGCCTCGCGGCTGGAACTGGCGCTGGACGGAGAGGACTCGCCTGGGACCTTCCAACCCCTTCCCCTCGAAGAAGCGCGGACGCCCCCATGAGCCCGCCACTGCATCCCCACCAGCTTCGCCCGGGGCACCACCTCCGGGACTTCCTCATCGTGCGCCGGTTGGGCGTCGGGGGGTTCTCCTTCGTCTTCCTGGTGGAGCGCGGGGGACGCCGCTGTTCATTGAAGATGGCGGCCCGGCCCGCCTCGAAGGAGGACGAGGATCGGGTCGACGACTGGATGCGCCGTGAGGTGGCCTCCCTGGAGCACCTGGAGCATCCCCACCTGTTGCCGGTGCTCGAGCGGGGCCGGTGGCCCGACCCGGAGGAGGGCTACGCCTATTTCGTCACTCCCCATGTCTCCGGACGCACCTTCCACGACTGGCGCTGGCGCGAGCGCGCCCCGCTGTATCGCGCCGTGGGCGAGCTGTGCGGGCTGTTGAAGACGCTCGAGGTGCTGCACGCACGCGGCATCTGCCACCGGGACGTGAAGGCGGAGAACCTGCTGGTGCGAGAGGGAGATGACGCCCTCTTCCTCATCGACTTCGGGACGGTCCACCTGCCGTGTGCGAGCGCGCTGACGGACGGGCTCGCGCCGGGGACGCTCCATTGTCAGCCCCCCGAGGCCGTCCTCTTCCTGGCGTCCCTGCTCTCGGCGGACGCGCCCCGGGACGCGCGGCTGGAGGCCCGTCCCACGGCGGACCTCTATGCCGTGGGCGTGTTGTTGTACGAAACCCTCACCAACTGCCGCCCCTTCAGCACCCGGGTGCCCTTGGAGCAATTGCTGGCGGCCATTGCCTCCACGCCGCCCCTGGAGCCCGGGTTGCTCGCGCCCGGTGCCCCCGCGTCATTGTGCGGACTGACCCTGCGCCTGCTGGCGAAGGACCCTACCCAGCGTCCTCCGAGCGCCCGGGCCGTCCGCGAGGAGTTGGAGCGGCTGCTCGGGGAAGAGGGACACACCGCGCCCTGGCGGACTCCGGCGCAGCGCCCCTCCGAGTGCGCGCGGGTACGGGAGCTGTTCCCGGGGGTAGACCTGCTGGAGGAGCCACGGGAGGAACTCGCGGAACCAGAGCCCTCCGGCCCTCCCCGGGAGAACGCTCCACCTGCTCGCACGGGGAGGAGGGGCAAGCGGCTGCGGCGTCTGGCCGCGCTGGCCCTCGGGATGGGAGTGCTCGGGATAGGGTGGATGCAGCTCCGCACGGAGCCCACCGCACCGGTCACTCCGGCGCATTCCGAGAAAGGAACACCGCCCATGCCGCCTCTCGCCACCGAAGCACCCGATACCTCCTCCATGCCGCCTCAGACGGGCTCGCACAGGTGCGCGCTGCTCACCAGCATTCTGGGAGCGGTCACCGCGCAACTGATCGGGTGCGCCACCACTCCCGTGCGGCCCGACCCCATCGGCTACCTCGCGAGCTGCGCCCCCGAGGCTCGTGCCACCCCTGTGAAGCTGGGCATCAAGCCCGACGAGCAGGGCTCCTTCATCGATCCGGAATCAGGCACTCCCGTGTCGGATGAATCCATCGAGGATGGAGGCGCCCTCAACCTCAAACCGGGTCCCATCAGTGCGTCCATGTTCGTGGAGATGAACGGCCAGGAGCTGTACCTGAAGATCACCGGCGAGGCGGTGACGATGCCCCACCGCGTCTACATCCAGTTCGACCGTCTCTACCTGTCGGACGGCACCACGTATCCCATCTGTGGCGTGGCCGTGGATGGCAAGCACCAGTACGGAATCCCCACGTACGCGAAGCTGCCCATGCATGGCGCCAAGGTGGACCCGGCGCGGGTGGACAAGAGCCCGGGCAGTGTGGTGCTCAATGATCCGCGCTTCGAGACGGTGTTGCAGGGACCCGAGGGCTACTACATGCCCCGCGTCAGCATGGCTCCGCCGGACTGGCGCTGAGCGGCTGGGCCCATGCCGAGGCAGCGGCGCTCCGCGCGCCGCGTGTCTCCGGAAGGGACACATGAATCCGAGAGCTGCTCACTTGCCGAAGTCGGGTATACAAAACCCGGGTTCGCTCTCGGAGAATCCGACACACTTGTCCCTCGGCCCACAGGAGCCCGGTGCGTCCGAGCATTGTCGCAGGCAGCGGCCTCTCATGCACGAAGAGCCATTGGGGCACGGTTGCGACTGGGAATCGCAGGCAAGCAGGCACTGCATCCGCACCTCATTTCGTGACGCTCGAGCCGAGATTTCGCATTGTTGACCTACCGGGCAGGGCTCGAGCTGACAATCTGGCCCATGCACCCGTGCGCAAATCGATACGCCGTGCTCCAATGCCACGCACCGCTGCCCCTCGGGGCAGGAGCGCCCCTCACACGTCGGCAGACATACGGAGCCCTTCGCATCCGCGGCATGACAGTATTGGCCCTCCGGACAACTCCGAGGCTCCTGAAGCTGGCAGGGACGGCGGCACTTCCTGTGGGTACACACCAGTCCTGGCGCGCACGCCATGCTCCGGGAGATGGGCAATTCCATGCACAACTTCCCCTCCGCCTCCTCACCGGGAGCACCACAAAGGCGCACCACGCGGTCACCCGCTGCGATGGAGTAGCAGGAAAGGCCCTGGCTGCAGTCCGCGTCTGTCGCGCAGGTGCTCGCCACACAGGCATGTTTCAGCATGAGCTGGCCGCGCAGGCAGACGAGCGGAGCGTCGCAGTCCTCATTCTTTTCGCAGGACCGCTCAAAGGTGAGCAACCGTCTTGTCTCGTCTGGAGGGAGCATGGGGACGAGTCTGCTCCCCTGCTTGTGCGCGACAGCGGCCCCATCCGAGCCGACCAGCAACAGCCTGTTCAAAACCCACATCAACGGGACCAGCAGCAGAAGGCCCGACCCAACGGCAAGCCACGCCCGCCACTTCACTTCCAGCCTCTCTTCTCCATCTCCTGCCTGCAGGCCTCCATGCAGTCATCGTAGTCGTCAGGCCCACACACGACATCGACGGCCGCAGGGCGGCAACGGTCACGGACCAGTCCGTTGAGCTGGTCCTTGAGGAGGGCTTGATGAAGGACTCCCGCATCTCCCCCCACCGGGCACCCTGTCTCCAGCGCCACCAACAATCCCCATGCCAACAGGTACGCGCGATTCATCGGACCACTCCCGGCCAAACCCCTTGGAGCCGTGAAGCATAGAGGCCGCAAGCCAGACGAGTCCACCCCAATGGTCAGACCGAGCACGTGTGAGCAGCCCCACTCCAATCGGGCGCCGGGCACCTCATGGCTCGACGTCGAAGATACACACGCCTGGGGCGCGCTCCGAGAATCCCGCGCACACCTCCATTGGACCGCACGAGCCAGGTGCATCCGAGGTGCAGCGCTGGCGGCACCTGCCCCCGATACACGACAAGCCCTCGGGGCATGAAGGTCCCTGCTTGTCACAAGGAAGCGCGCACTTCATCCATACCTGCCCCTGCGCCTTCCCGGCCGAGACGTCGCATACCTGATCCGCTGGACAGGGATTGAGCTGGCAATCCGTTCCATGCACCCGCGCGCACACTGAAACGCCATGGTTCAGCGCCACGCATCGTTCACCCCCGGCACAGGTCCGTCCCTCACAGGCCGGCAGACACACGGGGCCCTTCACATCCGCGGCACGGCAGAAATAGCCAGCGGGACAGCCCTGGGGCGCCTGCGGCGGACAGGGGCGGCGGCATCTCATCTGGGTACACACCAGACCCGGAGCGCACGCCCAGCTCCGCTCACGAGGGAGCTCCGTGCAGAACTCCCCCTCCGCGACTTCACCTGGCGCGCCACACATGCGCACCACGCGCTCGCCCACTGCGACGGAATAGCAGGAAAGGCCGCTGCCACAGTCCGCATCCGTTGCACAGGTGCTCGCCACGCAGGCCATCTTCCACTTCAACTGGCGAAGGCAGACGAGCGGAGCCTCGCAATCCTCATTCCCCGCACAAGACCTCGCGAAGGTGAGTAATCGGCTCGTCTCGTCCGGCGGAAGCATGGGGACGAGTCTGATCGCCTCATCTCTCGCAACGGGCACCTTCAGCTCACCGACCAGCAACCTGCTCGAGACCCAGATCAGTGGGAGCGGGAGCAGAAACGCCAGCAGGACAGCAAGCCGGGCGCGCCACTTCATTTCCGGTCCCTCTTGTTCATCTTATCGATGCATGCCGCCATGCAGTCATTGTATAACTCGTCCCCACACCGCTCCTGGATGTCCGCGGGTTGGCAACCGTCATGAGACAGTTCATTGGCGAGGTCCATGAGCATGGCCCGACGCAGCACTCCCGCCTCACCGCCCACGGGACACCCTGTCCCAAGCATCAGCATCCATGCAACCCCGTAGACGCGGTTCATCACCCTGCCCTCTCGAGCCCGAAGAAACCCGGAGCATACACCGCGAACTTCAAGAAAAGCCATCGCATGCCGGGAAAAACACCGCCGTGCCTGCCATGAAGCGATGCGCACGCGCATCACTCGTCGAGGTCGAGCATGCACAACCCGGGGTGATCCTCCCGTAGACCGGCGCATTCCTCCAGCGGCCCGCAGGCGCCCGGCGCATCCGAGGTGCATCGTTGGATGCATTGACCATTCAGGCACGAGAAGCCCTCGGGACATGAGCCTGACTGGGAATCACATTCAAGCAGACACCTCATCTTCACGGCATTTCGTGCTTCTCGAGCCGCAACATCGCACACCTGCCCCGCTGGACAGGGATTGAGCTGGCAATCCGTTCCATGGACCCGCGCGCAAATCGAGACCCCATGCTCCAGAGCGACGCATCGCTGCCCATCGGGGCAGGAACGCCCTTCGCAGGTCGGCAGACACACGGAGCCCTTCACATCCGCGGCGTGACAGGAATAACCCCGCGGGCAACTCCCTGGAGTCTCGGGTTGGCAGGGGCGGCGGCAAGACTTGTGCGTACAAACCAGGTCCGGCGCACATGCCATGTGACGAAAGCGGGGCAGTTCCATGCAGAACTCCCCTTCCGCGACCTCACCTGGCGCACCACAGAGGCGCACCACGCGTTCACCCGCTGCGATCGAGTAGCAGGAGAGGCCCTGGCCGCAGTCCGCATCCGTCGCGCAGGTGCTCGCCACACAGGCCTTCTTCAACATGAATTGATCGCGAAGACAGGCGAGCGGAGCGTCGCAGTCTTCATTCTTTTCGCAGGACCGCTTGAAGGTGAGCAACCGGCCCGTTTCGTCCGGTGGAAGAATGGGCACGAGCTTGCTGCCATGCTCGTACGTGACGGGCACATCCAATCCGCCAAGCAGCAGCCTGCTCGTGGCCCACATCAATGGGACTGGAAGCAGAAGGCCCAACGCCATGGCGAGCCACGCACGCCACCTCATTTCCAGCCTCTCTTCTCCCTCGCACTCAGGCAATCCGCCATGCACTCCTTGAACCTGGGTCCACACGCGGCTCGGAGCTCTTCCTCCGGGCAGTTGTCATGGGCCATCTCCTCGATCAGGTCCTTGAGCATGGCCTGACGCAGCACTCCCGCCTCACCGCCCACGGGGCACCCTGTCCCAAGCATCAGCACCAGCAGCCCTGCCGTCACGCGCACGCGGTTCATGCCCTGGCCCCCTGAGCCCGAAGGAACCCGGAGCCTACACAGCGGGCCGCGAGAGAAGCCATCACACGCCGGAAAACCACAGCGCCCGCGAGGACCGGCCTCTGGTGGCCGGCGCCCGCGAGCGCCTCGGCTGCTCAACACGGTCACCCGTGACTACGGATGCCGCTGGTTCCCATCCGGGGCGTTCTCCACCAGGTCCCGGCCGATGTTGCGCCGATCCCGATCCACCCCATCATCGTCGTAGTTGCGGCCTCCCAACGCGAAACGCCGCGCCGCCTCCGCCAGGTCTCTCATCACATCCTCGCGCGACGGGTACTCCTCCCGCGGCAGCGACTTGAGCACGTTGATGATGTCCGTGTACGCGCCGTTGTCCTCCGCTGCCGCGACGATCTGCTCGCGCGTGGCCGGGTAGTCCACGGAGTCCAGGTGGGGCGTGATGGAGAGTGCCGGGTTCTCCGCAAATCCGAATGCCATCTCGTGTCCTGTGCCTTTCCGCCCGGGCTTCCCTCTCCGCTCCCCGGGCCTCGGCTTCAAGCTGTGGACGGAATGTCTGGCGGGCTACCTCCTCCCCGCCCCCTCGTCCGTGTCTCCCGGGCAGCCTTCCGGCCAGGGCCAGGGTAGACTGCCGCTCCCCAGACATCCTCCGGGACTCCCGATGCTCCTCACCCCCCTGCTCGTCACCTGGCTGGCCCTCACTCCGCCTCCCGCCGCTCCCCCGCCCGCTCCCCAGGCTCCCGCGGCTCCGTCCTCCGACTCCGACGCCACCAGCGTCTACTCGCTCGACGACGGCGCCTTCGTGGACCAGGCGCTGAAGGACCTCGAGGCCCTCGAGCGCCACGCCCGGGGTCTGCGCGCCCTGCAGGAGCAGATTGCGAAGACGCGCGGCCTCTACACGCGCAAGCAGGACATCCCCTACACGCCGGACGAGAAGCGCACCCTGCTCACCACCTGGGCGGCCTTCTCCGACTACTTCGCCTCGCTCGAGCTCATCCGCCAGCGCTACTGGGACTTCGTCAAGCAGCCCTCCCCCACCCGGCCGGCGAAGCACGCCTGGGGCTTCCTGCTCACCCACGGCGCGCTCACCACGCAGCTGGCCCACGGGCTCACGTACGCGGAGCTCACCGGCGGCCGCAAGCAGCTCGAGGTCCTCCTGGACGAGCCCTCCGAGGAGTACGGCCTGCCCGCGCGCACCTTCGCCCGCTTCAAGGAGAAGGCCATCCACGTCTCCACCACCACCCAGCTCATGACGGGCGACACCTACGCCGGGCAGCTCCGGCCCCTGCTCAAGAAGACGGGCATCCTCAACGTGCGCCGCGCCGTGTGGCTCCTCCAGGAGATGCGGCTCAACTCCCAGGCCGCCCGGGGCAAGCTGCTCGAGCGCGGCCCCACCCTCTTCGCCAAGGCCGGCGCGGACGTGCTCAAGGACTTCACCGCCAGCGCCGTCTTCCCCGTGCAGCGCTCGGTGGCCGAGTGGATGGGCGACACCCGCGTCAAGCGCATCGGCCAGCCCCTCATCCGCCGCGAGCAGGCGCTCGCCCTCCTGGCCCACATGCAGCCGGGCGACATCCTCGTGGCCCGGCAGAACTGGTACCTCTCCAACATCGGCCTGCCCGGCTTCTGGCCCCATGCCGAGCTCTACGTGGGCACGCCCCAGGACTGGGCCACCTTCCTCGATGGCGACCCCGGCGTGCGCGACTGGCTCAAGACGCTGCCCGGCGCCCCCCAGACGCTCGCCCAGCACCTGGCGCGCGAGTACCCCGCCAGGTGGGCCTCCTACACCGCCCCGGACGGCCACGGCGACGCCATCCGCATCATCGAGTCCATCAGCGAGGGCGTCTCCTTCACCGGCCCCGAGCACGGCATGCACGTGGACTACCTCGGCGTCCTGCGCCCACGCCTGGCCCCCGTGGAGAAGGCCCGCGCCATCGCCCGCGCCTTCCACCTCCAGGGCCGGCCCTACGACTTCAACTTCGACTTCTTCTCCGACTCCACCCTCGTGTGCACCGAGCTCGTCTACAAGTCCTATGCCCCCTCCCAGGACATGCGGGGCGTGCGCATCGGCCTGGTGGACGTGGCCGGCCGCCGCACCCTGCCCGCCAACGAAATCGTCCGCCTCTTCGACTCCGAGTACGGCCAGCCCGGCCAGCAGCTCGATTTCGTTGCGTTCCTCGACGGCCGCGAGCAGGAGCGGGATGCGGTCCAGGGCGATATAGAGTCCTTCCGCCGCACCTGGCGCCGGGTGAAGTGGGACATCGCCCAGCAGTAGCCGAGACTCCAGGAGAGAGACGAAGGAGCCCCATGACGGAAGAGAGCGGACTCGAGATGCTGGAGATTGCCGGCAAGCTCTTCGAGCGGATGATTTCCCAGCAGCAGGCCAAGGTCCTCCGCCTGGCCCGCGAGGTGGTGCCCAACATCACCCCCGAGGAGCTGCGCAATCCCCACGACTTCCCGCAACTCAAGGAACACCCGACTTTCGAATTCGAAGATGGTCTCCTTTCGGGACTCATCTCCGCCCAGGTGGCGATGCGGGCGGAGCTCAAGGGCCGGCTGTTGCCCCCCGAACCCCCCAGGAGCTGACTGCCTGCCTGCCTTTGCCGTTCCCTCTTGCCTGGGTTAGTCCTTCCCGCCGTGAGCATCACCTCGACCTTGAGCCCGCCGGTATCCCGCGAACGCCTCCTCTCCGCGCTCGCGGCGGATCCGCCGCGGTTGGATCTGGCGGCGCTGGCCATCGCGACGCTCAACCGGCCGGAGCTGGACGCCTCGGCGTACCTGCACACCCTGGACGCGCTGGCGGCCCGGGTGCAGCTGGAGATGGAGCGGCACACCGGCCATGGCGAGGTGCTCGCCGGCCTCACCGCGCTGCGTCACGTGCTCGCGGACATCGAGGGCTTCCGAGGCAACGAGGAGGACTACCAGGCGCCGGAGAACAGCTTCCTGGACCAGGTGCTGGAGCGGAAGGTGGGCCTGCCCATCACCCTCTCCGTGGTGTACCTGGAGGTGGCGCGGCGCGCGGGCATTCCCCTCTACGGCGTGCCCTTCCCCGGGCACTTCCTGGTGGCCTGCAGCGCGGGGGACCACAAGCTGGTGGTGGACCCGTTCCACGGCGGGGAGATCCTCACCGAGGAGGGCTGCAAGGAGCTGCTGGAGCGCGTGGCGCCGCAGCTGCGCTTCAACCCCTCCATGCTGGCCCCGGCGCCGGTGGAGCTCATCACCTACCGGATGCTGTCCAACCTGCGCCGGGTGTACCTGGAGCGCGACGAGAGCGAGCGGGGCCTGGCGGTGGTGGACCTGCTGCTGATGCTGGCCCCCAACCATCCAGGCGAGCTGCGCACGCGGGCGGCCCTGCTCGCCAACCTGGGGGCCTACCGGGCGGCCCTCAAGGACGTGGAGCGCTGCCTGGAGCTGTCGCCCGAGGCGCCGGACCGGGCTCGGCTGGAGTTGACGGCCCGGGAGTTGCGCGAGCGCGCCGAGCTGTTGAACTGAAGGGCAGTCGATAAATCGCTCGCCAGCGGTGGAGCCAGAGGGGGCTGGATCAGGAGCCGCCGGGGGGAAGGAGCGAACCCAGCGCTCATGCGGTAGTGCGAAGCAGAGCCAGGCCGGTGTTCTTCTGGCAGAGGCA
>NZ_DASUNC010000181.1:0-26833 GCF_036277355.1 Archangium sp.
CCGGCGGCGTCCTCGCGCACGGGTCCCAGCGAGCCCAGCCGCACGGCATCCCAGTCCGTCAGCGACTCCACCAGCCGGGGCATGTCCACGCGCTCCTGCAGCGCGACGTATTCGGCGGGCGAGGTGCACGTGAGGAAGGGGGCGAGGAGCGCTTCGCTGTCGCCGGCGGCGAAGTCGGGCCAGCCCGGCGGCAGGGCCTGCCCTCCGCACGAGGGCGGCTCTCGCGGGGGAGGCCTCGTGCTGGCCACTTCGGACGCGGGCGCCTGGCCCGCGCTCGCCAGCGCTGCGTCCGGGCCCAGCCCGCGGGCGCTGCGGCGGCGGTGCAGCCGCTCCTGCTCGCCCGTTTCGGCGGAGAAGGCGTGCTCGCCCGCCTCCGTGGAAGCAAGAGCGGCGGGCGTCTCGGGCGCGGGCGTACTGGCCACCGCTTCTCGCGACATGGAGAGCGCGCGGGGGCCCTCGGCGGTGCTGACAGCGTGTCGCGGCGCCAGAGTGACACAGCCGGTGGAGAGCAGCACGGCGCCCAGCAGCGCCGCCCACCTGCGCGCCCACGCCTCAGCGCGCATTGTCCACCCCCAGGCCCAGCGAGGCGAAGGCTCCCGGGCGCAATGCCCCGTCCGCCTGTTGGCGTTCACGAGGAAGCGCGGAAATTTGGACCGGGACGCCGCAGGTGTGCCGGGGGTCCGGCATCCCGGCCCGAGGGGGTGTCCAGCTCCCCGGCGGCTGGAGATCTCCTCGAGCGCGGCGGCCATGTCCAGCCCCGCCACGCAGGTGTGGATGAGCCGGAGCGTGCCGCGAGCGGTCTGCTCGAGCGCATTCCGCTCGCTCGGTTCCGGGCAGATCCATCGCACCTGGGAGGAGACGGGTCCGCGGACGGTCCGCTCCACCCACTGGGCCCAGGCAGTCTCGGAGGCCATCCGAAAGCAGTAGCACACTCCCAATCGAGCGACGGTGACACCGTGCCCACTGGAAAGTTCTCCTCAGTGTCAGCGGCCACGTTCTCCCGGACTGAACGCGGCGGTGGGAGGCAATTGCCGCCTCCCACCGGTTGAGACCGGGCCAGCTACCCGGTCAGGAGTTGCTCTTCCCCGAGGCAACCGCGGCGTGGTGCTGTGACGCCAGGGCCTTGCGCAGGAGCTCGGCGAGCTGCTGCACGAGCGGGGTGCGCAGCAGGGCGTGGTGGTTGCCGGGCAGCACGTGGCGCTCGAGGTTGCCGCCCACCACGGCCGTCCACCCACCGTCCTCGGGCTGGCCCGTGACTTCACCGGCCTTGAGCAGCAGCAGCCGCTGGGAGGAGGGACGAGCCATGTAGCGCTGGTTGGCGCGCAGGTTGCTCTCGAAGACACGCAGCAGGGTGCGCAGCTGCTCCAGGCCCACACCGGGCGGCAGGGCTCCGCTGCGCTCACCCACCTCCAGCACCCGGGCCAGCATCGCCTCCGGCTCCAGCGACTCGAGCTGCTCCCACTGCGGCATCAGCTCCGCGCCGAAGGTGCCCAGCAGGTCGCGCAGGAACAGGGCCGCCGCCGCGGAGGGCTTCAGCTCCGTCCAGTCCTCGCCCCGAGGCACGTAGGAGTCGATGAGGGCCACGAGCTCGACTTCCTCACCGCGCTGGCGCAGTTGGTGGGCCATTTCGTAGGCGATGACGCCACCCATGGACCAGCCGCCCAGCAGGTAGGGGCCGGCGGGCTGCACCGAGCGGATGGACTCCACGTAGAGGGCCGCCATCTCCTCCACGGAGGACAGCGGGGTGCTGTGTCCATCCAACCCCTGGGCCTGCAGGCCGAAGACGGGGCGCTCGGAGCCGAGCTGGCGTGCCAGCTCGGTGTAGCTGAAGACGTTGCCTCCCACGGGGTGGACGAGGAAGAGCGGCGTCTTCTCTCCACTGCCTCCCAGGGGGACGAGCGGAGACCAGGGCAGCGGGGCTTCCTGGCGCAGCAGTGCGGCCAGCAGCTCCACGGTGGGAGCCCGGAAGAGGGTGGCCAGCGGCAGCTCACGGCCAGTGGCCTCGCGTACGCGCGCCATGAGCCGCACGGCGAGCAACGAGTGGCCACCCAGCTCGAAGAAGTGGCCGCGCACGCCCACCGGTTGCACGCCCAGCACCTCCTCGAAGACGCGGGCCACCTTCAGCTCCAGCTCGTCGCGAGGCGCGAGGAAGGCCTGCGCGTGCTCCCGGTACGAAGCCTCCGGAGCTGGCAGGGCCTTGCGGTCCAGCTTGCCGTTGGGGGTGAGGGGCAGGGCCTCGAGGGTGACGAAGGCCGAGGGCACCATGTACTCGGGCAGGGAGCGCAGCAGGTGTGAGCGCAGGACGGAGGCGTCGGGCGAGTCGCCGGTGACGTAGGCCACCAGGCGCTTGTCGCCGGGCACGTCCTCGCGCACGAGCGCCACGGCCTGGCGCACCGAGGCATGCTGGAGGAGGACGGACTCCACCTCACCCAACTCGATGCGGAAGCCGCGCAGCTTCACCTGGGAGTCGAGGCGGCCCAGGTAGTCCAGACGGCCGTCGGGCAGGTAACGCACGAGGTCGCCCGTCTTGTACATGCGGCCCCCCGGAGTGCGGCTGAAGGGGTCGGGCAGGAAGCGCTCGGCGGTGAGGTCAGGCCGCAGCAGGTAGCCGCGCGCCAGCCCATCACCGGCGAGGAAGAGCTCGCCCGGGACGCCAGGGGGCACCAGCCGCAGGTGGCGGTCCAGTACGTACGCCTGGGTGTTGTCCAGAGGCCGGCCGATGGCGGGGCTGCGGCTCTCGTCGCGAGGCACCTGCTCGAAGGTGGAGTAGGTGGTGTCCTCCGAGGGCCCGTAGAGGTTGAGGACACGCTCCACGTGGCCCAGCGCGTAGAGGGAGTCGACGGTGCGCCTGGGGAGCGCCTCGCCGGCCAGGTTGACGGTGCGCACCGAGGGCGGCAGCCCGCCCATCCGCACCAGCTCTGCCATGGCGGAGGGGACGGTGTTGACGAGCGTCACCTCGTCGCGGCGAGAGAAGGAGGGCAGGTGCAGGGCGTTGGGGACGAGGAGCACCCGGCCGCCGCAAGAGAGCGGGACGAAGAGCTCGAAGACGGAGAGGTCGAAGCACACCGAGGTGGCGGCGAGCACGCCCTGCAACTCACTGGGGGCGAATGCCTTCAGCGCCCAGGAGACGAAGAGGGAGGCGCTGCGGTGGGTGATGGAGACGCCCTTGGGACGGCCCGTGGAGCCCGAGGTGTAGATGAGGTAGGCGAGGTTGTCCGCGTCGCAGGAGGAGGGCAGCGGCTCGTCGGACTGGGCGGCCAGCACCGCGTCCAGCTCTTCCAGCACGAGCGTCTGAGGACGCGTCTGGGGAAGGGCGGGGAGCACGCCGCGCTCGCTGATGACGAGGGCCGAGGACGAGTCCTCCAGCAGGTAGCCGAGCCGCTCGGAGGGGTAGTCCGCATCCAGCGGGGCGTAGGTGCCACCGGCCTTGAGGACGGCGAGCAGAACCACGGGCAGCTCCACGGTGCGGCGCAGGCAGACGCCGACGCGCACCTCCGGGCCCACGCCCAGCGAGCGCAGGTAGCGGGCGAGGCGGTTGGAGCGCCGCATCAGCTCGTCATAGGTGAGGGCGCGAGAGCCGTCGGCCACGGCGAGCGCGTGCGGGGTGCGCAGGGCCTGGGCCTCCAGTCGCGAGTGCAGCAGAGAGCCATCCCGAGGCAGCGCCCCTGGCGGATTCCACGTCTCCAGCAGCAGCCGCTCCTCGTCGCGGCCGAGCAGCGACAGCTCGCGCAGGGCGGTGTCGGGACGGGAGGAGAGGACGTCCAGCAGGGTTTCGAAGTGGCGCATCATCCGCGACACCGAGGCCTCGTCGAAGAGGTCGGTGTTGTAGGAGAGAGCGCCGCCGAAGCCGTCCGGGCCCTCGCTGAGGGAGAGGGAGAGTTCGAACTTGGCGGTGGAGTCCTCATGCTGAACGGGCCGCAGGGAGAGGCCCGGGAGGTGGAGTTCGCCGGCGGGGGTGTTCTGCAGGATGAACATCACCTGGAAGAGAGGGCTGCGGCTGAGGTCGCGAGAGGGCTGGAGGACCTCGACGAGCTTCTCGAAGGGGACGTCCTGGTGCTCGTAGGCGGCGAGGGTGGTGGAGCGAACCTGGGAGAGCAACTGGCGGAAGGAAGCGGCTTCGGACAGGTGCGAGCGCAGGACGAGGGTGTTGACGAAGAAGCCGATGAGGCCCTCGGTTTCGGCGCGGGTGCGGCCGGCGATGGGAGAGCCGACGGAGATGTCGTCCTGGCCGGAGTAGCGGGAGAGGAGCACCTGGAAGGCGGCCAGCAGGGCCATGAAGGGCGTGGAGCCTTCGCGCTGGCACAGGGCCTTGAGGGCCTCGGAAACCCGCTGGGAGACGCGCACCGGGAGGTGAGCGCCGCGGTAGGACAACACGGCGGGACGAGGCCTGTCGGTGGGCAACTCCAGGGCGGCGGGTGCGCCGGAGAGCTGCTGCTTCCAGAAGTCCACCTGGCGCTGGAGGACGGGGCCGCTCAGCCAGTCGCGCTGCCAGAGGGCGTAGTCGGCGTACTGCACCGGGAGGGCGGGCAGTCGAGCCGGCTGGCCCGAGGCGAAGGAGGCGTAGAGAGCGGCCACCTCGCGAGCCAGGATGGAGGTGGACCAGCCATCCGAGATGATGTGGTGCAGACCCAGCAGCAGCACATGCTCGGTGTCGCTCAGGCGCAGCAGAGAGGCGCGGAAGAGCGGACCGTGAGCCAGGTGGAAGGGCGTGAGCGCCTCCTCCTGGGCGAGCCGGAGGACCTCGGACTCGCGCTGGGACTCGGGCAGTGAGCCGAGGTCCACCATGTGCAGCGTGGAGAGCGGAGTCTCGGAGATGACCTGGACGGGGCCGTCCTGGCCGGGCTGGAAGGTGGTGCGCAACACCTCATGGCGCAGCACGAGCGCCTCGAGGGCCTGGGCCAGAGCGCTGGCGGACAGGCGGCCGGAGAGCCGGAGCGCGGAAGGCATGTTGTAGACGGTGCTGCCGGGCTCGAGCTGGTCGAGGAACCACAGGCGCTGCTGGGCGAAGGAGAGAGGCAGCGGACGGGTGCGAGCCGAGGGCTTGAGCGCGGGAGCGCGGGTGCGAGTGGCGGACTGGACGTGCTCGGCGAGGCTGGCCACGGTGGGGGCCTCGAAGAGGGCGCGCAGGGGCAGCTCCACACCGAGAGCGGAGCGGATGCGGCTGATGACCTGCGTAGCCAGCAGCGAGTGGCCACCGAGGGAGAAGAAGTCCTCCTCGGCACCCACGGACGGCACGTGCAGCACCTCGGCCCAGATGGAGGCCAGGGCGAGCTCGGTCTCCGTGACGGGCGCGCGTGACGCCTTGCGCGAGAGCGCCGAGGCCTCGGGGGCGGGAAGCGCCCGGGTGTTCACCTTGCCGTTGGGTGTGAGAGGCAGGGCGTCGAGCATGACGAAGGCGGAGGGCACCATGTACTCAGGCAGCGAGCGCTTGAGGAAGGTGCTCAGGTCCGCGGGGTTGAGCTCGGGGGACGCGCCACCCTCACCCCGTCCCTCTCCCGGAGGGCGAGGGGAAGTGGGCACGACGTAGGCCACGAGCCGCTTGTCGCCCGAGTCCTGGCGAGCCACCACGACGGCCTGGCGCACGGAGGGGTGGGCGCGCAGGGCGGATTCGATTTCGCCCAGCTCGATGCGGTAGCCGCGCAGCTTCACCTGGGAATCGAGGCGGCCGAGGAACTCGAGGGTGCCATCGGCCAGCCAGCGCACCTTGTCACCGGTGCGGTAGAGGCGAGCGCCGGGCGTGGTGCTGAACGGATCCGTGATGAAGCGCTCGGACGTCAGCTCCGGCCGGTTCAGGTAGCCGAGAGCCAATCCCTCACCACCGATGAGCAGCTCGCCCGGGACGCCCACGGGCACGGGCCGCAGCGAGGCGTCCACCACGTAGGCCTGGGTGTTGGCGATGGGACGGCCAATGGGCAGCGCGGAGACGGGGTGCGGCGGACACACCCAGGCCGTGCAGTCGATGCAGGCTTCGGTGGGACCGTACTGGTGCACGAGCCGGGCGCTCAGCGTGGAGACGAAGCGCGCGTGGAGCTCGTGGGTGAGGGGCTCACCGCCGCAGAAGACGAAGCGCAGGGACTGGCAGCGCTCGACGCCCGCCGTCTGCAGGAAGGTGGACAGGGGCGCGGGGCCGAAGTGCAGGTGGGTGATGGCGTGGCGCACCACCATCTGCACCAGGTATTCCGGGTCCCTCTGGCCACCGGGGCGAGCGAGGACGAGGCGGGCACCGGCCAGCAGCGGGGCGAACATCTCCCAGACGGAGATGTCGAAGCTGAAGGAGGCCTTCTGGAGGAAGGCATCCTGGGGCCCCATGGTGAACTCGCGCTGGCGCCAGTGCAGGTGGTTGACGGCGGCGCGGTGGGCCACCTGGACTCCCTTGGGACGGCCCGTGCTGCCTGACGTGTAGATGACGTAGGCGGGGCTTGTGGCCTCGGGCGCGGGCAGGACAGTGCCCTGGGGCGCGGGCGGCAGTGCGTTCAGCGCGTCGAGTGAATCCAACCGCAGGACCTGGGCCCGGGTGGAGGGCAGGGCCTGGAGCAGGGCGGAGCGGGTGACGAGCAGCGTCGCGTCACTGTCCTCGAGCATGAAGGCGAGGCGCTCGGAGGGGTACTCCGGATCCAACGGAACCCAGGCGGCACCAACCTGGAGGATGGCGAGGAGCGAGACGAGCATCTCCGGGGAGCGCTCGATGCAGAGGGCGACGCGCGTGCCGGGGCCGACCCCAAGCGAGCGCAGGTGCAGGGCGAGGCGCGTGGAGGCCTCGGAGAGCTGGCGATAGGTGAGGGAGCCGGACTCGGAGACGAGGGCGGTGGCCTCGGGCGTGCGCAGTGCCTGTTCCCGGACGAGCGAGTGGAGCGTGGCGTCGCGGGGGAAGTCGGCGCGCGTGTCGTTCCACGCCACGAGCACCTGCTGGCGCTCCTCGGAGGGGAGGAGGGGCAGGTCGCGCAGGGCGGTGTCGGGACGAGCGGCGATGGCCTCCAGGAGCACCTGGAAGTGACGCATCATCCGCGCCGCGGTCTGAGTGTCGAACAGGTCCGTGTTGTAGGTGAGCGTGCCGCCGAAGCCCTCCGGGCCCTCGTTGAGCGCCAGCGAGAGCTCGAACTTCGCCGTGGTGCCCTCGGGCTCCATGGGGCGCAGGGTGAGGCCAGGGAGCTGGACCTCTCCCGTGGGCATGTTCTGCAGCGCGAACATCACCTGGAAGAGAGGCGTGCGGCTCAAGTCGCGAGGAGGACGGAGCTCCTCGACGAGCTTCTCGAAGGGGATGTCCTGGTGAGCGAAGGCACCCAGAGTCGTCTCGCGCACCTGCTGGAGCAACTCGCGGAAGGAGGCGCCTTCGGACAGCCGCGCGCGCAGCACGAGCGTGTTGACGAAGAAGCCGATGAGACCCTCGAGCTCGGAGTGGCGGCGGCCAGCGATGGGCGAGCCGACGGAGATGTCGTCCTGGCCGGAGTAGCGGGAGAGCAACACCTGGAAGGAGGCCAACAGGGCCATGAAGGGAGTGACCCCCTCACGCTGGCAGAAGGCCTTGAGGGACTCGGAGAGCGCCTTGGGGAGGTGCACCTCGAGGAAGGCGCCGCGGTGGCTCTGGACGGAGGGCCTGGGCTTGTCGGTGGGCAGCTCGAGGGCGGCGGGAGCCCCGGAGAGCTGCTGGCGCCAGTAGGAGAGCTGCTGCTCGAGGGCGGAACCCTGCAGCCACTGACGCTGCCAGAGGGCGTAGTCGGCGTACTGCAGCGGCAGCTCGGGCAGGGGCGAGCGCTGGCCCGAGGAGAAGGCCTGGTAGAGGGCGGCTACCTCGCGCACGAGGATGCCCATGGACCAACCGTCGGAGACGATGTGGTGCATGGACATGGCGAGGATGTGGAGCCGCTCGTCCAGCTTGAAGAGGGAGGCGTGGAAGAGCGGGCCGTAGGCCAGATCAAAGGGCCGCATGACGGCCTGGGTGGCCAGGCGTTGGGCCTCGGCCTGACGCTCGGAGGGAGGCAGGGAGGAGAGGTCCACGAGCGTCAGCGGAAGAGCAGCATCGGGAGCGATGAGCTGGACGGGCTGACCGGACTCGGAGCCGAAGGTGGTGCGCAGGGCGTGGTGCCGGCGGACCAGCTCGGTGAAGGCGCGCTGGAGAGCCGCTTCGTCCAGAGCGCCTTCCAGGCGCAGGACGTAGGGCATGTTGTAGGTGGAGGAGCCCGGCTGGAGCTGGTCGATGAACCACAGGCGCTGCTGAGCGAAGGAGAGCGGCAGGGGGCCTGAGGTATTGGCCGGCGTGAGCGGAGGAGCCTGGAGCGAGGCGCCGGACCGGAGGGCCGCACCCAGGTGAGCCGCGAAGGAGGCGACGGTGGGCGCCTCGAAGAGGGCGCGCAGGGGCAGCTCCACCTGGAAGGCGGAGCGGATGCGGGAGACAACCTGCGTGGCGAGCAGGGAGTGGCCACCCAGCTCGAAGAAGTTGTCGTGGATGCCCACCTGCTTCACGCCGAGCACCTGGGCCCAGATGCCGGCCAGGCCCTTCTCCAGCTCGCTGGAAGGTGCAACGTAGTTGCTGGAGGAAGATAGAGCGCTCTCGGGAGCGGGAAGTGCCCGGACGTCCACCTTGCCGTTGGGCGTGAGGGGCAGCGCCTCGAGGGGAACGAAGGAGGAGGGCACCATGTACTCGGGCAGCGAGCCCTTGAGGAACGTGCTCAGGTCCGCGGTGTTGAGCGCGGGGGCCGTGGGCACGACGTAGGCCACGAGACGCTTGTCGCCCGAGTCCTCGCGAACCACCACGATGGCCTGACGCACGGACGCATGGGCACGCAGCGCGGTTTCGATCTCGCCCAGCTCGATGCGGAAGCCGCGCAGCTTCACCTGCGAGTCGAGGCGGCCGAGGAACTCGAGCTGGCCATTCTCCAGCCACCGCACCTTGTCACCGGTGCGATAGAGGCGGGCGCCCGGAGCCGAGGAGAACGGGTGGGGGACGAACTTCTCCGCTGTGAGCTCGGGACGCCCGAAGTAGCCGCGCGCCAGGCCGTCGCCGCCCAGGTACAGCTCGCCGGGCACACCGGGAGGAACCGGTTGCAGGTGGGCGTCGAGGACGAAGGCGGTGGTGTTGGAGATGGGCCGTCCGATGGGAACGGAGGTGGCCTGAGGCGCCACGGACTGGACGAGGTGCCAGGTGGCGAAGGTGGTGGACTCCGTGGGTCCGTAGACGTTGAGGAGACGCGCGGGAGGGCCGGCCTCGAGGACACGGCGGATGGAGAGCGCGTCAGAGGCCTCACCGCCGAAGAGCAGGTGGCGCAGGGAGGAGAAGGAAGACGGCGCGAGAGACGCGACCTGGTTGAAGAAGGCGGTGGTGAGGAAGAGGGTGGAAACGGAGTGGGCGCGGAGTGTGGCTCCGAGCTCGAGCGGAGCGAGGAGCTGCTCGCGAGAGAGGATGACGAGGCGAGCGCCAGAGAGGAGCGCGCCCCAGACCTCGAAGGTAGCGGCGTCGAAGGCGGTGTTGGACGCGTGAGCGACGCGGTCCTCGGACGTGAAGCGGACGTAGTCCGAGGAGAGGACGAGACGCAGGACACCGAGGTGCGGAACGGCGACACCCTTGGGACGCCCCGTCGAACCCGAGGTGTAGATGAGGTAGGCGAGGTTGTCGGCGCTGGCGCCCGAGGGAGGAGCGTGGCGAGGCTGCTGGGCGAGGGCCGAAGCCTCGGAGTCCAACAGGACGAGGCGAGCCGTGTGTGAAGGCAGCCGGGCCTGGAGGGACTGGCGGGTGACGAGGACGCGAGCGGAGGAGTCCTCGAGCATGAAGGACAGGCGCTCGGAGGGGTAGGAGGAGTCGAGAGGCAGGTAGACACCGCCAGCCTTGAGCGTGGCCAGCATGGCGACCACCATGTCGGTGGAGCGCTCGAGCAGGAGGCCCACCATCACCTCGGTGCCGACACCGAGGGAGCGCAGGCGCCAGGCGAGTTGGTTGGCGCGCTCGTTCAGCTCACGGTAGGTGAGGGAGTGCGCACCCTCCTGGACGGCGATGGCGTCCGGCGTGCGGGAAACCTGGGCCTCGAACTGGCCGTGGATGGAGCCGTGGCGCGGGTAGTCCGTCTGTGTCTGGTTCCACTCCACCAGCACCTGCTGGCGCTCGGCTCCGGTCAGCAGGGGCAGCGAGGACAGAGGCGCCTCGGGGCGCGAAATGAGCGCCTCGAGCAACACGCCCAGGTGGCTGGCCATGCGGCTGACGGTGTCGCGCTCGAAGAGATCCGTGCAGTAATCGAGAATGCCGGAGAAGCCCTCGGGGTTGTCGGAGAGGGAGAGGGTGAGGTCGAACTTGGAGGCGATCTCATCCGGCATCACCGGGCTCAGGGAGAGTCCCGGCAGAGCGATGGCCGATTGAGGCGCGTTCTGCAGCGCGAACATCACCTGGAAGAGAGGCGTGCGGCTGAGGTCGCGAGGAGGACGGAGCTCCTCGACGAGCTTCTCGAAGGGGATGTCCTGGTGGGCGAAGGCACCGAGCGTGGTCTCGCGCACCTGCTGCAGCAGCTCGCGGAAGGAGGAGACATCCGCGAGGCGGGCACGCAGGACGAGGGTGTTGACGAAGAAGCCGATGAGGCCCTCGAGCTCGGCGTGACGGCGGCCAGCGATGGGCGAGCCGACGCTGATGTCGTCCTGGCCGGAGTAGCGCGAGAGCAGCACCTGGAAGGAGGCCAACAGGGCCATGAAGGGAGTGACCCCCTCACGCTGGCAGAAGGCCTTGAGCGACTCGGAGAGCGCCTTGGGGAGGTGCACCTCGAGGAAGGCGCCGCGCTGGCTCTGGACGGAGGGACGAGGCTTGTCGGTGGGCAGCTCGAGGGCGGAAGGAGCCCCGGAGAGCTGCTGACGCCAGTAGGAGAGCTGCTGCTCGAGGGCGGCGCCTTGCAGCCACTGACGCTGCCAGACGGCGTAGTCCGCGTACTGCAGCGGCAAATCGGGGAGCGGAGAGGGCTGACCCGAGGAGAAGGCCTGGTAGAGGGCGGCCATCTCGCGCACGAGGATGCCCATGGACCAACCGTCGGAGACGATGTGGTGCATGGACATGGCGAGGATGTGCAGCCGCTCGTCGAGCTTGAAGAGCGAGGCGTGGAAGAGCGGGCCGCGGGCCAGATCGAAGGGCCGCATGACCGACTGGGAGGCCTGGCGGTGGGCTTCGCCCTGACGCTCGGCGATAGGCAGGGACGAGAGGTCCACGAGGGACAGAGGCAGGGACGCCGTGGGAGCGATGAGCTGGACGGGCTGACCGGACTCGGAGCCGAAGGTGGTGCGCAGGGAGTGGTGCCGGCGGACCAGCTCGGTGAAGGCGCGCTGGAGAGCCGCTTCGTCCAGAGCGCCCTCCAGGCGCAGGACGTAGGGCATGTTGTAGCTGGAGGAGCCCGGCTGGAACTGGTCGATGAACCACAGGCGCTGCTGAGCGAAGGAGAGGGGCAGGGGGCCTGAGGTATTGGCCGGCGTGAGCGGAGGCGCCTGGAGCGAGGCGCCGGACTGGAGGGCGGAGCCCAGGTGAGCCGCGAGGGCGGCGATGGTGGACGCCTCGAAGAGGGCGCGCAGGGGCAGCTCCACCTTGAAGGTGGAGCGGATGCGGGAGACGACCTGCGTGGCCAGCAGCGAGTGGCCACCCAGCTCGAAGAAGTGGTCGTGGATGCCGACACGCTCGAGGCGGAGCACCTGGGCCCAGATGTTGGCCAGACGCTGCTCCAGCTCGTTGCGAGGGGCGGCATAGACCGTCGTCGACAGCGAGGAGCTGTCGGGAGCCGGAAGCGCCTTGGTGTCCACCTTGCCGCTGGAAGACAGGGGCAGGGCCTGGAGGGAGACGAAGGCGGAGGGCACCATGTACTCGGGCAGCGAGCGCTTGAGGACGTCGCGCAGGGTGCCGGGGTCCACGGAGAGGCCCTCGTTGGGAACGAGGTAGGCGACGAGGCGCTTGTCGCCCGCGTCCTGGCGAAGCACCACGACGGCCTGGCGCACGGAGTCGTGGGCGCGCAGCGCGGATTCGATCTCGCCCAGCTCGATGCGGAAGCCGCGCAGCTTCACCTGCGAGTCGAGGCGGCCGAGGAACTCGAGCTGGCCGTTGGGCAGCCAGCGCGCCTTGTCACCGGTGCGGTAGAGGCGCTCGCCCGGAGTCGAGGAGAACGGGTGGGGGATGAACTTCTCGGCGGTGAGCTCGGGACGGCCGAGGTAGCCGCGCGCCAGGCCGACGCCACCCAGGTACAGCTCGCCGGGGAGGCCGGCGGGGAGCAGCCGCAGGTGCTCATCCAGCACGTAGGCCTGGATGTTGCGCAAGGGCCGGCCGATGGAGACGCGGCGAGGGTCCACCTCGTAGGCGACGGTGGAGGCGATGGAGACCTCGGTGGGGCCGTAGACGTTGAGGAGGCGGCGCCCGGGCTTCCAGCGGGCCGCGAGCTCCGCGGGCAGGGCCTCGCCGGCGGCGACGACGGTGTGGAGGCACTCGAGCTCCTGCGGCTCGAGGAGGGAGAGCAGGGCGGGCGTGAAGGTGCCGGTGTTGATGGCGTGCTCGCGCAGGAATTGCTGCAAGGGCAGGCCGGGAGGGAGCTGGTCGCGCGTGGCGAGGAAGAGCTGACCCCCCGAGAGGAGCGGGGGCAGCATCTCCACGATGGAGGCGTCGAAGCCGATGGAGGCGTAGGGCAGCACACGCGAGTGGGGCCCCAGCTCCATGTCGTCGATGGTTTCCAGAATGGTGTTGCAGAAGCCGCGGTGGCGCAGGAGGGTGCCCTTGGGGCGCCCGGTGGAGCCGGAGGTGTAGATGGCGTAGGCGAGGTTGTCGCCGTCCGGAGTCACCTCGAGGTCCGCATCCGGGAAGGACGAGAGCTGCTCGGACAGGGCCTCCATGCGGAAGGAGCGAACCCCGGCCTCCAGCGAGGAGTGGGTGAGCAGGAGCGAGGGACGAGCGTCGGAGAGGATGTAGGCGAGGCGCTCGCGGGGGAGGGACGGGTCGAGGGGGAGCCAGGCCGCGCCAGCCTTGAGGGTGGCGAGCAGGGCGATGACGAAGTCCGTGGAGCGCTCGAGGTGGAGCGCGACGAGGACATCCGGGCCGACGCCGAGGGACAGAAGGAGACGCGCGAGCTGGTTGGAGCGGGAATTGAGCTCCGAGTAGGTGAGCTGGGCGCTCGAGGACTGGAGGGCGAGGGCGTGCGGAGTGCGGCGCACCTGGGCCTCGAAGAGCCGGTGGACGAGCGGATGCTCGGGCAGCTCGCGGGAGCCGGAGTTCCAGTCCACGAGCAGCTGCTGACGCTCGGCGTCGGTCAGCACCCGCGGGTGCTTGTCTGAAGAGAGGAGGGGCAGATCGCTCAGGCGGGCGTCATGCCGCAGGGTCAGTCCCACCAGGAGCTCGCACCAGCGTGTCAGCGCCTGGTGCAGCAGGGCGGAGTCGAAGCGGGTCGAGTCGTACGTCGCGCCGAGCTGAAGGCGAGCGCCTGGGATGACGGTGAGCGTGAGGGGGAAGTTGGTCTGTCCGCTGGGGGCGAGCAGATCCCGGATGTTCAGAGAGGACGCCTGGCGCTGGAGGGACTCGTCCAGCGGGTAGTTCTCGACGACGAGGAGGGACTCGAAGAGAGCAGTCGCGCGAGGCAGGCCGCTCACCGCGTGAATGGAGACGAGCGACGCGTGCTGGTGCTGCTGCAGCTCGAGCTGCTGCGAGCGCAGTTGGTGGAGCCAGGGCAGCAGCGGCGAGGACGGCTCGGGGATGCGGACGCGGACAGGGAGGGTGTTGATGAAGAGGCCCACCATGGACTCGACGCCCGGGAGCTCGGGGGGCCGGCCAGAGACGGTGAAGCCGAAGAGGACATCCTTCTCGGAGCTGTAGAGCGAGAGGACGAGCGCCCAGGCCGCCTGGGCCAGCGTGTTGAGGGTGAGCTGGTGCTGACGCGCGAAGGCGCTGATGGCGGAGGTGGTCTCGGAGGTGAGGCTCAGCTCGAGCGTCTGCGCGGTGGGCTGCTGACCCTTGACCGGTGAAGCGTGGGTGTCGGCCGGAAGGGGCGTGGGCGAGGAGAAGCCGGCGAGCATGGAGCGCCAGAAGGACTCCTCGGAGGCCGGGTCGTGGCGCTGCAGCCAGGAGATGTAGTCGCGGAAGGGCGGGCGAGCGGGGAGCTGCAGCGGCTTGCCGGAGCAGAGGACGTCGTAGGAGGTGAAGACGTCCTGCATGAGGGGGCCGATGCTCCAACCATCCAGGAGGAGGTGGTGGTAGCTCCACAGCAGGCGCCAGGTGTCGTCCTGGAGGCGGATGGCCGCCAGGCGCATGAGCGGGGCGCGAGCCAGGTCGAAGCCCTTGCGCTTGTCCTCGAGGAGGAAGGCGTCGAGGCGCGTCTTCTGCTCGTCCGCGGAGAGGTGCCGCCAATCATGCTGCTGGAAGGGGACGGTGGCGCGCGAGTGGACGAGCTGCAGGGGCGTGTCGAGCCCCTCCCAGAGGAAGGCGGTGCGCAGGCTGGTGTGGTGGTCGAGCGCGGTCTGCCAGGCCTGGAGGAAAGCCTCCAGATTCAAGGGGCCGTCGATGCTCCAGGAGAGCTGCGAGAAGTAGACGTCCGCCTCCGGCGTCAGGAGGGCGTGGAAGAGAATGCCTTCCTGCAGGGGCGTGAGGGGATAGAGGTCCTCGGTTGAAGCGGCGTGGCGTGCGAGGATCGAGTCGAGGGTCTGCTGCGAGATGCGCGCGAGCGGGAAGTCGGAGGGCGTGAAGCGGCGCGTGTCGTCGGAGTGACGCAGCGAGATGAGGGCTCGCAGGTGCGCGAGGTAGCGCTGGGCGAGGCCCTGGATCGTCGACGCGTGATGCAGGTGGGTGCTGTAGGTGAAGGCGAAGTGGAAGCGTCCCTCGAGGACGGAGCCATTCACCTCCAGGGGCTGCATGCGGCGGGAAGACGGTGCAACGGAGGCGCCGGTGGGCTCGCTGGAGAGGGAGAAGAGGGTGCTCGCGGCGGCGGAGGCATCGAGCTGGCCGAGGTAGTTGAAGGAGACCTGCGGCGCGGGGAGTGCCCGCAGCTTCTGGGAAAGCGCCTCGGGTCCCATCCACTGGAGGATGCCGGCGCCAATGCCGTGGTGCGGGAGCTGGCGCAGCGAGTCGCGCACGGAGCGCAGGCCGTCTCCCGGAGAGCCGCCCTGGGGAATGGAGAGCAGCAGGGGCGTGAGGGAGGTGAACCAGCCGATGGTGCGGGAGAGGTCCACATCCGGGAAGATCTCCTCGCGGCCGTGGCCCTCGAGCGACACGAGGAGGCGAGGCTGGCCCGTCCACTCCGAGAAGGTCTGGACGAGCGCGGTGAGGAGGACGTCGTTGATGTGCGCGCGCCAGGCGGCGGGCACCTCCTGGAGCAGGAGGCGGGTTTCGTCCGCGTCGAGAGAGACGGAGACGGTGGTGGCGGAGGCGTAGGTGTTCTCCCCGGACGCGTCCGTGGGGAGGGGCTTCACGAGGGAGCGAGCTTCATCCAGCCAGAGGGGCGCCTCGGCGGCGAGCGCCTCGGAGGAGGCGTACTCGGAGAGGCGGCGCGCCCACGTCTGGAACGAGGAGGACTTGGGCGGCAGCGTCACCTGCTGACCCTGCTGCAGCTGGAGGTAGGTGGCCTCGAGGTCCTCGACGAGGATGCGCCAGGACACGGCGTCCATGACGAGGTGGTGTGCGCAGAGGAAGAGGCGCTGGGAGTCACCGAGGTGGAACAGCGCCGCGGTGAGGAGGGGAGGCCTGGAGAGGTCGAAGCTGGCCTGGAGGCGAGCGGCCTCGGCCTCGAGGGCCGCGGGCTGAGCGGCGCGAGGCAGCGAGGACAGGTCCACCTGGAGGAGGGTGGGCGCGGCTTCGGTGCCAGCCAGGTGCTGCTGCCAGCGTCCCTCGACGGACGTGAAGCGGGCACGGAGCGCATCGTGGTGGACCACCACATGGCCGAGCGCCTTCTCGAGGAGCGGCGCGTTCAGGGACTGACGCACCTCGAGGAGCAGGGACTGGTTGAAGTGGTGGGCGTGGGCGGTGTCGTGCTCGAGGAAATGCCGCTGGATGGGGGTGAGGTGCACCTCGCCCGTGACAGGACCCTGCTCGGCCAGTGAGCCCGAGGTGTGCTCGGCGATGCGGGCCAGCTCGGCGATGGTCTGGTTCTGGAAGAACTGGCGAGCGGAGAGGGCAATCCCGGCCCGGCGCGCGCGGGCGATCACCTGGAGGCTGATGATGGAGTCACCCCCCAGCGCGAAGAAGTTGTCGTGGATGCCGACGCGCTCGACGTTGAGCACCTGCGTCCAGATGTCGGCCAGGCGCTGCTCCAGCTCGTTGCGGGGAGCGGCATAGGCCGTCGCCGGCTGGAGCTTGGAGGCCTTGGGCGCGGGCAGGGCCTTGCGATCCACCTTGGCATTGGAGGTGAGCGGGAGGCTCTCCAGCGCCACGAAGGCCGAGGGCCGCATGAACTCGGGGAGCCGCTGCGCGAGGAAGGCCCGCAGCGAGTCCACATCGGTGAGCTGATGCCCCGGAGGAGGAACGACGTAGGCGACGAGGCGCTTGTCGCCGGGAGAGTCCTCGCGGACGAGGGCCACGGCCTCACGCACCTCGGGGTGCGCGAGGAGGGCGGCCTCCACCTCGGCGAGCTCGATGCGGTAGCCGCGCACCTTCACCTGGTTGTCGATGCGGCCGAGGAAGCTGAGGACGCCATCGGGACGCCAGCGCGCCAGGTCACCGGTGCGGTAGAGGCGCGCACCGGGCTGGGAGGAGAAGGGATTGGGGATGAAGCGCTCGGCGGTGAGGTCCGGGCGGGAGAGGTAGCCGCGGGCCAGGCCATCGCCGCCGATGTAGAGCTCACCCGGGATGCCCACGGGCACGGGCTGCATGTGCGCGTCGAGCAGGTACACCTGGGTGTTGGCGATGGGCGTACCGATGGGCACGGAGTCACCGGGCTGCTCGGGATGCGTCATCCGGAAGCAGGAGGTGAAGAGGGTGCTCTCGGTGGGGCCGTAGCAGGCCGTGACGGGAATACGCAGCTGCTCCAGGACGCGGCGGACGTGCGGAGCGGAGACGACGTCACCACCGGTGAGGAGCTGGCGCAGACCGCGCAGGCTGTCGAGCTTGTGGTCCACGGCCTGGGTGAAGAGACCCGAGGTGAGGTGGAGCGTGGTGACGCCGTGACGCTGCAGCACCTGCGTCAGCAGCTCCAGGTCGCTGGGGGACTGGGGCGGGAAGACGACGAGCCGCGCGCCGTACACCAGCGGTCCCCAGACTTCGAGGGTGGAGGCATCGAAGGAGATGGGAGCGAGGAGGAGGAAGGTCTCCTCGGGGCCGAGGTGAGCGTAGGTGGCGCCGTGCAGCAGGCGCAGGACGGAGCGGTGCTCGATGGCGACGCCCTTGGGCCTGCCGGTGGAGCCGGAGGTGAAGTCGACGTAGGCGAGGTTGTGCGAGGTGACGCCGGAGTCCGGAGCGGACGTGGGCAGGCCCTCGAGGCTCAGCTCCTCCCAGAGGAGGCAGGGCAGGGAGTCGGAGACGGGGAGCTGCGAGCGCAGGGCGCGAGAGGTGAGCAGCAGCCGGGGCGGAGCGTCCTCCAACATGAAGGCGAGGCGCTGGGCGGGGTAGGAGGCATCGAGCGGGAGGTAGGCGCCGCCAGCCTTGAGAATGCCGACGAGGGAGACGACGAGCTCCAGGGAGCGCTCGAGGCACAGAGCGACGAGGGAGTCGGGCCCCACGCCGTGCGAGCGCAGGAGGTGGGCGAGCTGGTTGGAGCGCGCGTCCAGCTCACGGTAGGTGAGGCGCTCGTCACCGAACTGGACGGCGATGGAGTCGGGACGCAGGGCCACCTGCTGCTCGAAGAGGTGGTGGATGCAGGCCTCGGTGGGGAAGGACGAGGCGGTGGCGTTGAAGTCGACGAGCACCTGCTGGCGCTCGGTCTCGGTCAGCAGCGGCAACAGCGCCAGCGGCTTCCCGGGAGCCTCCACCACCTGCCGCGCCAGGACGGCCAGGTGCTCGGCCATGCGCGCCGCGGTGGACGGCTCGAACAGCCCCGTCGCGTACTCGAAGTTGCAGTGCAGCCCGTCGCTCTTCTCCAACACCTCGAGTGACAGGTCGAACTTCGTCGTATCCGAGTTGATCTTCACGCCGCTCATCCGCAGCGAGGCCATCTCGGCCTGCGGCGGGGGGACGTTGATGACGTTGAGCACCACCTGGAAGACGGGCGAGCGGCTGGGCTCTCTCCGCACCTGGAGTGCCTCCACCAGACGCTCGAACGGGAGCTCCTGGTGGGCCAGGGTCTCCAGCGAGGCGCGCCGCACGCGCGTCAACAACTCGCGGAAGGACGGCGCCCCGCCCAGCGAGGCCCGCACCGCGAGCGTGTTGACGAAGCAGCCGATGAGCTCTTCCGTCCCCGGGTAGTGACGGCCGGCCGAGGGCAGACCCACGGCGAAGTCCTCCTGGCCGCTGTAACGGTGCAGCAGCGTCTGGAAGAGCGCCATGATGACCATGAAGGACGTGGAGCCTTCACGCCGTCCCAGGGCCAGCAGCGGCTCGGAGATCTCTCGCGGCAACACGAAGGGGAGCAGGGCTCCCTTCTGGGACTGGACCGCCGGACGGGGCTTGTCGGTGGGCAGCTCGAGGGGCGGAACGCCCGCGAGCCGCTGCTTCCACCAGGTGAGCTCCGATTCCAGCACCCCGCCTTCCAGCCACTTGCGCTGCCACACGGCGAAGTCCGCGTATTGCAGCTTCATGGGCGGCAGCGGCGAGGGCTGACCGTCGCAGAACGCGGTGTAGAGCGGCACCAGCTCCTTGGCCAGCACCATGGAGGACCAGGCGTCCGAGACGATGTGGTGGAAGACGAGGTTGAGCAGGTGCTCTTCCGCATCCACCCGCACGAGCAGGGCGTGCAGCACCGGGCCCTTCTCGAGGTCGAAGGGAAGCAGCAGGTGCTCGCGGCACAGGCGGAGGGCCTCGGTCTCCCGCTCCTCGAAGGTCGGGGCGCTCGGCTCCACCAGGGGCATGGAGAGGGTGCTGTCCGGGTGGATGATCTGGACGGCTGCGTCCTCGCCCAGGGCATAGGTGGTCCGCAGCACCTCGTGGCGGCGCACCACTTCCTCCAGGGCGGCGTGGAGGGCGGCCACGTTCAACGGGCCACTCATGCGGTACGTGACGCCGTTGTTGTACGCCACGCCCATCGGCTCGAGCTGCTGCAGGTACCACAGCCGCTGCTGAGCGAAGGAGAGCGGCAGGGGCTCGTTCCTCGGCGCGCGCGGAATGGGCGGAGGCGTGGAGGCCCCCCCCGTGGTCGCGACTGGCACGACGGTGTTCGCGGGGCGCTCCGTCTCGGCGGGGCGCTTCGTGCGGGCCGGGGGTGCGCTCATGGGCTCCAGGCTGCCGTCGGTCCGCATGCGCACGTAACGGCCGGTGCGGTAGAGGCGCTCGGAGGCGCTCAGCGGATGCGGCACCCAGCGCTGGTGATCCTCACGCGAGGGGCGCCACAGGTTCTGCGGCAGACCGGCGCCGTACAGCGCCAGCTCGCCCACGACTCCGGCCGGCACCGGCTGCTGGGCCTCGTCCAGTACCCAGCGCTGCACTTCCGCGGGCAGCTCCTCGTCCGGCGCGCGCGGCACCAGCGAGCCGTCCGCCACCACACTCCGTCTCAGCACCGGCACCCCGGCCGCGTCCTGCAGGGCCCGGGCGAGCTCGGCGGAGCTCTCCTCCAGCACCAGGGCCTTGAGCGGCGCGAGGGCCTGCCGCGCATCGGGCAGCTCCGACAGCGAGCGGGCCAGCCGCGCCGAGGCGTGCATCAGCACCTCGCCCGAGCTGCGCGCCAGCTCCACCAGGGCGTCCATGCCCTGCCGGCTCTCCACCAGCACCTGTTGCTGACGCCCGGCGGCGAGCTCCTCGCTGCGCTGGCGCACCTCCGCCAGCTTGCGCAACCCCTGCATCACCACCGGGGTCTCCAGGCCGAAGTCGATGAGGCACGCCACCTCGTCCACGTCCGCCAGGCGCACCACCTCCAGGCGCTTCACGCCGCTGTCCACCGAGCCGATGAGGCCCGCGTGGTAGGCGTAGTGCTCGAAGCCGCGCTCCAGGATGGCCTGCACGTCGGCCTCGGGCACCTTGGCGATGTCACCCTTGAAGCCCTGCAGGGACGCCAACGACGCGATGATGTCCACCGAGCCGCGGAAGTAGCCCAGCAGCGGCTTGTGCACCGTCTCCAGCACCTCGCGGTCATCGTCGCCGATGAAGGTGTGGAGCATGACGGTGATGTGGCCGCGGCCCGGGTGGCCATTGCGGCGCCAGGCCTCGCGGTAGAGGCCCACCTTGGCCCTCAGCTCCTCGAAGCTTTGGGACATCATGGCGGTGAGCACACCGGCGCCCAGCTCACCGGCCAGGCGGAACGTCTCCGGATTGGAGGTGGCCGTGAGCCAGATGGGCAGCTCGCGCTGCACGGGCAGCGGGCGCAGGCCCACCTCCACGTCCACGCCACCACCGCCCTTGCGCTTGAGCTTCTCGCCGCGCCAGACGGCCCGCAGTGTCTTCAGGTTCTCCAGCAGGATGGTGCGCCGGTTCTCGTAGTTGTGGGGCGCGTACGAGAAGTCCTGCGCGTGCCAGCCCGTGGCCACGGACACGTCGACGCGTCCGTTGGAGAGGTTGTCCACCACGGACCACTGCTCGGCGACCAGGAGCGGATCATGCAGCGGCAGCACCACGCTGCCAGCGCGCAGGCGCAGGTGGCGCGTCACCGCCGCCACGGCCGCTGAAAGGACCGCCGGCTGGGGATAGATGCCGCCGAACGAGTGGAAGTGACGCTCGGGCGTCCACACGGCGGAGAAGCCATGGGCGTCCGCGAACTTCACCCCCTCCATCAGCAGCTCGTACTTGGAGCCGCGCATGGAGTCCTCGTCATTGGCGAAGTACATGACGCTCAAGTCGACCGCGCGCGAGCGGACGTCGCCGCCACGCAGGTGCAACAGGCCCGCCGACACCTCCTGGGAGGGGAAGAGCACGCGCAGGCCTCGCGACAGTGCCCACAACCACTCCAGCTCCGGGCGCTCCACCGCGCTCTCGGCGGCGGCCAACCAGGTGCCGCCCTCGGCCGGCTTCAGCCGCGCATCCAGGGTCTCGAAGAGGTTCAGCAGGCCCCCCTGGGTGAGGACCCACGCGGGTTGCGAGGCACCGGCGGGCAGCAGCCAGGCCGGATCCTCTGGACGCGGGGAGTCCTCCGCCCAGGCCACAGCCGAGGCGTCCTCGAGAGCCTCCACGTACAGCACACGCGAGGGCTCCAGGCGCTGGGCGGTGACGAGTCCGCGCCAGGTGATCAGCACGGGCGCGCTGGCGCCTTCGGGAGCGTACTGGGGCAGGCTTCCGAGCTCGGAGGGGCCCAGGGTCATGACGGAGGCGCCGGCCTCCAACACGCCCCAGAGGGCCAGCAGCTTCTCGGGAGAGGGCTCGAGGCAGACGACGACCGGCTCACCGCGCTTGACGCCCAGGGCGAGCAGGCGGGAGGCCAGACTCCGGCTGTGGGCCCGCAGCTCGCCCAGGGTCCAGGTCCGCCCGTCGCGCACGACGGCCACGGCCTGGGGAGCGCTCTCGGCGCGGCGCGCCAGCACCTCGCGCACGGTGGGTGCGGAGGGCAAGGAGGGCAAGGGCCGGGGCTGGAGCCACTTCTTCTTCTCCTCCCCGGTGAGCAGGGGCAGGCGGGAGATGCGCTCGTCCGGCTGGGCCATGCCCGCGGCCAGCAGCACCTGCAGCTGCTCGATCATGCGGCGAGCGGTGGACGCGTCGAAGAGCTCGGTGGCGTACTCCACCGCACCGTGGAGCTGGCCGGGCACCTCGCGGAACACCAGGGTGAGGTCCGACAGCGTGGCGCCCCACTGCACGGGGCCGTCCGGCACGTCGATGAGGCTGGCACGCAGGCCGGGCAACTGCTGCGAGTCGCCGGCCGCGTTGCTGTGGAGCACGAAGATGCTGTCCGTGATGCGGCCACGGCCGATGTCGTGCTGGGGGAAGAGCTCTTCGATGAGCTGCTCGAAGGGCACATCCGGGTGGTTCTGGGCACCGAGCAACACCTCGCGCACGCGGCCGAGCAGCTCCCGGAAGGTGGGGTCACCACCCAGGTCCGTGCGCAGCGCCACCGAGTGGGCGACGTAGCCGATGAGGGACTGGAGCTCGGGCTGGGTGCGGTTGGCGATGGGGGTGCCGACGACGATGTCCGTCTGTCCGCTGTAGCGGTGCAGCAGGGCCTGCCAGGTGGCCAGCAGGATGACGAAGGAGGTGAAACCCTCGCGGCGGCCGAAGGCCACCAGCTCGTTGGCGAGCGCGGGAGGGAAGTCCGCGGACATGCGCTCGGAGGTGAGGGGGCAGGAGGCGGGCCGGGGCCTGTCGGTGGGCAGGTTCAACCGGCGGGGCATGCCGGCGAGCTGCTGGCGCCACCACTGCTGCTGCTCGGCCAGGAGGTTCTCGCTGACGCTGCGGCGCTGCCAGTGGCCGAAGTCGGCGTACTGCACGGGCATGGGCGGCAGCGGCGAGGGCTTTCCTTCGCGCATCGCCACATAAACCGCCGCCATCTCGTGGACGAAGATGGTGATGGAGAGCGTGTCGCTGACGATGTGGTGGATGCCGCCCACGAGGATGTGCATGTCCTCGCGCAGGCGCAGCAGGGTGGTGCGGAGCACGGGACCCTTCACCAGGTCGTAGGGCCGAGCGGCGTCCTCGCGAGCCAGGCGCAGGGCGTCGGCCTCGCGCTGCTCGGGAGTGCCGTCGAGGACGAGCACTTCCAACGGCACGTGCACCTTCGCGTGGAAGCGCTGCACGGGGCGGCCGTCGACGATGTCATAGGTGGTGCGCAGGGCCTCGTGGCGCTGGACGACCTCCTGGATGGCGCGCTCGAGCAGCCGCGCGTCCAGAGTGCCCTCCAGGCGGAGGACGAAGGGGATGTTGTAGGCGGACAGGCCCGGGAGGTACTGCTCCAGGCGCCAGGTGCGCTCCTGCACGTAGGAGAGCTTCAGCTCGCCGTCGCGGGTCAGCGGCGCCAGCTTCAGCGTCTTCTGTTGCTGGGTCTTCTGCTGCTGGGGCGCGGACTGAAGCAGGTCCTCGATGCGCGCGGCGATGCCGGCGACGGTGGGGCTGTCGAAGAGGTCCGCCAGCGGGAGGTTGACCCCGAAGGTGTCGCGCATCTGCGTGAGCATCTGCGCGGCCATGAGCGAGTTGCCGCCGAGCTCGAGGAAGCTGTCGTCGCGGCCGACGTGCTCCACGCCCAGGCGAGCGCGCCAGAGGGCGGCCACGCGCTCCTCGATTTCACCGCGAGGCATGTCCTCGCGCACGGGGGCAGGAGCCTCGGTGGGAGCGGCCGCCGGGGCCGCATCGGGGCGCGCGAGGGCCGGCGTGACGGTGGTGGTGGCGGGCAGGGCGGGAGCCATGCCAGGCACCGCATCCACCCAGCACCGCTTCTCCTGGAAGGGGTAGGTGGGGAGGGAGAGGCGCAGACGCCGCTCGCGGGCGTAGAAGGCCTTCCAGTCCATGGGAAGGCCCTGGGCCCACATGTCGCCCAGCGCCTGCAGGAAGACGGCGTGCTCGGAGGCGGAGCTGCCCTGGCGGCGCAGCGAGGGCAGTGCCTTCACCTTGCCGCTCTTGCCGTCCACGTTGGCGCGCACCAGGGCGGTCAGATCCTGCCCCGGGCCCACTTCCAGCAGCAGGCTACAACCCTCGCTCAGGAGGGTTTCCACGCCCGAGGCGAAGCGCACGGGCTGGCGCATCTGGCGGGCCCAGTAGCCCGGGTCCGTCACCTCTTCAGCCGTGGCCCAGGTGCCGGTGAGGCTGGAGACGAGCCGCCCCGTGGGCGCCGAGCGACCCAGCGAGGTCACCACCCGCACCAACTCGGGCATGAAGGGCTCGACGTCGGCGGAGTGGAAGGCATGGGCCGCGGGCAGCCTCAGCGTGCCCACCTCGCGGCGCTTGAGCTCCTCCATCAGGCGCTCCACCTCGGGGATGGGGCCGGAGACGACGCAGCGGCCGGGAGCGTTGAGGGCGGCCACGGACAGGCGGCCGGAGAGCAGCGGACGCACCTCTGCCTCGGAGAGGCCCACCGCGAGCATGGCGCCCGGAGCCATGCCCTCCATGAGCCGGCCGCGCGTGACGGCCAGCCGCAGTGCGTCCGCGAGCGAGAAGACGCCCGCGAGGCAGGCGGCCACGTACTCGCCATAGCTGTGGCCCAGCAGGGCGTGAGGCGTCACCCCCCAGCCCATCCACGTGCGGGCCAGCGAGTACTCCACGGTGAAGAGCGCGGGCAGGGCAACGCGGGGGTGAGACAGCAGCTCCTTGGCCGAGGCCTCCTGGTCCGGCTCCGGCAGCAGCAGCGAGCGCACCTCGTCGCGCAGCGGTGCCTCCAGCAGGCCGAGGCACATGTCCACGTGCGCGCGGAAGTCGGGCTCGGCCTGGTACAGCTCGCGGCCCATGGCCACCTGCTGGGCACCCTGGCCGGGGAAGAGGAAGGCCACGCGCAGGCGGCGGCCCGCCTCCACGTCGTCCAGCTCTACTGCCGCTCCGGGCTTGCGCAGGCGCTGCACCAGCTCGGCCGCGTCCTTGGCCACCACGGCCCTGCGGTGCTCGAAGCCCCTGCGGCCCAGCGCGTGCGTGTACGCCATGTCCGCCAGCGTCAGCCGCGGGTTGGCTTCCACGTGCGCCGCGAGCTGGGCGCCCTGTGCGTCCAGCGCCGCGGGCGTGCGCGCCGACAGCAGCACCACCTGGTGGGGACGGAGGCTCGGCTCGCTGTGCTGCTCGGGGGCCTCCTCGAGGATGGCGTGGGCGTTGGTGCCGCCAATGCCGAAGGAGCTGACTGCCGCGCGCCGCGGCACCGGGCCGCGCTTCCACTCCCGCAGGGCAGTGTTGACGAAGAAGGGCCCCGCGTTGAAGTCGATGGAGGGGTTGGGCTGCTCGAAGTTGAGGCTGGGGGGAATCTCCTCATGGCGCAACACCAGCGTCGCCTTGATGAGGCCCACCAGGCCCGCCGCGGTGTCCAGGTGGCCGATGTTCGTCTTCACCGAGCCGATGGGAATGGTGCCCTTGCGCTCGGCGCCCAGGTTGTAGACGCGCTGGAGGGCGGAGATTTCCAGCGGATCGCCCAGCGGCGTACCGGTGCCATGGGCCTCGACGTAACCGATGTCCTCGGGCCGCAGGCGGGCATGCTCCAGGGCCTGCTGGATGACGGAGGACTGCCCCTGGACGCTGGGGGCGGTGTAGCCGGACTTGTGGTGGCCATCGTTGTTGATGGCCGATCCCTTGATGACGGCGTAGATGGAGTCCCCATCGCGCTGGGCATCGGACAGGCGCTTGAGCACCACGGCGGCCACACCGTTGCCGGCGACGGTTCCCTGGGCGCGAGCATCGAAGGCGCGGCAGTGCCCATCCGGCGAGAGGATCATCCCCTCCTGGTAGACGTAGCCCGTCTTCTGGGGGAGGAAGAGGTTGGTGGCGCCCGCGAGGGCCACGTCGGACTGGCGCTGGCGCAGGCTCTCACAGGCCATGTGCACGGCGACGAGGCCCGTGGAGCAGGCGGTGTACACCATGAGGCTCTCACCGGTGAGCCGCAACTTGTAGGAGGCCTTGGTGGCCATGCCCTGGTGGGAGGCATTGGTGCCCGCCTCGAAGAAGGCAGCGGGATTCAGCGGCACGTTCTTCCGCACCAGATGCAAGTAGCCGGAGTCCGAGGCACCCGCGTACAGCGAGATGCGGCCCTGGGTGCGATCCGGATCCACCCCGGCGTCCTCCAGGGCGCTCCAGGCGGTCTGCAGGAAGAGGCGCTGCTGGGGGTCCATCCACTGTGCTTCACGCAGGGAGATGTCGAAGAAGCCGTGGTCGAACTTGTCGGCGTCCGCCAGCACGCCGCCCGCCGGGACGAACTGGGGGTGCTGCCATTGGAACATGCCCTCGGGGAGGTCGGAGAGCGGCTCCAACTCCTCCGGAGCGAAGCGGGAGATGGACTCCACGCCCTGGCGCAGGTTCTGCCAGAACTCCTCCACGGAGCGAGCGCCCGGGAAGCGGCCGGACATGCCGATGATGGCGATGTCCTCCGGGCCGGAGCGCTCGGCGGCACTGGCCTCCTGTTGATCTCGGGGAGCTGGAGCCTGCGGGGTCCCCGAGTCGATGCGACGGGCCAGGTCGCTGATGGTGGGGTGCTCGAAGAGCCAGGTCATCTGCACTTCGCGCCCCAGCACCTCGCGCATCCGGGCCGCGACCTTGATGACGGACAGGGAGGTGCCGCCGAGCTTCTCGAAGAAGTGGTCATCGACGCCCACGTCCTCGAGGCCCAGCTCCTGGGACCAGATGGAGACGAGCTGCCGCTCCAACTCGGTGGTGGGCTCCACGAAATGGCCGGCCCGGCCGGAGGAGGAGACGTTGGGAGGAGGAAGGGCCTTGCGATCCACCTTGGAGGTGGAGGTGAGGGGGAGGGCCTCGAGGCGGACGAGCGCCGAGGGCAGCATGAAGTCGGGCAGGCGCTGCTTGAGGAAGGAGCGCAGGGCCGAGGTGTCGAGCTGCGGGGAACCGCTGGTGACGTAGGCGACGAGGCGCTTGTTGCCGGGAGAGTCCTCGCGGACCACGGCCACGGCCTCACGCACCTCGGGGTGGGCGAGGAGGACGGCTTCCACCTCGGCCAGCTCGATGCGGTAGCCGCGCAGCTTCACCTGGTTGTCGAGGCGGCCGAGGAACTTCAGCACGCCATCGGGACGCCAGCGGGCGAGGTCGCCGGTGCGGTAGAGCCGCTCACCGGGCTGGGAGGCGAAGGGATTGGGAACGAAGCGCTCGGCGGTGAGGTCCGGGCGGGAGAGGTAGCCGCGGGCCAGGCCGTCGCCGCCGATGTAGAGCTCACCGGGCACGCCCACGGGCACGGGACGCAGGTGCGCGTCGAGCAGGTACACCTGGGTGTTGGCGATG
>NZ_DASUNC010000182.1:0-87796 GCF_036277355.1 Archangium sp.
CTCGTCCAGCGCAGGGTGCGAGATGGGCTTCCGCTCGCAGTGAGTCCATGAGCCGAAGAGCCGGATGCGGGAATTCCGCACGTCCGGATCCGTGGGGGGCCGGGGAGGTAACTCCCCGGTCTACCCGACCAAGTTCGTGAACATCGCGCCCGGAGGGCTCCCTCGTGACTTCCGGGCTCAGCGCCCGAAGGTGCCCAGGTTCAGCACCGTCACGCTCAGGCCCCAGTCGAAGTTCGTCCCGGGTCCCACTCGCGCCCAGGAGTTGAGCCGCCAGCAGTCGCACGAGGGGCTGAACGAGACGCTCAGCGTCTGGGAGAACAGCTCGGCCACATCGCAGCGCGCGGGATCCTTCCGCTGCACCTCGGCCGCGTAGCCCACGTTCAAGCCGAACGGCAGGCGTGTGTCGGCGCCCAGCAGCACGCGGTCGATGGGCTTGTTGGCGAACGCGGCCGCGCTCGAGCAGGACACCGCCGCACCCGGGATCGGCTCCCGCGGAGCGAGGGGCGGGGGCAGCAGCATGTCGATGGGCCGGCGCACCTGCTCCGAGCTCGCCAGGGCCCGCTCGTACCCGGCGTTCACGCTCAGCCTGGGATGGATGGTCCAACCGATCCTCGCCGACAGCTGGGTCAGCCGCTCTTCCGTCTCGGGGGTGAAGAGATCCAGCCGGCCCCGGGCCTCCGCCGACACCGGCCCCAGCACCGCCAGGATGCGCCCGGACGTCTCGCCCATCCGCCGCTCGAGGAAGTCCACGCCCTGCACCACGTCGAACCGTCCCAGCTCGCGGGTGCCGTGGGTCCCGACGCGGGCGAGCAGCTTCTGGCGCAGCGCCACCTGGGCCTGGAAGAACCCATTCCCGGGCACGGCGGCGTCCACCTCGTCGTAGATCTGCGGCGAGCCCTGGCCGAAGACATGCGGCACCGCGCGCACCTCCACCGAGGGCAGGATGCTGTGGCGGATCGCGTTGGCTCCCTCTCCGAACACCCGCGACAGCTCCGTGTCCATGTACGCGCCCACCATCCCGTATGCCCGGTGGTTCGTCTCCCGGGTCGCTTCGTAGAGGTAGAGGCTCTCGCGCACCGCCAGGTACGGGGTGAGCCGCAGCACGCCACCCAGGTCGAAGGTGGCGTTCACCCGTGGCATCACGTCCAGCCGGGTGCGGGCCTGACGCTCGCCCGGATCGAAACGGCCGTTGCCCTGGGTGCCATCCGCGTCCGCCAGGAGCGGCCAGTAGGTGCCGTCCGTGCCCTCGTCCCCGAGCAGCCCGTCGATCGGCGAGAGCCGGGACAGCTCCACCTCCACGCCGCCGGTGAGCGGACCGAACAGCGGTACCGTGGGCAGCGCGTACCGCAGCGTGGGCAGCTCCTGGAAGACGGGCGGGCGCGGGGCGTCGCCGAAGAGGGGATAGCCCCAGCGGATGTCCTGGCGGTAGGCGAGGGCGAGCCCCGCGTAGTCGTCCGCGCCCCGGTGGTACACCGTGGCCGTGGAGGGGACGTCATAGTACGAGCGGGCGAATCCGGAGTTGTTGGTGGTGTCCGCGAAGAGGAAGCCGTCCGAGAAGAGCTTCACGTCCGCCCGCGCGAAGAAGTCATTGCCGAGCTTCTGCCGGTGCTCCAGCAGGCCCCAGCCGCGCAGTCCCCGCCGTGGCGCGCCGGGCGCGAGCACGTTGTAGTTGAGGGGATCCCGCTCGGGCTTCAGGTCGTAGAGCAGCTGCATCCACAGCCGCCCCTCCATCGCGGGATTGCCGTCGGGGTCGGCGAGGGGCACGTACCGGAGCTCGGTGGACAGGCGCGGACCCTTCACGCCGAGCGAGCCCCGGGTGGGATCCGCGGGCTCGGTGCCGAACGCGTACCCCGGCGAGAGCGTGAGATCGTAGCTCCGCCCGAGCGTGAGGAAGAGCGGCTCGTCCAGCTGGAATCCGCTCAGCCCCGAGCCCGTGATCTCGGGCAGCAGCAGGCCGCTCGCGCGCTGGGCCAGGGGCAGGTAGACCCATGGCAGCAGGAGCACGGGCACGCCGTACACGCGCACCGCGGGCAGGGTGAGGGTGGCGCTCTCGTCGGGCTTCACCGTCGCGCCGCTCGTGGAGATGCGCCAGGTGGGCGTGAGCACGTCGCAGTCACAGGGCGTGAAGGACGACTGCTCCAGCACGTACGTGCCATCCTCCTCGATGCGCAGGCCCCGGGTGGTGAAGGAGAAGGCGTTCTTGCCCACCTTGGCCAGTTGCTCGGCGGTCTCCTGGGCGGCGAGCTCCTCCGGGCTCACGTTCTCCTTCTGGACGAAGGCGGCGCCCTCGCCGTTGGCGTTCTCGGCCGTCAGGGTGCGCGTCCGGCGGTCCAGGGTGAGGTGCTCGGCGAAGCCGGCCAGGCCGCGCATCACCAGCAGCACGTTGCCGCGGGCCTCGGCCACCTGCGTGGTGTGGTTGTAGGAGATCTCATCGGCGCGGATGACCGACGTCCCCGAGCGCAGCACCGCGTTCTTCCGGGCGACGATGACGACCCCGGGTTCGGTCTCCACGCGCAGGTCGCCCTGGAGCTCCACCGTCTCTCCCAGGAGCTCCCCGGGCGAGGCGGGCACCGGGAGCTGCCCGGAGGCGGTGGTGAGGGCGAGGGTGAGGATCAGGCCAACCATGGGACCGCGCACTCAAGACCAACGCCGGTCCTTCGGCAATGGACTATCGCGGGCTCGGGCGCGGCCGGGCGCGGCTCACCCATTCGCACAGCTGTCGCAGACCCGCACGGCCTCGGCACTCTGCTCCACGTCCTGTTCACCGGGTTTCGTCGCGGGCTTCACGACGATCATCGTCTTGCTCGAACAACTGGAGCAGAAGATTCTTCCGCATTGACGGCAGTGGTGCTTGCGCGTGAACACGCCAAACGACGTCATGCACTTCGTACAGCGGGACACCTCGCTGTCCGGCTGCCAGACCGGGCGCTTCAGCCGGAGCGGTGGCGCTCCCTTCTTGGTGGGCACTGGCATTTCGACGGCACACTGCTTGAACTTGATGAGGGCCTTGGTGGAAGCACAGTCCGTCAGCGCCTGCTTGCTCTCGTTGGGAACCAACCCCAGCATCCGATGTCTCTCGTAGGAACAAAGCGAGACATAGCTCTCTGGATTGGAGCCCATTTTCTTGTCCGCGTAATACTGGGTGGTCTCCAGCTCGCACTGGATGAAGACCCCTCTCTTGTTTGGATCGAGAGCCAGATTGCGCGCCCGGCCACACTGGCCATAGGAGATCAGGATGTGCACGTCCAAGGGGCCGCTCTTCTTGAGCACCTCCTTCTCATGATCCTGGCAGATCTCGAGACCACACCGGAAGCCCTGCCATTGGAAACGGCCGCTCGCCGTACCTGCTTCGAACTCGTAGCCCTTCACATCCTCGGTGATCCCCGCCTTGTGCTTCTTGTCATAGCGGAGCACCTGGCCCCTGGACGCGATGAGGGCGCTCACGAAGAGCTTCTTCGACGTCGGGTCCACCCACTGCATCGAGCCGGCGACGAAGAGGACCTTCTGCGGGAGCTGATCCGCGATGGCTTGAACCTTGACGTGGTATGCATTGAAGTCATCCACGCCGTACGGCACGTCATGGAAGAACAGGTAGTCCGGCCCCACGAGCGCACACAGCTCCGAGCCGTCCCTGACGTGATTGAGCTGCGTCACCGCATGGGAGAGCAGCTCGAGCTTGTTCTTGAGGGACAACTTGAGGACGTCCGCGTTGGGCGGATTCCAAAGGATGACCTGCATGGCCATGGTCTACACCTCGGCGTGCGACGGGTTCCTCACTCCCGCCGACTCTATGCCACTTCACGAGGCGTTCTGTAACCCGATAGCGGAAAGACCCCGCGATTCCGCCTTTGGAGCGGCGCGAGCGGCGCTGGCCTACCGCAGGCAGGCGCGCACGGTCTCCGGGCTGAAGGGCTTCTCGATGCACCTCGGGCCGTGCTGATCCACGAACGCGATGGCACGTGGAGTGAAACCGCCCGCCGTCATGAAGACCATGCGCTCGAGCAGCTCCGGGTACTTCGAGGTGATCACCTCGTGCAGATCCATGCCCGTGAGCTCCGGCATCATGAGATCGCAGAAGATGACGTCATAGCCCGCGTCCTGCGCCAGCAGCTCCAGCGCGCGCCTGCCGCTGCCGGCCCGCTCCACGGTGTGCGACGGACCGATGGTCCGCACGAGCGCCTCGATGACCTCGGGCTCGTCGTCGATCACCAGCACGCGGCGGGCCTCCGGATCCCCGGGGCGCCGCACGCGCACCTCACCGGAGGCCTCGGGGGTCACCGCCTTGCCCGCCACCGGCAGCAGCACGCGGAACGTGCTCCCCCGGCCCGGCGTGCTCTCCACCTGGAGCTGGCCTCCCATGCTCGTGACGATCCCATGGCACACCGAGAGCCCCAGCCCCGTGCCCTCGCCAATGGGCTTCGTGGTGAAGAACGGCTCGAAGAGGCGGGGAAGGTTCTCCGCGGGAATGCCACACCCCGTGTCGCGCACCTCGATGGCCACCCACGACTCCTGGTGGGGCCGGATGGTGAGCGTCACCTGGTTGCTCGACACCGCCCCCTCGGGGAGCGCCTGCGTGGCGTTGAGCAGCAGGTTGAGGAACACCTGGCCCAGGCGCGACTCGTTGCCCACCACGGCGGGCACCGGCGTGTAGTCGCGCAGCAGCTGGGCGCGCAGGCGCAGCTGGTGCTCCGCCATGGACACGGCGAACTCCAACGCCTCCCGCACGTCCACCGTCCCCAGCGAGTCGAACTTGCTGCTGGCGAACGTGCGCAGATCCCGGACGATCCCCCGGATGCGCTCGGCGCCCTTGCGGGCCTGTTGCAGCGCGTCCTGCACCTCCTTCATCGCCTCGTCCAGCTCCCGCTCCGCCAGCTCCTCCAGCGCGAACGTCACGTTGGCCAGCACGTAGGAGAGTGGGTTGTTGATCTCGTGCCCCACGCCCGCCGCGAGCTGGCCCGCCGTGGCCAGCCGCTCGGCCTGGATGAGCGCGTTGCGCGTCAGATCCAGCTCGGCGGAGTGGCGGCGCACCTGCTCCTCGGCCTCCGTGCGGGCCTGGTGCTCTCGCGCGAGCAGCGCATCCCGCTCCTGCTCGGCGCGGTGCCGCCGGTTGATGTCCTCGATGACGGCGATGAAGTAGTCCGGGGTGCCATCCGGCTTGCGCACCAGGGACACCGTGAGGTTGACCCAGATGGTCTCCCCGGACTTGCGGAAGTAGCGCTTCTCCATCGAGTAGGTGGAGAGCTCTCCAGCGATCACCTGCTGGAGCTGCTGGAGATCCGCGGCCAGGTCATCCGGGTGGGTGATGTCCTGGAAGGACAGCTCCATCAGCTCGTGGTACGGGTAGCCGACGATGTCGCACAGCCGCGAGTTGACGCGCATCCACCGGCCATTCGTGCCCACGTGCGCGAGGCCCACGGCGGCCTGCTCGAAGGTGGCCTGGAAGTGGCGCAGCAATTCGTCGACGGTATCGGACGCCTGACCGCGGGAGGTGTCTGGCATGAGGGAGGAGGGCACGCTGTCCATGAGGGGGCTCAACGGGCTCCATTCTAGGACGAGACGCGGAGCCCGGAAGAGTGCCTCACGTTTTCCGGTACCCGCCGTGCATCTCTTTGAGCCCGGAGTATCAACACCGGTCGCTCCTCCGCGGCCCCCCGCCCGGACGCGCGCTCAGTCGAGCAGGTGCGGGTTGCGCAGGATGAGCAGCCCGGCCTGCACGGTGCTGGCGTAGTCGTTGCCGCGAGCGCGCTCCACCAGCAGTTGATTCGCAACCAAGGTTTTAGTTGGTGAGATCCAGAATGTCCCCCAATCGCCAATAGGGAGGGAGGGGGATTGCCCGATGCAGGAGGTCCGCTATCAGATTCATGGAAACCGGGAAGAGCGGGATCAGGTGAGCGGACGGATGGAGTGGCCCAACCACCCCTGGAGTGCCGGGAAGGGGGACCCGGCGAGTGAGCTGCGAGCCAGCCATCTGCTGTTGCAGGCGCTCACGGAGGTGCAGACGGAGTTCATCCAGGGGCGCGAGGTGCCGCAGCTCTTCGACAAGCTGCTGTCGGTGCTGTTGAAGCTGACGGGCAGCGAGTACGGCTTCATCGGCGAGGTGCTGCACACGCCGGAGGGCAAGCCCTACCTGCGCACCCACGCCATCACGAACATCGCGTGGACGGAGGAGCTGCGGGAGTTCTTCGCCCGGCAGGCGCCCCGGGGCATGGAGTTCACCAACCTCCAGACGCTCTTCGGGGCGGTGATGACGAGCGGCGAGCCGGTGGTGTCCAACGCTCCGGCGGTGGACTCGCGCCGGGGAGGGCTGCCCGAGGGCCATCCGCCGCTGCGCGGCTTCCTGGGGCTGCCGTTCCACTCGGCGACGGAGCTGGTGGGGATGGTGGGGATCGCCAACCGTCCGGGGGGCTACGACGAGGGGGTCATCGACTTCCTGCAGCCGTTGCTGGCCACGTGCTGCGCCATCCTCCAGGGGGTGCGCAGCGAGCGGCGGAGGCGCCAGGCGGAGGAGGAGCAGCGGCGCTCGGCGGAGAGCTTCCGGACGCTCATCGAGCGGAGCCCGGAGGCGATCCTCATCCATCGGGAGGGGGTGGTGGTGTTCGCCAATCCGGCGGCGGCGTGCCTGCTGGGCCATGCCTGCGGGAAGTCGCTGCGGGGGCGGCCCATCGCGGAGCTGGTGCAGCCGGGGTGCGAGGCCGGGCTCATCGAGCCGTCCCCGGTCAGCGCGCCCCACGAGGTGCTCTTCCGGCATCGCGAGGGCCGGCGGGTGTTGGGAGAGGTGGTGACACTGCCGCTGCTGTTCGACGGGCAGCTGGCCACGGTGTCCATCGCGCGCGACATCACCGAGCGCCGGCAGGTGCAGGAGAAGCTGCTGGCCACCGAGCGGATGGCGTCGCTGGGGACGCTGGCCGCGGGCGTGGCGCATGAGATCAACAACCCGCTGTCGTACATGCTGAGCAACCTGCGCTTCATGGAGGACGAGTTGTCGGCGATGGCCGGCTCGGGCGAGGGGCTCGCGGGGGAGCGGGGGCAGGAGGTGCGGGAGGCGCTGAAGGAGGCGCTGTCCGGCAGCCAGCGCGTGGTGGACATCGTGAAGGACCTGAAGACGTTCTCGCGGGGCAGCGACGAGCGGCGGGGGCCGGTGGACATCCAGTCGGTGCTGGACTTGTGCGGGAACATGGCGTGGAGCGAGATCCGGCACCGGGCTCGGCTGGTGAAGGACTACGGCGGAGTGCCACCGGTGCACGCCAACGAGTCACGGCTGGGACAGCTGTTCCTCAACCTGCTCATCAACGCGGCGCAGGCGATTCCGCACGGGGACAGCCGGGGGAACGAGATCCACGTCTCCACGAGGTACGAGGAGGAGCACGTGGTGGTGGCGGTGAGGGACACGGGGGTTGGGATTCCGGAGGAGAACCTGGGGAAGCTGTTCCATGCCTTCTTCACCACGAAGCCGGTGGGAGTGGGGACGGGGCTGGGGCTGTCCATCTGCCACGGCATCATCACCGAGCTGGGCGGGCGCATCGCGGTGAAGAGCGAGCCGGGGAAGGGGACCACGTTCCAGGTGTTCCTGCCGGTGGGCCAGCCGCCGGTACTCGAGTCCTGAGCCCTTGGCCGTGTCCATTTCCCCTCGCCGCGTCAATTTCCCCTCGCCGCGTCAATTTCCCCTCTCCCGAGGGGAGAGGGAGTATGGGTCACTCCCCCTCGCGAGGTTCGCGCCGGAGCACGGGCAGCACGCTGTGGTGCTCATCCGTCCAGAGGATCGGCGGTGGCCCGTCCTTCACCTCCAGGCGGTACACGCGGGCGGCCGTGCCAGTGAATGTAGGCCCCTGCGAGAAGCCCGCATCCGGCGCGAGAATCACCCACGTACTGCGCAGCCTGTCCCCCTGGCTCTTGTTGATGACGAGCGTCGCGTGCATGCCGGAGTCCCGGGCATGCGCGAGCGTGACGGGCAGCAGATCCAGGTGCGAGCTGCTGATGTGCAGCGCCAGCACGCCTCCGGGTGCCAGGTGCGCCCGATAGAGCGCCACGGCCTCGCGCGTGAGCAGGTGCATGGGGATGGCGTCCGAGCTGAAGACATCCAGCGCGAGCACATCGAACCCCCGAGCCTCGCCGCGCTCCAACTCCTGCTCCAGGGAGATACGAGCATCGCCCCGCACCACCTCCACCCGTGCGGGCGTGTCGCGCAGGTAGCTGAAGTAGCCGCCCTCGCCCTGGGCCAGCGAGATGACGGCCGGGTTGATCTCATAGAAGCGCACCGAGTCACCGGCCCGGGCGAGCGAGGCGCTCGTGCCCACGCCCAGTCCCAGCACCCCGATACGCAGAGCCGGTGATCCCGCCGCCTCGTGCAGCCGCCGTTGCTCGGCGATGGCCAGCCCCAGTCCACTGTCCGCCGTGAAGTAGGCCGTGGGTCTGCTCCGGCGCGAGGGCTCGATGAGCTGGAATCCGTGGGTGGTGGTGCCGTGCTTGAGCGCGAACAGATGCCGCTCCGGGTCTCCCACGCCGAGCTCCAGCACCTGCACCACGCCGAAGAAGTTGCGCACGGTGACGCGCACCTCGCGCCGGATGTCCAGCAGCGACACGCCCAGCCCCATCACCGCCGAGGCGAGCAGGAACACCCGGGCCAGCCGCCCCAGCCGCCCCAGCACCCCCTCGCCGGGTGAGGGCGACAGCAGGGGCACCAGCGCCACGATACAGCTCGCGGCGAGCGCCAGCGGGTACTCGCTGTACGTGTGGAAGACGTGCGGCGCCACCAGGCCCACGAACACCCCGCCGAGCACGCCGCCCGCGGACACCTGGAGGAAGAAGGCGCTCAGGTGACGAGGGGCCGGACGCAGGCGGTACAGCTCACCGTGGCACACCATGCAGCCGGCCAGCAGCGCGCCGCCGTACGCGAGGAGCTGGAAGGACAGCGGCCAGTGAGGCCCCTCGAAGAAGGCGCGCAGCACGCCGCCCACCGACACGATGAGCAGGGGCACCCACACCGAGCGGCGGTAGAACGCCTCGCGCTCGAAGGTGAGGATGAAGGTGAGGAGATACAGCCCCAGGGGCAGTACCCACAGGAAGGGCCCGGCCGCCACGTCCCGCGAGAGCTGATTCGTCGTGGCCAGCAGCAGCACCGACGCGCAGGCGCTCAGCCCGAGCCACGCCACCGAGTGCCACGGCCCCAGCCGCTGCGAGTCCTCGGGTGCACCCATGTCGCCCGAGGACTGCTCCGAGGCCTGCCCGGGAGCAGCGGCCTCCGCCCGCTTCCACACGTCCCACGCGCAGGAGGCGCACCCGGCCGTGAAGATCAGGAAACCCACGCCCCACGCCTGTCCCTGTGCCGAGCGGGACAGAGCGGGCTCGATGAGGAAGGGGTAGCCCAGCAGCGCGAGCAGCGAGCCGGCGTTGGACAGGGCGTAGAGCCGGTAGGGCGAGACCCCCGGCCGCGCGCGGCTGAACCAGGTCTGCAGCAGGGGCGCGGTGGTGGACAGCACGAAGAAGGGGAGCCCGAGCGAGACGGCCAGCATCGCCAGCAGCCGGCCGGTGAGCAGCGCCTCGGTGCCGGTGGAGCGCCACTCGGGCCCGGGGGCCACCGGAGAGCCCATCAGCACCGCGCGCACCCCGAGCGCTCCCACAGCGAGCACGAGCAGGCCCAGGTGCAACCGCACCTGCCGGCGCGGAGGGAGTCGCGTGGCGCTCGCGTGCGCGTAGGCGTAGCCCGCGAGGAGCGCGCCCTGGAAGAACAGCATGCACGCCGTCCACACGGCGGCCGTGCCGCCGAACCAGGGCAGCGCGTACCGGCCCGCCAACGGCTGGACACCGAACAGCAGGAAGGCACTGAGGAAGAGCGTGAAGGCGTAGCGGGCCATGACGGGGGCGCGAGGCTCAGGCGGCCCGGGCGGGCTGGTGCCGTTCGGCCTTCAGCCGGAGGCTCTTGGGGCCGCGGATGAGGAAGGCCTGGTTCCAGGGGATGGTGCCCTCCTGGCCCGGCGCGAACGACACGCGGCGCACCCGGCGGAAGAGCTCCTCGAACACCACCTTCGCCTCGAGCCGCGCCAGCGGAGCGCCCAGGCAGAAGTGGATGCCGTGGCCGAAGGAGATATGGCCCTGGGCCGCCTCCCGCGTGACGTCGAACCGATCCGGCTCGGGGAACCTGCGGGGATCCCGGTTGGCCGCCGCCAGCAGCAGCAGGACGCGCGAGCCCTTGGGAATGGCCTGGCCGGCGAGCTCCGTGTCCTCCGTCACCACCCGGACGAGGGACTGTGCCGGACTGTCGTAGCGCAGCATCTCCTCGACGGCGTTGGGGATGAGCGAGCCATCCGCCGCCAGCCGCTCCCACTCGGACGGGTGACGCAGCAGGGCCACCATGCCATTGCCGATCAGGTTGGTGGTGGTCTCGTTGCCGGCGACGAGCAGCAACCGGGTGAAGGCCATGATGTCCAGGGTGGAGAGGAAGCCGCCCTCGGCCTCGCTCGCCTCGATGAGCGCGCTGATGAGATCGTTGCGCGGCTCGCGGCGGCGCTGCTCGACGACGGCCTCCAGGTACGCGTGGAACTCCAGGAGGCTGTCCCTCAGCCGGGTGAGCTCTCCGGGCGCCCTCTGCGGGGAGATGGTGAGCAGGACGTCGTCCGACCAGCGCTTGAAGTCCAGGCGGCGCTCGGGCTCGACGCCGAGCATCTCGGCGATGACCACGACGGGCAGCGGCGCGGCCAGCTCGCGGATCAGCTCGAACTCCTCCCGGGCGAGCATGGCATCGAGCATCTCGCCGGAGAGCTCCCGGATGCGCGGCTCGAGCTCGGCCACGCGGCGCATGGTGAAGGCACGGCTCACCAGGTTGCGCAGGCGCGTGTGCAGGGGCGGAGCGGACGTGAGGAGGTTGTTCTCCGACATGAAGTGGCGGAGCACGTCCTCGCCGAGCTCCTTGGGCATCATCGCGCCGGGGCCCATCAGCTTCGAGGAGAACAGGGCCGGATTCTTGAGGACCGTGGCGATGTCCTCGTGATGGGTGAGGACGTAGCAGCCCCGCATCAGGGACGGGACGAACTGGACCGGGCCGGCTTCTCGCAGCGAGGCGTAGAACGGGTACGGATCGAGGGTGACCTCGGGGGAGAACTGGGGGGCGAGGGATGACATCGATGCTCCAGACAGAAGGTGCCTGGAGTATGCCGTGCCGGAGGGGCGCGTGCTCTCCTGTCTGGAGGGCCGGCGGGCTAGCGGCGTTCGGCACGCAGCCGGAGACTCAGGGGGCCCCGGACGATGAAGGTCTCGCTCCAGGCGATGGGGTCCTCCTGGCCGGGAGCGAACGAGACGCGGCGCACCCGGCGCAGCAGCTCCTCGAAGGCCACCTTCGCCTCGAGCCGCGCCAGCGGAGCGCCCAGGCAGAAGTGGACGCCGTGGCCGAAGGCGAGGTGCCCATGGGCATCCCGGGTGATGTCGAAGCGGTCCGGCTCGGGGAACCGGCGCGGGTCCCGGTTGGCGGCCGAGAGCAGGAGCATGATGCGCGAGCCCTTCGGGATGGGGTGGCCGGCGACCTCCGTGTCCTGGGTGGTCACCCGCAGGACGCTCTGGGCGGGCCCCTCGTAGCGCAGCATCTCCTCGATGGCGTTGGGGAGGAGCGAGGGGTCCGCCACCAACCGCTCCCACTCGGAGGGGTGTTGCAGCAGGGCCACCATGCCGTTGCCGATGAGGTTGGTGGTGGTCTCGTTGCCGGCGATGAGCAACAGCCGGACGAAGTCGATGAGCTCCAGGGTGGAGAGGAAGCCGCCCTCGGCCTCGCTCGCCTCGACGAGGGCGCCGATGAGATCATCGCGGGGCTCGCGGCGGCGGCGCTCGATGGCGGCCTCCAGGTAGGCCTGGAGCTCGCGGATGCTGTGACCCAGCTGGCTCTTGTCCCGGATGGTGAAGGAGGCGGCCTGGATGATGGCATCGGACCAGCGCTTGAAGTCCTGGCGGTGCTCGGGCTCGATGCCGAGCAGCTCGGCGATGACGGTGACGGGCAGGGGCGCGGCCAGGTCCGCCATCAGCTCGAACTCCTCGCGGGCGAGCATGGCGTCGAGCAGCCCGCGGGTGATCTCCCGGAGGTGGGGCTCGAGCCCGGCCACGCGGCGGGGCGTGAAGGCGCGGCTGACGAGGGTGCGCAGGCGCGTGTGCTCGGGCGGATCCGAGGAGATGAGGTTGTGCTCGACGCGGAAGTAGCGGAGCACCTCCTCGCCGAGCTCGGGGGGCATGACCTGCTCGAAGCCCATGACGCGGGAGGAGAACACGGTGGTGTTCTTGAGGATGGCGCCGATGTGCGCATGGCGCGTGACGACGTAGGCGCCCATGAAGGCCTCCACCTTCTGGACCGGAGTGGCCTCGCGCAGGGCGGCGAAGAAGGGATGGGGGTTGGAGAGCAGCTCGGCCATCGGCGGGAGGGAGGGGGCCTGCATCGGGCGCTCCGGTGGAGAGGGGCAGCCTGGGCTGCCCGGGTGATGGAGGACCATGAGTCTCCGCCGCCGCCTCGACAGGCCGTTCCGCCGCCGGATTGGATTGCTCTGCCCGTCACACTTCCTAAGAGGTATCCTGTACGGCCTGTCTGGCAGGCGACTCCAGGGTGGTCGGCCATCCCGGTACCATGACGCTGACGGCTACCCGTGAGGTGAGGGGCGGCGGGCATACACCGGGTGCCGGACCTTCGCCTTTGTGAATGCCGGACACTCGGGGGCCGAGACGCCGAGGGCATCTGTTCGGATGTTGGGTTGACTCGCTCCACGGCAGGCAGCAGCCTTGCGCCATGGCTCACGATTGGACCTCACTGATCCACGATGCCGTGGTCGGTGCCGTGGACGACCCCTATGTTCGCCTGCTCAAGGAGCGATTGCGTGCAGGAAGCGAGGTCGTCCGCATCCAGCTGGCGGACTCCGAGCGGGGTCCTGAGTACGTGCTCATCCTCTCGCTCCACCGGCAACTCTCCGAGATGCGCATCCCGCACTCGGACGCCTTCACGAACTGGTCCCTCGATGCGGGGGCGAGGCTGGCGGACGAGGAACAGGAGATGCGCCGGTTCGAGCTGCTTCTCCACCAGCGCTTCGCTCCGCTCCGGGATGAGCTGGACGCGAGCACCTTCGATGCGCTGCTCGTCCAATATGTGCGAACGCTCGGCCCTTCGCGTGCTTCCTCCTTGGTGCAGAAGCTGCGGACTCCGCAGTATGCGGCACAGGAGGGCAGGGCAAAGCAGCGAGCCATGCAGCGTATCGAGGACGTACTGGTGGAGCTGGCCCGGGCGCTGGGGCGTTCACTCCGGTATGACGAAGCCGCGACGAGCCGGATCTTGGACGGAGCGCTTGCTCAGTGGATGAGCCGGCACCTCACAACCGAGACCCAGGAAGAGAGCTTCCCGGGATAGGGGCTCACCAGGCGAGTACCTGGTTCATGAACCACTGGAAGCTGGGCCGGAGGGAAAGCCGGGAGAGGGCGTCCGGTTGCATGAGGGCCTCGAGCGCGAGGCGCTGCTGCTCCCGGCTGGATGGCAGGGGTTTGCCGAAGAAGTCCTTCTTGAGCACGCTGCGGGCATAGCGCTGCTCGGGGGATGGCTCGGTGAACGGATGCGCCTTGATGATGAGGAGCCAGGTTTCCAGCGTCTGGATCGGGACGACCACGCACGAGCGGTAGCCAGGATCCCGCCACCCCTGGGGAATCGTATCGAGCAGCCAGCACACGCGGCATCCGTCTGGATCCGCGACATGCTCGGCGACCTGATGGCTCGGGTGGTGGGGAAGTCCCTTGCGGCTCCCCCCATCATTGTCGATGGCGATGAGTGCGTGCCGGACACCCTCCTGTGCGGCCCTTTCGAGATAAAGCCCGGCCTGCTTGCGGACGTGCTTGCACCCGTTGAACTCGATCTCGCTCTTCCACGCCTGTACCGGGGTGTCGAGTATCCGCTCGAGCAGGCAGCGGTAGAGCTCGCCGTCATAGGCGTGGAACTCGCTGGCAATCGCGACCGTGAGCACGGCGTGGTCCTCAGAATGCGGCGCTGAACGCGCCCGTTTCGAGCAGATCTCCTGGCGGCGTCTGCTGGAGCAACTCGAGGAGTTCCGGGACGTCGGACAGGCGCTTCACCCGGGTTCCAGTCTCCGAGCGGCGGAAGAGGAGGATGGCCTCGGGCTCATCGCGGAAGGCGTTGAGGAGGACGGTCGAGTGAGTGGCGATGACGAACTGGCACTTCCGCTCCCGGACGATGTCCTTGAGCAGGTCCACGAGTTCCCGGAGGCGCTTGGGATGGATGGACTGTTCCGGCTCTTCGATGAAGAAGAGCTGTCCTTCCTCGGCGCTGATTGCGTGCATGGCGAGGGCGGTGAATGCGAGCACGCCGTCGGAGACGTGCTCCGAGTCGAACTGCTGCCCGTCCTTCTGGTTGAACCACAAGCGCTGGTGGCCAGGGGTCGGGGCCGGGCGCACGAAGACATTCCGGATTTCTGGAAGGCATCGGGCCAGGAACTGCTCCAATGCCACTGCCTTCTCCGGCATGGCCCCTCGCCAGAGTCCCAGGACGGCGGCGAGCCCGCGACCATCAGGGCCAAGCACGGGCTGCGGAATCACCTCGGAATCTGCTCGAAGCGAGGACAGCGAGAGCTTGATCATTCTGGCAGATGCCAGGCTGCGCCAGATCTCAAGGAACCCATTTAGCAATCCTATGGGTAATCCCCCGGAGCTGGCCCATTGGCGAATCATCAATGATTGGGGGTTGAGACCCGTGCGTACGGTCTCGTCGCCGAGGTTCGCCACTGCGCTTTGCCGAAAGAAGCTCTTCTCTACATCCTCGCTCTTGAGGTCTTCGTCACGAATACGCCACCCCAAAGGGGTGGAATCAAACCTCATGGAATAACTTCCATCGAGCGTGCTCCAGCCAATCGTGCAGCTAGCCCCTTGAAAAGGCGGACGGTGGAGGAGGAACTCCGCGCCCCCCTCTTGGCGAAGAGCTTCAGGCAGATCCGCAACGGTGCTGTTTGAGATTAACCGCCCCACGCTCATGAAGTTCGACTTGCCCGAGTTGTTCGGTCCCACGAGCACGGTGATGGGCTCGAGCGGGATGGTTTGAAGCTCGCCGAAGCTCTTGAAGTTCTGGAGCGAGATCGACTGGATCATGGAGCCCAGCGTAACCCGGGGCCACGGACCCGGCCACATTCGAGTCGGGTCGATGACCCGACTCCAGAGGTTCGCAAGAGGCAGGTGACGGGGACCGGCCAGCCGGTGGACCCCGGCTTCCACCGGGTGCCGGACACCCGGGGTTGTGAGTGCCGGACACTCGGGGGCCAAAAGCCGTGCTTCCCCCCGAGAGAAGCCGTGTATACGGTGGGCCACCTATGCCGAAGGCACCCGCGAACTCCGCCGTGCGCAAGGCGGATCCCGTCCTGCAATCCCTCTTCGACGTCCAGGAGGCCACGCTGCCCAACGGCCTCCGCGTCCGTCTCCTGGCCAACCACGACACGCCCGTGGTGAGCCTCTACACCTTCTTCCAGGTGGGCAGCCGCAACGAGCGCCCTGGCATCACCGGCATCAGCCACCTGTTCGAGCACATGATGTTCAACGGGGCCAAGAAGTACGGGCCCAAGAAGTTCGACCAGGTGCTCGAGTCGAACGGCGGCCGCTCCAACGCGTACACGTCCACGGACATGACCGTGTACTACGAGGACTTCGCCTCGGACGCGCTGGAGACGGTGTTGGACCTGGAGTCGGACCGGATGCGCTCGCTGCGCATCGACGACGACGCCCTGGAGAGCGAGCGCCAGGTGGTGATGGAGGAGCGCCGCGTCCGCGTGGACAACGACATCACCGGCACCATGGACGAGGAGCTGGGTACGCTCATCTGGAAGGCCCACGCGTACCGCTGGCCGGTCATCGGGTGGGAGAAGGACATCGCGAACATCACCCGCAAGGACTGCGAGGACTACTTCCGCACGTACTACGCGCCCAACAACGCGGTGCTCTACATCTGCGGGGACATCGACCCGAAGAAGACGCTGGCGCTGGTGCGCCGCTACTACGGGGACATCCCCAAGGGCCCCTCGCCCGTGCCCGTGCTCAACGCCGAGCCCGTGCAGAAGGGCGAGCGCCGCGCCGAGGTGCGCCACCCCGCCCAGTCCCCGGCCCTCATGCTCGCCTGGCACGGCCCGGCGGCGCGGGACGAGGACACGCTCGTGCTGGACATCATCCAGTACGCGCTGACGAAGGGCGAGGGCAGCCGGCTGGTGAAGAAGCTCGTCTACGAGACGCAGCTGGCCGTGTCGGTGATGGTGGACTGGGGCTGGCGGGTGGACCCGGGTGCCATCATCGTCTACCTGGAGCTCAAGCAGGACTCGGATCCGCGCAAGGTGGAGGAGGCCCTGTACGCCGAGCTGGCGCGCGTGGCCACCGAGGGCCTGACGGAGCGCGAGCTGCAGAAGGCGAAGAACAACCTGCGGGCGGATCACCTGCGGGAGCTGGCGACGAACAGCGGGCGGGCGCACGCCATGGGCCACTACGAGGTGCTGCTGGGCTCGTGGAGGGACGGGCTGACGCTGCCCTCGGTGTACGCGGCCGCCACGAACGAGCGGGTGAAGGCGGTGGCGGCGAAGTACTTCTCGCCCGAGCGCCGCTCGGTGGTGACGCTCATCCCCACCCCGGACAAAACCACGGACGAAGCCGCGGACGGAGCCGCTGACGGAAAGGACGCCGAGTAGATGGCCACCCGAGCCACGAAGAAGACGGTGAAGAAGGCGGCGGCGAAGGCCGTGAAGGCCGTGAAGAAGGTGGTGCGCAAGGAGGAGTCCGCGCCAGCCGCCGTGAAGCTGCCCGCGCTGCACGAGAGCACCACGTCCAGTGGGCTGAAGGTGCTGGCCGCCCAGCGCGGCGTGCTGCCGCTGGTGGCGGTGCGGCTGGTTCTCCGCGCGGGCAGCTCGGTGGATCCGGCGGACAAGCACGGCCTGTCGGACTTCACCGCGCGGCTGCTGCGCCGGGGCACGGCGAAGATGAGCGCGGACGAGCTCGACGAGACGATCGAGTTCGTGGGCGCGAGCTTCTCGGTGGGGAGCAGCGAGGACGTGCTGTCGCTCTTCGTCGCGACGCCCGCGGAGCACTTCCCGGAGATGCTGTCGGTGCTGGGGCAGCTGGTGCGCGAGCCCTCCTTCCCGGAGCGCGAGGTGGAGCTGGCGCGCGAGCGGGCGCTGGCGGGCTTCGTGAACGATCTGGACGATCCGTCGGTGGTGGCGGACCGGGCCTTCGTCCGGGCGCTGTGGGGAGACCACCCGTACGGGCACGACGTGGGGGGCAGCAAGGCGCACGTGCGCACCTTCACGCGGGAAGACCTGGTGCGCTTCCACCGCGAGCGGATGGGCCCTCGGGTGGCGCTGCTGTCGGTGGTGGGAGCGGTGAGCCCGGACGTGGTGGCACGGGAGGCGGAGAAGGCCTTCGCGGGCTGGGAGGGCGGACCGGAGGCGCCGGTGGAGCTGCCGCCGGCCGACATGAAGACGTCGGGCCGGATCATCCTGGTGGACAAGCCGGAGCAGACGCAGACGCAGGTGCGCATCGGCGGGCCGGGCTTCCGGGTGGGACATGCGGACTACTTCCCGGCGGCGGCGATGAACAACGTGCTGGGAGGCGGGTTCACCTCGCGGCTGGTGAACGAGATACGCGTGGAGCGCGGCCTGACGTACGGCATCCACAGCTACTTCGAGATGATGAACGCGGGAGGCGTGTTCGGCATCTCCACGTTCACCCAGACGGACAAGACGCGGGAGATGATCGACGTCACGCTCGCCGAGGTGGCGAAGGTGCGCGCGAAGGGCATCACCCCGGCGGAGCTGAAGAAGGCGCAGCGCTACCTGGCGGGGCTGTACCCGCTGCGGACGGAGACGAACGAGTCGGTGGCGTCGGTGATCAGCGACATCCGGGTGCACGGGCTCGGGGACGACTGGGTGGAGAAGTTCCGGGAGCGGCTGATGGAGGTGAAGCCGAAGCAGACGCTGGAGGTGGCGGGGAAGTACCTGTTCTCGCAGCCGCCGCTGATCGTGCTGGTGGGCAAGGCGTCGGAAGTGAAGAAGCAGCTGACGGGGCTGGGGCCGGTGACGGTGGTACCGGCCTCGGATTACGAGTGAGCGGGGTCCGCGTTCTCTTCGAGGGCGCGGGGCTGCTCGCGGTGGACAAGCCCGCGGGGATGCTGGTCATCCCCGGGCGTGGTGAGGGCGGAGGCCCGTCGCTGCGCGAGGTGCTGGAGGAGCAGCTGAAGCGGAAGGTGTACGTGGTGCACCGGTTGGATCGGGACACCTCGGGGGTGATGGTGTTCGCGCTGGAGCCCGGGGTGCACCGGACGCTGTCGATGGCGTTCGAGTCCGGGAAGGTGCGCAAGCGTTACCTGGCATTGGTGGAGGGGAGGGTGGAGGCGCCGCGGGTGGTGGACGCGGCGCTGGTGCCGGCGCGCAAGGGGCGGATGCGGGTGGCGAGGCCGGGCGAGGAGGGGAAGCCCTCGAGGACTCGGGTGAGGCCGGTGGAGGTGTTCACGGCGGCCTCGCTGGTGGAAGCCGAGCCGATGACGGGGCGGACACATCAAATCCGCGTGCACCTGTTGTCGGAGGGGCACCCGCTGCTGGTGGATCACCAGTACGGGCGGGACGAGCCGCTGAAGGCGAAGGACGTGGGAGGGGAAGGGGAGGAGGTCGTGCTGGCGCGCACGCCGTTACACGCGGCGAGACTGGAGTGGCCGGCACTGCCAGGAGTGGAGGCGAGGGCGCTGGAGTCCCCGCTGCCCGAGGACATGGCGAGGACCGTGGAGCTGCTGCGCAAAGCCCCCTCTCCCTCTGGGAGAGGGTTGGGGTGAGGGTCGTGCCGGAACTCGCGCGGTGCGCTCTCAGGGAAACCCCGCCTTATCGGTGGGGGCCCGGAAGCAGAGGCGGGCCTCTCCACAGACGTGCGGGTGCACCTGGTTGTCATCGGGCCCGACGCTCTCGCCCGTCGCGACGCACCAGAACGTCGCGGTCGAGACGTAGCCCGTCTCCCAAGCCACCGCCGAGTCGTACCGGACGCCCGGCGTTCCCTTCGAGCGCATCCGCCGGCAGACGCACGGCGGTTTCTGTCCGTGGCTCGAGTCCATGCGCTCCCTCAGGCCGCCGCCGCGGCGAGCACCGTTCTCCGCACCACCGCCTCGAGGACCGGCACCTTGTAGGCGTTCTTCGACAGGGGCGTCGCGCCATTCACGGCCGCCTTCGCCACCTGCCGCGCGAGCTCCTCGTTGAGCGTCTTCCCCACGAGGAGCTTCTCCGCTTCCGCCGCGCGCCGGGGCGTGGGCGCCACCCAGCCCATGGCGATCGCCGCCTGCCGGACGACCCGTCCATCCATCCGCAGCACCACCGCGACGTCGCAGAGGGGCCAGTCGTAGCTCTCCCGCTCGCCCTGCTTGTGGTACGCCGACTTCGTTCCCGCAGCCGGGGGCGGGATGCGCACGCGCGTCAACAGCTCGTTGGGCGCGATGACCGTGTCCGTCGAGCGCTTCATGTCCGGAGGCAGCAGGAACTCGGACACGGGCACCACCCGCGTCTTGCCCCCGGGACCGGTCAGCTCCACCGAGGCCCCGTACGCCACCAGCGCCGTGGCCGGGGTGGAGGCATGCACCATCACCGTGCGCTGGTTGTCGAAGATGGCGTGGTACTGGTTCTCCCCCTCGCGCACCCGCTCGACGTCATCGCCACCGGCCTGGTGGAAATGGTCGTACCGGAAGTACCAGCAGCGGGGCCGCTGGAGCAGGTTCCCTCCCATGGTGGCGGCGTTGCGGACCTGGGGTGTCGCGGCATGTTCCGCCGCGTCCGCGAGCGCCACGAAGCGCTTGCGCACCTCGGGCTCCCGCGACACCCGGGCCAGGGTCACCAGGGCGCCCAACTCCAGGCCCTGCTTCGCGTCGAAGCGCACCCCGTCCAGTCCCTTGATGGTCTTGATGTTGACCACCCGCCGGGGCGCCATCACGCCGTTCTTCATCAAGTCCAGCAGATCCATCCCGCCGGCCTTGGCGACCACGCGCTGGCGCTCGCTGCCTTCCCCCAGCAGCGACACGGCGTGTTCCACGGATTCAGCATCCACCCACTCGAAGCTCTGCATGCATCCTCCGATTCGTGTCAGCCGCGCAGCGCCGCGAGCACGTTCGCGGGCGTCATCGGGAGCGTGCGGATGCGCTTGCCCGTCGCGTTGTAGAAGGCATTGGCCACCGCCGCCGCCGTCGCCACGTTGGCGGGCTCGGCGACTCCCCGGGCATCCGTCGAGGACTGCGCCCCGAGCTGCTCGAGCAGGATGACCTCGATCTTCGGCGTCTCGCGCGAGCCGACGATCTTGTACTGGTCCATGTTGGCGTTGAGCTGCTGGCCGCTCCCGGGGTCCAGGTGCCGCTCCTCGTAGAGGGCGTAGCTCACGCCCTGGATCACGCCTCCGTAGATCTGGCTCTCGGTGAGCTTGGGGTTGATGGGGCGCCCGCAGTCATGCACCGCGACCACCCGCTCCACCTTGACGATGCCCGTCTCCGTGTCGACCGCGACCTCGGCGAACTGCACGCCTCCAATGCCGTGCCGGCTCAGGCCCATGTCGGGGGTCTTGAACACGTACCCCTCGTAGTCGTCCCGGCGCTCGGCGCGGTGGGAGATCTCCTCGAACCCGGCCTTCTTGACCGCCTCGCGGAAGGGCATGGCCGTCGCGGTCTTGCCCTTCACCATCACCTTGCCGTCGGCGAAGACGATGTCGTCCGCGTTCGCCTTGAAGACGGGGGCGAGCCGCGAGGCCAGCTCCCGGGCACAGCGGTACGCGGCGTTGCGCGCGGCCGGAGTCAGCGAGCTGGTGACGCGGCTGCCACCCGAGGCGGGCCCCATCGGATAACGGGAGTCTCCGATATGGGAGCCGATGTCCTCGGCGCGCAGGCCGAACTCCTCGGCCACCACCTGCGCCAGGATGGTCCGCGTCCCCGTCCCGATGTCCTGCGTGCTGCTGAAGGCCTCGACGGAGCCATCTCCCGAGACACGCACCTCGCACGCGGAGCTCGGCTGGACCAGGTAGAGCCACTGGGACTGGGCGAAGCCGATTCCCCGCTTGATGGGTCCCTTGTCCGCGCCCGCGGGCCGCCGCTTGTTCCAGCCGGCCCGCTCGGCGCCGATCTTGCGCTCGTGGGCTCGGGCCAGGCAGTCATCCGTGCCCGAGATGTCGATCTTCCCGCGCAGCGCGAGCGGATCCATGCCGATCTTCTCGGCCAGCTCGTCGATGGTCTGCTCCAGCGCGAAGATGCCCTGGACCTGACCGGGTGCGCGGAAGGCGGCGCAGGGACCGGCGTTGGTGAAGACGTCGTACTGCTCCACCGTCACGTTGGGGCACTCGTAGAGCGTGGAGTGGCAGAAGCCGACGCCCGCGCCGCCGGCCACGCCTCCGGTGCCGTAGGCCTGGACCTGGAGCGCCATGAGCGAGCCATCGCGCTTCGCGCCCAGCTTGAGCCGCTGGAGGCTGTTGGGACGGTTGCCGCCCGACACGTGCTCCTCGCGGCGATCCAGCATCATCCGCACCGGCGCTCCGGCCTTGCGCGACAGGTGGATGGCGAGCAGCCCGTAGTTGCCGATGCCGTACTTCGCCCCGAAGCCGCCGCCGGTGAAGTCGCTGATCACCCGGACCTTGCTCTTGGGCAGATCGAACATCTCGGCGGCGTCCTCGCGGACGCTCGTGACGAACTGGGTGGAGGCGTAGAGCGTGAGCCCCTCGTCCTTCCAATCGGCGACGAGCCCGTGCGGCTCCATGGGCACGTGGGTCTGCACCTGGGTGCGGTACTCGGCCTCGATGACGACGTCGGACTCGCCGAGCCCCTTGGTGACGTCGCCGCGCGGGCCCACGCCCCGGGGCTTCGTGTCGGGACCGCGCACGTTGCCCTTCTGGGGCAGGCCCGGGGGCGCGCCTCCGCCTCCCGCGGTCGCCGGCTGCTCGGTGGGGCCGGGGAAGACGCGCGGGGCGTTGTCCTTCATCGCCGCCTCGAGCTCGGAGACGTGGGGGAGGGGCTCGTACTCCACCTTGATCAGCTTCACCGCGGCCTCGGCGGCGCGGGGCGAGTCGGCCGCGATCGCCGCGATGGGCTGGCCGGCGTAGCGGACGGTGGGGTAGCGGTTGCCCTGATCCGCCTTGGGGTCACGCAGCTGCGCGGACGCGAGGATGCGCTCCAGGACGTGGATGGCCCGGACGCCCGGGTAGCGCTCGGCCGCCGAGGTGTCGATGGACTTGACGCGCGCATGGGGCAGCGGCGCGGCGACCCATTTGGCCCAGAGCATTCCGGGGAGCTGGACGTCGAAGGTGTAGCGGGCCTTGCCGGTGACCTTCTCGATTCCATCCAGCCGCGATACCGGCTTGCCGATGGACTTGAGCTTCGCGTTCTCGGGCAGGGGAGGGGGCTCGTCCTCGGGAACCCGGCGGGTGACCTCCTCGAGGTTCGCGCCGACGATTCCATACGGCAGGGCCTGCTGCCGCGAGGGCCCCGGGTTGGGCTGCGGGGGACCTCCTGCTTGTTGCCGCGGCTGTCCGCCATGGGGCTTGTTGGAGGCCCGGGGATCCGAGGTGTCCTTGACGTCTTGCATCAGCTGTTCCCCTTTGCCTTTCCGCCTCCCTGGGCCGCGGCCAGGGTCGCCTTGAAGACGTTGGGATAGGTGCCGCAGCGGCACAGATGACCACTGACCGCCTGCTTCACGTCGTCGAGGGTGCACTTGGGATTGCGCTCGACGAGGGCGGCGCAGCTCATCACCATGCCGGGCGTGCAGAAGCCGCACTGCATGGCGTCGTTCTCCACGAAGGCGCGCTGCACCGGGTGGAGCTCCTCACCCTTGGCGAGCCCCTCGATGGTGGTGACCTTGCGGCCCCGGGCGTCGAAGGCGAGCGTCATGCAGCTGGCGGCGACCTCGCCATCGAGCCAGACCGTGCAGGCCGAGCAGGCGCCACGGTCGCAGCCGATCTTCGTCCCCGTCATGCCGAGCTGGTGGCGCAGGAGCTCGGCGAGCGTCGTGGCGGGATCGGCCTGGACGGTGACGGTGCGGCCGTTGATGGACAGGGACAGGGGAGCCGGCTCCGGGCCCAGCACTGGCGGAGCATCGGCCGCTTGCGCGGCGGACGGGGCCAGGGTGGCGCTCAGGGCGGAGGCACCCGCGCCTTTGAAGAAAGCGCGGCGGCTGAGCTTGGGAAGCAGCGGGTTGTTGGGGACGGAGTCATCATCGGGTGGGGCCAATGTCGAACGCTCCTCTCGCCGGGCAAGCTACAGGAGCCATCCGATGACGGCCCATCAGGATGTCTAGGGTTGGGCCGCGAGCATTGTCTCGTCAACAGATGGGAGGCGATGGGCCTCCCGGACGGTTGTGCACTGGTCGGGGATGGGCAACCGGTCAGGCGTGGAGCGTGCGGCCGAACAGCTCGAGCAGCTTGCTCCAGTGCCGTTCGGCGGCGTCCTTGTCGTAGACGGCCGAGCCCTCCACCGCGAAGCCGTGGCGTGCGCCGGTGTAGAGCTCGGACTGCGCCTTGACGCCGGACTCCTTCAATGCGGCCTCGAGGCGCGCGATGGCCTCGGCCGGCATGGAGCCATCCTGGTCCGCGTGGGCGAAGTAGAGCTCGCCCTTCACCTTGCCCACGACGCGGTGGGGGCTGTCGGGTGAGTCCGTGGCGAGGCGTCCGCCATGGAAGGAGGCCGCCGCGGCGATCCGATCCGGGAAGGCGGCCGCCATGTGCACCGCGATGGCGCCGCTCATGCAGTAGCCGACCACGCCCACCCGTTGGCCCTTCACCTGGGGTTGCGCGGCGAGGAAGTCGAGCTCGGCGGTGGCGTCGGTGATGACCCGCTCGGGCGTCAGCGTCGCGACGAGGCCCAGGATGCGCTTGCGGAAGGCCTCGTCCGCGAAGGAGCCCTCCATGTTGGGGAGCGGCGCGCGTCCTTCGCGGTAGTAGACGTTTGGCAGCAGGACGACGTAGCCCGCCTTCGCCAGGCGGCGCCCCATGGCCTCGAACACCGGCCGAATGCCCATGGCATCCGTGAGCAGGATGACCCCGGGCCCCGGCTTCTGGTTCTCCGGGTGGAACAGCTTCGCGTCCATCGTGCCTTCACGGGTCTTGATGTCGACGTCTTGCATGAACCCTGCGCCTCCGTGGTTGGGTCGCATGGCTCTAATTCATCGGGCGCGCCTTTCCACGCGGAAAACCCACGGAACATGGCGCGGGCAACAGTCGAGGATCAGCGGCCGTCCGATGGATTGTGAGCGTGCACTCCCGACAGTACAACAGCGACCCGCCAGCCCCAGGTAGACTTCGCGGCCCATGCGAACGACACGAACACTCTGTGGTTCGAGGCCCGCGGAGTGACCGACATTCATCAGTACACCCTCCTCATCCCCGAGCATGTCCACATCCGCATCCACAGCCGAGGGCCCAAGGGGGGGATGTGGAACCAGGCCTGGAAGGATTTCAAGGAGGCTCGCCCCAACGCCTCATCCGAGGCCATCTACCGCCATGCTGGAGAGCTCATCTTCCGATTCGAGCTGACGGGCCCCGTCGTTCCGTATGCGCGCGGGGGCAGGTGACGAGATGACGAAGTTCTACCGGATCCGAGCACCCAGAAACTCCCGGTACACCGGCAGCCTCAGTGCCAGACACAAATGGGGCAGCCTGCCTGGGCTTCGCTGCCCTGAATGTGGAGCCACATGGGCCGGGGGGATGACCGGGTATCCAGGCGTGGATCTGTCCTCTCTTCCCGAACGCGGTGCGTACGAGAAGCCCCGGCCGGAGCCCTTCGACGAGTTCGTGCGTTTGCGTGAGCTGGTGCGGCCTCTCGTGCCACCTGGCGCCCAGTTGCTCCCAGGCGCGAAGTTCGGCCCGCTGGTGGGCACCGCCACCGGTGGCTTCAGCCCGTTGTTCTTCCACTACGTCGAGATGCCGCTGGCTCACCGCGAAGCGCTGGAGAGATTGCAGGCCGAGGGGGTACGCGGTCTTCACGGTTTCCCGACGGAGTTGCGCTTCCGCCAGAAGAACCACCCGGAGTTGTTGGAGCTGCAAGTCCTGCCTCACGGCCGGTTGCATCCGGAGTGCACACCGCCGGATCGGCGCCCTCCATGCCCCAAATGTGGCTGGGATGATTACGCCTTCCCTGAGGAGCCCATCCTGGATGCGGCATCACTGCCCGTGCACACGGACCTGTTCCGGCTGAGCGACTTCGAAACCGTCTTCATCGCCACCGAACGCCTCGTGGAGGCCGTGCGGCGCCTGGACCTGGAAGAGGTCGATATTCGCGAGGTTCCGGTGCGCTGACCCGAAGCGGATGCGTTTGTTGCCCGAGGCCCGCAGCGGGGATAGGGATGCGGTTCTCATGTCTCTGACCGCGGAGCTACTCGATGCCGTCCGGGAGGAAGCGCGCCCGGACACCTGGTCCGCCGGTATGGGCCTGGCCCGCGCCGGTGCCGTCTCGGTTCAGTCCGTCGGAGAGGAAGAGGCCGTACTGCGCGTGCGCGCCGCCGGCCGGCCCGCTCCCTTGACCACGGTGCTCTACCCGGAGGACGAGATCTGGGAGTGTGACTGCCGGGGCCGCGTGGACCCCTGCGAGCACGTGGTGGCGGCGGCCATCGTCCTCCATCACTCGATGTCCCAGCGAGCCCCCGCCCCGCGTGCACCCGCGCGGCCCGTGCCGCCGTCCCGGCCCGCTCCCGCCCAGGCCCCCGTGTCGCAGGGCGGCCCGCGTCCGGCGGTCGCGCCGAAGTCGGAGCGCATGGTGTACCGCTTCAAGCGCGTGGACGGGGGGCTCCAGCTCGAGCGTCTGCTGGTGCGTCCGGACAACACCGCGCGGTTGCTCGCGCGCAGCCTGGCGTCGGTGCTGACGAACCCCGTGGAGGCGGCCCGCATCCAGGTGGAGCCGTGCGACCTGCTCGCGGACAAGCTGCTGCTCAAGCCCACGCGGGGCGCGCTTCCCCCCGAGCGGCTCGAGGCGCTCCTGCGTGTCCTGGAGCCCGCGCGCACCATCATCTTCGACGGCGCGCTGGTGTCCGTTTCCAGCGAGCCCGTGCTTCCCCGCGTCACCGTGGAGGATCGCGGCGAGCAGACGGTGCTCAAGATCGAGAAGGACCCGCGCATCACCGAGCTGGTGTCCCCCGGAATCGTGGTGTGCGGAGGCACGCTCTGCCGGCTCGGAGAGCAGGGGCTCGTCGGCTCGCGGATGGAGAGCCTGCCGCAGGAGCGCGTCTTCCCGCCCGAGCAGTTGGGGGACCTCACCGGGAAGGTGCTGCCGGACCTCGCGCGGCGCATGCCGGTGGACGTGAAGAGCCAGCGGCTGCCGCCCATCGATCGCACGCTCCAGCCGCGCATCTCCCTGGATCTCAATCAGCTGGACTCGGGCCTCTCGGTGCTGCCCACGCTGGTGTACGGCTCGCCGCCCACGGTGCGCATCGACAACGGGCGCATGGTGTACCTCCAGGGCGCGGTGCCCGTGCGCGACGAGGGCACCGAGCAGAAGCTCATCCACCAGCTCCGCGACGAGCTGAACATGGTGCCCGGCCGCCGTGTGACGGTGCAGGGCAAGGACGCGGTGCAGCTCGCCGACAAGCTGCGGCGCTGGCGCGGGGGTCTCACCGGCGACGCGGCGCGCGTGGTGAGCCCCAACGTGAAGCTGAGCCCCACGCTCTCCGTGGAGACGGGCGCCACGCAGAATGGCGTGCCGCAGGTGGGCTTCTCGCTCCAGTTCCAGGTGGAGGGTGCGGGGCCGGGTGCGCCGCGCTCGGTGGACGCGGCGGCGGTGATGCGCGCGTGGGAGGAGGGTCTGGGGCTGGTGCCCCTGGAGGGCGGTGGCTGGGCGCCGCTGCCCACGGCATGGCTGAAGACGCATGGCCAGCGCGTGGCGGACCTGCTGGCCGCGCGCGGGAAGGACGGGCGGCTCGCCAACCATGCCATCCCGCAGCTCACCGGGCTGTGTGACGCGCTGGAGCATCCGCCTCCGCCCGGGCTCGAGCGGCTGGCGCCCCTGGTGCAGGGCTTCGAGAAGCTACCGGACGTGCAGCTCCCGAGGGATCTCACCGCGACGCCGCGCCCCTACCAGCTCCAGGGCATCAGCTGGCTGACCTTCCTGCGTCAGGCGGGTCTTGGCGGCGTGCTCGCGGACGACATGGGTCTCGGCAAGACGCTGCAGACCATCTGCGTGCTGGGGCCGGGGACGCTGGTGGTGGCGCCCACGAGCGTGCTCCCCAACTGGGTGGCGGAGGTGAAGCGCTTCCGTCCCTCGTTGAAGGTCTCCGTCTACCACGGCCCCGGCCGAACCCTGGACGAGACGGCCGATGTGACGATCACCACCTACGCGCTGATGCGTCTGGACGCGGCGGTGCTCGGGGCGAAGACGTGGGACACGGTGGTGCTGGACGAGGCCCAGGCCATCAAGAACCCGGACAGCCAGGTGGCGCGCGCGGCGTATGGGCTCCAAGCCAACTTCCGGGTGGCCCTGAGCGGCACGCCCATCGAGAACCGGCTCGAGGAGCTGTGGAGCCTGATGCACTTCACCAACCAGGGGTTGCTCGGGGGGCGCAAGGAGTTCGACGAGCGGTGGGCGCGGCCCGTGTCGGACAACCAGAAGGGCGCGGCTGAGGCGCTGCGCGCGCGCATCCGTCCCTTCGTGTTGCGCAGGCTCAAGCGGGACGTGGCGCCCGAGCTCCCGCCGCGTACCGAATCCGTGCTGCACGTCACCCTCAACGAGCGGGAGCGCGCCGTCTATGACGCGGTGTACGCCGCCACGCGCGAGGAGGTGGTGTCGCAGCTGGAGGAGGGCGGCAGCGTGCTGAAGGCGCTGGAGGCGCTGCTGCGGCTGCGTCAGGCGGCGTGTCACCCGGCGCTCGTGCCGGGGCAGCAGGCGCAGACGTCCTCCAAGGTGCAGGCCCTGCTCGAGGCGCTCGACACGGCGGTGGGGGAGGGGCACAAGGCGCTCGTCTTCTCGCAGTGGACATCCATGTTGGATCTCATCGAGCCGGCGCTGCGCGAGGCGGGCATCGGGTTCATCCGGCTGGACGGTGGCACGGCCAACCGCGGTGCCGTGGCCGCGTCGTTCCAGGATCCGAAGGGCCCGCCCGTGATGCTCATCTCGCTCAAGGCGGGTGCCACGGGGCTCAACCTCACGGCGGCGGACCACGTGTTCCTCGTGGATCCGTGGTGGAACCCGTCCGTGGAGGCACAGGCCGCGGACCGCGCGCACCGCATCGGTCAGCAGCAGCCGGTGATGGTGTACCGGCTGGTGTCCCAGGGCACGGTGGAGGAGAAGATCCTCACCCTGCAGGAGAAGAAGCGCGCTCTCTTCGAGTCCGCGCTCGGAGGCGCCTCCGGGGCCGCGGCCATCACGCGGGCGGACCTCATGCAGCTGCTCGACTGACACTCGCGCACGGCCGTACTGGCGGTTTCTTGGAAAACGCGTAAAGAGAGAACCCCCCGATTTCAGGAGGCGGTTCATGCGGAACTTCAAGACGGCCGTGCTCGCGGTGCTCGTCACGCTCACGTGGGTCTCCCCGGCGTGGGCGGGCCAGAGTGGCTTCTCGCGCTGGGCGGCGAGCCAGGGTGGTTTCTCCTCGTGGCAGCGCAGCGGTGTGGCCCTGGCGGCGGATGGCTCGCTCCAGGTGGATCCCCAGACGGCGGTGGCCGGGACGGATCCCTACGCGGCCGGTGCCTACAACGGTGGCAACTTCTACAACGGTGGCAGCTTCCGCGTGGGCGAGGCCACCAGCCCCGTCATGAACGCCGGCTTCTCCTTCCGCGAGGCCGTGGCCTCCTGGGAGGCCGAGACGCCCACCGGCACCTGGATGGAGACGCAGATGCGCGCCCTGGTCGGGGGCGTGTGGACGAAGTGGTACAACCTGGGCGTGTGGGCCGCGGACTACTCGACGGTGCGCCGGCACTCGGCGGGCTCGCAGTCGGACACCAATGGCTACGTGGGCATCGACACGCTGGTCATCTCCAACAAGAAGTCGGCGGCCACGGCCTTCCAGGTGAAGGTGCGGCTCTTCAGCGCGGATGGCATCGCCGTGCCGCGCGTGCGCGCCAGCTCCGTGGCCCTCTCCACCTCGCCGGACAAGAGCGCGGTGGCCTCGGTGGGCAATCCGGCTCACTGGAACCAGGTGCTCGCCGTCCCCGAGTGCTCGCAGATGGTCTACCCGGACGGTGGCCAGGTCTGGTGCAGCCCCACGTCCACGTCCATGGTGCTGCGCTACTGGGCCGGCGACACCACGACCGCCTGCGAGACGCACGTGCGCGCGGCCCTGGGCGGCGTCTATGACTGGGTCTTCAAGGGGTATGGCAACTGGCCCTTCAACACGGCCTACGCCGCCACCAAGGGCCTCCAGTCCCACGTGACGCGCTTCACCAGCATGGCCCAGCTCGAGCCGTGGATCTCCGCGGGTGTCCCCGCCATCCTCAGCGTCGCCTGGAGCAGCGGGCAGCTGACGGGTGCGTCCATCAGCTCGACCGCCGGCCACCTGCTGGTGCTGGTGGGCTTCGACGCGTCCGGCAATCCGATCATCAACGATCCCGCGGCCTCCACCGACGCCGCCGTCCAGCGCACCTATCTGCGCTCCGAGTTCGAGCCGCTCTGGCTCCAGGCCTCGGCCGGGACGGCGTACCTCATCTATCCCGCCGGCTGGCCGGTGCCCGCGCTCTAATCAATGGAGAGGCCTTGGCTGCGCCGCCTGGTGGCGCGGGGGACGAGCGCATGATCGTGTTGCGCATGCTCCCTCTCCCTTTGGGGGCGGGGGGTGAGGGTCGTCACCCGCGTGCTCGAGGGAAGACCCTCACCCTGACCCTCTCCCAGAGGGAGAGGGGACGTCCACGGGCCCTCGGATCAGGCCACGCCCTTGCCGCGCCGGGCGATCCGCTCGGCGATCTCCGGAGCGGAGCGGGCCTCGGCCAGGGCAGGATCCCGGGCCAGTTCCTCGTAGTCGTCGTAGCCCGCCTCCAGCGCACGCTTGAGCCACTCGGAGGACTGCGCCCCCTGGCCGGCACGCGCGTGATTCCGGGCCGCCTGGTACGCGGCCTCCGCGTCACCCGAGGCCTCGAAGACGCTCGCGTGCAGCGCCGCCGCCGCGCCGAAGTCTCCCCGCGCCACCGCCACGTCCGCCAGCAGCGTGTCCCGCTTCGCCGCCGCCTTCCACGAGAACTCCCGCACCGTGCGCTCGGCCTCGTCCAGCCGCTGCGCCTTCACCAGCAGGCGCGCCGCCAGCGCCACCAGCGCCTCCGTGCGCTCCTTCTCCAGCGCGGCCAGCGCGTGGGGCAGGGCGCGCTCGTGCAGCCCCGCCGCCTCGTACGCCATGGCCAGGCTGTACGGCCTCGCGGCCTCGGGCGGTTGCACCTTCTCCAGGTGCGACACCGCCGCGCGCGCATTTCCCTCGGCCAGCGCCACCCAGGCCAGCAGATCCCTCGCCGCGTTGCTCTCCTCACCCGGCTTCGCCGCCGACAGCGCCAGGTGCCCCAGCCGGGCCGCCTCGCTCTCATGCCCCGAGCGCAGCGCCTGCCAGCCGCGCGCGAGCGCATCCGGTTCGATCTCCGCCACCTTCACCGGCTCCAGCGGCTTGATGTCGCGCGTCACCTGGAGCGCCTGCCAGCACTGGTAGCCGTACATGCCGAACATGAAGGTGATGAAGAACGCCTTGATGCTCAGCGCCAGGGCCACCACGGCGCCCGCGGTGAGGACGCCCAGCCACAGGGCGATGCGCTGCCGGCTGGGCCCCAGCACGCCGCGGGCGATGTGGCCTCCGTCCAGCGGCGGCACGGGCAGCAGGTTGATGATGCCCCACCCGAAGTTCACCCACATGAGCTGCCGCAGGACGACGTAGCCCATGTAGTTCTTGGGCGGAATGAACTCATAGACGGCGTACATGAGTCCGCCGAAGAGGAAGCCGGTGAGCGGCCCGGCCGCGGAGACCGCCACATCCCGCCAGCGGCTGAGCGCCCGGTCGAAGTAGGTCAGGCCCCCGCCCATGTAGAGCCGGATGCCGGCGACGTCGCAGCCCAGGCCCATGGCCATGAGCGCGTGCCCGATCTCGTGCATCAGCACGGAGACGAAGACCACGGCCACCCACGACAGCATGGTCTGCCAGCTGCCGCCTCCCATCAGGCCGAACATGGCCGTCATCACCCAGAAGTTCGGCTCGACGAGGACGGGGATGCGACCGAGGTTGAACTGCCACGTGAAGGGAGGAGAGGAGTCCATGCTCATGAGTCTCGTGAATCAGGTCTTCGTCAGGACCCGGAAGGCGTTCGAGGTGGCGCCGTTGCTCTGAGCGTCCTCGACGACGATCAGGTAGTTGTTGCCGGGCGTGTCGATGGTGATCTCCTGCTGGCATAAGCCCGCGGAGAACGGATTGCTCTGAAAGGTGTGGGTGGAGGCGCCGCCCTTGTAGAGGCTCACCCGCACCGTGCCCCCGTAGGTGGCCGCGTCCGGACCGGCGGCATGCAGGGTGATGGTGAAGGGCTCGTTGATGTACTGGTCCCCGATGGACTCGATCCAGAAGCCGACCGAGGGCTTCACCTCGTAGGCATCCGGCAGGGTGGCCTCGCGCCCATCGCCCATCTTCACGCGGATGGCGTAGACCCCCACCTGCAGCCCGGGCTTCACCTGGCCCTGGAACTGGCCGTGGCCCAGGTACGTGTCCAGTGGCACCACCTGGGAGCCGATCTCCAGCACCGGCTGGTCGATCATCTTCACCTGCTGCTCGCCATAGTCCACGTGGAAGCGGGGCTCCACGTCGAGCTGCACGGTGATGCTCTTGGACTCGTTGGTGACCTGCTCGCGGGGCGAGACGTCGAGGATCTGGAAGGCCCCGGCGGGAGGCGTCACGACCGTCTCGCACGCACACAGCAGCGGCAGGAGAAGGGGGAGGAGCTTGCTCATAGGACGTACCTCACGCCCAGGGACGCCGACAGGCCCCCGAGCTGTGCGTCGATCTGCTGGGCCCGGGCCGAGGCGTAGCTGCCGCGCAACTCGAGCAGGGCGCTCACCGGGCCCAGGCGCCAGGCGGCCTGTGCCGCCACGAAGCCCATGAACGTGCTCCCCTGCTGGATGAGCGGCTCATCGAAGGAGGTGCTCGTCACGCGCTGGTCGTAATACAGGACACCGGCGCCCGCGCGGCCATGGAAGGAGAGGGGCCCCCGCTCGAATGCCAGCACCCGGAGGGAGCCCAGCAGGGGCAGGCCCACCACGCGCGAGTCCAGCACGGGCCCCTCGGCGCCCAGGCGGGGCTGGCTCGCCACATGGCGCAGCCCGCCTTCCACCTCGAGCGCGAGGCGGCCTCCGAGCGGCGGCAGGCGGTAGCCCAGGCCGGCCGACAGCAGGGGCCCGCGGTTGTCGCCCCCGGCGAAGAAGCCTCCGGCCATCAGGTGCAGGGACAGGTAGTGCCAGCTCAGGTACCGGCTCCAGTCCACGCCGGGCGCGGAGGGGGCGGGGGGCGGTGCCGCCACGGGCGTCACGGGCGGCGGAACGTGGGCCACGATGGGGGCCGCCACCGGGGCCATGACGCGCGCCGCGCCGGTGCCGTCCTTGAGGTGGGCATCCACCACCACGGCCCGGGCCCCGGTCTCCGGCTTCACGCGGAACACGCCCGGGCCCTGCTCCTCCACGCTGCCGCCCTGCACCTCGAGCGTCACCTCCGCGCGCGGCACGAGCTCCTCGGCCAGCAGCGTCAGCCACCCGGTGCCGTCCACCGGGAACACGTCCGGGCTGAGCACGGCCACCAGGGGCCGCTCGGGAGGCACGTCGAGCGGGGTGGTGCGGCGCGTCTGCTGGCCCTTGGCGGTGGCCAGCACGATGGCCTCGCGCACCCCGGGAGGCACCTCGACGGGCACCTGGGCGCGGCCCTTGCGGTTGGTGGTCACCGGGCCGAAGCGCATGTCGGCCACCTGCACCACCACCTGGGCGCCCGCGCCCACGTCCGTGGCCACGTCCAGCTCCGTGCGGCCCAGCAGGGGGATGCGCACGGTGGTGACTTCCGGCGGACCCTCGGCCGCGTCCACCCAGAAGGCGAGCACGGCCAGCAGCGGGTAGCGGATGTCCGGCGGAATCCACCGGTACGAGAACACGCCCCGGGCGGTGGCGGGCAGCGGCATCAGGTTGCCCGTGGAGGCCACGGCCCGGAGCGGCGGAGTACCGCGCGGCACCTTCACCTGCACCACCACCGCCCGGTCCCGGCCCAGCACCACCTGGGTGGGCGAGGCCGTCGCCGGGAAGGGCGCCGCCTCCACCACCAGGGGCAGGGCGAGCATCAGCAGCAGTGGGAGGAACGGCGCGCGCATGTGAAGGGGGCCTACCGTCCAGCCTCCCCGGCGTCTCTGTCAACCCTCGGCGGGGTTGCCCGGCGGGGAAGCGGGCTCTTCCGTTGTCTCAGAGATGGGCTTGTCCGCTGGGCCCGTAGCTTTCGCGCTGGGCGGGCTGAACGCCGGCTTCTCCGCCGGGGCCCCGCCACGTCCGTGGACGAGCGTCTTCGTCTCGGACTTGAAGGTGATGTCCACCTTGTCCCCACGCACCGCCGTCACCAGTCCCAGCCCGAAGGTGGGATGCTGGATGACCTGATCCGGCTTGTAGGTGTCCTTGGGGCTGTAGCGGGGGGCATTGGCGATGTCCTTGCCCGCCAGCTGCTCCTCGAAGGAGATGATGATCCTCTCCTCGGCGGTGGGGCGGCTGGCCCGGGGAGCCTTGGTGCCGCTGGTACCGCCGCCGCTGGAGCGGGCCGACGGGCTGGGCTTGTCGGTGGTGCCCGGTGCCGAGCGGAAGGCGTGGTCTCCGTTGCAGGTGTTGCACCGGACTCGAGCGATCTTCGTGCCCACCATCGCCAGGATGGTGTGGGCCAGCGTGAGCCGGCACCGGGTACAGAACGCGTCGACCTCGCCGCCGACCTTGTGTTGGGTCGCCATGGGTGTTGCTTCTCGCTTCTCTTTTTTGAAGGGGAGGGAAAAAGGGCGGCGGAACATAACGGCAAGCGCGCTCGGGAGAAACCCCTTTGTCGTGGCGTGTCACGAGCGGGGGGCGGGCGCCTGGATGCCTGGGCTGCCGGGAGGCGGAAGGGGGCTCTGGAGCCAGAGCGTTTGCTTGTTCCGGCTGGTGGGAAACGTAGAGTAGGGCCCCACGTGGCCTCCGACAACGCACAGAACGCCGAGCAACAGCCCGAGCAGCCCTCGCTCCTGACCCAGTCCATCGAGGGCGTGGGCCGGGGTGCCATCGCGACGGTGGAGGAGCTGGGGCATCTGGCCACCCTCGGGGTGGACGTGGTGCGCTGGGGCGTGCGCCGGCCGTATCGTTGGCACAACCTCTTCTTCCAGCTGGACTTCGTGGGGGTGGGCAGCGTCTTCATCGTGCTGCTGACCGGCCTGTTCACCGGCATGGTGTTCGCCCACCAGTCCGCGCGCGCCTTCGAGATGTTCGATGCGCAGAGCCTGGTGGGCCCCACGGTGGCCCTCACCCTCACGCGCGAGCTGGCCCCCGTCTTCTCCGCGCTGATGGTCACCATGCGCGCCGGCTCCGCCATGTGCACCGAGCTGGGCACCATGCGCGTCACCGAGCAGGTGGACGCCCTGGAGACCATGGCCGTCAACCCCATCCAGTATCTCCTGGTGCCCCGGGTGCTGGCCGGCCTCTTGATGGTCCCCATCCTCACGCTGCTCTTCGATACCTCGGGCATCTTCGGGGCCTACATCGTCTCGGTGGGCACCCAGGGGGTGTCCGCCGGTACCTTCATCAGCCGCACCCAGCAGTGGTTGGATCCCATCGACGTCTACGAGGGCCTCATCAAGGGCGCCGTCTTCGGCCTGGCCGTGGCGCTCGTGTGCTGCTTCAAGGGCTTCAACGCCACGGGCGGCGCCAAGGGCGTGGGCCAGGCCACCACCGAGGCCATGGTCTCCAGCGCCCTCTCCATCTTCATCCTCGACTTCATCGTCGGGGTGCTCCTGCACTGATGGCCGATCCAAGCTCCCGGCCGATGATCGAGATCTCCGGCCTGCACAAGTCCTTCGGTGTGCACAAGGTCCTCACGGGCATCGATCTCACCGTGCCCGCGGGCAGCACCTGCGTCATCCTCGGCGGCTCGGGCTCGGGCAAGACGGTGCTGATGAAGCACATGATCGGCCTGCTCAAGCCGGACCAGGGCCAGGTGGTCATCGACGGCGAGGACATCGTCCCCATGGGCGCCCAGGAGCTGGAGCGGGTGCGCCACAAGTTCGGCATGGTGTTCCAGGCCGCCGCGCTCTTCGACTCCATGGACGTCTACGACAACGTGGCGTTCCCCCTGCGCGAGCACCGGGGCCTCTCCGAGGAGGAGATCCGCGAGCTGGTCCGCTCGAAGTTGGATCTGATGGGCCTGCCGCGGAGCGCCGAGCACAAGTTCCCGGCGGACCTCTCCGGCGGCATGCGCAAGCGCGTGGGCCTGGCGCGCGCCATCGTGATGAATCCGAAGATCGTCCTCTACGACGAGCCCACCACGGGGCTGGATCCCATCACCACGGACTACGTGGACGAGATGATCCTCGCGGCCCAGCGGGAGCTGGGCATTACGAGCGTGGTCATCAGCCACGACATCGCCTCCGCCTTCAACATCGCGGACCAGATCGCCTTCCTCAGCAAGGGGGTGATCCTGGAGCAGGGGCCCCCGGAACAGCTACGCTCCTCCCAGCACCCCGCCGTGAAGGTCTTCCTCCAGACCTGGTTCGGAAAGAATGATTAGGAGTCACACCCGGTGAAGAAGCTCGTCACACCGTTCCGAGTAGGCCTGCTGGTGCTCATCGCCGGAGGGTTCCTCTTTGGCTTCATCCTGTTCACCCGGAAGGGCGGGCTGGGTGAGGACGAGTCCCTCCAGGCCTACGCCTACTTCCGGGACGCCTCGGGCCTGGGGCCCAAGAGCCGCATCCAGATCGCCGGTCTCCCCGTGGGCGAGGTGGAGAGCATCAAGCTGGAGGGCACGCGCGCCCGGGTGACCGTGCGCATCCGCCGCGACGTGGCCATGTACGAGGACGCCACGCTGGCCAAGCGCTCGGAGTCCCTGCTCGGCGACTACCTGCTGGATCTCAACCCCGGCACGGAGCTGGCGCCCCCCCTGAAGGAGGGCGGGGAGATCCGCAAGGTCATCGACGTGCAGGGCATGGAGGCCGTGTTCGCCTCGCTCAGCCAGATCACCTCGGACATCCAGCAGGTGACGGGCGCGCTGCGCGACGTGCTCGGCGGCGACAAGGGCGCCGGCTCCATGGGGCGGATCGTGGAGAACCTGGTGCGCGTGTCGGACGCGGTGGATCTGACGGTGCGCGCCAGCTCCGAGCGCCTGGACGCCATCCTGCGCAACGTGGAGGGCGTGAGCGCGGACGTGCGCGGCATCACCCGGTCCAACGAGCAGAGCGTCAACAACATCGTCGACAACATCGAGGTCATCACCCGCGACACCCGGGAGGTGCTGGCCACGGTGAACAAGCTGGTGGGCGCCGGTGGGGAAGGGGACCTGAAGGACAGCGTGGCCAGCCTCAAGCAGACGATGAGCCGGCTGGACAAGACGCTGGCCAACCTGGAGGACGTCACCACCAAGGTGAAGAACGGCGAGGGCGCCGTGGGCACGCTGCTCACCGACAAGCGCCTGGGCCAGAAGCTCTCCGAGTCCGTGGAGGACCTGTCCGACTTCTCCTCCAGGCTCACCGGCCTCCAGACGGAAGTGGGCCTGCAGGCCACCTATCTGATGGAGCAGGGCTCCTCGAAGAACATGCTGACGCTGCGGCTGGCCCCCAAGCCGGACAAGTACTACCTGCTGGAACTGGTGGATGATCCCCGCGGCACCACCGAGACGCAGTACGTCCAGGCCAACCCGCCCTCCTCGGGCGAGCCCGTGGTGCAGAAGCAGACCATCACCAAGGAGTCCTTCAAGTTCAGCGCCCAGTTCGCCAAGCGCTACTACTTCACCACGCTGCGCTTCGGCATCATCGAGTCCACCGGCGGCGTGGGCGCGGACTTCCACTTCTTCAAGGACCACCTGAAGCTGTCCGTGGACGCCTTCAACTTCTCCGTGGCCGAGCTGCGCTACCCCCGCATCCGCACCTCGCTGAGGGCCCAGGCGTTCGACCGGCTCTTCGTCGTGGCCGGCATGGATGACCTCCTCAATGATCCCCGGCGCGACACCAACACCCGCCGGATGCTCGCCGGCCGCGACTTCTTCTTCGGCGGCGGCATCTACTTCACGGATGACGACCTGAAGGCCATGCTGCCCGTCCTCCCCACGCCCTGAGTGTGGGTCCGGCACCAGATGGCTTGACCTGACCGGGTCAAGCGTCGTACCTCGCCACGGCACGGGCGGTCCCCTGGGAGCCCCGTGCCTGGTACTCGAAGGCCCCTCTCCCTGGAAGCCCCATGTCTCTTCTCGTCGTTGGCTCGGTCGCGCTGGATTCGGTGGAAACCCCCTTCGGTCTGAAGGAGGACGTCCTCGGCGGCTCCGCCACCTACTTCTCCACCTCGGCCTCCTTCTTCGCCCCCACCCAGGTGGTGGCCGTCGTCGGTGAGGACTTCCCCCAGGCCCACCTGGACTTCCTCAAGGCCCGGGGCGTGGACCTCGAGGGCGTCACCCGCGAAAAGGGCCGCACCTTCCGGTGGAAGGGCCGCTACGGCTTCCAGCTCAACGAGGCCGAGACGCTCGACACCCAGCTCAACGTCTTCCAGTCCTTCTCGCCCCGTCTGCCCGAGAAGTACCGCGACGCCCAGTACGTCTTCCTCGGCAACATCCACCCCGAGCTCCAGTCCCAGGTGGTGGATCAGGTGAAGGCGCCCAAGCTGGTGGCCGCCGACACCATGAACTTCTGGATCAACGGCAGCCGGCCCGCGCTCCTCAAGACGCTCAAGCGCGTCAACCTGCTCTTCGTCAACGACGCCGAGGCCCGCCAACTCACCGGCGAGCACAACATCGTCCGCGCCGCCCGCGCCATCCTCGAGATGGGCCCCCAGCGCGTGGTGGTGAAGCGCGGCGAGTACGGCGCGCTCCTCTTCGAGAAGGAGCACATCTTCGCCTGCCCGGCCATGCCCATCGCCGACGTGTTCGATCCCACCGGCGCCGGGGACACCTTCGCCGGCGGCTTCATGGGCACGCTCGCCATCGCCAGCCACGTGGACACCGAGACGCTGCGCCGCGCCATGGTCATGGGCAGCGTCATGGCCTCCTTCACCGTGGAGAAGTTCAGCCTCGAGCGCCTGCGCGAGGTAACGCGCTCGGAGATCCGTGCCCGCTTCTCGGACTTCAAGCGCCTCACCCACTTCGAGGACCTCGGCCCCCTCGAGGGCTGAGCCGGCTGAGCCGGAGGAGTCCGGCACCGGGTGGGGCAGAATGCCCCTTGCCCGGCTTGACGGATTTTTACGCTGTCCCTATCCTTGGTTCCCGCGATTCCCGCGTTCCTGGGGAAGAATCGTAGGCCGCTGGGGTTCTCCTGGCGGCCGAGCAGCGCGGAGGACGCCGGGGTTGCGGACGGATAACCGAAAGCACGCACGTTTCCCCTCGCGCCTGCGGTGCTGGTGCGAGTCGGACACCATCACGCTCTACGCGCGGATCGCGAATCTGAGCGAGGGTGGGTTGTTCCTGCAGACGCACACCCCGCTTGCATTGGGGCGGCGGACGCTGCTGAGGTTGAGCAGCGGCGAGGTGCGCGAGGTCATGGCCGAGGCGACGGTGGTGTGGAGCCGGCCGCAGCGGCAGGACAAGGGGCCGCCGGGAATGGGGCTGAAGTTCGAAGCGCTGGATTCTGGCGCGCTGGCACTGCTGCGGCGCATCATCTCCGAAGAGCAGCGAGGGGCGACGTTCGGTAACTAGGCACCGGACGTGGGCCACCGGCGAGAACCCACCATGCGAATCGCGATCATCTCCGACGTCCACTCCAACATCGAGGCCCTGACGGAGGTGCTCCGGGTCGCGGAAGAGCAGAAGGTGGATCGCATCGTCTCCCTGGGAGACATCGTGGGCTACGGGGCCTCGCCCAACGCGTGTTGCGATCTGGTGCGTTCGGTGACCGAGGTGACGCTGCTGGGCAACCACGACGCGGCGGTGGCCGGGCGGATGGACTACTCGTACTACTACGACGCCGCCCGCCACGCGCTGGACTGGTCCGCCGGGGTGCTCTCCGACGAGAACATGGAGTGGCTCAAGAGCCTGCCCTACACGTACCGGATTGGGGACGTGGGCTTCAGCCACGGCTCGCCGGTGGAGCCCAAGGCGTACGAGTACATCTTCGCGCTGGAGCAGGCGCGGGAGCTGGCGCCGTACGTGGAGCACCTGCCGGAGGTGACGTTCATCGGGCACAGCCACCTGTGCAAGGCGTTCGCCATCGGCAACGGCGAGGTGCATGACGTGGTGGCCCAGAAGTTCGGCATCCGCCGGGGCTACAAGTACATCATCTCGGTGGGCAGCGTGGGGCAGCCGCGGGACTACGACAACCGGGCCTGCTTCGTCATCTGCGACACCGGGGCGCGCACGGTGGAGTACCTCCGGGTGGAGTACGACATCGAGTCGGCCGCGCAGAAGATCTTCGACGCCTCGCTGGCGCTCAATTTCGGCAAGCGACTCTTCCTCGGGGTGTGAGTCGTGAACCCCAGGCCCCTAAACCGTCCGGACCACGTCGACGCAGATCGACGCCAAGCCCCCCTGAGCGGCCAGCGCCGACGGTCAAGCGCAGCGCAGCGCACTGCTCAGACGTCGCACAGAATGACCTGCCGCAGATAGGCTTCTTGCGGTGCAGGGCCGGGCAGAGCAATAAGAGCTTTCGGAGAGACATTGCCTTTCTTGGTGCGGATCTCTGGATGCTTGGCCGCCCACTCCACCAGATAAGCGTCGAACCGGGTGTTCCAGGCCTCATCGGCGTTATGGCGGAAGAAATTGCAGATGGAGAAATGCGGCGCCTTGAGGAAGGCGCTCGTTTCCATCCCGCGGAACACCGCACGCCACTCGCCGAGGCTCTTGGCTTCGGCCTCAAGGGATGAGCGGAAGGCGGCGAAGGTCGTCTTGTCACGCTCCAACCCGATAGCCAGTACGGGCACCCTGCTCAGCGCCGCCAGGCGGGCCAGTAGGCGGCCATTCTCCGCTTGGTCCCCTTGCAGGCGGGCGACGAGTGCTTGGTCTTTCGAGCGCATCAGTGCGCTCAGGCCACCGGTTCGGGGCGTATGGTAGGTGCTCTTGTTCCACACCAGCACCTTCGAGCCCACCGCCCCGGGCTGGTCGAAGGCTGCGTCGAGGAAAGCGCGAGCCCACCGCCCGGCTGAGCCCAGGCCTGAGAGGTATTCCTTGCGCGAACGCTCCTTGGGTCCCGGGTTGTCCGCGACCATGATGAGTTCGGGCATGGGGCCAGCGGCGGTGGCGAACACGGTCGCTTCCTCGTTGGGCACGAACAAGGGGTCCGTCTTGGCCTGCGTGCGCACGCGCGCCAAAGCGGCCCTGAGTATGTCGCGGAACCGAGCTTCGTCCGTCATGCCGTCCGCCTCCGGATCGCCCGGCGGGCTGCGGCGGCTTGGGGTGCGTTGCGGATGAGCACTTGAGGTCCCTTTCCTCTCTGGCCTGATTGATGAGGCGGGCTGTCGTGCGGGCGGCGGCCCGGGTGATGAGGCGCTGCTCATGACACAAGACCGCGACCTCGCGAGGGTGGGCCAGTATCAACCGTCCCCAGCCCTTCACCTAATACGCCGAATCGAAAAAGCAACGCCATGATGCGGCGGCTCCTCTAGAGGAGTGCCGGTGTAGGCTGCTGGGAAACACGGGGGGCCTGATGAACACGTTCGAGTGCCGCAACTGCCAGCGCCATTTCCAGGACAGGAGGCCCATCTGCCCAGTCGTCCCCAGTCACATGGTGAGGCTGGCCAGACGGGACGAGCCGCAGCTCCTCCCGGCGCGCAAGAGCCTCGCGCCGAACACGCCGACGCTGAAGACGGAAGGTCCGGCCGCTGGTGCTCCGCTGGTTCCAGGAGAGTGGACGGAGAGCGACCGGGAGAAGTGCAACCAGCGCTGGAAGGACGCCTGCCTCCACAACCTGCTGGCGAACAACTTCCGCCGCTACACGCGCATCATCGAGCGCCGGGACTTCTACAGCTGGTTCTACAGGTACTCGGTCGACAAGGGCTTCCACACGCGCTGGGCGCTCGCCGCGTCCATCGTGGCCACGGGAGCGCACGAGGTGGCCATGATGAATCCGGGTCTGGAGGACATGGGCCGGATGGCCGATACCGTCAGCAACGAGCTCCAGGCCATGATGCGCGAGGGCAATCAGGTCATCTTCGACAACGTCTTCCCCAAGCTTGGTGAACTGCTGACGCGCCGCCATGGTCCACTCCAGGACGATCCCGCCCGCATGTGGGACATGGGCACGTTGTCCGAGGAGCAGACGCTCATCCAGCCTCTCTACCAGGGAGTCTCCCAGGCGGCGCGCACCCAGCTCAACCAGATTGCCCGCTTGCAGGGGCTGCCCGGCGTCGTCGCGGCCTTCTCGGCCAGTGCTGTCGTCAGGGATGAGCCACCGTATGTCCGGGGAGGGCGTGTCCCTGGCTTCATGGGCACCACGCTCACCTCCATTGACGAGCGCTGGCACTATGGAATGGTCCTGGGCGACATGTTCACCCCCGGGGGAACAGGCTATGACCCCGTCAGGCACAAACGCCCCGCGCCCTCGGCCGGCTACATGAATGGCGCCGAGCTGGCCCGGGTGCGCACCCGGCCCAACCTCCACCGGCTCGACGCCGCGCTGGATGGGGGCGCCGTTGGGGCCACCTGGCTCACCCGGCAGGTGGAAGCGCTCCTGCGCCAGATGACGACCGCCGAACAGGCCGAAATCCTCCGGGACCACAGGCCCGAGGGAGGCCGTTACTCCGTACGCCTGCGCATCCTCTCGCGTCGCACCCTGGTCTCCGTGCTGACCACCTGGCGCGGCAACCTTGAGGCGCAGATGCGTTTCCTGAGCAGCCACATCGGGGGGGAGAACAACGGCCCATGGATTGACATGAAGTACAGCGATCTTGCCCCCCTCGTCCGCCCTTTCAGCCAGGCCGAGAAGAACCGGCTGCACACGCCTGAGTGGCAGCGCGTCTTCACCCTCGTCTGTGACGACAAGAGCATGCAGGAGGCCGTCAGGGACCTGGGGCTTGCGGAGCCGCTGCGGACGCGGTGGATCAAGGGGGAGGAGCGCTTCTTGCGCTGAACGCGATGAGCTTCGAGGAAGACAAGAGGACGAGGCAAGGGGGGAGGACGCGGCGGACGGTCCTGGTGGGGCTGCTGCTCACGGTGCTGCTCGTGGGTCTGTACCTGTACCGGCACGAAATCGTGCTCGCGCTCATCTTCGGGCGGGGGGTAGACGTGGAGTGGGCGCGAGACGTCCAGCGGGACAACAGCACGGGCCATGAGTCGGCCCACGGAGTCATCGCGACCGGCAACGGCTTTTCCGTGGTCGGACAGACCAACTCCCGGCAGCACGGGGTAGAGCACGCCTGGGTGCTCCGGTTCGACAAGGCTCCGCCCCCGCGCTGGGAACGGACCCATGCGGGTAACGGCAAGCTCGGGGCCGCGAGCCGTGCCATCGCCTCCATGCAGGGAGGAGGGCTCGTTGTCGCTGGAACGGAGTATGTGACCGGAGGTGGATTCCAGGAGTGGCTCCTCGCGCTTTCCCCAGCGGGGGACGTCCTCTGGGAGCGCACTCCGGGCCGGGAGGGCGTCAACGGGCTCGACGCCGTCGTGGTGCTCGAGGACGGCTCCATTGTGGCGGGAGGAAGACAGGACAGAGAGGGCTGGGTGGTGAGGATGGACTCGCGGGGCGATATGCTCTGGGAGGTGAAGCTGCCGCGGCTCGAGCGCGTCAACGCGCTGGTGGCGCTCCCGGCCCAACGCGTGGCCGTCCTGGGGGTGACGGAGACGTCGACTGTCGGACTGGGAGTCTCCAGGCTGTTGTTGCTGGAGTCCGACGGCCGGGCCACCGTGGAGACGCGGTTGCCAACCGACGGCCGGGGGGAACTGGAAGCACTCGCGCTGCTGCCGGATGGAGGGCTGGTGGCGACCGGTAGCCTGAGCCGCCCTGATTCGATGGATTGGAGTTTCTGGGTGATCTGCATGAATGCGCGGGGAGAGCCCCGTTGGGAGTACGTCTCGGAGTTGCTGCGGATGGACGCCGGTTCGGCCCTCACCGTGCTACCGGATGGAGGCGTGGCGGTGGTGGGGTTTTGGTGGAAGGACCTATTCAAGGACGATCGGGAAGCCAAGGTGTGGCGCTTCTCCGCCGATGGGCGCCTGCTCTGGCAGCGGTCCTATGGTGGTGACAAGGACGACTCGGGCTCCGGCATCGCCCGGCTGGAGGATGGAAGCCTGGTGGTCGTCGGCACGACGATGTCCAAGGGGGCGGGTAAGACGGACCTGTGGACCTTCGGGCTGTCCCCCGAGGGCGAACTGCTCTGGGAGGAGACGTTCGGGGCTCCCTGAGCCGGGGGCCTGTCGTCGCAGTGCGAAAAAGGGGTGCGGCGGTCCGGAAATGGCGTAGAAAACCGGACCTGTGCGCCCCTACAGCCCCCCCAGCCGGATCGTCGTGGGCCTCCTGATGGCCCTTTTCGTGGCGGCCCCCGTGGCCTGCCGCAAGCCCGCCAAGCCCTCCGAGGCCTATACCCAGGCGCATACGCGCTTCGGCAAGCTGTACGGAGAGAAGGGCGATGACGTCTTCCTGGACCCGGAGCTCGCCGAGGTGGAGTCGCTGCTGGCCCAGGTGCCCGCGGACAGCCTCGACGCCCAGGCCGCCCAGGAGCTGCGCGCCCGCATCCAGACCGGCAAGCAGCAGGTCGCCGCCCAGCAGAAGGCCCAGGAAGACGCCATGGCCAAGGCGCGCGAGCAAGGTCCCGCTTCCTCCAACTTCGGCTCGGACACGGGCTCATCGTACGCTTCCGCTCCCTCCGACTCCGAGCCGGCGGACGAGGACTCGGATGCCGGCACGGTCGACGCGGACGCGGGAAGCGGCGTGCCTGGGGTCGGCACCCCGGAGGCCCAGCTGGCCAGCTCCGGCTGCTTCCAGAAGGGTGAGCCGCTCGAGGTGAAGGGCCGCGGCCGCCGGGATCGCTGGGAATTGGCGGACCGCCCGGCGTGTCGCCAGCAGTATGGCGCGCTCCAGGATCAGGTGTTGATCATCGAAGAAGGCAAGGTGCTCGCCCAGGTGCCTCGGAGCGCCCTCCAGGCCATCCCCGTGGATGGCGGTACGGGCCCCACCCCGGATGCCGGCCGCTAAGGCGCGCATCCCCCTTTCGGACCTTCCACGCGGAACCGTCTCATGAACGAACAGACCTTCATGAAGTTGATGAACATCCTCCCCAAGTCCGCCCTGTCCACGGCGGTGGGGATGGCCACCCGCCTGCCCGCGCCGGCCCCGCTGCACCGGGCCGCCATCCGGGCGTTCGCGAAGATGTACAACGTGGACGTGGCCGAGGCGGAGCACACCCTGGAGCAGTACCCGACCTTCGCCGAGTTCTTCACCCGCGGCCTGAAGACGGGCTCGCGCCCGGTGGATCCGGGCGAGAAGGTGGTGGTGTCCCCGGTGGACGGCGCCGTGTCCCAGGTGGGCTACGCCGAGCACGGCCGCGTCATGCAGGCCAAGGGCATCCACTACACCGTGGGCGAGCTGCTCGGTGACGAGGAGGCGGCGAAGCCCTTCCACGGCGGCGCCTGGACCACCATCTACCTGTCCCCGCGCGACTACCACCGCATCCACTCGCCGCTGGGCGGGAAGATCACCGGCTACTCGTACATCCCCGGCGAGTTCTGGCCCGTCAACCCGGCCTCGGTGAAGAACAAGCAGGCGCTCTTCTGCGTCAACGAGCGGCTCGTGACGTACCTGGACACCGTGGCCGGCAAGTGCGCCGTGGTGAAGGTGGGCGCCACCTGTGTGTCGCGGATCAAGGCCGCCTACGAGGACGTCATCACCCACGTGGGCAAGCCGGGCAAGGTGCACCGCTACGACACGGCCATCCCGGTGGAGAAGGGCGGCGAGCTGGGCCGCTTCGAGATGGGCTCCACCGTCATCCTCGTGTTCGAGCCGGGCCGCGTGAAGTGGGACGACAGCCTCCAGCCCGAGGCGGTGGTGCGCATGGGCCGGCGGATTGGAGAGATTCCGTGAGTCAGAAGGTCAGTGGCGTCAAGGGCATGAACGACATCCTCCCCGGCGACGTGGAGGTGTGGCAGCACGTGGAGCGCACGGCCCGCGAGTTGTTCAGCCGCTTCGGCTACAGCGAGGTGCGCACGCCCGTGGTGGAGGACACCGCGCTCTTCGTGCGCACGGTGGGCGAGACGACGGACATCGTCGGCAAGGAGATGTACACCTTCGAGGACAAGGGCGGCCGCAGCCTGTCCCTGCGTCCCGAGGGCACCGCTCCGGCGGCGCGCGCGTACATCGAGCACTCGGTGCTGAACAAGGAGCCCATCACCCGCTGGTTCTACATGGGCCCCATGTTCCGCTACGAGCGCATGAAGACGGGCCGCTACCGCCAGTTCCACCAGATTGGCGCCGAGGGCTACGGCTCCGGCGAGCCCGCCCAGGACGTGGAGCTGATGGACATGGTCGTGCAGCTCCTGCAGAAGCTGGGGCTCACCGACGTGTCGCTCAACATCAACTCGCTCGGTGACGACGCGTGCCGGCCCGGCTACCAGAATCGCCTGGTCGAGCACCTGCGCGCCCACGCCAGCGAGCTGTGCGCCGACTGCCAGGTGCGCCTGGACAAGAATCCGCTGCGGGTGCTCGACTGCAAGAACGAGCGCTGCCAGCAGATCGCCAACGACGCGCCCAACATCCTCGAGTCGCTGTGCGAGCCGTGCCGCGCGCACTTCTCCGAGCTGCAGCGCAAGCTGGACGTGACCGGCATCAAGTACGTGATCAACCCGCGCATCATGCGCGGCCTGGACTACTACACGCGCACCGTCTTCGAGTTCATCGCCTCGCACCCGGCGCTGGGCACCGCGAGCACCGTGGGCGGAGGTGGCCGCTACGACAAGCTGGTGAAGAGCCTCGGCGGCCCGGACGTGCCCGCGGTGGGCTTCGGCCTGGGGTTGGATCGGCTCTGCCTGCTCCTCAAGGAGACCGGTCAGACGTTCTCCCAGCCGGTGGACCTCTTCATCGCCTCGGCGGACGAGGGCTCCTCGGACGAGGCCTTCGGGCTGGTGAGCCGGATGCGCCGCGAGGGACTGCGCGTGGAGTTCGATCCGCGCGGCGGCAGCCTCAAGAGCCAGATGAAGCGCGCGGACAAGACGGGCGCCCGCTTCACCCTGGTGCTCGGACAGAACGAGCGCGAGAGCGGCCAGGCCCAGCTCAAGCCCATGGCCGGCGGAGACTCCATCCCCGTGCGGCTCGCGGACCTGGCCTCCGCCGTGCGCGAGGCGCTCGCCCGGCCGGCCGCTGCTCCCGCCGCCTGAGACGGGAAGAGTCTCAGGAACCCGGGCCTTTCGTCCCGTGGGCTTCCAGACCAACCGCCGGAGGGTGGAGCCAGAACCCCTCCGGTGCGCCCCAGGCGTCCCCGCCATGAAGGTGGCCCTCGCTCATGGTGCTGGGGAGTCCGTGCCAGGCCGCTCCTCTGGGACTTCGGGGAGGGACGAGCGTTCATTATCCGAGGTGCTCTTGTCCCGGAGGGCCTGGCACTGGCGCCACAACGCGTCCTCCAAGAGTCCTGCGCGGGAGATGAACGCGAGCAGGAGGAAGTGTCCGTCCTCCAGGAGGACCTTCACGCTCTTGGGGTAGCGGAAACCGCTGCCGCTGGGGTCGCGGATGTCGAGCGGGGAGACCTGGAGGGGCTCTCCTCGCATGGGCAGCCAGATGAGCCGGCGCTCGGTGAGCCAGTAGCGTCCAGAGCGGCGGTACTGGAGCCAGAAGCAGAGCGCGGTGAGGAGCAGCCATGTGCCCCACCAGACTCTGGAGCCGGGCATCCAGGAGAGCCCGAGCAGCAGCAGCACCCCTGGCAGGAACAGGGACGGAGAGAACCCTCCGGAGCACAGGAGCTTCTCCCCGGGGGCGAGCGGAGTGGGAATGGACTGGAGGACGCTGCGCTCGAGCCGGTCGAGCCGCCGCGCGAGGCCGGTCTCCCGCTCCTCGGGTGGGCCGAGCTGACGGCTCGCGAGCGCTCCGACGCGGGCCCGCAGTCCCTTCACCTCCTGGGCGAGCACGAGTGCCGGCTCGGTCCCGGCCCATCCCTCGGAACGGGCGCGATGATGAAGCCGCTCCAGCGCCTCGATGAGCGCGGGCTCCTGACGGATGGCCTCCCGCAGCGTCTCGAGCCGTGAGCGCAGGTGCAGCTTCCACTTGGGCGCCCGGAGCGCTTCCTCCAGGGTGGTGTAGTGCGCGTGGGCGGCCTCCAGCACCTCGAGCCCGCCTTCGAGCTGGCGGCGGATAGCGTCGGATGACGGCAGCGGGCGTCGCCGCTCCTCGTGAGCAGGAGCCACCTGGATCCACGGGGCTGGATTGGCGGGGAGCGAGCTCGAGACCTGGAACGCCTGATGGGGTGTCGTGGGGGCCCGGGACATCGGAAGAGGCGGGTGGACCTGGAAGGGGACGAGTTGGAAGAAGGTCCTCTTGTCGCCCTTGCGCCTCAGTACGAGCCGCAGGCGCCATCTCAGCTCATGCGTCCTGAACTTGAAGCTGGTGGGCGCATTGGCGCGGATGGCGAGCGTCACGTGGGGGATTTCGAGGAACTCTCCCGCGTTCAACGCCCGGTTCGTGCACGTCAGGAGGGGCTCCGTGTGCACGACCTTCTCTTGTAGGAGAGTCCCATCCTCTCCCTTGCTCGTCACCAACTCGGCGCACTCCGCCGAGACCGACAGGTCATGCTCCCGCAGCCGTTTTTGGGGCCGCAGCTGGATGTGCAGTCTGGTGCTCCCTCCCGGGGGCACGATCGCCGGGTCGAGCCACAATCTGCCCATGGCGTGATTCCAGGCCGGTCTGCGTTTCCGCCATCGGGAGAGGAGTATCCAGCCGATTGCGATGAGGGGGAACACGGGCATGAAACTGTCCATGCCGCGCAGCCCGAAGGAGAAGAACAGGGCGAAGAACCCCAGCATGAACAACCACCCCCGGAAGAGATATCCCAGGGGCTCCTCATCGGGGGCGGCCTTCACCTCCAGAACGTGAGAGGAGTCCGGCCCTGGACCCGTGGCGGCAGGTGCTGGCTGCCTCGTCTCCGCGAGCACCAGGTGGAAGGGCTTCTCCGCCCGGTATGGGGGGTCCAGGAATCTGGAGAGGGAAGCATCGGCCCGCAGAGCCCAGTCCACGGACATCAGGTGCCCATGGTAGGTGAGTGGCAGGACCGGAGCCTCGAGACGGAACGGGTAGCGCAACTCCTGGCCGGCGAGCCACTCTTCTCCCTCGTTCAAGGTGAGCAGGTGCTCGGGGTGGGCCTCATCGAGGATGCTCCCGCCTCGAGCCCGCCATTGCCAGCCGAGGGTCAGCTGCTCACACCGGCATGGCTCGAGGACGTTCACCACGACAGTGCCGGTGATGAACTCCCGAGGCGCATAGGTCCTCCGGCTGTTGTCCAGTTCGATCTGGATCGAACACTTCGCCATCGGCCATCCCCCGGACGAGCGCGCCTCGCCTCCTGAAGGCAGATGACTCATGGTTACGTCTCGGGGAGCGCTGGGGGATCGCTCCGCGGGGCCGATGAACCGTCCGCTGGTGTGTCCTTTGTGCGCTCTGTCGTGCACGCCCCATCCTACTATTCTCCTCCGAGATGAAACCCTTCCTCACCGTCATCGCGGGGCCCACCGCGTCCGGGAAGACCGCGATCGCCATCGAGCTCGCCCGCCGCGAGGGTGGGGAGATCGTCAGCGCGGACTCGCAGCAGGTGTACCGGTCTTTCGACATCGGGACGGCGAAGCCCTCGGCGGAGGAGCTGGCCACCGTGCCGCATCACCTCATCTCCGTGGTGGACCCGCTCGAGCCCTTCTCCGCCGCCGAGTACCAGCGCCGGGCCGACGCGGCCATCGAGGACATTGCCTCGCGAGGCAAGCGCGTCTTCGTGGTGGGAGGCACGGGCATGTACCTGCGCATCCTGCTGCATGGCCTGGTGGAGGCGCCGGGAGCGGACCCCGAGCTGCGCGCGGAGTTGGAGGCGCTCGCCGCCGCCGAGGGCCGGGAGGCCGTGCACCGCAAGCTCGCCGAGGTGGATCCGGAGACGGCCGCGAAGCTGCCGCCGAAGGATCTGGTGCGCACCATCCGGGCGCTGGAGATCCACAAACAGACGGGCAAGCCGGCCTCCGAGTTCCGCAAGGAGCACGCATTCGCCGCGGACCGCTATCCCTTCCGGATGCACGTGCTGTCGCCGCCGCGCGAGGAGTTGTACCAGCGCATCGACGCGCGCACCGCCGCCATGTTCCAGCACGGGCTGGTGGACGAGGTGCGTGAGCTGATCGCCCGGGGTTACGGCGAGGCCGCGCCGATGCGCAGCGTGGGGTATGTGCAGGCGAAGGCGGTGGTGGACGGGACGCTCACGGTGGAGGAGGCCATCCAACAGGCGGCGCAGGAGACGCGCCGTTACGCCAAGCGGCAGCTCACGTGGTTCCGTAAGGAAGCGGGAGCGAGCTTCGTGGAGCCACCGTATGAGGTGTTGTTGAGCCGCGGGTCTGTCTGAGCCGGTTCCGCCTCCCGCTAGCCCGGCGCGCGAGTCGAGCCGCGAGACGCAGAGGGTGGGGCAGGGGGCCTGGACGCACTGGATATTCTGCGCTCCGGGATTTCGCGGGGTTGCGCGCGCACGAGCCCTCAGAATTCCGAGGTAACCGGAGGCGCGTCACCACCGTACGACAGGGCACTCCGCTGAAAGGACTGCCCGATGCACCCGCGTTTCCTGATCCTCCTGGCCGTGCTTGCCACCAGCGCCTGTGGGCCCTCGTCGTCAGTGGACGAGGGCATGGGCGTCATCCAGGAGCTCGACACCTCCGAGGCGGGCATCACCGCCTTCGTGCGAGAGGGCCGGTACAAGGAGTGGCTCGCCGAGCCTGGCGTCCACGAGACGCGAGCGCCGCACGGCAGCAAGGTGCGCGTCTTCTTCAATGACCCGGTCGTCCAGTCACTGCGCGTGGGCAACACCACGCACCCGGTGGGCAGCATCCTGGTGAAGGAGCTGTACGAGAGCGATGGCAAGACGCTCCGAGGTCATGCCCTGGACGTGAAGATCGCCGAGGGCCCCGGCAAGGACACGTGGATCTTCTACGAGGGCTTCGGGCCGGAGTACGCCAGCAACTACTACGGCCGGGGCCACGCGACCTGCCACGGCTGTCATGCCAGTGGCAGGGACTACGTCACCACCGCGCTGCCCTGAGGAGCGCTTCAGGAGGCGTAGCGGCCCGTCTCGTCGGACACGACATCGCTCTCGGTGGAGCGGCTCGACGAGGCGGCCTGCGCGCTGGCGGGGACATGGCCCAGGAGCTGGCGCAGCAGGCGTTCGGGATCCACGGGCTTGGGCAGGAAGGCCTCGGCGCCGGCCTCGAGCGCGCGCTGGCGCACGTGGGGCCGGTTCAACCCGCTCATCACCACCACGCGGGTGTCGCGCGTGAGCGGGTGCTGCTTGAGGCCCTCGCACAGGCGCAGGCCGTCCACCCAGTGCAGCACCACGTCCAGGAGGATGGCCGTGGGCGGGCGGCGAGCCACCGCGCAGAACAGGGCCAGCTCATCGGCGAAGGCCACCACCCGGGCTCCCGTGGACTCCAGGAGCTGCGTCATCGCCTCGCGCTGATCCGGGTCATCATCCACGATGTAGTAGAGGTCCGGCTCGAGCGAGGGAATCGTCGCGGGCAGGGGCTCCACGGCGGTGCGCACCCAGGAGGCCATGGTCTCGCGGATGCCGGCCCAGCGGGCGGCGTGGAGCAGGGAGAGCGGAGTGGGGGAGGAGAGCCCCATCACACCGCCGCCGCCCATGCCGCCCGAGGTGCCGCGGTTGCGAGCCGCGAGGAAGGCCTGGGGAGCACGGCGTCCGGCGCGGCGCAGCCAGGCCATGGAGCGAGCGCCCGCGGCCGAGTCCTCGAGCATCTCATGCAGGCCCTCGCGCACGTAGCGGCGCTCCAGGGCCGAGCCCTCGAGTCCCGCGTCCAGCAGCGCCACGGCGGCGCGGCTGCACGAGGCCAGCGTCTCGGACAGGCCGAGCTGCAGCGGATGACCGAACGCCGCCGCGCCCACGGCGAGCTGTCCGGGGGCCACGAGCGTGCGGCCGGGGCCGTAGGGCAGCCGCGTCGTCTCCAGGGCGGCGAGCTCGAACCCTTCCTCCACCAACCCGTCGCGGGCGGCCATCATCAGCACCTGGCACAGGTCCGCCGGAGTCACCGCGGCCCCGAAGGCGAGCGCGTACACGGAGTGCGCACCGGGCAGCAGCAGCAGCCCATCCACCGAGCCCATGGGCGAGAGCCACAGCCGCGCGAGCGGCGCCACGGACAGCCGGGGCGAGGCATGCCGCAGCCGGGCCTGCACGGCGGAGATGGTGGGAGCGGGCTTGAAGCCCGGGAAGAAGGCATCGCCCATGGAGGGGCCGGCGCCCGTGGCGAGGGCCACCGCGTGGAAGCGCTCGCCGCTGCCCTGGGCCCTTACGACGAGGGGACCGCTCTTGCGCACCGCGGCGGGAGCATCCGGCGCCGAGGGCTGGTTCTCCACCCGCTCGACGCGCCGGGGCACGAAGCGAGCGCCCTGCGACGTCGCCGCGCCCGCGAGCACCTCGCGCACCAGGGCGAGCCCCCCCTGACCCTGGGGCCACGCATCCACCACCCACAGCCCGCCGGGAGTCGAGGGCAGCACCTCGCGATTGCCGTGGGAGAGGATCTCCACCCCGCGCAGCTCATGGGCGCGCCACTCGGGGGGCACGCGGCAGCCGAGCGCGGCGAGCCGGGAGCGGCACTCGGGCGTCAGCAGGGCGGGCGGGGCGATGGTGCCCGGCTCTCCGCTCTCGTACACCCGGACATCGAGCGCGCAGCCGCGGGCCCGTCCATTGAAGAGCAGCGAGGCGGCCAGTCCCGCACCGGCGATTCCACCGCCCACGATGGCCACTCGAGAACCGCTCGCCAGCTTGCTCCCGTTCATCCGCGCCCTCACTCCACCGTCCATCGGACCTCTGGGGGTTTCTGGTTTGTCAGTGCCGCTGAACCTTCGGGGGCGGCATCTCGGCCGCCCCGTACACCACGACCCGATCGCGGCCCTCGCGCTTGGCCTCGTAGAGCGCCGCGTCCGCCGCTCTCAGCAGGGCGTCGGTGCTCTCCTTGGGCTGCGCGGTCGAGTGATCCGCGATCCCCACGCTCACGCTCAGTCCGAAGGGGGCCGGCCGCCCATCGCTGCGCGTCACCTTCACGGTGCGCAGTCCGGCGCGGATCCGCTCGGCGAAGACCGCCGCCTCGGCCGCCGTCTGGTGGGGCAGCAGCGCGACGAACTCGTCGCCGCCGAAGCGGGCCGCGAAGTCCACCTCGCGCAGGTTGGTGCGCAGGTGGCTGGCCAGCGCCAGGATCGCCCGGTTGCCCACGTCGTGGCCCATGCCGTCGTTGATGGCCTTGAGGTGATCCAGATCGATCACCACCACCGACATGGGGTACTGGTAGCGGTTGGCGCGCTTGAACTCCTCTTCCAGCCGCAGGGACAGCGCCCGGAAGTTGGCCAGCCCGGTGAGGGCATCCGTCTGGGCGAGCACCTGGAGCCGCTGCTGCTGCTCGCTCTGGCGCAGGGCGCGATCGATGCGGGCCATCAGCTCGCGGGCGCTGGCCGGCTTGTGGACGAAGTCCACCGCGCCCATCTCCAGGCACTTCTCCAGCGTGGCCTCGTCGGAGTCGCCGGTGAGGAAGATGACGGGCACGGACTCGGTCGCCTTGTCGTGCTGCAGCGACTCGAGCACCGCCAGGCCGTCCTCGTGATCCAGGAAGCGATCCAGCAGGACCAGATCCGGGTGCCGCTCGCGAGCGAGCACCAGACCGGACTCGCCGTCGCTGGCGCCCAGCACATCGAACCGGGCGGCGAGCAGCTCCACCAGACTGTCGCGTGTGCCCGGGTCGTCCTCCACGACCAGGATCAGGGCCCTCTCACTGGGGCGCTCGTGCCGTTCCATGGTCCGCTCCACTTCCCGCGTCTGCCTGGTAATGGCAGGCCGAAAGTCTCGGGTGCCACGCCCGCTGGAGGGTGTGCCCTCCCGCCCGTCCCCGGCCGCCGCCCAAGGCACGCACCCCACGTCCTCCGCCTCCTTCACCCGAGACCCCCGGCTGCCAAGTCCGCTGTCTCCACCACCTGGCCGGGCCACTCGGGCCCGATCACGTGTCAGCCCAGGAGCAAGGGCCGTGCCCCTCTTCACGGCGCCAGAGGGGGGAGTGATTCCAGGGACTTGCAGCGTCCGTCTCGGGAGAAGGCGCCCCCGACCAGGCAAGAGTTGCAGCGTTCCCGGTTATCCCACCAGTAGGAATTCCCGGGAGGAGGGGGTCAGCGTCGGGGGGTGAACTGAACGCGCCGGCCCCCGCCGCCGCCCAGCATCTGGGGGGGAGGCGCCTCCAGACCGAACTGCCACCACATGGGCTCGTACGGCTTCATCTTCAGCTTCTTGTCGTTCTGCAGGGCGGACAGGCTGTTCTTCAGCTTCTCGTCCGAGGGGTTGGCCTCCACGCCGCGCCCCAGCACCCGGAGGGCCTCGTCCTTCTCCTTGTTCTGCACGAGGCACCACGCGTAGACGGCCCACACCAGCGGCTCCTTCTTGCCGGCGGTGACGGCGGCCTCGAAGGACTGCTTCATGGAGGCGAAGTCCTTGCGCTGGTAGTGCAGGGCGCCCTGCATGGCCTTGGCCATGTAGTTGCGCGGGCTGGCCTTGGCGAAGTGCGCCTGGGCCCCGTCCAGATCCTTGGACATGTACTTGAGCATGCCGATCTGCGAGTGGATCTCCGGCCCCACCATGAACTGCCACTTGTCGTAGGCGAGCCCGCCCTCCAGCATCTTGATGGCCCGCTCGACACGCGCCTGGGCTTCCTTCTGGCTGGTGGGCTGCCCCTGGAGCTCCTTCTGGACGGAGCCCATGAGGACCTGCAGTTGGTTGCCGATCCGCCGGGCGAGCACCAGGTAGGTCGCCGCGAAGGCGATGGTGCCGGGGATGATGCCGGCCCAGATGGAGCCGATACCGGACAGCTTGATACCGAGGGTGATGACGAGACCCACACCCAGGGCGATGAGAAGGTTGTACATGGCGCCCGTTTATCCATCAGTGTGTAGGACCGCAATCTTCAGATGCACCCGGACAGGCATCGCGGTATACGTTCGCTTGTTCCAGCCCCAAGGGGCCCTCTGTCGAAATTGGTAGACGAGGCGGACTCAAAATCCGCTGCGGCTGACCCCGCGTCCCGGTTCGAGTCCGGGGAGGGCCATTCCGGGGAGTTCTCGCCCGATGGGAAGGGGCACTACTCCCTCCAGGCGCGCAGTGAGACTCCGGAATCCAGGCGGGAGGTCCTCTCGATGAAGGTGTTGTTGGTGGAGGATGACGCCAGTCTCCGCGAGGGGATGGGGGAGCTGATCGCCGAGCAGGCCCAGGTGCGCGAGGCGGGCAGTGTGGCCCAGGCGTTGGAGGCCTTGAAGGAGGAGCGCTTCTCGCTGGTGGTGACGGACCTGCGCATTGGCGAGAAGGGCGAGGGGGGGCGGATCATCCTGGAGGCGGCGCGTCAGCGGCTGCAGCCGGTGGCGATCGTCAGCGCGGCCACGGCCGAAGAGGTGGTGAAGGTGCTGCGGCCGCACGAGCCGGACGCGGTGCTGGCCAAGCCCTTCCAGATCGAGGACATCCTGGATCTGGTGGAGCGCTTCGTCACCTTGCGGACGCAGGTGGAGACGGCGGCGAAGCGCGTACCGCCGGGCGAGGGGTGGACGGAGGTGGCGGCGGGCGTGCGGGTGGTGGAGGAGCCGGGCGGGTGCCAGTGGCTCCGGATGGAGCCCGGGGCGAGCCAGGGCCGGCCGGTGTACCGGGGGCGCTCGGGCATGGTGGTGGTGGAGGGCTCGCTGGAGGTGGAGGGCGAGCGGCGGACGGGGCACCAATATTTCTACCTGGCGGCCGGACCGCGTGAGGTGCGGACCCACGAAGGATGTCTGGCCGTCTCGATGGCGCTTCGCGGGTAGCGGAGCGCTGGCGGTTCGAGCGTGAGCACGACTCTCTGGCCTGGCACATTCGTGGACGAGGACCGTCTGGGGCGTCCCTCGCGGCGCGCGGCGACGGCGGCGCTCGAGGCGCACCTGTCGGTGTTGAAGGGCGATCCCCTCAAGGCGGCGCTGGCCAACGCGTTGAAGGACGCGGAGGGCCTGGGCGGCCAGGAGCGGCGCTTCACGGCGCTGGCGGTGCGCGAGATGTCGCGGCACCAGCGGCTGTTGGATCTGGCGGCGCGCACGTTGGGGCACCCTCCCAGCAAGATCGGCCTGCTCGAGGATCAGACGCTGGTGCGCTACGTGCTCTGGCGCCGGCTCTTCTGTGGGGCGAGCTGGGCGCGGATCAGCCACGAGGTGAAGCTGCCCGGCCCGGTGCGCCCGCGGACCATCAAGGATGATCTGCTGGCCCAGGTGGCGCAGTCGCCGCTGCCGGAGCCGCCGGTGCCGGCGTCGGGCCCGGAGCGGCTGGCCACGCGCTACTCGTTCCCCAACTGGCTGGTGAACCGGCTGGCCGAGCTGCACCCGGAGCCGCTGCTGGAGGCGATGCTGGCGGCGCTGGACGAGGATCCCTCGCTGCACTTCCGGGTGAGGCCCTCGGGGACGCGGGCCGAGGTGGTGGCGCGGTTGGTGGAGGAGGGCGTGGCGGTGGAGCCGGTGGACGTGGCGCTGGACGCCGTGCGCATCACCGAGGCGAGCCACCGCGTCTTCGAGACGCGGGTGATGAAGGAGGGCCGGCTGCAGGTGCAGGACGTGGGCAGCCAGCTGATCGTCGAGGCCTGCCGGCCGCTGGAGGGCACGCTGTCGGGGCGGCTGGTGGCGGACGTGTGCGCGGGGGCGGGCGGCAAGACGCTCGCGCTGGCGGACGAGGTGGGCAAGGCGGGGCGGGTGGTGGCGGGAGACCGCTCCCGGCGGCGGCTGGCGCAGGCGCGCGAGCGGGCGAAGGAGCTGTCGCTGCGGCACGTGTCCTTCCCGCATCCGCTTCCGCTGGAGCAGGCGGACGTGGTGCTGGTGGACGCGCCGTGCAGCGGGACGGGCTCGCTGGCGCGGGAGCCGGATCAGAAGTGGAAGCTCACCGCGAAGTCGGTGCAGGAGTTCCACGACACCCAGCTGGGGCTGCTGGAGGAGCTGGCGGGCCAGGTGAAGCCGGGGGCGCTGCTGGTGTACGCCACGTGCTCGCTGCTGCCCGAGGAGAACGACGCGGTGGTGCGCGACTTCCTCGCCACGGTACCCGGCTTCACGGTGGAGCCCCTGGCCCCTCTCTTCGGCCCCGAGCGGGCGGCCGTGCTCTGCGATGGCCCCTTCCTCCGGGCGCTGCCGTCCCGGGTGCCGGGAGGCGGCTTCTTCGCGGCGCGGCTTCGCAAGGCCTGAGAGCACGCGGGCCCGAGGGCAGGCGGCATTGACAGTCCTGGCGGCCCCACGCTACGCAGGAAGGCGATCCTTTTTCCGAGAGGTCGCATCCGGTGGCAGCCGACCCCAAGCAGTCCGAGGCCCTCCGTCAGATCCAGGAGGCCTTCCAGTCCGCCCAGTCGCAGATGGCCCAGCTGCGCCAGCAGGTGGAGAAGCACGCCGAGCTGGCCCGGGCGAAGACGCAGAACGACTTCATCCAGAAGGAGAAGGAGCGCGCCCTGCGGGAGCTGGGCGAGGCCGTCTTCAAGCAGGTGCAGAAGGGCAGGCTGGAGTTGCCCTCCACGTTCGCCCCGCTGCTCAAGGCCGTCGAGCAGGCGCAGCACAAGGCCGAGGCCCAGGCCCGGGAGATCAGCGATCTCCTCCAGGAAGGTGAGGAGACGGCCCAGCGGCTGAAGCAAAAAAACGTGGGGGGCTCGAATTCGGGAGTAGCCTCCCGCACGAAGAAGTTGTAGAAGAGCGCCGCTTTCGACGTTGGCAACCACTCCCCAGGTGGTTGCGGCATTGTGGGGCTATAGCTCAGCTGGGAGAGCGCTTGAATGGCATTCAAGAGGTCATCGGTTCGATCCCGATTAGCTCCACTCCGAGAAGAGGCCCGTCAGGAAAAGCTGACGGGCCTCTTCTCTCCTCCTCGAAGGCACAAGTGAATACGGGGCTATAGCTCAGCTGGGAGAGCGCTTGAATGGCATTCAAGAGGTCATCGGTTCGATCCCGATTAGCTCCACAATGAAGAAGGCCCGCCTGGTGAAAACCCGGCGGGCCTTTTCATTTTCGCCGCGCCGCTCGAGCGCACGCTCGCGGCCGGTGGCCTCCACCTGAATCAGCGAAGCCGGGAGGGAAGAGGAAACGCGAACGCCGCGTCCCCACGGGGCGAGGTGTGCCTCGCTCTTGCTCGTGGGAAGGCGGCGGGTGGTACGGCGGGAGGCCAGGGCGACGCTCGGGGCGTCGCGGCTCAGGCCTCGCGGATCATCAGCATCTGGAGCAGATCGCGCAGCATCTGCTTGAGACCGCCGGCCTCGGGCAGGCTCTGGAGGATGCGGGAGGCGGCGTTGGTGGAGCGCTCGATGATGCGCTCGGTGGCGGCGCGGCCCTCGTGCTGCTCCACGAGCTCGCGGGCGCGCTGCAGCATCGTCTCGTCCTTGGGGCCGGGGATGCAGAGCGTCTCCAGCTCCTGGCGGGCCTCGGGCGTGGCGCGCAGGTACGCGGCCAGCAGCGGGAAGGTGCGCTTGCCCTGCGCCAGGTCCGAGTCCGTCGGCTTGCCCACCACGGAGGACTGCCCGTACAGGCCGAGCAGATCGTCACGCAGCTGGTAGGCGGTGCCCACGTAGCGGCCGAAACGCTCCAGCTTGTTGATGAGCTCCGGATCACCGCCGGAGAGCATCGCGCCGCACACGAGCGGCGCCGTGAAGCCGTAGAGGGCCGTCTTCAGGTAGGCCACGCGCAGCGCGTTGTAGATGGACAGCTCGGCCAGCGGCTGGTGCGGCAGGCGGATGTCCATGTACTGCCCGGCGGCGGTGTAGCGGCACACCTTGAGGAAGTAGCGCGTGGCCACGTCCGCGTCCGTCAGGTTGCAGCCCAGCATCACCTCGAGCGAGCGCCCGTAGAGGTGATCTCCGATCACGATCGCGAGGTTCTCTCCGAGCCGCCCCTCGCCGAGCATCTTGTGAAGTGCGGCACCGCCGCGGCGCGTGTCGGCCTGATCCGCGACGTCATCGTGGATCAGCATGAAGGTGTGCAGCAGCTCCGTGGCCGCCGCGAACCGCCACAGGCCCGAGGGCGCCCGCGTGTCGCCGCGGCCCAGGGCGTAGCCCACCAGCACCAGGCCCGGACGGATGCGCTTGGAGGGCCGCAGGCTGTAGCTGCGCACCTGCTCCAGCACCTTGTTCCATGCCGGATCCAGGTGGCGCTCGTCCTCGAGCTCCAGGATCTGATGCAGCACCACCTGCGTCTGGTACTGCACCGTCTTGGCCCAGGACACGAAGTCCACGGGCGACGGGGACGCGGACTGCTGCTGCTCTGCCGCCGGGGGCCCGGCCTGTGGAGACTTCCGCTCTTTCATGACGGGGGAGGTGGCACCCGAGGTTCCGCGCGTCGGCATCGTATCCTGGACTGCGGCAACCAACGTCAGCATAGCGAACCTCCGGGGCTGTGCAGCTTGGGGGGTCGAGCAAGCCCCATGGATATTCTTACGGATTTTAATATCAGAAAACTTTTATACAGGCAATCGCGGAATCTCGTGGAGAAATATTGCCGTTCGAGGAGAGACGGAAGCCTCTCAGAGGGAAAAAGTCGTAATAGGTCCGAGAATACCCAGATGTCTCTATTGACTCATCCCCCTGTTTGTACACCCTCACGGAAAAAGAGCGGCCGGTCCAAAAGGACGTCGGCCGCTCGGATCCGCCACGAGTGGAATTACCTGGCGTTCTTGAAGATGGTCATCACGTCCTTGAGCAGCTTCACGGACTCGTCGTGGGGCCGCTGGAAGGCGTTGCGGCCCATGATGGAGCCGAAGCCGCCGCCGGCGGCGATCTGGCGGATCTCCTCGAGCAGGTCCTCGGTGGTCTTGGACTCGCCGCCGGAGAAGATGACGATGCGCTTGCCGTTGAAGGCGGACTTCACCACGTCGCGGATGCGATCGGACATGGTCTTGGTGGGGATGTTGAACTTCTCGTAGACCTTCTTGGCCTCGGCCTGCTCCAGGAAGTCCTTGGGCGGCTTGACCTTGATGACGTGGGCGCCGAGCTGGGCGCTGATCTGCGCGGCGTAGGAGATGACGTCGATGGCCTGCTCACCCTCCTTGGAGATGCTGCCGCGGGGGTAGGCCCACAGCACGGTGGGGAGGCCGTGATCCTTGGCCTCGGCGATCAGATCGCGCAGGGCCTCGTACTGCTCGTTGCGGTAACCGGAGCCCGGGTAGATGGTGTAGCCGATGGCCACGCAGCCCAGACGCACCGCGTCCTTCACGGAGCCGGTGACGGCGGACATGGGGTGCTCGGGCTTGCCCAGCGTGTCCGAGTTGTTGAGCTTGAGGATGAGGGGAATCTCACCGGCGTACTTGCCGGCCACGCACTCCAGGAAGCCCAGGGGCGCGGCGTAGGCGTTGCAGCCGGACTCGATGGCCAGGTTGATGTGATAGTCCGGATCATAGCCCGCCGGATTGGGCGCGAAGGAGCGGGCCGGGCCGTGCTCGAAGCCCTGGTCCACCGGGAGGATCACCATCTTGCCGGTGCCGGCGAGCGTGCCGGTGTTGAGCAGGCGGGCCAGGTTGGTCAGCGTGCCGGGGTTGTCGGACGGGTACCACGAGAGGATCTGCTTGACGCGGTCGGTATACGCCATGTGCTCCTCGAGTTGGGGGCGGGAGGCCCCTTGACTTGGCGGGGCGGATTCTGCACAGGCGCGCGCCAGGTACCAAGCAGATCATTCGTAGCTTCGTCGCGACACGAACGCTCGGAGATCGCGCGGAGTGGGCGTGAATAAGTCCGCGCCGTCAGGTGTCATCCCTCCTGTCTTCACTCCCAGCACCCCGGAGTTCCACAGATATGTTCGCTTCCCTGCTTGCCGCCGTGCTGCTCACCGCCGCACCCGCACCGCTCGATGTCGTCAAGTCGGGCAACACCGAAGTCCAGAAGATCATCACCGCGAAGGGGGGCACCGCGGAGCAGCTCTCCAAGACGGTGGATCGCTTCGTGGACTGGGGTGAGTTGTCCAAGCGGGCGCTCGGAGAGACGTGGGACAAGCTGACGCCCGCCCAGCGCACGGACTTCTCGGAGACGATGCAGGGCCTGCTGCGCGCCTCCTACGCCCAGAGGGCGCTCAGCCAGGGCAGGGCGCTCGTGCAGTACGGCCAGCAGTCCATCCAGGGCAACGAGGCCACCGTGGGCACCAAGGTGATCATGAGCCGCGACCGGCTGCCCGTGCAGTACAAGCTCTTCCGCGCGGCCGGCAAGGACGAGTGGCGCATCTACGACATCGTCACCGATGACATCTCGCTCCTGGAGACGTACCAGGGCCAGTTCCGGAAGATCATGGCCGACAAGGGCTTCAACGGCCTGCTGACCACCCTGAAGGCCAAGCGGGCGCAGCTCGAGAAGTCGCTCGAGTAGCGCCCGCCCGGGCCGCGTCCACGGGGCCCTCTACAGGGCCTTCTCGTAGACGCGGTAACGCTTGGACTGCTTGCCGCCCATGGACTCGATGGCGCGGTTGACGAGGTGGTTGTCCTCGAGCGTCCAGGAGATCTCCCCGCCCTCGTAGCCCAGCTCGCGCGCCTTGTTGAGCGTGTCCAGGTAGAGGATGGCGTCCAGGCCGCGGCGCCGGTAGCCCTCGACGGTGCCCAGGAGGATGAGGCGCAGCCGGCGGATGCGGCGCGAGGCCAGCAGCAGCTTCGCCAGGCCGATGGGCAGGCCGAAGGTGGTGAGCCGGCCGTTGGCGGCCTTGATGGCCTCGTTGGCGTCGGGGATGGTGAGCGCGAAGCCCACGGGCTGGCCCTTCACCTCGGCCACCAGCGCGAGCTCCGGCCGCACCATCTGCTTGAGGTCGCGCGCCAGGTGGTCGAACTCGTGCTCCGTCATCGGGACGAAGCCCCAGTTCTTCTCCCAGGCCGAGTTGTACATCGTCTTGACCCGGGCCACCTCGGCGTCGAACTCCTTGAGGTTCACCGGGCGCACCGTGACGCCCTCGCGCTGGCGGATCTTCTCCGCGATGCGCGCCACCTTCTCCGGGGGAGGGGTGGAGGAGGACAGCTCCCAGGCGAACAGATCCTTGGCCTTGGTGAAGCCGTTGGCCTCCAGGAGGGCGGCGTACCAGGGCGGGTTGTACGTCGTCATGATGGCCGGCGGGGTGTTGAACCCCTCGATGAGCAGGCCCACCTCGCCGTTGGTGGAGTAGCTCATCGGGCCGATCACCGAGGCGAAGCCCTTGGCGCGCAGCCACTCGGCGGCCTTCTCGAAGAGGGCCCGGGCCACGCCGGCATCATTCACGCACTCGAAGAGGCCGAAGAAGCCGACGTTGGTGCCGTGGAACTCGTTGTAGCGGGGGTTGTTCACCGCCGCGATGCGCCCCACCACCTTCCCGGCCCTGCGGGCGAGGAAGAACTCCACCTCGCCGAACTCGAAGAAGGGGTGCTTCTTCGGGTCCATGAAGTCCCGGCGCTCCATCTCCAGGTGCGGCACGAAGTTCGGGTCGCCCTCGTAGATGGAGTAGGTGAGGCGGATGAAGGCCGTGCGGTCCGCCGGGCTCCGGACGGGAGTCACCTCCACATCGGCGGGCAGGGGAGGCTGCTTGGATTCGGTGTTCTGCATCTCGGCGGCGACGGCCATGGTGGTGTCCTAGCTCCTGTCCTCGTGCCCGTTGCGGATGAAGAAGTTGGCGCCCTTCTCCAGCAGCATGCCGGGGATGTTGGCGCGCTTCTCCCAGAGCTTCATCGGCATCTGCCCCAGCTTGCGGATGTCCTCCGGCTGGAGGTTGGCGGCGCGCCAGGTGAGCGTCTCCACCGCGTCGAACAGCTTGCCGGCCACCTCGCGCGAGGACATGCGCGAGAGCTGATCCAGGGTGAAGCCGTGGTGGCCGTGGGTGCCCTCGCTGGCGGCGGCCCACTTCTCGGAGGCCTTGTTGTTGCGCACCCTCGTGCCGGGGCGGGCGATCTGCACCGGGGTGTACGTGGAGGGCCGCGTCTGGGGGATGACGTCCAGCTTCTTGCCAATCTGCTCGAAGATGTCGAGCACCCGGTCCAGCTGCTCGTCCGTGTGCGTGGCCATGTAGCTGGTGCGGATGAGGGCGTGCCCCGCCTCCACCGCGGGCGGAATCACCGGGTTGGCGAACACGCCCGCCTCGTGCAGGGCCCGCCAGAAGCGGAAGCACTTCACCTGATCGCCAATGTGCACCGGCACCACCGGCGTCACCGACACGCCCGTGTCGAAGCCCATGGCGCGGAAGCCGTTGTGCATCTTCTCGGCGATGTCCAGCAGGCGCGCGCGCCGCTGCGGCTCGGCCTCGATGATCTCCAGCGCCTTGAGCGCCGAGGCCACGGCGGCCGGCGTCATGGACGCGGAGAAGATGACCGAGCGCGACTTGTGGCGGATGTAGTTGATGACGTCCGAGGGGCCCGAGAGCACGCCGCCCAGCGAGGCGAAGCTCTTGGAGAACGTCCCCATGACGAGGTCCGTCTCCTTCTCCAGCCCGAAGTACTCCGAGGTGCCGCGGCCCTTCTCGCCCAGCACGCCCATGGCGTGCGCATCATCCGTCATCACCCGCGCGCCGTACTTCTGCGCCAGCTCCACGATGCGGGGCAGGTCGCAGAGGTCGCCCTCCATGGAGAACACGCCGTCGGTGATGATGATCTTCCCGGCCTTGGGCTCCTTCTCGGCGGCCTGCTGCAGCAGCTGCTCGAGGTGCTCCAGGTCGTTGTGACGGTACTTGCGCTCGGTGGCGAAGGACAGGCGGATGCCATCCACCAGCGAGGCGTGGTTCTGCCGGTCCGCGAAGACGATGTCGTGACGGCCCAGGATGGAGGAGAGCGCCAGGTTCGTCTGGAAGCCGGTGGAGATGACCACCGCGGCCTCGCGGTTGAGGAACTTCGCCAGCCGCTGCTCCAGCTCCTCGTGCAGCGCCAGGGTGCCGTTGAGCAGACGCGAGCCGGAGCACGTGGTGCCGTAGCGCTCCACCGCCTTGATGGCCGCTTCCTTCACCCGAGGGTCCGCGCTCAGGCCCAGGTAGTTGTTCGAGCCCACCATGATGATACGGCGGCCTTCGATCTGGACCTCGGTGGCACCGTACGACTCCTCGATCGCCCGGTAGTACGGATAGAGACCCGTGGCCTTGGCGATGCGGTAGTCCTTCCAGCTCCGGCACTTCTCGAAAACGTCACTCATGGCGCTCTTCTCTCGTGGGGAAGATCCGCCTCCGCGGATCTCCAGGGCGCGCTTCTCGCGGTGTTCTCTCCGACCCGGGGCACCACAAGCGCGCGTCCTCCTCCTCGGGGGGCTTGGAGTCGCCGTCATTATTGAGTCACCCTCCGGGTGTCAAGACACGGACGGTGGCCCGCGAGCCCCGGGGTTCACTGGGAATCCTCGGGTAGGGGTTGACACCTGGGGATATTCCCGTCGAGGGGCGGACGGGTGCGCAACCGGTTGCACAACCGGGACTCAGGTGCCCTGGTTCAGAGGGGAGATGTCACACGGATGGCTTCCACACACGGGGTGGAAGGCTTCCAGGCCGGGGGGTGTTCGTTCCCAGATTCGCTGAGGCCGTGACAGGGGGCGGGAAGTCTGCTTTCTGGCGAGCCTCCTTCGACTGGCGACTGGGGATACGCGTGGCTGACTCTCTTCGACGGCGTGGGTCCGAGGCCTTCATCCGGGGAACGCTCGCCCGGCCCTGGCGGGTGTTGCTGGCCTTCACGGTGCTGGCGCTCGGTGGCGCGCTGCTGGCTGGACGGCTGGACTTCCGTGGCTCCTTCGTGGAGCTGCTGCCCAGCGAGACCCGCGAGGTGCAGGACCTGAACCGGGTGGCCCAGAAGGCCGGCGGTGACGGCTACCTGGTGGTGCGCGCGCGCGGCGCCGCGCCCGAGAAGCTGCGGGAGCTCTCCAACGCGCTGTCCCGGAAGCTCGAGACGCTTCCCGAGGTGCGCTACGTGGAGAACCACTTCGACGTGGGCTTCTTCGAGGAGCGCGGCCTGCTGCTGATGCCCACCGAGAAGCTCCAGGAGCTGCGCGCGGACGTGGACGCGCGGCTGCGCTACGAGAAGCAGCAGGCCATCGCGGTGGATCTGCTCGACGAGGCGGACGCGCCGCCGGACTTCGACGCCATCGTCAAGAAGTACAGCCCGGACACGCCCATGCGCGAGTACCTCGGCAACGCGGACGGCTCCGAGGTGTACCTGATGGTGAAGCCGGGCGGCACCGCGGGCGACATCGTCTTCGCGCAGAAGCTGGTGGATGACGTGCAGCGCGTGTCCAACGAGGTGGTCCAGGGCTACCCCGGGGTGACGCTGGACTACGCCGGCGCCTTCCAGGCCCGCATCGAGGAGGACGTGGTGATGCGCAGGGATCTGTCGCGCGCCGCCATCCTCTCGGCGGTGATGGCGGTGGGCATCATCCTGCTGGCCACGCGGCGGCTGTGGGCGCTGGCGGTGGTGGGCGTGCCCGTCATCTTCGGCGTGTCGCTGACGTTCGCCTTCGCGGAGCTGGCCATCGGCCACCTCAACATCGTCACGGGCTTCCTGGTGGCCATCCTCATCGGCCTGGGCCTGGAGTACGGCATCCACCTGGCCATGCGCTACTGGGAGGAGCGGCGCGAGCACCCGGCCGCCGAGGCGCTGGGCGAGGCCGTGCGCGGCACCTTCGCCGGAGCGCTCACCTCGGCGTTGACGAACGCGGCGGCCTTCTTCGTGCTCGTGTTCGCCCAGTTCGAGGCCTTCAAGCAGTTCGGCCTGCTGGCCGGCGTGGGCGTGCTCCTGGCCGTGCTGGTGGCGTACGGGCTGGGTCCGGCGCTGCTGGTGATCGGCGAGCGCCTGCGCCTGGGGCGCAAGCCGGCCGGGGTCCACGCACCCGAGGCTCCGGCGCGGCAGGTGCCGTCCAAGCCCCACAAGCCCTGGCCCACGGCCGTCATCGCGGGCCTGCTGGTGGCGGTGCTCGGCTTCGCGGCGTACTCCGTCTACGTGCTGCCGCGCATCGGCTTCGAGACGAACATGCGCAAGCTCCGGGGCGAGTCGCCCTCGGTCGTGCTCGATGACCACATCAGCGAGCAGCTCGGCACGCACCTCAACCCGGCCATCCTCCTGGTGGACGACCTCGAGCAGGCCCAGGTGGTCGAGGACGTCATCACCGAGGTGAAGACGCGCCACGGCGCCGGGTCCACCTTCAAGCAGTACGCCTCGCTCAACGAGCTGCTGCCCCAGGACGTGCCGGGGCACCAGGAGCAGCTGGCCGCGCTGCGCGCCACGCTGGAGCGGCTGCCCGAGGAGGCCCAGAAGGATCCTCGCCTGGAGAACGTGAGGAAGATGCTGGAGGCCCAGCCCTACGGGGAGGCGCAGCTGCCCCTCGAGGTGCGTCGCCGCTTCGAGGCGCAGGACGGCAAGGGCATGTTCCTGCTGCTGTTCCCCTCGGTGTCCAACCACGACACGCGGGAGCTGTCGGCGTGGGCCGCGCAGCTCGACGAGGTCATCGCCGGGGCCAAGGCCCGGGGCGTGGACCTCGCGGTGTTGGATAGCAATCGGATCGCCGCCCGCATCTTCTCCATGGTGCGCGCGGATGGCCCCTTCATCCTCTGGTCGGCCGCGGCGGTGGTCTTCTTGACGATCCTCCTCAGCCTGCGCAGCTTCAAGCGAGCCTGCCTGGTGGCCGGCCCTCTGTTCCTGGGCATGCTCTGCCTGGCCGGAGGCATGTACCTCTTCGACGTGCAGCTGAACTTCATCAACGCCGTGGTGCTCCCCAACCTGCTCGCCATCGCCGTGGACAACTCGGTGCACCTCTTCCACCGGTATGAGGAAGAGGGCCCCGGCTCCCTCGGCCACGTGGTGCGCCACACGGGCTTCGCGGCGGTGGTGGCCACGCTGTCCAACGCGGCCGGCTACGGCGCTCTGTTGATTTCACATCACGCCGGACTGCGCTCCATCGGACAGATTGCACTTCTGGGGGTGATGTGCACCTTCCTGGGTACGACGGTTTTCTTCCCGGCGATGCTCGCCTTGCTGGAGCGCTGGAAGAACCGCAAGAGGGATGGGGGCATGATTCGGAGCCTGGACATCGCGGTGAAGGAACCCACCGGCGAACCGGGGGAGCGTAAGTCTGCGTGAACGCTTGGACCTCGTATGAGCGCGCCCGAGCGGGCGTCCGGAACGTCCACCTGCGAGCAGTCGACGTCGTCATGATCGTCTCCTGCTCGTTCGCCGCTCTGACGCTCCTGGGCCCGGCCCGCTGGGCCCCCGGCTCTACGAAGTCCATCGTCTACTTCGCCGTCTTCGCGCTCGGGCCCCTGGTCCTGCGCACCCTGGAGTCCTACTTCCCCCAGCACCGGCTGCTGGCCTTCTTGGCCAACTTCTGGCTGCTGCCGGTGCTCGGCCTCAGTCACGAGGTGCTCAGTCCCCTGGTGACCGCCGTCACCCCGGTGCTGCGGGATGCCCAGCTCGTCGCCATGGATCAGCGGCTGTTCGGGGCCCAGGCCTCGGTGGTGCTCGGGCAGCTCGTGCCGCCCTGGCTCACCGACATCCTGATGATCTGCTACTACGGCCACTTCATCTGGCCGTTGATGCTGGGCGTGGTGCTGTACTTCGCCGGCCGCCACGACGCCTTCGACGAGTACCTGCTCGCGCTCAGCCTCTTCTTCACCTTCAACTACCTGTTCTACGCGCTGGTGCCCGCCATCGGCCCGCGCTACTTCCTCTCCTTCGCCTTCGACCAGCCGCTCCAGGGTGTGTGGGTGACGGCCTTCCTGGACTCGGTGATGCGCCTGCCGAGGTTCGCGCAGGACTGCTTCCCCTCGGGCCACACGGGGACCACGCTGCTGGTGTTCGTGTACTCCTGGCGTTTCGCGCCGCGTTACTTCCGGGTGACGTTGGTGCCCGGCCTGTTGCTCATCGCCGCCACCCTGGTGGGCCGCTTCCACTACGCCACGGACCTGCTGTGCGCCGTGCCGCTGGTGGCGGTGGTGGTGGGCCTGGCCGTAGGGTGGGGCCGGACGTTCGCCCGGCGCGATCCCGTGGCGCGCCCGGTGACGATGGACGCTATCGTGCGCCCCTGAACAAGGGAGCGTATGCATGAGCAGGCAGATCCTCGCGGGCCGCGTGGCCCATCTCGGTACCACCGTCTTCTCCGAGTTCAGCGCGCTGGCCCTCGAACACGGGGCCATGAACCTGGGGCAGGGCTTCCCTGACTTCGACGGGCCCGAGGCCGTGAAGGAGGCCGCTCGCAAGGCCATCACCGACGGGGTGAACCAGTACGCCCCCAGCCCCGGTCTGCGTGACCTGCGCGTGGCCATCGCCGAGCACGGCGCGCGCTTCCACGGACACACCGGCATCGATCCGGACACCATGGTGACCGTCACCAGCGGTGCCACCGAGGCCATCCTCTGCGTGATGCTGGGCCTGGTGGACCCGGGCGACGAGGTGGTCCTCTTCGAGCCCTTCTACGACTCGTACGACGCCAACGTCGGCTTCATCGGAGCGAAGGCGCGCTACGTGCCGCTGCGCCCGCCGGACGGCTCGCACGCCACGTGGTGGTTCGATCGCGACGAGGTGCGCGCGGCCTTCGGTCCCCGTACGCGGCTGCTCGTCCTCAACTCGCCCCACAACCCCACCGGCAAGGTGTTCACCCGCGAGGAGCTCGAGTTCCTCGGCGGCCTGTGCGCTGAACACGAGGTGAAGGTGCTCTCGGACGAGGTGTATGAGCACATCCTCTTCGGCCCGGCGCGTCATGTGCGGCCCGCCACGGTGCCCTCGCTGGCGGACCGGACGCTCACGGTGAGCAGCGCCGGCAAGTCGTTCAGCCTCACCGGGTGGAAGATCGGATGGATCATCGCTCCGCCACCCCTGCGTGACGCGGTGCAGCGCGCGCACCAGTTCGTCACGTTCGCCACGGCCTCGCCCCTGCAGGCGGCCTCGGCGGCGGCGCTGCGGCTCCCGGACTCGTACTTCCAGGAGCTGGGCGCCATGTACCTGGCCAAGAGGGATCGGCTGCTGACGGGGCTCGCGGAGGCGGGGCTGAAGGCGTACGCGCCCGAGGGCAGCTACTTCATCATCGCGGACATCTCGGACAGGGGCTTCGCGGACGACGTGGCCTTCTGCCGGCACCTCGTGACGGAGGTGGGAGTAGCGGCCATCCCTCCGAGTGTTTTCTACAGTCCCGAGCACAAGCAGTTGGGGCAGGGGATGGCGCGCTTCGCCTTCTGCAAGACGGAAGCGGTACTGGATGAAGCGGTGCGCCGGTTGAAGGTGGGGCTGGCTCGGGCCCGCTGACGCCTGGTCTCCCAGAGGCCGGGTGGCTTGCGACCCCTACACCCGGGTGTTACACCCCCGCGCCACACCGTGAGCTTCTTCGGCGAACTCTACCTCCGCTCCACACTGCCGTTCCTTTCCGAGGAGACGACGGCGAAGGAGGTGGCGTACCTCGCGAGGCGCTTCGAGCAGCTCGAAGTGCCCGGGCCGGTGGTGGACCTGGGCTGTGGTCATGGCCGCCATGCCGCGCGTCTGAATGCCCGGGGGCCGCTGGCGGATCGGGTGCTCGGCCTGGAGCTGGATGCCCTGTCCCTCCAGGAGCGGCTGCCTGGGTTTCCAGCGGTGCGAGCGGACCTCCGCTCCCTTCCATTCCGGACGGGCTCGCTGGCGGGCGCGTATGCCTGGTACTCGACGCTCTTCGTCTTCTCGGACGAGGAGCACGAGGCGCTGCTGCGCGAGGTGGCGAGGTGCCTGCGGCCCGGTGGCCTCCTGGTGCTGCACACCGTGCCGTACGATCGGCTCGCGTCACAACCGGAGGCTTCCTTCTCTACCCGGTTGCCGGACGGTAGCCTGCTCGAGGAGCGGAGCCGGTTCGACGCGGTGCGTGGCCGCGACGAGGCCACGAGGAGGCTCACGATGCCGGACGGACGTGTTCTGTCGGGCCACTATGCCATTCGTTACTATCCTCTTGCGGATCTGACGCGGCTGTTGGAAGCGACGGGTTTTTCGGTGTGCTGGGTGCACGGCGGGTTGGAGGAGGAGCGGCCCTCGGACACATCGGTGGATCTGATCGTGGGCGCCCGGCTGCGGTTGCACCCGGGATCCGAAACGGTGAATTTCAGGAGTGGAAGCTCGACATGAGCGGAAGCTCGACGCGGGACATCGTCCAGTGGACTCGAATGAAAAACGCCGCCCGCGCGTGACCGGGCTCGGCAACCTGCCGGAGAAGGTGGACGTCTACGAGGTGGGGCCTCGGGACGGCTTGCAGAACGAATTGCGCACCCTGCCCACGCGCGACAAGGCACGCCTCATCGAGGCGTTGATCGCGGCGGGGGAGAAGCGCATCGAGGTGACGTCCTTCGTGTCACCCAAGTGGATTCCGCAGCTCGCCGACGCGGAGGAACTGCTGCGTCTGGTGGGGCGGCGCGAGGGCGTCACCTTCTCGGCGCTGGTGCCCAACCTCAAGGGCCTGACGCGCGCCAAGGAGGCGGGCCTGGAGGAGGCGGCCGTCTTCATCTCCGCGTCCGAGGCCCACTCGAAGAAGAACATCAACAAGACCATCGCCGAGGCGGTGGCCGAGGCGCGGCAGACCACCGAGGCCGCGCTGAAGGCGGGCCTGCGGGTGCGCGGCTACCTGTCCACGGTGTGGGGCTGCCCCTACGAGGGCGAGGTGCCCGTCTCCCGCGTGGTGGAGATCAGCCGCGCCCTGGTGGACGGCGGCATCTACCAGCTCAGCCTCGGCGACACGATCGGGGTGGGGACGCCGCGGCAGACGGAGACCCTGCTCAACGCGCTGCTCGAGCACGTGCCGGTGGAGAAGCTGGCGCTGCACCTGCACGACACCCGCGGCACCGCCCTGGCCAACGCGCTGGTGGGCCTGCAGCTGGGCGTGACGACCTTCGACGCGAGCATCGGCGGACTGGGCGGATGCCCCTACGCGCCGGGCGCGGCGGGAAACCTGGCCACCGAGGACCTCGTCTACATGCTCCATGGCATGGGCGTGCAGACGGGCATCCAGCTCGACAAGCTCGTCGAGGCCGGCATGGTCGCCCAGGAGCTCATCGGCCGGAAGCTCGCGGGCAAGTTCCTCCAAGCGGCCCTGGGCGAGCGCGAGAAGAAGGCGAACCGCCGGGCCACCACCTGACATTCCACATGCGAAACCCCCAACCCAACCCCATCCCCACGCCCTACAAGCCCCGGCACCACGTGCGCATCGTGACGGCCGCTTCGCTCTTCGACGGGCATGACGCCGCCATCAACGTGATGCGCCGGCTCATGCAGGCCTCGGGCGCGGAGATCATCCACCTGGGGCACAACCGCTCCGTGGCGGAGATCGTCGACTGCGCCATCCAGGAGGACGCCCAGGGCATCGCCATCACCTCGTACCAGGGCGGCCATGTCGAGTTCTTCAAGTACATGATCGATCTGCTGCGCGAGCGCGGCGCGAACATCAAGGTGTTCGGCGGCGGCGGCGGCACCATCCTCCCCACCGAGATCGAGGAGCTCCACCGCTACGGCGTCACGCGCATCTACTCGCCGGACGACGGCCGCGCGCTCGGCCTGCAGGGGATGATCGACGACCTCATCTCCAAGTGCGACTTCGAGAAGCGCACCCCGGAGTTCGCGCCCGTGCTGTCCTCGCTGCCCCAGCGCGAGCCGTCCAAGGTCGCCTCGCTCATCACCATCGCGGAGAACTTCGCCTCCGCGGGGGACGCGCTCCGCGAGGCGCTCGGGAAGCTCAACGCCAACACCCCGCGCGTCCCCGTGCTCGGCATCACCGGCACCGGTGGCGCGGGCAAGTCGAGCCTCGTGGACGAGCTGGTCCGCCGCTTCCTCGCGGACTTCCCCGACAAGACGCTCGCGGTGCTCTCCATCGATCCGTCCAAGCGCAAGTCCGGCGGCGCGCTGCTCGGCGACCGCATCCGCATGAACGCGATCGACAACTCGCGCGTGTACATGCGCTCCATGGCCACGCGCCAGAGCAACCTCGCCATGTCCAAGCACGTCGGCGAGTCGATCGAGATCTGCAAGGCCGCCGGGTTCGATCTCATCGTGGTGGAGACGTCCGGCATCGGCCAGTCCGACACGGAGATCACCGAGCACTCGGACGTCTCGCTCTACGTGATGACGGCCGAGTACGGCGCGGCGACGCAGCTCGAGAAGATCGACATGCTCGACTTCGCGGACGTGATCGCCATCAACAAGTTCGACAAGCGCGGCTCGCTGGACGCGCTGCGGGACGTGCGCAAGCAGTGGAAGCGCAACCACAACGCCTTCTCCACGCCGGACGAGGCGCTGCCCGTCTACGGCACCATCGCCTCGCAGTTCAATGACCCGGGCATGAACCAGCTGTACCGGGCCATCATGGACACGCTCGTCCGGAAGACCGGGGCTTCGCTCCAGTCGCACCAGGAGATCACCCCGGGGATGAGCGAGAAGAAGTGGATCATCCCGCCCGAGCGCACCCGGTACCTCGCGGAGATCGTCGAGACCTGCGAGGCCTACGACAAGTTCGTCCGCGCCCAGGCCGCCATCGCCCGGCGCATGTACCAGCTGCACGGCACCATCGAGGCGCTGCGCGCCAACGTGGGCAAGACGCGGCTGGAGATCGTCGAGCCCCGGGACGCCTCGGACGTGGTGCACGTCACCCAGCGCGTCGAGGGCGAGCCGGCCTACCTCGCCGATCTGGCGGGGCTCTACCAGGACCTGGAGTCGCGCCTGCACCCCGAGTGCAAGCGGCTGCTGGACGAGTGGCCGGCCACGAAGCGCCGCTACGCCGCGTCCAAGTACCAGTACCAGGTGCGCGACAAGGTCATCGAGATCGATCTCTTCACCGAGTCGCTCTCGCACCTGCGCATCCCCAAGATCGCCCTGCCGAAGTACGAGGACTGGGGCGACGTCCTCACCTGGCTGCTGCGTGAGAACGCGCCGGGCGCCTTCCCGTTCACCGCGGGCGTCTTCCCGCTCAAGCGTGAGAACGAGGACCCCGCGCGCATGTTCGCGGGGGAGGGTGGCCCGGAGCGCACCAACAAGCGCTTCCACTACGTCTCGCGCGGGCTGCCCGCCAAGCGCCTGTCCACGGCGTTCGACTCGGTCACGCTCTACGGTGAGGACCCGGACCACCGCCCGGACATCTACGGCAAGGTGGGCAACTCCGGTGTGTCCATCGCCAACGTGGACGACGCGAAGAAGCTCTACTCGGGCTTCGATCTCGCGGATCCGTCCACCTCGGTGTCGATGACCATCAACGGTCCGGCGCCGATGCTGCTCGGCTTCTTCCTGAACGCCGCGGTGGATCAGCAGTGCGAGAAGTGGATCCGCGCCCAGGGCCAGACCGAGCAGGTGGAGAAGAAGATCACCGAGCTCTACCAGCGCCGCGGGATTCCCCGGCCGCGCTACCAGGGCGAGCTGCCCCAGGGCAACGACGGCCTGGGTCTGCTGCTGCTCGGCGTGTCCGGTGACGAGGTGCTTCCCCGGGAGACCTACGAGAAGATCCGCGCCTCCACGCTGCAGGCCGTGCGCGGCACCGTGCAGGCGGACATCCTCAAGGAGGATCAGGCGCAGAACACCTGCATCTTCTCCACGGAGTTCGCCCTGCGGCTGATGGGCGACATCCAGCAGTACTTCATCGACAAGAAGGTCCGCAACTTCTACTCGGTGTCCATCTCGGGCTACCACATCGCCGAGGCGGGGGCGAACCCCATCTCCCAGCTGGCCTTCACCCTGGCCAACGGCTTCACCTTCGTCGAGTACTACCTCTCGCGAGGCATGCACATCGACGACTTCGCGCCCAACCTGTCGTTCTTCTTCTCCAACGGCATGGACCCCGAGTACACGGTGCTCGGGCGCGTGGCGCGGCGCATCTGGGCCAAGGCCATGCGCGACAAGTACGGCGGCAACGAGCGCTCGCAGAAGCTCAAGTACCACATCCAGACTTCTGGCCGGAGCCTCCACGCCCAGGAGATCGCCTTCAACGACATCCGCACCACGTTGCAGGCCCTGCTGGCGCTCAACGACAACTGCAACTCGCTGCACACCAACGCCTACGACGAGGCCATCACCACGCCCACCGAGGAGAGCGTGCGCCGGGCCCTCGCCATCCAGCTCGTCATCAACAAGGAGTTCGGGCTCTCCAAGAACGAGAACCCGAACCAGGGCTCCTTCATCGTCGAGGAGCTGACGGACCTGGTCGAGGCCGCCGTGCTGACCGAGTTCCGCTCCATCTCCGAGCGCGGTGGCGTCCTCGGGGCCATGGAGCGCATGTACCAGCGCTCGAAGATCCAGGAGGAGTCGCTCTACTACGAGACGCTCAAGCACGATGGGACGCTGCCCATCATCGGCGTGAACACCTTCCTGGATCCCAAGGGCTCTCCGACGATCATCCCGCCGGAGGTCATCCGCGCCACGAAGGAGGAGAAGGACTACGCCATCAGCTCGCGCGACGCCTTCTGGAAGCGCAACGAGGCGACCGCTCCCGAGGCGTTGAAGGCCGTGAAGCGCGCCGCGCTCGACAACGGGAACATCTTCGCCGCGCTGATGGACGCTTGTAAGGTCTGCACGCTGGGGCAGATCTCCCGCGCGCTGTACGAGGTGGGCGGGCAGTACCGGCGCAACATGTAGTGAGGGGCGGGGAGACCCTCACCCTGACCCTCTCCCAGAGGGAGAGGGGACGAACACGGGCCTACCGCGATGCCGCGGGGCCCATCTGCATGATCGCCGCCGAGGTGTTCGCCGGAGAGCCCTGCACCGAGGGCTCCTGCGCGGGCGCCTGCGGCTGCGTCTCGACGGCCGTGTCCGTGCTCGCCGGGGCGCTTCCACCCGTGCTCTCCGCCTGCGCGGCCACGGCCGGCTCCGCCGGAGCGGCGGGAGCCTGCTTCGTGGCCACGGCGGGCGCCTGCTCCTCCAAGCCGGGGGGCATCCGGCGCGGCGGAACGACCAGGGGCGGAGGAACGGGGCAGCGGGTGCAGGGGCCCCGCAGGGGCACCGCGAGCACCTGGCCGATGCGCAGGAACACGCCGCGCATCCGGTTGGCCTTCTTGATGGCGTTGATGCTGGAGCCGTAGCGCAGGGCGATGCCACCCACCGTGTCGCCCGAGCGCACGCGGTGCATCTGGATGTTCTTGTCCGGCTGCAGCGCGAGCAGCGGGGCCACGCGGCGGCCCAGCTCCTGGGCGCGCGGGTTGAAGAAGCGCACGTGGAAGTGATCGCGGTGCCCACGTGCGTGCTTCACCAGCGACCTCGCTCCGGAGTTGAAGAGCGAGTCCAGCCACTCCTTGCTCTCGCCCTTGCGCAGCGCGTAGTCGTACAGGACCTTCTGCACGCGCTTGTCCACGAGGATCATCTGCACGTCCGTGTGGATGGCGAGCGACTTGAGCAGGGCCCAGTTCAGCTCGAGATCGATGTGATTCTCGCGCGCGCGCACGCGCACGGGCTCGGCGGTGGGGTAGTAGAAGCCCAGGTCCACGTCCCGGCCGTTCTGGTGGCTCTTGTGCGGGCGCAGGTAGCCGCCCTCGCGCGAGCTGAGCTGATTGACGCGCAGCGGCGGCGCCTTCGGGTACTGGGCGCGCACCTCGCGGATGGCCGTGGACAGGTAGTCCACCGTCTCCTTCGTGGCCCACGCCAGCTCGGGCGAGACCACGATCCAGTCATTGTTCTCCGGCTGCGGCACGCGCACGGCGTTCACCATGCGGCCGCTCTCCACGAACCCCACCGAGATGGAGCCCAGCGCGGCCGGATCCTTCTTCCACATCGCCGTCAGCTCCTCGTCCGACAGCTCCGCGGTGTAGAGCGGCCCGTTGGGGACCACGCCGTTCGCGTCCGTCGCCTCCTCGGCCTCGCCCTCGTCCGCGTCGGGGGTGCCCGCCAGCTCCTCGTCGTCGGCGGCGGCCTCTTCACCCTCGGTGGAGGACTCGGCGGCCGCGAGCGCCGCGTCATTGTGCTCGACGACCTGCGTCACGGCTTCCGGCGGGGGCTCCGATGACGGTGGGGCGGCTCCCTGTGAAGCAGCCGGCGCCAGGGCGGGCTGGACGGCCGCCTGGGCAGGAGACGTCGACGCCTCCTGCACCGGGGCCGTCGCCTTCGACGGAGAGACGGTGGGAGCAACGTGCGCGGTGCAGCCGGCGCACAGCAACAGGATGATCCAGGATGTAGAACGCACTCGGCGCGGAGCATGGACCGAAATTCTTCCGCGCCAAAGTAAAGGGTTGAGGCTGGCTCGGATTCCAGGCAGGCACCGCTCGGGAATTTGACGCGGGGCAGGGCGTTCGTTCCGCCTTTCGTGGCCTGCTCGCTCCCTTGCTCTCCCAGTCAAATCAGGCACTTCGAGCCCACCGGTGATGACCTGTCGCGTCAGCCGATGGCTCCGAGGCGCGGGTTGACGCCCCAGGGGTGGAGTGGGCGAAGTAGGCAGCCCCGCAGCGTTCCTCCATCTCCTCCGGGAAGGACATGACCCCTCTCCGTATGATTTCGCGATTCACCGGCGCCCTGCTGTTCACCGCCGGAGCGCTCCACGCGCCCTCCTCGGGGGCCGCGCAGGTGCCCGTGACCAACGCCGGCTTCGAGGCGCAGGCCGCCTCGGGCCAGCCCACCGGCTGGAGTGTGACGGGCGGGGGCAGGGTGGCCTCCAGCCCCGAGGGCAAGGCCGAGGGCGCGCGGGGGCTCGTCATCGAGAACCCGGCCTCCGGCGCCGAGACCACCGTGCAGTCCGAGCCCGTGAAGCTGCAGGTGGGCCGCCTCTACCGCCTCAGCGCGTGGGTGCGCACCCGCGGCGTGCAGGCGGATCCCCAGGCGCGCTACCCGACGGCGCTCGGGGCCTGCCTGTCCATGAAGAGCTTCCCCTTCACCAACTGCTCGCCCACCCTGGGCGCGGAGCAGGACGGCCGGGTCTCGGTGCTCTTCTTCGCCATCCAGGGCACGGATCGCGTGCAGCTGCACCTGGGCCGCAACGGCAAGGCCACCGGCACCGCCTGGGTGGATGACGTGCGCCTCGAGGAGGTGGATGACATCACCGCCTACCTCCCGCTGGAGTCGGTGCGCTGGGCCGGCAAGGGCTTCCGCTATGACGACGGCGGCTGGAAGTACGTCCACATCGAGGGCGAGCCCTACGAGCGCGGCCAGCAGTACGGCGAGCTCCTGGCCGACGACATCGTCCGCTACATGGAGAAGGTGGGCATCCAGAAGAACCGCCAGGACGCGGTGAACGGCTGGAGCCAGGTGCGGCTGCTCACCGACTCGCTCTTCCTGCGCAAGTACGATCCCGAGTACCTCGAGGAGATGAAGGGCATCGCCGACGGCGTCACCAAGGCCGGCGTGAAGTTCAAGGATCGCGAGGTGGATCTGCTCGACGTGGCGGCCCTCAACTCGGTGGTGGACCTGGGGCAGCTCGAGGACGCCAACCGCGTGAGCGCCACGTCCCTGTCCGGCCGCGTCTTCATGAAGGCCGAGGACGAGACGGCGCGGGCGGGAGAGGGGGACCACTGCTCGTCCTTCGTGGCCACGAAGTCCGCGACGAAGGATGGCCAGTTCGTCATGGGGCAGATCTTCATGTGGAACGGCTACACGGGCGTGCACTGGGACGTGATCGCCGACGTGCAGCCCACGCGGGGCCACCGCTTCGTGATGCAGACCTTCCCGGGTGGCATCCACAGCGGCGCGGACTGGTTCATCAACGACGCGGGCATCGTCATCGGCGAGACCACGGTGGGCCAGACGCCCTTCGATCCCGAGGGCACGCCGCAGAGCAACCGCATCCGCCGGGCGGCCCAGTACGCCAACTCGATCGACGACGTGGCCCGCATCCTCAAGGAGCGCAACAACGGCCTCTATTCCAATGACTGGACGCTCGCGGACGCCAAGACGGGCGAGGGGGCGTGCTTCACGCTCGGCACGAAGAAGACGAAGCTGTGGCGTACGGGGGGCGCGGGCAAGACGGGCAATACCCCGGGCAACCTCAAGGACTTCATCTGGGCCAACAACAACAACCGCGACCTGGAGGTGCGCAAGGAATACCTGCCCAACCCCCAGAACGCCCCGGTGGACCTGGCCTTCAACACGTGGAACCGGGACATCGCCTTCCAGGAGTACTTCGAGCGCTACGGCAAGGGCGGTATCGATCTGGAGAACGCCATCCGCATGATGGCCTCCAGCCCCATCAACCGGCCCCACGCCTGTGACGCCAAGCTCACCACCGGCGAGATGGCCGGCAAGCTCGTGTTCATCGCCCACTACGGCAAGACGACCCTGCGCGAGAAGATGGTGGGCGGCCGGTGGATCCAGGACCTGCCCGGCGCCACGCCCCACCTGACGCTCGGCTACACCACCTTCAGCCCCATCTTCGTCGCGGACAAGCTGAAGGAGGCCCTCGCGAGGTCGAGCGCCCTGAGGGAGGAGAAGGCCCCTGCCTCCAAGCGTGATACGTCGAAGGTCAAGGAGTCCCTGGGCTTCGACAAGAAGCTGCTGTGGGCCAACACCGTGTTCCCCGCCACCGACGGCGAGAACTGGCTCGTGAGCGGCACCGCCGCCTACTGGAACCTGCTCAACAAGCTGCCGGACTCGGCGGACAAGGCCTTCGAGCAGCAGCGCGACGCCCTGGCGGACCTCAACACCCGCTACCTGTACCTCTCCTCGCGCGAGGGGGATGTGGTGCCCGCGGCCGCGCGCACCTCGTACAACCGCTATGGCACGTATGCCATCCCCCGCCTCAAGGGCACCTTCCTGCTGCACCAGCTGCGCCTGCTGCTGGGCAACAAGGCCTTCTCCAAGGTGATGGGCGCCGTGCACGCGCGCTACGCCAACAAGAACATCACCACCGCGGAGTTCGTGCGCACCGCGTCCGAGGCCGCGGGGAAGGACCTCTCGCCCTTCATCGCGCAGTGGGTGGAGCGCGGCGGCCTGCCCGAGCCTCGCATCCGCGCCAGCAGCACGAAGGCAAAGGACGGGTATGACGTGACGGTGAAGGTGGAGCAGGGAGGCAAGCCCTACCACTTCCTCACCACCGTGGAGCTGTTCACCGCGAAGGGCTCGACGCTGGAGCGCGTGGAGGTGAAGGGCGCGAGCGACACCTTCACCTTCCACGTGGCCGAGCAGCCGGTGCGCGTGGTGTTCAACACGACGAATGACATCCCCGTGCCGCGCGAGCACTTCCAGGTGCTGTCCAACGCGATGGATGATTTCAGCCAGCTGCTCTTCGTCCACGGCACGGCGCGGGGGGTGGAGGCGGATCGCACGCTGACGCTCAACTTCCGTGACATCGTCGCGGATGCCTTCATGGACGTGCTCGCGCCGCTGAAGCCGGACGCCGAGGTGACGGACCAGGAGCTGGCGAGCCGGGATCTGTTCGTGCTCGGAGGCGCCGAGGACAACGGGCTGGTGGCGCGGCTGGCGGCGGAGAAGAAGCTGCCGGTGGAGATCGGCCGCCGGTACTTCCGCTGGCAGGGGAAGACGTACGGCCGCTCGGATGACGGGCTCGCGGTGGCGCTGCCCAACCCGTGGAACGCGAAGCGGACGCTCTACCTGTACCTGGCCAACAGTGGCCCGCAGCTGTGGCACATGACGCGCACCTTCATGCCGGGCCAGCTCCAGGGCTGGGCGCTCTACCGGGGTGGCGAGGTGAGCGCCAAGGGCTACCACGGTGTTGACGCGCTGGCGGTGGAGCTGACGGAGTCTCCGGCTCCCGAGCTCAAGCCCATCGGCTCCGCGGCCGGGGCGAACTGAGCCCGGGCGTCAGGGCAGGGGAGACAGGTTCGAATCCTGTCTCCCAGCTCGGGGCGGCCCGAACCACTGGGTGAGCGCGTCCGTGAGCCCGAGCTGGGTCCGGTCTCCCACCCAGGCCACATGGCCGTCGGGCCGAATCAACACGGCGGCGGGCGCGGTGACCGCCCCGAGGACAGGCAATTCCCAGGGGCCACCGTATTGTGCATCGACGATGCTCACCCGATCTGCCCAGGGAGCGAGCTCGAAGCCGCCGGGCTCACCGAGGTTGAGCAGAAGGGGCCGCGCCGCGTGCAGCAGCGTGAAGACGCGCCGTGGGCCGTTCGCTGTGACGAGGTCGAGATCCGGCATGCGGCGTCCGAGCAGCGGGTGTCCCTCGCCAAGCTCGTAGCGGATATCCAGACCCGACATCATTCCGGCGATCCGCTTGCGGGGTTCGTCCATCCGGAGCAGCTCGGCGAGGGTTTCTCGCAACGCCTCGATGCGGTCGTCCGATCGAAGCAGCGCGAGGGACGCCATCGTGTTGTGCAGCACGCGTGCCGCGACCGGGTGGCGCTCGAGCTGGTACGAATCGAGGAGGCTGTCGGGCGAGGTCCGCTTGACCACCTGGGCCAGCTTCCACCCCAGATTCACCGCGTCCTGCACGCCGAGGTTGAGGCCCTGCCCACCCACGGGGAAGTGAACGTGTGCGGAATCGCCAGCCAGCAGAACGCGGCGGTCGCGGTAGGCCGCGGCCTGCCGGGTCAGGTCGGTGAACCGGGAGATCCAGTTGGGGTCGTGGATCCCGTAGTCGGTCCCGTAGACGGCGACGAGCGCGTCGCTGAGCTCGCGGAGCGTCGGTTCTCCGCGGGGGCCGATCCGCCGCTCGGTCACCATCACTCCCACCCGGCCCTCCGCCAACCTGGCGAAGGCATGGACGCCGATGGCATCGCGGCGCATCCCCCATTTCGGCTCCTGCGTCATCCGGACCTCGGAGATCAGACAGCTCACGGTCGGATCCCATCCGGCGAACTCGATGCCGGCTGCTTTCCGGATCACGCTGCGTCCGCCGTCGCATCCGACGAGATATTCGGCCCGGAGCGACGGACCGTCGGAGAGCATGATGTCGACGCCGCTGTCATCCTGTGCGAACCCGGTCACCTCCCGTCCGCGGTAGATGCGCACTCCCAGCTCGTTGACCCAGCCGGCCAGGATGCGCTCGAACTCCTTCTGCTCGAGGCCGAGCCCGTAGGGATGCCGGGTGGGAAAGTCGCTGATGCTCAGGGGGATCCACGCGAACCCCGCGACCTGCGCCACCTGCCCCCGCGAGAGGAATCGCTCCACGACTCCACGTTGATCGAGAACCTCGAGGGTGCGTGCGTGCAGGCCGCGTGAGCGCGCGCCGTCGAGGTCCTGGGTCTCGCGCCGCTCGACGATCGCGACGTCGACCTTCGCCAACGCGAGCTCGGCCGCCAACATCATCCCCGTCGGTCCGCCTCCGACGATCACCACCGCATGCTGGGTCAGGGTCATGGCCGCGCGGTCTACGCCAGCGCCGCCTTCGCCCGGCATCCGTCATGGGCTCGATTGTTTCCGCGCCGGAAACCTGCTTGTCTGCGGGCAACTCGGAACGCTGGCTGAGGGCGAGAAGGCCTGTGCACATCGTACCGCCACCCCTGGTGTTAATCTCCAGCCCCATGGCGGAGAAAGGTACGGGGCCCGCGCGGCTCTGGTTGGAGATAGATATCGGCGCGGCGGAATCGGGCCTTCGGGTCACGGTCCGCGGTTGCCGGGGGGAGAGACCCGAGCCCGGAACACTCGGCGCGGACGTCACGCCGGAGAGTTTGCGAACCTTCTCCGACAACCTCCGGGCCACGGCCCGGAAGCAGTCACCCCTGGAGGAGCACCTCGCGCGAGCCCAGGCCTTCCACGCGGCGCTCTTCCAGGGCGCGGTGCAGCAGGTGCTCCTGCCCCTGCGCGAAGCGGCGAATGAGGGCCCGGTGCTCCTGCAACTGGGACTTCATGGGCCACTCCTCCAGGCCTTCCCGTGGGAGGCGCTGTGCGAGCCTCGGACGAAGCGGGGCTTCCTGGGCAACTCGACGGACATGCTGGTGGTGCGCGGCGTGACGTCGACACAGCCCTGGCTGCCGCGGGAGATCCAGGGGGCGGTGCGGGTTCGGGCCTTCGTTCCCCAGGAGACCCACGCGCCCGCGCTCCGCGCGCTCCAGGGGGCGCTGCACGAGAGCATCGCCTCGGGCGAGGTGGAGTGGTTGGAGCCTGTCGTCGGTGCGCGGCTCCAGCCGCGTTACCTCCCCGAGCTGCTGCGGTGCGAGCCCATGCCTCATGTCCTCCACTTCCTGGGGCACGGTGGCGTGAGGGCGGACGGGACGCCCGTGCTGCAACTCGTGGACGCCGAGGGAGAGGAGCGCTGGTTGGAGGTGGAGTCCCTGGTCGAGCAGATCAAGGCCAGCGGGCTCCACAAGCACCTGCGCCTCATCGTCCTGGATGCGTGCGAGGGGGCCCAGCCGGGGGCCTTCGCGAGCGCGGCGGAGCTGCTCGCCCGGACGGGAGTGGCCGCCGTGGTGGCCCACCTGTGGCCCGTGCGCAATGACGTGGCGCGCTTGTGCTCGTCCACCTTCTACCGGGCGCTCACCGGGGCCAGGTCACCCCAGAAGGGGGACGTGGCGCTCGGTCTCCACGAGGCGCGGCGCATGGTGCTGATGGAGCATGGCACCGCCGAGGCCTTCTCTCCGGTGCTGTACCTGCGCGGCCATGACTCCGTCCTCTTCGACTTCAAGCACCGAAAGGAATTGAGGGCGCCCGCGCCCGCGCCACGCGTGGACAATCCGCTGGCGCTCGCGCTGGAGCGGCTGATGGAGGGCCCTTTCTCGCTGCTGTTGGGAGACGAAGGAGGGCACCTGGGCTCCACCCTGGATGGCTTCCATCAACGGATGCGCGAGGATCTCGCCCACGCAGGAGCGGCTCCGCCTTCCGAGCACCTCCCCACGAGCGCGCTGGCCCAGCAGTACCTGCTGCGCCTGGGGGAGAAGGAACTGGACTTCGTGTTCCAGGAGACCCTCGGAGGGGAGGCGACTCCGCCGCCTCTGTTGGAGGCTCTGGCGCGCGGGTTGTGGCCCGGTGTCCACGTCACATTGTTGCGCCTGCCCCTGCTGGAGCGCGCCCTGGCCGAGCACCGGCCCGAGCTCACGCTCCATGTCATCCAGCCTCCAGAACCCGGTGGGAAGCGGGCCACGGTGATGCGGCGTGAGGCCGGCGGCAAGAGCTGGGAGCGGCTGGCCCGGCCTCCGTCGTTACTGGACCTGGAGCAGGAACTGGTGGTGCTCCGTTTGTACCGGGGCTATCTCCCCTCGAACCTCCACGATCGGCCATTGCTCACCGAGGATGACTTCCTGCTGGGGGTGCATGCGCTGGAGCAGATGCTGCCGCCGGATCTGGCGGATGCCATCCAGAGCGCGCTGCTGCGCCATCCTGCGCTGCTGATGGGGTTGTCGATGCTCAGCTGGGACCACCGGATGTTGCTCTACCGGCTCTTCGGGTCTCAGGCCCTGCCGTCGGGGAGCCTCGCGGTGGTGGAGCCCGGTGGGCAGCAGGAGTGCGGGCTGTGGGAAGAGGGGCGGGGGCTGCCCGGCAAGGCCCCCTTGCGCCATGTCTTCGAGGCGAGCGCCGAGGTGCTCGCAGCGCTGCTCGAGACCCGGGGCTCGGGAGGGCGGACGTCATGAGCGCGGAGATGGGCTTCAACCCCTTCCTGGGGCCTCGTCCCTACAGCGGGAGCGAGGATGATCGCAGGCTCTTCACGGGCCGAAACGAGGTGACGCGGCGGTTGATGAACCGCATCCTCGCCCATGCCTGTGTCACTCTGCATGGGCCCTCCGGAGCTGGGAAGTCCTCGCTGATGCAAGCTGGAGTGATTCCCCGGTTGAAGCAGGAGCACGACTTCCGGGCCGTGTCCGTGGACGGGTGGCCCGCGGGCGAGGCGCCCCTGCCGTGGTTGGCGCGGGCGATGTTCGCGCAGCTCGAACTGGGCAACGTTCCAGAGGCGCTTCCGGCCGCCGAGGCTCTCGAGCTGGCGGTGGAACTGGCCGAGGAGCGCTCGGAGCGGCCGGTTCTCATCTTCCTGGATCAACTCGAGCAGCTCCTGCTTCCAGGGCATGCGGTGGAGGAGACGGAGGAGTTCCTGGAGGGCGTGGATGCCTTGGCGCGCAAGACGTCCCAGAAGCTGTGCATCGTCCTGTCGCTGCGCGAGGACTACCTGGGTCGCTTCCGGGACAGGGCGCGAGGATGGAGGACGCTCTTGGAGGGGGGCTTCCGGCTCGGGCCACTCACGGTGGGGGAGTTGCTGGAGGTCGTGCTCCATTTGGCGACCCTGGGCCAGCCCTCACAGTCATGGGTGAGGGAAGAGACGCGAGCGCTGATGCTGCAGGTGCGGATGCCCGGGCAGCTGGCCAGGGACGAGGCCGAGGTGCAGACGGCGTTCGCCCAGATCGTCTGCCGGGCCTTGTGGGCGGAGCGAGCGGAGGGAAGCCTGGTGCGGGCGGTGGATGCGGAGAACATCCTGCACGGGTACCTGGAGACGACGTTGGCCGGACTGGGCGCGTTGACGCCAGCGGCGCAGCGGCTGCTGGAGGAGCACCTGGTCGCCGCGGATGGAAGCCGGGCGCTGTTGACGGAGCAGGAGGCGCGGGCCGCGCTTCCTCCAGAGCAGGCGGACACGGTGCTCGACTGCCTGGAGCGAGCGGCGGTGCTGCGTGCCGAGGAGCACTACAGCAGCCGGTACTTCGAACTAGGGCATGATTGGCTGGCCCGGAAGGTCTTCGAGTCCAAGCAACAGCGAGAGCAGAAGGCGGAGCAACTGCGGCTGCTATTGGAGCGCCGGAAGTTGCGACTCATGGCTGCGGGATCCGTGGGACTGGTGGTGCTGGGCACCTTGTTTGTCTGGGGCGTGTTTCAGACAAAGCGGGCGGAAGAGCAGGCTCAGCGTGCTCGCTTCCTTGGCATTATGGCGGGAGCACGGGAACTGCTGGGGCGCGGGCAGATCGCGAGGTCGGGCAAGTTGCTCCTTGAGATCACTCAGCCAGCGCAGGTGAAGGATTGGCTCAGTCTCTCGAACGAAGTGCTGGGATTCACTCAAGAAGTCGCACTGCCTTGTCCAGGGTGTTTTCGCGCCTCGTTCAGTCCGGATGGACAGTACATTGTGACGATCTTTCGCGATAAGGCGCGGGTGTGGCGAGTGGATGGGCAGGGGGAGTCAGTGGTGCTGCGCGGCCATGAGGGACGGGTGGGGTCCGCAGCCTTCAGCCCTGACGGGCAGCGGGTGGTGACGGCCTCCGAGGACAAGACGGCGCGGGTGTGGCGCGTGGACGGGCAAGGGGCGCCGGTGGTGCTGCGCGGCCATGAGGGAGAGGTGTGGTCCGCAGCCTTCAGCCCTGACGGGCAGCGGGTGGTGACGGCCTCTGTGGACGCGACGGCGCGGGTGTGGCGCGTGGATGGGCAGGGGGAACCGGTGGTGCTGCGCGGCCATGAGGGAGCGGTATTGTCCGCAGCCTTCAGCCCTGACGGGCAGCGGGTGGTGACGGCCTCCGAGGACGCGACGGCGTGGGTGTGGCGAGTGGACGGGCAGGGGGCGCCGGTGGTGCTGCGCGGCCATGAGGGGCCGGTGGGGTCCGCAGCCTTCAGCCCTGACGGGCAGCGGGTGGTGACGGCCTCCACGGATGGGACCGCCAGACTCTGGTCTCTGTCCGTTGACAGAGTTCGACAGCGGCTACGAGAAGCCAACAAGGATTGTCTCTCCGCGGGCGACCGGATGACCTATGTCGGCGAAACGGAAGCCCTCGCCATTGAGCACTACGAGGCCTGCGAGCGCTCCTACGGCCGCGTTCCCCTGTCAGCCGCCGCCGTTCCGTAGGCACAGCCGTGCCGCCGGGTCTCCCAGCAGCACGTAGCCGCGCAAGTCATTGCGCTCCATCCAGCGCGCCGCGTGTTCGACCGGATCGACGGGATCCGGCCTGCCCTCGAGCAGGGCATCCTGCCGCTCCTGATACTCCGTCATCAGGCCGTCGTTCACCTCGCGGTATGCGCGCATCAACGCGTCCAGCGCCACGCCCGCCCGGCTGCCGTTCGCCAGCACCTCCAGCGCTCCGGCGATCCGCGAGGCCCGGCCGCGAGAGGCCGCACCCACGGTGGTGAAGCCATACGTCCAGGCCAGGTCGCTGTGGCCGATGATGGCCAGCGGGCCTCGTGGGTTGGCCAGGGCCGCCTGGGGCAGGGCGGCGAGGAAGGGACGCTCGCCCTCCTTGGGCAGGCTCTCCAGGACCTCCTGGGCGTGGTCCTTCTGGCCGCCCTCCCGGGCCAGCAGCGTCAGCCACGCATGGAAGGCACTGCGCGGGGGCGTGGCCGCGCCGAAACAGGCCAGGCAGAACCACATGCCCTCGGGGAGGAAGGGCGTGGTCCGCAGTTCCTCCGCGGAGAGCAGCTCTCCGCTCGCGAGGCGCAGGGCCCCTTGTTGTGAGCGCTGCTGCTCCAGGGAGCGCCAACCCCGACGAGGCTTCCCGAGTCCATGGCTCACCGAGAGCATCACCCCCGAGCGTGCCGCACCTCCCGCCTGGAGCAACTCCTCGAGGCCCACGCGCTCCTCGCTCCATTCCCGCAGACGCAGCGCCGGGTGCCGCCGCTTCCACCGGGTCTCCACCTGCTGCGCACAGGGATCCACCAGCAGCCGGCGGCCCTGGGCCGTGGCGGGAGTGCCATCGTCCGCGCAGTACAGGAGTACCTCGGCGGCCTCGTCCGGGTCGGCCCGGCCCTCGCTGGCCAGCACCTTCTCCGCGTAGGCCCGGTAGCCCGCGAGGTCCGGCGCCCCCGAGGACGTGGCCATGTGCAGCCGCCCCACGAGGGCTCCGAGGGCCATCACCTGTTGTAGCTCCATGGACAGTGGGTGAAGGTCCCCGAGCAGCAGCAGGTACCTGGGCCGGTCCTCCTGGGGCACGGCCTCGTCCTGGTACACGTCCCGGCGCCAGGCCACGGAACGCTTCGCGTCCATGTCCGCGGGCACCCGGTACACCCGCACGGGCGCGCCCTGTTGCCGCTCCCGGTGTTCCATCAGCGGCGCGATGGCTCGCAGCAGCGCCTCGCCTTCTTCGCCCTCCGGAGCCACCACGCCCCAGCGCTGGGCGGACAGGTCGTTCGGGTTCGCATCGGGCTTCTCGAGTGTGGGCACCTCGGCCCGGCCCGGGAGCTTCTCGGGCCGTGGGGCTGCCCGGGCCGATTCCTCGGGCAGTCCGGCGGGCAGCACGGGTTGCCGGTCGTCCGCTCGGGCCAGCAGCAGGTTCAACCCGCTCGGTACGCTCTCCAGTGGTCCCTTCCGTGTCATGGCGGTGTCCCTCCCACCCCCACCTTCGCACAACCGGGCGCCCGGCTTCGTCGCGAGGTGTTGGTTCTAGGGTGTGAACACGAAGAGGGGGGTGCACATGACGACTCATCGCGACTGGATGCTCGGTACCCATCACGCCGACTTCGTGGACACCCCGGATCAGGTGTCCGCCGCCATCCAGCGGCAGCGCCTGAAGCGCGGCACGCAGGTGACTACCTGAGTGAGGGACTCGCCCGAAGCCGCTCAGTGAAGGGGCTGGCCGAGGGAGTCGAGGACGGGGCGGCGGGTGGGGAGGGTGTGGTGCTCGTGGTCGTAGAAGCACTCGGGACCGAGCAGGGAGATGAGCTCGCGCTCGCGCGCCATACCGGACGCGGTGCCCGCCTCGGTGGGCAGCTCGTAGGGCTGGACGAGGACGAGGTCCTCACCGAGATTCTGGCGGCATTCGGCGGGCAGGGAGTCGAGGCGCTCGCCGAACATGCGAAGGAAGGGCGGGCCGTAGAAGTTGCGCCAGAACAGGCCCGGGAGCCCTTCGCTGTAGTCGCGCAAGTTGAAGGTGAGCTTCGAACCGATACCTTCAGGCTCCAGCCGCTGGGTCTTGCGTTGGATGTCGCTCTCGAGTGCGCACCATGCCAGCGGGGATTGTACGAGTTGCATGACCGTGGCCACCTGCTGAGCATGTGACGTCCACCAAGGAGCCTTCAGGGCTGATTTCGCAGAGGTCACCCAGATGAGCTTGCCATGGTGCGGGGGAGAGCCAGGCTTGGAGGGACGAACCCAGATGAACTCCTTCTCCGTCCTGGAGGAAATCCACAGGTTCGTATTCTCTTCGTAATAGGAGACGAGTGGCTCGGCGTTGAGCACGCCTTGAGGGATTTTCTCCTTCGTCGATACGGAACCGTACCGGACGGGAGCAAACCATTGGAACTCGTCGAAAACGAGGTGCAGAAATTGGCGTAGCACATCGCTTGAGATCGGCCCAGGCGGAAGATGGATGTATGTGTCGAGAGCGTTGGCGGACACGAGCACCTCAAGGAGGGTGATACATCACCTTCGCCTTTCCTTCCTGGGCGAGTTCCCGCAGGAACCTCTCCAACTTGCCGGACATTTTCGTAGGCCCATCAGGGTGCTTGGCAGAGCGCACCCATAGCTCGAGGTGACCGCCGTACTTCTCCACATACTCGATCATGGCCTCGAGGTTGCCGGAGAGGGACAACTCCTTGCGAGCCTTGGCCTCGACGAAGGGGTAGGGCTGGCCCCACACCAGCTCCGCGGGGTTGCCCTTCACCGAGTCGGGGATGAAGCCCTGAGCGCGGCTGCCCGGCGGCGGCATCATCATCGCCCCGTTGCGCTCGTATCTCCCCACTTGGAGGATGGCATCCTCGAAGACGTTGCCCGCCTGCCGGTTCTTGAGGATGGACTCGTACAGGCGCTCCCAGTCGGCGTCGGGCTGGAAGGAGAAGCGGGGGTACTTCTCCGGGTGGCGGAACTGATAGTCCACCCAGCGCTGGGCCTTGTGCAGGGGCGTGCCGGGCAGCAGCCGGCTGCCATCCGCCAGCGTGCGCGCGCCCAGCAGCGGCACCTTCTGG
>NZ_DASUNC010000183.1:0-45821 GCF_036277355.1 Archangium sp.
GGGGGCCTTGTCGATCTGGTCGTACGCGAGGAACGTCGCGCCGCCCGTCTTCGCCAGCACCTTGGTGATGGCCGCCGTCAGGGACGTCTTGCCGTGGTCAACGTGGCCGATGGTGCCGATGTTGACGTGCGGCAAGCTTCTATCGAACTTTTCCTTACTCATTGCTGCTCCTCGCAGACCGGATTCCGGCCGAATCGAGAAAAGGTGCTGCGTCGTGCTCCAAACCCGCAGAAACGTCAATCTAAATCGCCTGCCCCCCATGAGAGGGGCCGGGTGCATCAACGGTTCAGCACGTCCTTGGGTGCCGGCGCGTAGTGGCTGAACCGCATGGTGTAGGTGGCTCTTCCCTGGCTGCGGCTGCGCAGGTCGGTCGAGTACCCGAACATCTTGGCGAGCGGCACCTGGGCGTTGATCGCCTGCACGCCTCCCGGCCGGGGCTCCATGCCCATGATCTTCCCGCGGCGGCCGTTCAGGTCGCCAATCACGTCACCGGTGAAGTCGTCCGGGGTGACGATCTCGCAGTCCATGATGGGCTCGAGGAGCACCGGGGCCGCGGAGCGCACGGCGTCGCGGAAGGCCATCGAGCCGGCGATCTTGAAGGCCATCTCGTTGGAGTCCACGTCGTGCATGGAGCCGTCGTAGGCCTCCACCTTCACGTCCAGCATGGGGTAGCCCGCGATGGGACCACTCTGCATGGCCTCCTGGATGCCATGCTTCGCCGCGTCGACGAGCTCGTTGGACACCACCCCGCCGACGATCTTGTTCTCGAAGGCGAAGCCGGCGCCCGGCTCGTTGGGGGCCACCCGCAGGTTGATGTGGCCGTACATGCCCTTGCCACCCGTCTGGCGGATGTACTTGCCCTCGGACTCCACCGCCTTGGTGACCGTCTCGCGGTAGGCCACCTGGGGCTTGCCCACGTTGGCGTCCACCTTGAACTCGCGCAGGAGCCGGTCGACGATGATCTCCAGGTGCAGCTCGCCCATGCCGGCGATGATGGTCTGCCCCGTCTCCTCGTTCGTCTTCACGCGGAACGACGGGTCCTCCATCATCAGGCGGTTGAGGCTGGTGATGATCTTGTCCTGGTCCGCCGTGGACTTCGGCTCGATGGCCACGTCGATGACGGGCTCGGGGAACTCCATCCGCTCCAGGATGATGGGGTGCTTGTCGTCGCAGAGCGTGTCGCCCGTGGTGGCCAGCTTCAGGCCCACCACCGCGCAGATATCACCGGCGTAGCACTCCTGGACCTCGTCCTTCTTGTCCGCGCGCATCTGCACCAGACGGCTGATGCGCTCGCGCTTGCCCTTCACCGAGTTCCACGCCGCCGTGCCCGCCTCCAGCTTGCCCGAGTAGATGCGGAGGAACGTGAGCGTCTGCGACGGGAACTGCGGGTCGTTCATGATCTTGAACGCCAGCGCGCTGAACGGCGCCTTGTCATCTGTCGGCCGCGTCTCGTCCTCGCCCTTGGGGCTCTTGCCGTGCACCGGGGGCACTTCCAGCGGGTTGGGCAGGTAGTCCACCACCGCATCCAGCAGCGGCTGCACGCCCTTGTGCTTGAAGGCCGAGCCACAGAACACGGGGAAGATCTTCATCCCCAGGCACCCCTTGCGGATGGCGCCCCGGATCTCCGCCTCGGTCAGCTCCGTGCCCTCGAGGAACTTCTCGGTGAGCGCGTCGTCCTGCTCGGCCGCCGTCTCGACGAGCTCGGCGCGGGCCGCGGTGGCCTCCTCGAGGAACTCCTCGGGGATGTCCACCACGTCGTACCGGCTGCCCTGCTCCGAGTCGTGGAACACGAGCGCCTTCATCCGGACCAGGTCGATGACGCCGCGGAGCTTCTCCTCCGTCCCGAGCGGCAACTGCAGGCGCACCGGGCGCGCACCCAGCTTCTCGCGGATGGAGTTGACGGACATCACGTAGTCCGCGCCCACCCGGTCCATCTTGTTGATGAAGCAGATGCGGGGGACCTTGTACTTGTCCGCCTGACGCCAGACCGTCTCGGACTGGGGCTCCACGCCATTCACGCCGTCGAACACGGCGATGGCGCCGTCCAGCACACGCAGCGAGCGCTCCACCTCAATGGTGAAGTCCACGTGGCCGGGGGTGTCGATGATGTTGATGCGGTACTTCTGGTCGCTCCTGCTCCAGAACGCGGTGATGGCGGCGGAGGTGATGGTGATGCCGCGCTCGCGCTCCTGGGGCATCCAGTCCGTGGTCGTGGTGCCTTCATGCACCTCGCCCATCTTGTGGATGGCTCCCGTATAGAACAGGATCCGTTCCGTGGTCGTGGTCTTGCCGGCGTCGATGTGCGCCATGATGCCGATGTTGCGATAGCGCTCGAGCGGATACTCGCGAGGCATTTCTCCGAACCTCTCCAGAACAGGACGGGCGGTTCCCCTGCCCTTCCAACCACGAAACCAACGAAACGGTTGTCAAAGACCTGAAACACCCGGACGCGGAGGTCCGCATCCGGGTGCCGGATACTACAGGAGACGCACGACTACCAGCGGTAGTGGGCGAAGGCCTTGTTGGCCTCGGCCATCTTGTGCGTGTCCTCGCGCTTCTTCACCGCGTTGCCACGGTTGTTGGCGGCGTCCATGATCTCGCCCGCCAGCTTCTCCATGGCCGTCTTCTCACCGCGCGCCTTGGCGTAGGTGATGATCCAGCGCATGCCCAGCGCCACGCGGCGATCCTGACGGACCTCCACGGGCACCTGGTAGGTGGCGCCACCGACGCGGCGGCTCTTCACCTCGAGCACAGGCTTGACGTTGTCGAGGGCCTTCTTGAACGTCTTGAGGGGGTCCTCCTTCGCACGCTCTTCGATGAGCGAGAAGGCGCCGTAGCACACCCGCTCGGCGATGGACTTCTTCCCCTTGCGCATCAGGTCGTTCACGAACTTCGTGACGAGGCGGTCCTGGAACTTCGGATCGGGAAGGATCTTGCGCTTGGCTACTACGCGACGACGAGGCATTGCTCTGTATCCCTTACGCCCCGCTCCCTTGCACCCGGGAGTCTAAAGTGGGGCTTCGAACTGCGTTGGTGAACTCAGGAAGGCTCCCCAGGGTGCGGGGCAAGCATCCCAATGAAATGAAACGAAGGTGATCTCGAGCGGAACTCAGCTCGGGCGCTTGGCGCCGTACTTCGAACGGCTCTGCTTGCGGCCGGCCACGCCCACCGAGTCCAGCGTGCCGCGGACGATGTGGTAGCGAACGCCCGGGAGATCCTTCACACGGCCACCGCGGATCATCACCACCGAGTGCTCCTGGAGGTTGTGACCCACGCCGGGGATGTACGAGGTGACCTCGATCCCGTTCGTCAGACGAACACGCGCCACCTTGCGGAGGGCCGAGTTCGGCTTCTTCGGAGTGGTGGTGTACACGCGGGTGCACACGCCACGCTTCTGGGGGCACTCCTTCAGAGCGGGGCTCTTACCCTTGATGTTCAACTTCTCGCGGCCCTTGCGGACCAGCTGGCTGATAGTCGGCACTGAACTCCTCTTCCTTCCCGATTGATCCGGGGGGGTGTCCCCGGGGGCGCATACAAACCTACAACTGCGCTTGAAAAAGGGTCGCGAGTATAGGGAGGGGACACCCTGTGTCAAGCGACTGCTGGCCCACGGCATGAACCGTGAACCCCACGGGCATCCATTCCTACACTCTGACAACGGGGTCGGTCCTCTACTCCCCCGGCTGCTAGAAGTCGAGCACCATCACGATCGCGTCCTCGGGCGGCTGGCCCTCGTCCACGTAGTAGTTCGGCCGCACCCCCACCGGGCGGAAGCCGAACGACTTGTAGAGGTTGATGGCGGCCTCGTTGCTCTTGCGCACCTCCAACGTGGCCAGGCTGCACTTGCGCGCCCGCCCCTCGGCCAGGGTGGCCTCCATCAACTCCCGCCCCACCCCCCGCCTCCGGTGCTCCGGCGCCGTCGCCACGTTCAGCACGTGCACCTCGTCGTGGACGATCCAGAAGATGGAGATGCCCAGCAGCCGCTTCCCCCCCTCCGGCAGCGGCTCCTCCAACAGGAAGATCACGGACCAGTCGTGGCTGAGCTCACGCTGCAGCAGCTCGAACGACCAGGGGTTGCGGAACGAGGCCTTCTCCAGCTCCATCACCGCCGGCAGATCCTCCCGCGTCATCCTGCGGATGAGGAACGCAGACTCCGGCCTGGGCCTGCTCCCGGGACGGAGATCCTCGCGCATGCGTCTCATGGCTGCTCCCCCTCCTGGATCCGCGCGAAGGGCGCTACCCGCCGGATGCTCGCGCTCTCCCGGACCTGCTTGAACTCTTCCCCCGCCAGCTTGTTGTAGCGGTCCCGGAACAGCTTCTCCCGGATCGTGTCCCGCACCGCCTCGAACGGACCACCCAGCGTTCCCTTGTTCTCATCCCAGTACCGCCGCACCTCCGCGTCGCTCACCTGCGCGCGCAGGCGGATCCGGCTGTCCAGGATGCGCTCGGCCCGAACGCTCCGCTCCAGCACCGCCGTCAGCTGCTCCAGGTCCGCGTCGTGCCGGGCCAGGAAGGCCAGCAGCGCCGTCTCGTCCTCGAAGCGGTCGCGGAACGCCCTCAGCCGCGCATCCACCTCCGAGCGCTCCGCCTGGAAGGCCTGCAGCCGGTCCGCCCCCGCCACCAGCAGCCGGTAGTTGATGGCCAGCTCCAGCGCTCCCCGGAGCGTCTTCTCGTCGAGCGAGGCATCCGCCGCTCGCATGCCTCCTCGCTGCACCAACGAGACCCGGGCCTCGAACTCCAGCTCGCTCAGGGTCAGGACCTGGGTGCCGATGACCGCCACCACCCGGTCGATGACCCGGCTCCCGCCCCCCGAAGCGCCAGAAGAGGGCTCGGCAGGAGGCTCGGGGGCAGGCGGCCGGGCGGCGGCCACGGGCACCAGCGCGAGCCAGCCCACCACCAGCACCGTCTTCGTCCCCTGTCGGTACCGCGCTGACATGCTCTCCCTCGCGCCTCCGGCCACTTTATACATCCCGACCCTGGCTCACACGCCTTGCTGGCGATCGCCGCACGGCAGGTTACGTTGTTGCTGTTTCGGAGGGCGGTCACACCATGGCGGACGACTACTACCAGATTCTCGGCGTGTCCCGGACGGCGCCGGCCGACGAAATCAAGAAGGCCTTCCGCAAGCTCGCTCGCAAGTACCACCCGGACGTCAACCCGGGCGACAAGGCGGCCGAGGAGAAGTTCAAGCAGCTCAACGCGGCCTTCGAGGTGCTCTCGGACGAGCGCAAGCGCAAGCTGTACGACGAGTTCGGCAACGAGGCGGCCCAGTTCGGCTTCGACGAAAAGAAGGCCACCCAGTACCGCGCCTACAAGGCCGCCCAGGCGGCCGGCGGCGGCATGCCCTTCGGCGGCGGCGGCGGGGGCGGCGGCGTGGACTTCGACCTCGGCGACATCCTGGGCGACATCTTCAACCGCGCGGGCGGCGGCGGGGGCGGCGGCGTGGACTTCGGCGAGATGTTCGGACGCGCCGGGGGAGGCCGGGCCGCCGGTCCCACTCCGGGCGAGGACATCACGGCCACCCTCACGCTCAGCTTCAACGAGGCCCTCACCGGCGTCGAGCGCGGCATCTCGCTCCAGCGCCCCGGCCGCTGCCAGCGCTGCCAGGGCGCGGGCCAGGTGGGGACTCCCTCCACGTGCTCCACCTGCGGTGGCACCGGACGGGTGCGCCGCAGCGGCGTGCTGGGCATGAACACCAGCGGCACCTGCCCCACCTGCCGGGGCTCCGGCCGCGCCGCGCCCCCCTGCCCTTCCTGCCAGGGCTCGGGCGTCGTGGACGAGACGGCCCGGCTCACCGTGAAGATCCCCGCCGGTGTCCACACCGGCTCCAAGATCCGGCTGTCCGGCCAGGGCGCCGCGGGCTCGCGCGGGGGGCCTCCCGGGGACCTCTACATCGAGACGATCGTCTCCGAGCACCCCCTGGTGCGCCGCGAGGGCGACGACCTCTACATGGACCTGCCCGTCACCGTCTCCGAGGCCATGCTGGGCGCCGAGGTCCGCGTCCCCACCTTCCAGGGCGAGGTGACGGTGAAGGTGCCCGAGGGCTCCCAGTCCGGCCGCCGCATGCGCCTGCGCGGCCGGGGCGCCCCCTCGCTCAAGGGCGGACCCGCCGGAGACCTGTACCTCACACTCCAGGTCAAGGTGCCCGAGCAGCTCTCGAACGAGGCCCGCAAGGCCGCCGAGGCGCTCGCCCGGGCCTACCAGGGAGATGTGCGGGGCTCCCTGCAGCTCTAATCGACGGCTGGTCACTGGCCATCCAAGCTTCTTGCGTTAGCTTGCGCCGCGTCCTACACGGCGCCCAAGACACTCGTATCCACCCCGCGGAGCCTCTTTCCTCATGGGCATCTTCGATTTCCTCGGCGGCTCCGGCCCCGAAAAAGCCCTCAAGCTCAAGTCCAAGGTGACCCAGAAGTACGGGGACCCCACCACCCGCCAGAAGGCCCTCCAGCAGCTCGGGGAGATGCGCATCCCCGAGGCCGTCACCGTCCTGCTCCACCGCTACACCATCACCGTGGAGCCCCTCACCACCGACGCCGACGAGAAGGAGCACGTCTTCGAGCTCATCAAGAGCTTCGACAAGGAGGCCGTGGCCCCCGTCACCGAGTTCCTGCGCAAGAACGAGCAGGCCACCTCCTGGGCCCTCCGCATCCTCGAGGCGCTGCTGCCCGAGCCCGAGGTCGTCTCCATCGTCGTGGACACGCTCAACACCCTGAGCACCCAGTACATGCGCGACCCCGAGAAGAAGGTCGTCCTGCTCCACTTCGTCACCGGCAAGCAGGATCCGCGCATCGCCCCCGCCGTGCTCCCCCACCTCGACGACATGGCCGACGAGGTGAAGATCGCCGCCCTCAAGGCGCTCGGCCCCCAGAAGCATGAGCCGGCGCGCGAGCCCATCCTCCGCCTGCTGACCTCCGGCGACACCGCCCGCCGCGTGCAGACGGCCGCCCTCGCCGCGCTCCAGGAGAGCGGCTTCGGCGTCCAGGGCTACCGCGAGAAGGTGGAGGCCGTGATGAACGAGCCCTACTACCTCGACGGCAGCGGCCACGTGCAGCGCCGCGGCTGATCCGCTGGCCCCGAGCCTCCCGGGTTGACGCCGCGTGCGTCCCCGCTCCACCCGGAGCGGACCGCGGCATGGGACTGTCCAGAACCCCACGGGTGGGGAGCCACTCACCCGCCCTGATGTCACCTATCCGACACGGCAATTGTCCTGCGGTCGTCCCCTGTTCCGAGAGGGCCCGGGGAAGGGTTCCCACCCCGGCTCCCGGTGGCGCAGGATCGGCTCGCGTGGCGATCGCGCCGCCCCCACTCATGGACGGGGATGGACGCGCCGCCCCCTGGTTGCCGAGGTAGCTCCGTGCCGAAGAAGAAGGTTCCGCATCTGGCAGAGATCGTCACCCTCCGTCCCGAGGTGAAGAAGCCCCGGCGGACGGTCAAGCCCCAGCCTCCCGTGGACGGCGAGGCCGCCGAGCGCGCCCTCGTGGAGATGTCCCAGCACATCTCCTCCAGCGCCGGCCCCACCGAGGCCCTCCGCTCGCAACTGCAGATCATCCACGGCCTCATGCAGGCCAAGGCCTGCTACGTGGCGCGCTTCGAGCCCTCGCGCAACCAGCTCCACGTGGAGCACGTGCGCGGCCGCTACGACGAGCGCATCACCGCCGCCACCCCCGAGCAGGGCCTCATCGGCCGCGCCTTCGCCGAGAAGTCCATCCAGCGCGACGAGGAGACCGTCGCCGTGCCGCTCGACAGCCCCCATGGCGTCAGCGGCGTGCTCGCCATCCTCGCGCCCCGCCGCGCCGTCTCCGACTCCATGCTGCTGGCGCTCGCCGGCCAGCTCTCCGCCGCCTACGAGGTGGCCCGCCTGCGCGACGACAGCGCCCGCCGCAACAAGGACCTCCAGACGGCCATCGCCGGCCTCAAGGCCCTCGAGCAGAGCCGCGACGAGCTGCTCGGCAACGTCTCGCACGACCTGAAGAACCCCCTCACCACCCTCAAGGCCTACCTGGCCATGATGGGACGCGAGAAGCTCGGGCCCATCTCCGACTCCCAGCGCCGCGCGGTCCAGGTGTGCGATCGCAGCGCCGACCGCATGCTGCGCATGGTGAATGATCTGCTGCTCATGTCCCGCCTCCAGGCCGGCAAGATGCAGCTCAACCAGCGCCCCTTCGGCCTCAAGGCCGTGGCCGAGGAGGTCCTCCGCACCCTCACCCCCATGGCCGAGCAGGCCAAGGTGCAGCTCACCCTGCCCCCCTGCGGCGAGGTCTTCGTCCGCGGCGACCGCGAGCGCATCGCCGAGGCCATCCAGAACCTCGTGGAGAGCGGCATCCACCGCTGCGAGGCCGATGACACCGTGGAGCTGCGCGTCTCCGTCGAGGACGGGCTCGCCCTGCTCACCGTGAAGGACTCCGGCCCGGGCATCGGCAACGAGGACCTGGAGCACGTCTTCGATCCCTTCTACCGCCCGGAGACCACCCGCGGTCAGGGCCGCAGCCTCGGCCTGCCCCTGGTGGCGAAGATCCTCGCGCTGCACGGCGGCCGCGTGGAGGCCTCCAGCACCCTGGGTGAAGGCACCTCCTTCCAGATGGTGCTGCCCATGTTCGCCGGCGCCGTCAGCACCCCCGAGAGCGCCCAGGCCGGCCCCCGCGCCGGTGGCATCCTCCTCGTCGAGGACGACGCCGACTGCCGCGAGGTGCTCCAGCAGGTGCTCGAGCAGGAGGGCTACCGGGTGATGTCCACCTCGGGCGCCGCCGAGGCCCGCTCCATCCTCTCGCACATCCGCCCGGCCATGGTGCTGTTGGACCTGCGCCTCAGCGAGGAGGACGGTCGCTCCGTGCTGCGCTTCATCCGCGGCACCGAGTCCCTCGCGGACATCGCCGTCTACATCATCTCCGGTGCCAGCGAGGTCTCCACCCTCGGCGCCGGCCAGGGCCTGGACCGCATCGACGGATTTTTCGAGAAGCCACTGCAATTGCCCCGGCTGCTCGACACCGTGGCCGCCGTGGTCCGCCCCAGCCGCCGCAACCCCGCGGTCACCTGAAAGGGAATTCCGGCCCGATGCGTTGACAGAAGGTGCGCGGAATACGCCCCGCTTCGCTTAGTATCCGCGCGATCCAATGAATCCTTCCGTCTACTCCCGTTATCGGACTGCCTTCGTCGAGGCGCTCGCCCAGGCCCTGGGCGTCCCCGCCTCCGAGCTCGAGTCCCAGGTGAAGCCGGCCGACCCGGCTCACGGTGACTTCTCCTTCCCCACCTTCCCCCTGGCCAAGGCCCAGAAGAAGGCGCCTCCCGCCATCGCGGCCTCGCTCGCCCAGAGCATCAAGGTCCCGGGCCTCGACGTGGTGGCCGCCGGCCCCTACGTCAACGCGAAGTTCGCGCTGATGCCCTTCACTTCTGAAGTCCTCGACGCGGTGCGCTCGCAGGGCGCGCGCTACGGCGGCGGCGACGTGGGCGCCGGCAAGACGGTGGTCATCGACTACTCGTCGCCCAACATCGCCAAGCCCATCGCCTTCCACCACATCCGCTCGACGATGATCGGCCACAGCGTGGCCAACCTGCACCGGGCGCTCGGCTACAAGGTCGAGGGCATCAACTACCTGGGTGACTGGGGCAAGCAGTTCGGCCTGGTGGCCGTGGGCTTCCAGGAGTACGGCGACCCGGCCCGGCGCCAGGAGATGCCCCACCTGGTGGAGGTGTACGTCAAGGCCAACAAGCGCGCGGAGGCCGAGCCCGCCTTCGACGAGCGCGCCCGCGACTTCTTCCGGCGCATGGAGGCCAATGACACCGAGGCGCTCGCGCTGTGGAAGGAGTTCCGCGAGACGTCCCTGCGCGACTTCGAGCGCGTCTACGCCCGGCTCGGCGTCAAGTTCGAGCACATGGAGGGCGAGAGCTTCTACCAGGGCAAGATGGAGCCGGTGATCGAGGAGATCGCCCGCAAGCCCGGCATCAAGCAGTCCGAGGGCGCCACCATCGTGGACCTGCCCTACGAGGAGAACGAGCCGCCCGTGCTCCTCAAGAAGAACGACGGCAGCACCCTGTATGCCACGCGCGATCTGGCGGCGGCCATCGACCGGTACGAGCGCTTCCACTTCGACAAGGCGCTGTACGTGGTGGCCACGGACCAGGCGCTGCACTTCCGGCAGCTCTTCCGCGTGCTCAAGGCCATGGGCCGCGAGTGGTCGGATCGCATGGTGCACGTCAACTTCGGCCGCGTGCACGGCATGAGCACGCGCAAGGGCAACGTGGTGCTCCTCACCGACGTGCTCGACGAGGCCAAGGTCCGCGCGCGCGAGAAGGTGGAGGAGAACATCAAGGCGGGGAAGATGCAGACGGACGACCCCGAGGGCCTGGCCGAGCAGATCGGCATGGGTGCCATCTTCTTCGGGGACCTGAAGAACCGCCGGACCACGGACTACACCTTCGACTGGGAGGACGTCGTCAACTTCGAGGGTCACTCCGGTCCGTACCTCCAGTACGCCCACGCGCGCACCTGCAACGTCCTGCGCAAGGGCGGCGGGGTTCCGGCCTCGTATGACGCGTCGCTGCTCACCCTGCCGGAGGAGCAGGCCGTGCTGCGCGCCATCGCCCGGCTGCCGGTGGTGGTGCAGGAGGCGGCGGAGCAGATCGAGCCCAGCTTCGTCGCGCGGTGGCTGTTGGACCTGGCCGCCGAGTTCAGCCGCTACTACACGCTGGGCAACCAGGATCGCAGCAAGCGCGTGCTCGTGGAGGACAACGAGCCCGTGAAGGCCGCGCGGCTCGCGCTGACGGATGCGACGCGGGCGGCCCTGGCCTCCGGCCTGACGCTGCTGGGTATCGCTACTCCCGAGAACATGTAACGAGGCTCGCGTGGATAAAGGGGGGCCGCACGTGGACACCGCATTGACACCCGCTGTGAATCACAGTGAGGCGTTGAAGGAAGAGTTCGGGCGCATCTCCCGGATCCTGGGGGAGCGCTACTTCGACGGGGTGCGCTTCCCCGCCGAGGCCGAGGACGAGCTGCGCGCGCTCCATGCCAAGGGGTTCGTGGTGCACGTCATGCGCACCACGGCGTGGATCAACTTCCTCTACCTGGCCTGGGCCATGGTGCGCCGGGCCCTGCCCCCCGTGCGGGCCGTGGTGAACCTGCGTCCCTGGTTCACCCGCCCGTTCCGCAAGACGGCCCAGCGCGGCGACTTCGACGTGCGCTTCACCTACGCCCGGCGCCAGGCCGGCAGCGGCCTCATCTTCCTCAAGAAGACGGCCCTGCTGAGCGCCGCGGGCAAGGACATCGAGGAGAACCCCTTCCCCGCCCTGGTCGCCATGGCGCGCAAGAGCGACAAGACCATCTTCCTGGTCCCCGAGCTCTTCGTCTGGGAGAAGCGCACCTCGCGCATCAAGCCGAGCGTCCTGGACCACGTCTTCGGCAGCCCGGACGCCCCCGGCTTCGTGCACTCGATGGTGGCGTTCTTCCGCAATTACCGCCGCGCGCAGTTCCGCGTGGGCGAGCCCATCGATCTCAAGCGCTTCATCGAGCAGAACCCGCAGGACTCGGACGAGCTCATCGCCCGCAAGGTGCGCAGCGCGCTCAACCACCACCTGGCCCGGGAGACGCGCGCCGTCTTCGGCCCGCCGGTGAAGCCGCACGAGCGCATCCTCGAGGAGACGCTGCGCGACCGCACGCTGCGCAAGTCGCTCGACGCCGTGGCCGCCGAGAGCAACCGCAAGCCCGAGAGCGTCCTGCGCCAGGCCCGGCGCAACCTCCAGGCCATCGCCGGCAAGCCCAGCCCCACCACCCTGTCCTTCGTCGCCCCCGTGCTCGGCTGGGTGTTCAACCGCATCTACGACGGCATCGAGGTGGACGAGGCCGGCCTCAACCGCGCCCTCAAGGCCGCCAGCAAGGCCCCCCTCGTCCTGTGCCCCTCGCACAAGAGCCACGTGGACTACCTGGTGATGAGCTGGATCCTCTGGAACCGCGGCTACGCCGTGCCCCTGGTCGCCGCGGGCGCCAACCTGTCCTTCTTCCCGCTCGGGCTCCTCCTGCGCCGCTGCGGCGCCTTCTTCCTGCGCCGCTCCTTCAAGGACGACAAGGTCTACGCCGCCACCTTCAAGGGCTACGTGAAGAAGCTCGTGCACGACGGCGTGCACCAGGAGTTCTTCCCCGAGGGCGGCCGCTCGCGCACCGGCAAGCTGCTGCAGCCCAAGCTGGGCATGTTCACCTGGCAGCTCGAGGCCGTGCTCGAGGGCGCTCGCAATGATCTCATCTTCGTCCCCGTGTCCATCGACTACGAGAAGGTCGTGGAGTCGGGCAGCTACTCGAAGGAGCTGGCCGGCGGCGAGAAGAAGCCCGAGGACATCAAGGCCCTGCTCAGCACCCCCAAGGTGCTCGCGGCGCGCTACGGCCGCATCCACCTCACCTTCGACGAGCCCCTGTCCCTCGTGGAGCTGATGAAGAGCCGCGGGCTCGACCCGGCCCAGCCCATCACGGACGATCAGAAGAAGGGCCTCGTGCGCGCCCTGGGCAACCGGGTGATGTACGGCATCAGCAAGGTGTCCACCGTGACGCCGCATGCGCTGGTGAGCGCGTCGCTGCTCGCCCACCGCCGCCGCGGCATCACGAGCCGCGAGCTCACGGACCGCATCACCATCCTGCGCCGCATCGCCGCGGAGGATCAGGCACCGCTGTCCACCATGCTGAAGGACTCGCCGAGCAACCCGGAGGCGATGGGCGCCATCCAGGACGCCATGCGCACCTTCTGCTCGGACGGCATGGTGCGCACGCAGAAGGCGCACGGCGAGGTCATCTACCAGACCGAGGACAACCGCCGCGGCGAGATGTCCTTCTACAAGAACACGCTGATGAACCTGGTGGCGGCGCGCAGCCTCGTGGCCAACGCGCTGCTGGTGGGGGCCCCGGCGCCGTTCGACGAGGTGAAGGCCCGGGCGCTGTGGCTCTCGCGCCTCTTCAAGGTGGAGTTCATCTACCGGGTGGGCGCCAGCTTCGACACCATCTTCGCCGAGGTCGTCGAGCGGCTGGTGCGCATGGGGCTGGTGCTCCACGAGGGGGACACGCTGAGCGTGGCGCCGGAGCCCCATGCCCGGCCGGAGCTGGAGTTCCTCGCGGACCTGCTGCGCGACTACCTGGAGGCCTACCTGATCGCCGCGCAGACGCTGCAGGAGGTGGCCGCGGGCACGGCGCAGGATCGCAAGTCCTTCGTGAAGCAGGCGCTGGACCTGGGCCGGGCCGAGTACCACTCGGGGCGCATCACCGCGGCCGAGTCCCTGGCCAAGGTGACGCTGGAGAACGCCGTGGCCTACATGGTGGAGCAGCGCTACCTGGTGGAAGAGGACAAGAAGCTGAAGCTGGGGCCGGCGGCGCCCGACGTGGCGGCGAGCAAGCAGTTCGCCGAGGAGATCCGCCGCTACCTGCGCCACCAGGGCTGAGCCCTCACGGCGACGTCCGGAAGGGCACCCGCACCTCCTGCCCGAGCGGGTTCCCTTCCCGGTCCGTCAACGACGTGCGCAGCACCAGCGTGTACGCCGTGCCCGGCGTGAAGGCCCCCGTCTCCGTGCCCACGGTGACGGTGTACGGCACGTCTCCCCGCTCGATGCTCTCGCCCTCGTCCGAGCCGGGCGGCACCGTCAGCTTCAACGGAATCTCCACCCGGCCCTCGAAGACGGCGATGCCCGGGCGCAACGTGCGGACATCCATCGACTCGGAGAAGAGGATCTCCAACGTGCCGGTCGCCGGCAGCGTGCCTCCGGCGCTCGGCTCGGTGGACACCACGTCGGGCGGATCCGTGTCGCGCGCGGCGAGGAAGGGCTCTCCCGGATCCAGGCACGCGGTACACCCCAGCAAGCCCACCCACAGGAACCGGCGCATCAGCGGCACCCCTTCCCCACGAGGCTCTCCTCGGTGTGGCACTTGAGACACGCCCGGTCATTGGCCGCCGCCACCCGCTTGCACGCCGCGGCGAAGCCATCCGGGTGCGGATTCACCTGCCTGCGCACCGAGCGCTCCGAGTGGCAGCTCATGCACGACTCCTCGCGGTGGCAGGACACGCACTGCTGGATGTCGCGCGAGGCCACCACCCCATGGTGCTGGGGCCCGGGCGTCTCCACCCACGCGGTGTAGTCCGGGTGCACCTTCACGTTGCGCGAGCGCAGCGAGCGGTCCGCGTCCATGCCCACGCCCGTGCGCTCGTGGCACGAGGCACAGAAGGACTGCGTCCGGTGGCAGCTCGAGCAGCGCGCGCTGTCCTGCCGCGCCTGCACCGGGTGCAGCGTGAGGTAGTCGTTGGGGTGCACCGGCAGCGGCTTCTGCAGCGCGTCGTGGCACGACTGGCAATAGGACTCGGCGTGGCACGACATGCACGTCTGCCGGTCCACCGACGCGCGGTTGCCGTGGGTGAACTCGTAGCGCGGCCCGTGATCCAGGCCCAGCGGGTTGCCCTGCATCGGCCGCAGCACCCCCGAGGGGAACGAGAGCTGCAACCGCCCCGAGGGCTCCGCCGGGTGACAGCTCTTGCACTGCTTCGTGGCCACATTGCCGTCATGGCATTCGAAGCAGGAGGCCATCTTCGGCAGCTGCTGCCGGGTGGCGAGCTTCACGTCCGTCATGCTCCCGTGGCACGCCGTGCACTCCACCTTCTTCGCCACGTGCACCTCGTGGCTGAAGCGCAGGTTCGCCGGGGGCACGTCCACCTTCGCGGGCGCCACGCGCACCGTGGGATCGAACCCCGGGTGGCACGTGTTGCAGCCCGACGGCGGGTCCGTCTTCGCCCCCTTCCGTGCCGCCTCCAGGTCATGACAGGTCTCGCACTCCGCGTGGCCCGGCAGGTTGCGCTCCTTCGCCGAGTCACTGGACGTCACGCCCTCGTGGCAGGTGACGCACTCGGCGCCACCCGCCAGGTGCTGCGCGTGGTCGAACTTCAGGGGGATGTGCTGGGCCGGGTAGACGGCGAGGCTGCGCTCGCGCGCGGTGGCCGCCCAGGCGAGGCCCGCCACCAGGAGGGACAGGGCCACCAGGCCCAGGGCTGTACGAGAGCGGCGCTCCATCTACAGGCTCGCCTTCAGGTCGAAGAGGAAGAACACCTTGGAGTCCCAGCGGGTGAACGGGTTCACGTTCTGCTCGAGCACCAGGGACAGGCGCGCGGCCCGGGACAGCGCCTGGCTGGCCCACAGCTGCGCGCCGAGGAAGTTGCCCGCCAACAGCGGGTTGAAGCCATCGTCGATGTGCGCCGCGGACAGCCGCCCGTCCAGCGTGAAGCGCCCCTGCCCGAAGCCGTACCCGGCGGTGAGATCCGCCCAGAGCTGCGTGCCTCCGAAGCCCTGCCGGTACGACAGGTCCAACCCCGAGCGGAAGCGCCCCCACCGCAGCGCCGCGCCCGCCGAGCCGCCCACCGTCTGGGACGGAGGCCCTCCGGGCTCCTTCGCCGCCTCGGCCAGCGCGAGGGTGCTGTTGAGCTCCGTGTGGTACAGGCTCCCCACGCCCTGCACGTAGTAGCGCAGCGGGCCTCGCGGGAAGAAGTCCACCCGCACCCGCGCCTCGTCCCGGGGGGCGAAGGCGAACCAGTACCAGATGGAGTCCGCGGAGAAGACGGGCGAGAGCCGCATCGCCTCACCGCTCACCGCCAGTTGCTCGCCGTCCCAGCGCACCTGCGCGCGGGCCTGCGCCAGCCGGCGCCCCAGCATGTCGAAGTCCACTCCCGCCAGCGCGCTCAGCCCGAGCCCCCGCCCGTACCGCGCCTCCAGCGTCGCGCGCTCGAGGTCCGTCTTCCCCTCCACCAGCGACCGGCGGTAGCCCAGCGACGCGGAGATTCCCTTCAGGTCCTCCAGCAGCAGCTTCGCGCCGTACACCGGCTCGAGCGCCGTCAGCGTGGGATCCGCTCCAGCCACGCCCTGCTCCAGCCGCCGCGCGTCGCTCTCGCGCGTGCCATCGGGCTGGTACACCGACGAGGCCAGGAACCCCGCCCCCTTCACCCACAACCCGCCGTACACCTCGGCCCCGAGCCCCAGCGGGCTCACGTAGCGCACCCGCAGGCCATCGAAGGCCAGGATGTCCGCGGTGTCCACGTACAGCTGCCGCCCCAGCCGCCCCTCGAAGCCGTTGCCCCCGTAGCGCACGAAGGCATAGAGCAGGTCCGCGTCCTCCGAGCGCAACCCGTCGATCTTCGCCGCCTCGCCGCGCGGCAGGCCGAAGTCCGCGAAGACGCGCAAGCTGGACTCGAAGCCCACGTCCTGCCCGGTGACGAGCTCGTAGCCGTTGAGCCCGAGGTACTGGACGATCCTCCGGCGCGGCAACAACACCGGCTCGCCAGGAGACGCGTCCCTCCACGCGCGAATCTGGTAGATCTGCGCCTCGGTGCGCGCCTCGAGCTGGAACGCGGATGCCGAAGCGGTGTCCGACACCACGAGCGCCGTCAAAGCGCCCACCACGGTCAACCCTCGCTGCGTTCGTCCCGGGAAGCGCGCCAAAGTGGGGGCATTATAGAAGCGCCTCGTTCCCGTGCGTCGGGTTTCGAGCACCTTCCTCGTCGTTCACTTTCCTCGCCGTTGGAGAAAGCCGTTGGAAGAAGTCAGCCCCAGCCCCCCTACACCCTCGCCGCACCTGCGCGATCCACGCACCGTGGCGGTGGTCGCCGCAGCGGCCGTGTTCGTGGCCTTCCTGGCCTCGGGGCTGCTCGTGCAGACCCTCAACGTGGCCTTCGGCATCTGGTTCACCCAGCTCTTCGTCTTCCTCGGCCTGGGCTGGTACGTGCTGCGCGCCACCGGGAGGAAGCCGGTGCGCTACACCGGCCTCGCCTTCCCGGGGCTGGCGCCGGTGGCCTTCGCGTTCGTGCTCGGCGTGACCAACTTCTTCGCCATCGTCGCGCCCGTGCAGTACGTCGCCCAGTCGCTGCTGCCCCCGGCGTGGCGGGAGATCTACGACGTCGCGGACATGTTCCGCGGCCAGTCCTCAGTCGAGATGGCCTTCATCGTGGCCAGCGTCACCGTCGTGGCGCCGATCTGCGAGGAGTTCTTCTTCCGGGGCGTCTTCTTCCAGGGCCTGAGGGCGCACGGAGGACCCGCCATGCGCGCCGTCCTCCTGTCCGCGGTCGTCTTCAGCATGTTCCACCTGGATCCGGTGGGCTTCTTCGCCCGCGTGGAGCTGGGCGTGCTGTTCGGCTGGCTGCTGGTGCGCACCGGCTCGCTCTGGCCGGCCATCCTCGCGCATGCGGCCAACAACTCCGTGTCCATGGTGCTGTTCTTCGCCCAGCGGTACCTCGATATGCCCGAGGAGCCGGCCTCCCAGGAGCAGGCGAAGGCCATGCTGATGCTCGTGATCGTTGGCGGCGCGGTGCTCTGGGCCCTGCTGGCCGCCGCGCGCCGCTTCCCGTCCCTGCTGGGCCCTCCCCGCTCGCGCGAGGACCTCGAGGCCCCGGAGCCCCCTGTCGCGCTGGAGCCCGCGCCCCAGCTCCTGCGGCTGGCCGCTCCGTGGATGCTCGCCGCCGTGCTGTCCCTGGGCGCCTACAAGGCCCTGGATCCGCTGGGCATCCAGCTGAGCCGGATCGACCGGGACTTCCCGCTGCGGAGCATCCCCGAGGACGCACCGGACGCGCTGCATGCCGAGCGTCAGGCCTTGTACGAGCTCCGCGTCCGCGCCCGGCGGGGCGAGATACCGCTCGGCGAGTACGCCCAGGAGCGGGCGAGGCAATCCAAACAAAAGAGGCCGGATGTCCGTTGAACGGGTGAGGGTCCACGCGTGAGAAAGATCACCGCGACACGCTATGTCACGCCGCTGCGCGAGGGCGGCTCGATGCCCGCCATCGTCGAGGCGGAAGACTCGGGGCTGTACGTCCTGAAGTTCCGGGGAGCGGGCCAGGGAATCAAGGCGCTCGTGGCCGAGATCATCTCGGGCGAGCTGGCGAGGGCCCTGGGCCTGAGGATGCCGGAGCTCGTGTTGGTGGAGCTGGATCCCACCCTGGGCCGCGCCGAACCGGACGGGGAGATCCGCGATCTGCTCAAGGCGAGCGCGGGCCTCAACCTGGGCATGGACTACCTGCCGGGCTCCATCACGTTCGATCCGACGGTGGGCCCGGCGCCGAAGGCGGAGGAGGCCTCGGCCATCGTCTGCTTCGACGCCTACGTGACGAACGTGGACCGCACGCCGAAGAACCCGAACCTGCTCAGCTGGCACAAGGCGCTGTGGCTCATCGACCACGGGGCGTCCCTGTACTTCCACCACGCGTGGGACGACTACCTGGAGCGCAGCCAGAGCCGCTTCCCGGCGGTGAAGGACCATGTGCTGCTGCCCTGGGCGTCGGCCCTGCCCGAGGCGGAGGCGGCGCTGCGCCAGCGGGTGACGGAGGACGTCATCCGGCACATCGTCGGGTGCGTGCCCGAGGCGTGGCTGGGTCCGGCGACGGAGCCCCGCTTCGCGACGGCGGCCGAGCACCGGGAGGCCTACGTCACCTACCTGCGGAAGCGCCTGGAAGCGGTGCCGGCGTTCATCGAGGAGGCACAGCGTGCCCGCGCACAGCTCGTTTGACTACGCCATCATCCGCATCGTGCCGCGCGTGGAGCGCGAGGAGTTCATCAACGCGGGGGTCATCCTCTACTGCCTCACCCACCGGTTCCTCAGTGCGCGGGTGGAGCTGGACGAGCGGCGGCTGCTGGCGCTCGCGCCGGACGCGGACGTGGAGCTGCTGCGAAGCCACCTGGAGTCGATTCCCCGGCTGTGCGCGGGAGGCAAGGCGGCGGGGCCCATCGGCCAGCTGCCGCAGAAGGAGCGCTTCCACTGGCTGGTGGCGCCGCGCAGCACGATGCTCCAGACGGGACCGGTCCACTCGGGCCTGTGCGAGGAGCCGGCGAAGGCACTCGAGCACCTGATGCAGCGGATGGTGCGGCCCCCCTCGCGCAGCTGATCGAGAGGGGCCCCCGCGGGAGAAGAGCCCCCGCGTCCTTCAGATGAAACGGTAGGAGGCCACGTTGAACACGGGCCCCACCATGGCGGCGGTCAGCATGTCGCGGGCCACATCGCCCTCGACCTCCACGCGCTGACCGTCCTTCTTGATCTTCCGATCGCCCCCGGCGAGCTGGTAGGTGCGGCCGTCATCCCCCTCCAGCACCCAGACGCCCGTCTCGATGTCGCGGAACACCACGCGTCCGGTGAGCTTCATCCCGCCGTCTCCTTGCGCAGCATGGCCCGCGCGATGATGAGGCAGATGAACGTGTTGACCACCAGCCAGGGCAGCGCGAGGAAGTGGAAGGGCATCCACGCCAGGGAGGGCGCCTTGGACCAGGCCGCGTAGGCGAGGAAGCCCGCGAAGCCCAGGGCGAGCCCGCCGATGGCGGACCGGAGCCCCTTGAACTTGATGGCCAGGAAGGACAGCAGCAGCGGGATGAGCGAGCTGTAGAAGAGCGGGTTGGCCACCTTGCCCCGGCCGAAGATGATGCGCTGCCAGTCGGGGATGGGCAGGTACGCCGCGTCCACCACGTCACCCGCCGCCCCGGAGGCCCCACCGAACCACGAGCGCGCGAAGAACACGCCCACGGTGGCCAGCACCAGCGGCACGAGGAAGCTCGGGCGGATGAGGACGTTGAGGTAGCCGGGCCGCTCGCGCCCCCGGATCGTCAGCAGCACCAGCGCCAGCAGCGCCAGGGCCCACCACATGGACGGCCAGCGCGAGGCCCCACCCCCGAGCGCGTTCAGCGACGCCTGGGCATCCAGGAGCCCGTGCCCGTACTCCTCCGTCCAGGCCTGGTCACCCACGCGCTTCGCCCCCGCGTAGAGGGCCTTCTCCACCTCGTCCGGCCCGCTGGCGCCCTCGGCGTACAGCAGCGCGGCCACGGCGGCCACGTGCGGCGTCGCCATGCTCGTGCCCTGGTAGGCGGCGTAGACGGAGCGCGACGGATCCCTCGGGTCGATGGTGTTCTGCAGGATGCCGCCCGCGTCGCCCTGGCGCTTGTCACCACCCGGAGCCGCGATGTCCAGCTCCTTGCCGTAGGACGAGTACGGGGCGCGCGAGCCACCCGGGCCCACCGCCGCCACCGCCACCGCGCCCGGGTACGCCGCGGGGAACTCCACGCGCGGGCGCCCGGCGTTGCCCGCCGCGGCCACCACGGTGACGCCCTTCTTGCGCGCGTACTCCACCGCGTCGGCCATCACCTTCGAGTAGCCGCCGCCGCCCAGGGACATGTTGATGACGTTGGCGCCGTTGTCCGCCGCGAAGCGGATGGCCTCGGCGATGTCCGCCGACGTGCCGGAGCCGAAGTGGTTCAGCACCTTCACCGGCATCAGCGTCGCCTCGAAGGCCACGCCCGCCACGCCCTGCCCGTTGTTGGTCACCTGCGCGATGGTGCCCGCCACGTGCGTGCCGTGCCCGTGGTCGTCATTGGCGTGCTCGTCGTCGTTGACGAAGTCGTACCCCTTCTTGAACTTCGCCCCCTTCAGGTCCGGCACCTGCTTGAAGTCGTCGTGGTCCTCGTAGGCGATGCCCGTGTCCAGCACCGCCACCACCACGCCCTTGCCCCGGCTCTCCTTCCAGGCGCTCGGCATGTGGATCATCCGGAGGTTCCACTGCTTGGGGTAGTCCGGATCGTTCGGCGTGTAGCCGTCCTTGCTGTCCTCCTCGAGCGAGGAGTCCAGCTCCACGGCCTCCTCACCGGGCGGGACCGAGTAGACGCGCAGCGGCTCGGCGGACTCGACGGCCGGGTTCTGGAGGATGCGCGCGAGCACCGCGTCCACGTCCTCCACGCCCTGGGCGATCGTCACGCCGGTCTGCGCGCCCTCCATGGAGTTGAACTCGAGGTTGACGCCCCACTCGGCCTCCCAGGCATCGAACTCGGCCTTGGTGGTGCCGTCCTTGAAGTCCACGACGATGCCGCCGGGTGCCTCCTCGGCCAGGACACGCCGCGAGGTGTCCACCGCCGGGGCCTCCTTCGCCGCCGTCCCTTCGGAGTCCGAGGGAGACGCGCAGGCCGCCAGGGCCAGCACCGCACTTGCCAGGATCCAACGCTTCATGAGCGCTCCTTGATGCAGACCCCTACGAACGAACGGCGGAACGATTGGGTCTCTTGAGTCTGTTCGACGCCCCTCCCGGCGGACAAGCACCCCTCCGGGATGAGGAACCTTCGTCAATTCAACGGGTTACGCGACATCGGTCATTTGCCCGACAGCATCTTCAGCCAGGTGCGTACGGCTTTTCCCACCATGGGCAGGGCGTGATGGAAATGGGCCCCGGCGCCTTCCACCACCGCCAGCTCGCCTCCCGCCGCCGCCACCGCCTCGGCCAGCTCCGCCCGGGACAGGGTCGAGTCCTGCTCGCCCACCACCACCAGCAGCGCCCGGCCGAGCCCCGCCAGCTCCCGCGCCGTGACGGCCCTGGGGCTCACCAGGCACAGGCCCGCCACCTCGGGATGGCGCGCCCGGAGCTCGAGGGCAACCCGGGCACTGCCGTGGAGCGCGGCCACCGCCGCAGCGGGCGAGTGGGCATTCTCCAGCACCACTCCCAGCGCGGCCCCGGCATCCTCGACCAGCGCCTCGCCCGAGCCCCTCTCTCCCTGGCTGCCCCCCACGCCCCGGTAGTTGAAGCGCAACGTCGGGTGGCCGGCCGACGCCGCGGCGAAGGCCAGCTCGGCGCCGATGACATGGTCCATGCCACCGCCGTCCTCGGGCCGGGGCGGGAGGACGAGCAACGGAGGGCGTTCATCCCCCCGGTGCGCCACACCCTCCATCACCTCGCTGCCGACGGGAATGAGCGTGGAGCGCTCGAGGAACTGACCTTTGAGGACCATGGACGGGGCTCAAGATAACGTGGAGTGTGTCCGAGTGCTTCACTCCTGGAGGATTTCCTGCCGGGCGGTAAACGCCAGCCGGGCCTCGCAGGTCAGGGCAAGGCCTCCGGCGCACGAGCCGCAGCTCGACCGAAGCTCCACCACGCCCCGGGAGACGGTGTCCAGGTCCTCGAAGACGATGCGCAGGGCGGTGGACTCGAGCACCTGGCCGTCGGCCGACACCTGCACCCGCTCGGCCGAGAAGGAATCTCCCGTGCCGGCGATGGCTCCCGAGAGCTGCACCGGTGGGGCATCCCCCAGCCGCCAGACCCCCTCGGGCGCGTCCAGCTCCAGGAAGGCGCGATCCGCGCTGCCGGCCTCCCAGACGGTCCAGGTGAAGTCCCGGTAGAGGTTGCGATCCTCCACCCGGGAGGAGGGAGGCGTCCCGCCGCGGTAGCAGGAGCCCGGGAGCGCCGAGAGCGGCGCGGGGTCCACCACCACGCGGTAACGCCGGATCTCGTCTCCACCCCCACAACCGGCGAGCACGGTGAGCACCACGGCGATTCCCAGGTTTCTCATGTCAGGTCGCTCCCGCCATCTCCGCCGCATGCTCCTGGCGGACCCACGCGTAATACCGATCCGTGTTCTCGGGGGTGTGGAAGAGCACGAGGAGCGCCAGACGCTTTTCCGCATAGAGCTTCTTCAAGAAGCCCCAGAGACGGTGGCTGAGCTCGCGTTGCTCCGCATCGGGCACATCGAAGACCTCCAAGGCCCAGTCCCGGCCCGAAAAGTCCCCCTTCGTGGTCCGATGATCCGTCCACCGCACGGGCCGATCTCCGACGATCTCCCGCACCTGCCGGCGGATCTCCTCACGTTCATTCACCATATCGGCTCCTCCCCGAGCACCCGCTGGACGATGGCCGTGGCCCTCTCCAGCGCCTCCCTGGCACGCGCAACCGTCAGCTCCTCCTCGAGGTAGTCCGCGGACACTCGCAGCCGTACCAGTTCGTAAAGCCCCTCACTCGTCTGATCGTCGAGCACCCCGGCCCTGTATGCCTCATAGGCCAGAGGCTCATGTAGGAAGTAATATACACCCGGTCTGACTTCTGGAGTAGGGATACCCGCTTCGTTCATCGCATGCCAGCACGCATGGTAGGCTGCGTAGTACGCCCGCGAAGCCGCCGCGTTGGGACACGGATCCTCAACGTCCAGAAGCACACGCGCCGCCGACAGGTTCTCCCACGCCTTCCGCTCCATCGCCCTTCCCCTCCCCCTGCCTCCTTCCTACCGCCCACCTCTGACATGGGGCCGCATGCCCCCACTCCAGCGGTCACCCCGAAGCCCGGTGCCTTCCCGTGCCCACCATTCCTCGCGACGCCGGGCGGGCTGCTGCTAACGTCCGCTCGGAAGAACGACGCCTCCTGAGAGGCGGAGGACCCATGACCCGCGACGAAGCGCAGCGACTGGTGCAGGCGTTCATGAAATCCCTCGGTCAGGCGAGCGAGGGCCTCAACCCGCAGGGGTTCGGTGGAGCGGCGGTCGGCAACGCGCAGCTCTACTTCGAGTACCACGCGGACAAGCAGACGCTGGAGACGAGCGCCCTCATCTACAAGTTCCGGGATGCTCCCAAGCCCGGCGTGCTCGAGGGCTTCCGCGCCGAGGAGAAGTCCGGCACGGACACCGGTGGTGGCGCGGTGGACTACGAGACCGAGAACAACAGCCTCTTCCTGAGCCGCACCTACGCCTCGGTGCCCTCGGAGGCGGCCTTCCGCGAGGACATGAAGCGCCTCACCCAGGCGAGCCTCGTGTGGAGTGACGAGGTGATGGACCGCGTGGCCTCGCGCGTGTTCAAGCGCTGAGGCACGAGCCCCCGCATCGCCTCAGGGAGTGGCGCGTGCCGCTCCCGCCCGCTCCGCGGCGTGCTCCTCGCGGACCCAGGCGTAGAAGCGATCCGTGTTCTCGGGGGTGTGGAAGAGAAGAGTGAGCGCCAGGCGCTTCTCCTGATAGAGCGGCAGATAGAACTCCTCGAACAGACGGCCATGGAGTTCCTCCTGCTCATCGAAGGGCACGTCGAAGATCTCCAAGGCCCAATCGCGCCCCGGGAAGTCGCCCTTCGTGGTCCGATGATCCGTCCACCGCACGGGTCTGCCCCCCACGGCCGCCATCACCTTCCGCCGGATTTCTTCCCGTTCGTTCACCATGTCGGTTCCTCGCCCAGAAGTCGCTGGATGAAAGCCGTGGCTTTCTCCAGCGCCCTTCTCACCAGATCCACCGTCAACTCATCTCCAAGGTAGTCCGCTACGACTCGCAGTTCGGCCAACCACCTCAACGCGCTGCCCGCCTGCCTATCGAGCACTCCTGCCTCGATTGCATCTGCAGGCAGAGGGTCATGCAAGAAGTAATATACACCCGGCCTGACTTCTGGAGTAGGGATACCCGCTTCGTTCATCGCATGCCAGCACGCATGGTAGGCCGCGTAGCAGGCCCGCGAGGCCGCCGCGTTGGGACACGGATCCTCGATCTCCAGAAGGACACGCGCCGCCGCCAGATTCTCCCACGCCTTCCGCTCCATCCCCTGCCCCTCCCACGCCTCCCTTCTCTATCACCCACCTCCGACATGGGGCGCCCCGCCCCCACCCGAGCGGTCACCCTGGCCCTCGACTCCAGAGTGCGCTTCGCCGTGGGTGGGCTATAAGGCCGGGCCCGTGAGTGTGTCCGCGGAGAGGGTCCGCGGCGCTGGACACGAGGAGGACGGATGGGATTCTTCCGGAAGAAATCGGTGGAAGTGGACGCGCCGAAGCCTCAGCGCAACCTGGGGCTGGCGATGGTGACGCTCGATCGCGCGAGGACAGTGCCCGAGGGCGCGCTGCTGGCCTTTCTGCAGGACAACTGGCCGGAGCTTCCACGCGCGAAGCAGGTCCGCCAGGAGGGGGACACGCTGAGCTTCGAGCTGGACGGCGCGGTCGTCACCCTCACGATGATGCGCGCCCCCATTCCCTGGAGAGACCTGGAGGAGCCGGCGCGTGCCGCCTGGCACTGGCCCGAGGCAATCGAGAGGCTGAAGGCCCATCAGGCGCACGTCATCGTCGCCGTGCTCGCCCCGGGGATGGATCGCATCGCGACGATGCTGTTGCTGACGCGGGTGGTGGCCGCGGTGGCCGCCACGACCGACGCCAACGGCGTGTATTGGGGGGAGGGGCCGGTGGTGAACGCACCGGACGACTTCGTCGAGGAGGCGAAGCGGACCTCACGCGAGCGGCTGCCCCTCTACCTGTGGCTGGCCTTCCAACTCTCGCGCAACCCGGACGGCACCTTCACGCTCGCCACCTCGGGGATGCGCTCGTTCGGCTTCATGGAGCTGGAACTGGTGGCGCTCCGCGAGAAGCCCGCGACGCTCGTGGACCGGGCCTTCAACTTCGCCCACTACCTGCTCGATCACGGGCCCGTGCTCAAGGACGGGGACACCATCGGACTCTCGGCACAGGAGCGCTTCCGCATCCGCCACGTGCCCTCCGCTGTCGACCCCTCCCGCACGGTGTACCGCATCGAGCTGTGAGGCCAGACACACGGCCGGAAACGCAGCGAAGATGACCAGCCGACAATGCGGCAAGCCTTTGGGGCGACCCAGACAAGGCTTGCCGGGAAACAGCTCATTACCATCCTCTCGGGAGTTGTTCTGGCCACTGCCCGAAAGGCTGTCATGAACGTATTGAAATCGCAGATTCTGAGTCTCGCGGTCCTTCTCTTCGCCGCGCCGTCCGCGCTGGCGCAGAACGCCACTCCTGGCTCCTCGCCCTCGACAGCGCTCGAGAACTGCCGGGCCTTGCAGTCAGCCGGAGTGGCCCTGTCCGGTACCTACTGGATCCGGCCAGCAGGGGGCGCCGCCATCACCGCCTACTGTGACATGGAGACGAATGGCGGAGGGTGGACGCTCGTCTACAACAGCACCCTGGGCATCAACACCACTGACTTCTGGAACATCTCTCACTGGGAAAGACTGAACCGCCGAGGACGCCCGGGCCTCGAATCACCCTTCTACGACGGAAGCCTCTACCGATACGGCACCATCTACATGGATGTCATCGAGGATCTCCGGGGCAAGAGCGTCGTTGCGCTGATGGCGGAAGCGAGTGGGATCGACCTGTATTCAATGAGGTTCATTTCCCCGCGGTACGTATCTGGCCATTGGGGAATCTATTCCCAACAGTTCGCTGGAGGCTGGTCCGCACCTGACTTCGACGGGGATCTCTACTCCGGACAATGCGCAACCACTTACGCGGTCACCCAGCACTATGGCAACTGCTGGTACTACAACCTCGGCGCGGACGCGGATTCGACGATCGAGGACGGTAGGGTTGGACCCCATGTGTATTCAGCCACCGCAACCTCCATCGGGCTGAGCACGGACGGAAGCAATTACACCCGCGTCCGCCGCATCTCGCGCTTCGTGAAGTGGTAGGGCCCGCGCACGGGCCCCACGGTGCCGGCTACACCGCCACCATCACGTAGAACTTCAGGTAGCGGCCCTCGGGGAACTGGAGCCGGATCGGATGATCCGGCGGCTGATAGCGCTCCTCCACCATCGCCAGATCCACTCCCGCCTTGAAGGCCGCCTCCTTCACCGCGCCCATGAAGTCATCCGGGCCCACGCGCGCCGAGCACGACGCCGTCGCCAACAGGCCCCCGGGCCGCAGCAACCCCAACGCCTGACGGTTCAGCGACGCGTACCCGTCGATCGCCGCCTGCACCGCCCGCTGGCTCTTCGCGAACGCCGGCGGGTCCAGGATGATCAGATCGAACGTCCTCCCCTCCTCCCGGAACGACGCCAGCAGCTTGAACACGTCCGCCGCCAGGAAGTCGTGCTTCTCCGCCGGCAACCCGTTGCGCGTGAAGTTCTCCCGCGCCAGCGCGATCGCATCCGGATCCAGGTCCACCGAGAACACGCTGTTCGCCCCGCCCAGCGCCGCGTTCACCGAGAACCCGCCGCTGAAACAGAAGCAGTTCAGCACGTCCCTCCCCTTCGCCAGCCGCCGGATCAGGTACCGGTTCTCCCGCTGGTCCAGGAAGAAGCCCGTCTTCTGCCCCCTCCACGCGTCCACCCCGAACTTCGCCCCCCGCTCGAGGATCTCCAACACCTCCGGCGCCTTCTCCCCCCACAGCATCCGCCCCGCGCCCCGGCCCTCGTCCTCCTCCGCGTCGTCCCGCCCCACCTCGTCCCGGCCCAGAATCCCCTTCAGCTCCGGCACCGCCGCCTTCAACGCCTCGACGATCAGCCCGCGGTACGGCGTGAGCCCCGCCGAGTACAGCTTCAGCACCGCGTACCGCCCATACAGGTCCACCACCACGCCCGGCAGCCCATCCCCCTCGCCGTGGATCAACCGGAAGCTGTCCGTGTCCGTCAGATCGATCAGCGAGCGCCGCTCGGCCAGCGCCTGCTTCACCCGCTCGGCGAAGAAGGCCGCGTCGATGTTCTGCCGCGGGTTGCGCGTCAGCACCCGCACCGCGATGGCCGAGTGCGGATCGAAATACCCACGCGCCACGAACTTCCCGTTCTCCGCCAGGTCCACCACGCTGCCCGGGGGAATCTTCGGCACCTTGTCCAGCGCCTTGCGGAAGACCCACGGGTGTCCCGCACGCAGGTGACGGCCCAGTCCCGGGGCCAGTTCCAGCTTCACGACGTTCACGCTCCCACTCCTCGGCGAGGGGCCCGGCGGGCCCGTTGGGCGACAAGGGCACGGGCGAGCTCCTCGAAGCCCCGCCCCTCCTCCGCCCGGGTGATGAAGGCCGGCGGCGTGTCGATGCGATCCAACACCCGCCTCACGTTGGCCACCCCGACACTCAGGGCGAACCCTCCAAACATCGGGGCATCATTGAAGCTATCCCCCGCGTACACGAAGCGCCCATCCCCCGGCTCCAGCCGCCAACCCCAGGCGAGCTTCAGGAAGCGCTTCACCGCCGACAGCTTGTCGAACCGCCCCAGCCAGCAGTTGATGTGCACCGACGAGCGCACCGCCGTCACCCCCCGCGCCCGCAGCAGGGCTTCAATCCGCTCGGCCCCCTGCTCGCCCAACCGCGCCTCCTCGTTGTAGTCCACGGCCAGGTCCACCTCCGTGAAGGCGCTGTCCATGGACAGCCGGGCCCCCGGCACCTGCCGCAGCACGGCCGCCACCTCCGCCTCCAGCCGGCGCCGGTTCGGCTCCCGGACGCGCGGAGGCTCGGCGTACACCTTGCGCAGCTTCCCCTTCGCTCCCCGCAGGAAGAACAGGCCCCCGTTCTCGACGATCACCCCATCCACCGGCAGCGTGCGGGCCCACGCCTCGCCCCAACCGGCCGGGCGGCCCGTCACCAGCACCAGCTTGAGGCCCGCTTCCCCCAGGCGCTCGAGCGCCCGCACCGTCGTCGAGCGCAGCTGGTGCGAGGTGGTGAGGGTACCATCGACATCCGTGAAGACCGCTTCCACCCGGGAGAGGTCCGCGTGGCGCAGGGGGCGAGGGGCAACCATACGGGCTGCGCCACTACACCCTTCCCGGCTCCACGGGAAGCCCGCAGGAAGCCCGCAAAGACGAAACCCCCGGGAGGCAGTGCCTCCCAGGGGCCGTTCATCTCACTCCAGGTTCAGCGAACCCGGGCTCAGTACGTGCCCTTGAGCGACGTGCTGGAGTACGAGGTGTAGCCGTACAGCATCACGTAGTAGCGGCCCGCGGCAGCCTGAGCCGTCATGTTGCACGTCTCGTTGTTGCCGGAGAGGTACGGACGGCAGGAGTACGAGGACAGGGTCGGCGCCGAGCCGAACGACACGTACATGTCCGCGTCACCCGTGCCACCGCTCATCACGAAGGAGACCGCGCGGCCGGCCGGCACATCCAGGTGGTAGTACTTGGACGAGGCCGAGGCGCCGGAGATGCCCGTGATGGCCACGGCGTTGGTCAGCGCGGTGGAGGCCGGGGGAGGCGTCGCGACACCCACGCCCACCGCCTGCCAGGCCGCCGACACGGACGCGACGTCCGCCGAGCTGTAGCCGAGCTGCGTCGCGGCCTGCTCCGTGTACGTCTTCGCCTGGGCGAACGTGGTGGAGGCCGTGAACAGGTCGCGGTTGGCGCGGTAGAAGATCTGACCGGCCTTCTGGATGCCGATGCCCGTCACCACCGTGCTGGTCACGCCGCGCGGGTGCGAGCCACCCGTGGTGAGCAGCTTGAACGCCAGGTTGGCGATACCCGAGTTCCAGTGCACGCCGCCGTTGTCGGCCGTGCCCGTGTAGCGCGTGGGGTAGTAGTCCTTCGACGAGCCGTCCTGCGTGGGGTTGGCCATGTAGCGCAGCGCGTCACCCGGGGTGTTGGGCGTCCACACGTCGTCGCCCACCATCCACACCGCCGCGTCCACCACCCAGCCGCGGCTCCACGACTCGCAGTAGGCGCCGAAGATGTCGCTCAGGCCCTCGTTGAGGGCGCCGGACTCGTTGGAGTAGGTGAGGTTGGACTCGGAGCTGGTCACCGCGTGCGTCAGCTCGTGCACCGTCACGTCCAGCGACTTGCCCAGCGGCGCGGACTGCACGCCATCGCTGTCGCCGTACACCATCTGGGTGCCGTTCCAGAAGGCGTTGGTGTAGTTGCTGCTGTAGTGCACCGTGCTGCGCAGCTGCGCGCCCGTGCCGTTGTACGAGTCACGGCCGAAGTTCACCGAGTAGCAGTCGTAGGTGGTGCCCAGGTGGTTGTAGTTGTCGTCCACGTGGGTGTCACCGGTGGCCGCGCCCCCCTCGGAGCGGCGCAGGGTGCCGGGCAGGCTGGTGCCGTTGTTGGCCGAGTACACCGCGCGGTTCTTCGCCGCGTGGATGTCCGAGGCCACCATCTCCACGCCGCCGGTCAGCGCGTTCACGAACACGTGATCGCGGATGGGCAGGTCCCGGCCCTCGCCCGTCACCACCACCTCGTACACCAGCTTCAGGCGGTTGTCCTTCTCGGAGCGGACGTACATGAGGCTGGCATCGCCCTCGGTGGCGATGTGGCGGCCCACGGTGTTGTCCAGGGCGGCGGCCTTGGCGGCCTCGGCCGAGACGCGGGCCTTGGCCGGGACGATCTCGCCGTCACGCGCCGAGCCGTTGGCCATGAAGATCTTGCCGCTCGGGTCCTTGTGGATGATGAGCTCGCCACCGAACACCGGCAGGCCGTTCTTGGTCTGGCCATAGCGGATGTGCGTGTTGCCCTGCTCATCCACGGTGGTGCGCTTCATCACCAGGTCAGCGGCGTCGAGGCGGAAGGCCGCGGCGATGCCCTGCAGGCCATTGGCATTGTCCAGGTTGCCCTTGAGCATGAAGGGAACGCCGTCCTCGTTGGCGCCGGCGATCTGGGCGGAGGGCAGCGCGGCGAGCGCGGCCCGCACGTCACCGAGCGAGTCGGCGGTCACATCGGACTTCGGAGCGCCATCGGGCAGCTGCGAGTTGTCGGCCTCGCAGGCAGCGAGGGGAAGGGCGAGCAGCGCGGCGGCAAGGAAGCGAGTGCGAAACACAGGGGTTTCCTCCTGTTCAACGGCGGGGTGCCGTCGGACGGAGGAGCTATGAGCAGGAACCGGGCCAACCTATCAATCGTGGAAATACCAGCCTTTACACATCACCCAGCTCAGCCAGTGGAGCGCGGATGTCACCCTCAACGCGTTCCGCTCTGCATCAGGTGTTTACACTTCTCGATGAAAGTCTCCTGATTCCAATGACTTTCATCCCCCCCACAGGAGGCGTCCTGATTTCAGACAGAGGTGTCCTGACTCAAGACACCCAATAGTTTGCCCTGAAATTGTTTGTCCTGCAAGCGAAAAGACGGCGATCGAACGAGCCCTCGACACAGGGCCGTCACGTTTCCGTCTCCCCCCACGCCCCCCATCTTTGGAAGTGGATCGTCCGGGAGGTGACGCCATGGGGAAGAAGGGCCTGCTGAGCGCGAGGGATTTCAGCTCGCTGTCGATCAAGGATCTGCTGGAGGCGCGCGAGGCGTACCACGTCCACCTGGCGCACCTGGATTCGGTGGTGGCGACGGCCATCGGGCGCTACCGGATCCGCCGGGGAGATCCCGACGCGGAGAGTCCGGGTGCCCCCGCCCCGAGCAGGAGCACGGAGCCCCGGACGCTGTCCAACACGGTCGTGCGGCACTGGTCCTGGCCGTGCGTGCTGGTGTTCGTGGAGGAGTGGATGACGCCGGAGCAGCTCGCCCATCTGCCCGAGCAGATGGTCCCCCCGCTGCTCTACCTGCCGGACGGCCGGGTGGTGCCCACCTGCGTCATCCTCGCCGAGCGCCAGCAGCGGGAGCCCGCGCCCTTGCGGACGCTCGCCTTCACCTCGGGGCTGGTGGGCGGCGGCTACCCGGCGCTCACGGACGTGCAGGGACGCCAGCACCTGGGGACGTTCGGATGCCTGGTCACGGATGGAGACTCCATCCATGCGCTCACCAACCGGCACGTGGTGGGAGAGCCGGGCCGCGAGGTCCATACCCTCATCCAGGGCCAGCGCCGCCGCGTGGGCGTCAGCCACGAGCGCCAGGTGGGCAAGCGCCCCTTCTCGCAGGTGTACCCGGGCTGGCCCGGGAGCCGGACGTACTCCAACCTCGACGCGGGACTGGTGCGGCTGGATGACGTGAGCGGATGGACGGCCCAGGTGTTCGGCATGGGCGAGCTCGGTCCCCTGGTGGACCTCAACGGCGACACCCTCTCGTTGGATCTCATCGGCTGCTTCGTGCGCGCCTTCGGCGGCGCCTCGGGTCCGCTCGAGGGGGAGATCCACGCGCTCTTCTACCGCTACCGCTCGCTGGGAGGCTTCGACTACGTGGCGGACCTGATGATCGGCCCCCGCCAGGGCCGGGGACCCCTGCCCACGCGGCCCGGCGACTCGGGCACCCTCTGGTTCTTCGAGCCCAGACACGCTCCGGACGAGCGGGCCGCACTGCCCACCGGCGCCCGGGCCCGGCAATGGCGGCCCATCGCCCTGCAGTGGGGAGGGCACCGGCTGATGACGCCGGGCGGCGGAGAGACCTATGCCTTCGCGCTCGCCACCAGCCTGAGCTCCATCTGCCGCGCGTTGGACGTGGAGCTGGTGCGCGACTGGGACATCGGGCTGAGCGAGTACTGGGGAAAGGTGGGCCACTACAAGGTGGGCATCACGGCCTGCGGGCTCGTGTCCAACCGCCGGCTCGCGCACCTGATGACCGCCAACGCGGATCGCATCTCGGTGGGAGACGAGGCCATCGCCCAGGGCGAGCTGCCCGGCGCCGGCACCACGCACTTCGTCGCGCTCGCGGACGTGGCGGATCTGGTGTGGCGCACCACGCGCAAGCGCGACGCCATCAACCACTTCGCCGACATGGATCAACCGGGCCAGGGCCGTTTCGCGGGGAAGACATTGCTCGAGCTGTGGCGGACGGATCCCTCCACCCGCTCGCCCGCCGTCTGGCGCGAGTTCTACGAGAGCATCGGCGTCAAACAGAACTCCGGGCATGGCGCGCTGCCGTTCCGGGTGTGGCAGATCCACGAAGCGATGGTGGGCTTCGCCCAGCGGCAGCAGGTGGCCGAGTTCCTGTGCGCCGCCGGTCTCCTCGCCCATTACGTGGGGGATGCCTGCCAGCCCCTCCACGTCTCGTTCCTGCACCACGGCCGGCCCGATCATGCCGATGAGCAGGACGTCCACGCCGTCTACGAGACGAAGATGTTGGATCTGCGGGCGGCCGAGCTGATCTCCGGAGTGAACACCCGCGTGAAGGGCGTGCACGTCACGGACACGATCCGGGGCGGAGCCGCGGCGGCGGATGCCGTCGTGAAGCTCATGCAGGCCACGTTCGACACCCTGCCCCCCCTGGAGGTGGTCGAGGCCTACAACGCCCAGACCGGACGCCAGCGGATTCCGCACATGTGGGAAGTGCTCGGGGAGCGCACGTGCGATTGCATGGCCCGGGGCGCGCTGTGCCTCGCCATGCTCTGGGAGAGTGCGTGGCGGGAGGGTGGCGGCACGAAGATCCCGGCCCACCTGCTCGGCCCCGTGGAGCCCCAGACCCTGCGGGTCCTCTACAGCGACCCGACCTTCCTGCCGTCGAACTGGCTCCGGGATCTGGTGTTCCAGAACGAGGCGCCCCCGCCCCGGACGACCCGCCGCGAGCGGACCCCGACCCGGGGCGGAACACGCGGCGGAGGGGCCCGGAAGGTGGCCCGTCACACGACGCGGCGGTGACTCAGCCGATCTCCAGTCCGGCCAGCAGGGACTGGAGGGTCTCCACGTTGGCGCGCAGCTCGGCGCCGGCGAGCTGGGACAGCTGCGTCTTGCGCGCCTTGCGCAGGAAGGCATCCAGCCGCGGCTCCCGCCCGTAGAGGGACTGGGCACTGGCGGCCGCCTCGGCCAGGGCCCGCGCGGCACCTGGAGGATCCGTGTTCAGCAACCCCATGGACCGCTCCAGCCGCACCCCACAACCGGCCCAGACCTCGCGGTCATGGGCGATGAGGAGCTGCCGCTGGTTCACGTGGCTGAGCGAGCGCACGATGGTGTCCAGCTCCTCCACCACGGACAACACCTCCTGCTTGCTGGGGTTGTCCTGGATGGCCATGCGCCCGGCCCGGACGCGCAGCTCGATGATGTGCCGCTTGTCCTGCGCGCGCAGGTGCCTGTACGCGGCGGTGCGGCCGAAGGCGTCCAGCTCCGTCTGCAGCTGCTGGGCGTTCCACTGCACGTCCTCGGGCTCGGCCTCGCGCACCTTGGTGAGCCGCGCCGAGACGATGCGCGACAAATCCGCCACGATGGCCCGCACCATCACCGCCGCCTTCACCTCCGCCTCGTGGCCGGGCACCACCTGCTGCCGCGTCACCGGCCCGAAGGCACTGGCGGACTCGAAGACGAGGTTGCCCATCTGCTCGCGGAAGCGCTCGCGCAGGCGCTGGATCTCCGCCAGCAGCGTCCACCGGTCCGACACCACCGAGGGGTTGCGCATCGTCTCGCCCAGCTGGGTGATGCCCTGGGCCAGCTGCTGCATCCACCCCAGGAGCAGCTCGGAGGCGTCCTTGGTCCGCCGCGCCTCCACGGTGGCCGCCAGCGGCGCCCCGGAGCCCGCGCCTCCCGTGGGTCTGGACGCGAACTGTTCGCGCACCACGTTGAGCAGGAGGTTCACGTCCATCACCGTGTCGCGGATGACGGGGGCCATCTCCTCCCACAGCGACAGGTCCGGGCTGTCCTCCACATGGGCCGTCTCGTACTTCAGCAGGTCCAGGTCGCTCAGCCGGGTGATGGCCTGTCCCGCCGCGGCGTACACCAGGCGCAAGCGCTCGGCGAAGGCGCGATCGGACAGGGACTGGAGCAGCTCTTCGAGCTTGGGAGGCAGTGCGAGCGGAGGGGTATCGGCGGCCACGGCGTACCCACTCTATCGGTTCCCATGCGCCCCGTCGCGGACTTCGGCTCCCGGAGCGTGTGGATCCGGGCATTTCCCTTGCGAGGGTCGCACGCCCTCCTAGACTGCCCGGATGGCGAAGCACCGCGTGTACCTCATTCCCGGCTTCTTCGGTTTCACCCATATGGGAGAGAAGCCAGCCGAGCGGATCGTCTACTTCGGGCATGTCCGCGATGTGCTCCTGGAGGGCTTCCGCAAGCGCGGCCACACCGCCGAGGTGGAGTCCGTGACGGGGCACCCCACGGCCAGCCTCGAGGTCCGGGCCCGGCTCATCCTCCGGACGCTCGAGGAGACGGCCTCGGGAGATGACGCGGCCATCCACCTGATCGGGCACTCCACCGGAGGCGTGGACGCGCGGGGCCTGGTGTCCACCTGGATTCCCAAGCGAGCCCCCCACCTGATGGAGCGCGTGCGCTCGGTGGTGTGCGTGGCCACGCCGCACCACGGCGCGCCCATGGCCAGCTTCTTCCAGCAGGATCGCCGGGGCGAGATGCTCCTGCGGCTGCTGTGGCTCTTCACCGTGTTCGCCCTGCGGCGAGGCCCTCGGCCGATGATGTTCCTGGCCTTCCGCCTGTTCTACGCGCTCAGCGAGAAGGGCCATCAGCTCGGCTTCCAGGCCACGCTGCTGGATCAGATCACCCGGTTGATGGCCCACCTCTCGCCCACCGAGCAGGCCACGCTCGAGGAGTTCCTGGAGCAGGTGGGGAAGGATCAATCCATCATCGGGGATCTCACCCCCGAGAAGATGGTGGGCTTCAACCAGGCCAACCCGGACCGGCCGGGCGTGCGCTACGGCTCGGTCATCACCGGCGCGCCGCCTCCGAGCTTCCTGGGCATGCTCCGGGCCATCACCGGCAAGCAGGACCCGGGCATGGGGGACCTGGTGTCGTTCCGGATGCTGGATCCCCAGCCCGAGGTCATGTACGGCGCCTACTCCTTCCTCTACAAGAAGAGCGGGCCGGACGCGCGGGCACTGCGGACGCCCGAGCCCTCCCCCACCCACGACCGGCTGCTGCGAGACGTCTTCGGCGAGGAGTACCGGCAGCGGAGCGATGGCGTGGTCCCCACGCGCACCCAGCTGTGGGGCGAGCTCATCACCGCCGTCTCCGCCGACCACCTGGACGTGCTGGGCCACTTCGACGAGCCCCCCGAGCACGTGGGCTGGCTCAAATCCGGCTCGCACTTCCGGGCGCCCCAGCTCAACGGGCTGTGGGACCGGGTGCTCGACTTCATGGTGGACGGAAGCCAGGTGGGCCCATGATCCAGGTCGTCGTGTCGAATGGAGGCAAGACCCTCATCGGGGGAGAGGATCTGCTCGAGCTGCCCGGCCCCAAGTGGATCGACGTCCTCCACCCCACGGAGGAGGAGATGAAGCGGCTCGGGGACCGCTACGGGCTGCACAAGCTGGCCATCGAGGACTGCCTCCACGTGGACCAGCGGCCCAAGCTGGAGGAGTACCCGAACCACCAGTTCATCGTGCTGCAGGGCTTCACCGCCAGCCGGGAGAACGTGTGCGAGCTGACGCTGCACGAGCACCACTTCTTCCTGGGGCCGGACTGGCTCATCAGCGTCCACGAGCTGCCCTTCGACGGGCTGGAGCAGGTGCGGCAGCGCGTGCACGACGAGCCCCAGGCGACGATGGAGCGCGGGGTGGACTTCATGCTGTACCTGCTGGCGGACGCGCTGGTGGACCGCAACTTCCCCGTGCTGGACGAGTTCAACGAGGAGCTGGAGGACCTGGAGTCGGCGGTCTTCGAGAACCCCCAGCCGGAGCAGCTCCAGCGCATCTTCGAGCTGAAGCGGGCGTTGGTGACGCTGCGGCGGGTGTTGTCGCCCCAGCGGGACGTGCTGGGCTTCCTGGCCCGGAGGGGCATCCCCAACGTCCAGGAGCGCGCGGCGCTGTACTTCCGCGACGTGTATGACCACCTGGTGCGGCTGTACGAGCAGATCGACGCGGGACGCGATCTCGTGGGCAACGTGATGGACGGCTACCTGTCCATGATGGCCAACCGGACGAGTGAGATCAGCAAGCAGCTCACCATCATCGCGACCATCTTCCTGCCGCTGTCGTTCATCACGGGCTTCTTCGGACAGAACTTCGACATCCTGTCCCAGCGGGAGTTCTTCTGGGTGATGCTCGTGTCCGTCTTCGGCCTGCCCGTCGCCCTGGTGTTCTGGTTCAGGCGCAACCGGTGGCTCTGACGTCCCTGGAGGACCCCATGCCCCACATCACCGTCGACGGCGTTCCCCTGCACTACCGCGACGAAGGTCACGGACTGCCCGTGCTGCTGTTGCACGCCTTCCCGCTGAATGGGGAGGCATATGAGAAGCAATGGAAGGCCTTGTCGGGGCGCTACCGCTTCATCATCCCGGACATCCGGGGCTTCGGGCGGAGCGGGCTCGGCGAGGGCCCCACGGAGATGGCCCGTATCGCCCAGGACGCGCTGGCGCTGCTGGACGCGCTGAAGGTGGACTCGGCCGTGGTGGGCGGAGTGTCCATGGGCGGCTACGCCAGCATGGCGCTGCTGCGCGAGGACGCGGGGCGCGTGCGGGGACTCGTGCTGGTGGACACGCAGGCCACGGCGGATGACGAGGCGGGACGCGCACGACGGGAGGCCTCGGCCCAGGAGGCCCTGCGCGAGGGGCCCGAGGCCGTGGTGCGGGCGCTGCTGCCCAAGGTGGTGGCCGCGCCGGACTCGGAGGCGGGACGCGAGGTGGCGGCGATGATGCGGACGGCCACACCGGCGGGCCTCGCGGCGGCGCAGCGGGGCATGGCGCTGCGGCCGGACAGCAAGGACATGCTCGCGCGCTACGCCGGGCCCGCGCTGGTGGTGGTGGGCGAGAAGGATCCGGTGACGCCCCTGGAGAAGGCGAAGCAGATGGCGGACCTCATCACCGGGGCGCGCCTGGAGGTGATTCCAGACGCGGCCCACCTGCCCAACCAGGAGCAGCCGGACAGGTTCAACGCGGTGCTCGACCGCTTCCTGTCCGGGCTGTAGCGCTCAGACCGAGAACAGGAACCCCGCCGAGCGCGCGGGCTTGCGCACCCGAAGGATGTGGCTCTGCTCCACGGCCAGCCCGCTCATCGCCAACGGGCGCGGGATGGAGAGCACGCCCGGGTCGTCGTCACGCGTGAAGACGAACTTCCCGCCCTCGTCCTTCGCGGTGCAGCCCACGTCGATGTACAGGTGGCGCTGGATCTCGTCCGGGTCGGTCGTGTCCCAGTTGAACCGGGCGATGTCGTCCACCGTGAGCCCGTACTGCTCGGCGAGGCCCTCCAGCGTCTCGCCATCGGCGACCCGGTGCTCGACCACCCGCGCCACGAAGCGCCCCGAGGGGCCCTTCCGCTTGCGGCTCCGGCCCGCCGGCTGCTTGGACGCCAGGATTCCCGCCTTCACGAAGGTCAGCGTCTCCTTCAGCGTCGCCCCATCGAGCGGCGCGTCCACCTGGGCGTAACCGGGCGGAACGCCCGACAGCTCGATGCGGCCCGAGGAATCCGTCGTGGCCTGCTTCTGGGTGCCATCGGGGAGCCCGATGCTCAGCTTCAGACCGGAGATCGGCTCGTCCGAGACATCGTCGACGACCTGCAGCCGCAGCCACTGCGTCTCCTCGACGACGTCCTCGAGCGTCAGTTCCTCCGGCTTGTGGCGCAGGAACCGCCCGGTGGGCTCCGGGGCCCGAGGCACGCGCACGAGCCGCAGGCTCCCGAGCAACACCAGCGAGGCCACCTGCCGCACGAGCTGCTCCGTGGAGCGCGGTCCGAACTCCGCCGCCGAGCCGTGGCCCTGAGCCACCTCGCGCAACGTCTGCAGGTTGAAGAAGTCCTGCGCCAGCGCGCGCAGCCGACCCTCCAGTTGTGCCGCTCCCCCTGTTGCCACGAGCTCGTGCCCCGAAGGCAGCGGCTCGTGGAACCCGAGAAGGGCATACTCGCCGAGCCCGTCTCGCAGCCGGTTCCGTTGGAACATATGACCGGAAAGCTGACCACACGCCGCGACGGAGCGTCAAACCCCACCTCGGGACCTGGTGACTCCAGTCACCAGTGGTGACAGCAGTCACCAGGCGGCGGTCACCCCCCGTGCCCAACGAGTGCCTCCATCCCCCTGAAATCACGTGGCCGGGACGTTGGCACGGAAGGCGCAATAGGGAGTCTCGCGAGCGGTTCACATCCCTTCCAGAACGAGACCCCCCATGAAGAGCTTCAAGATCAGCGGCCCCAAGAGCTTCTCCCCTCCCCGCGCACCGCAGGCCGATGCTCCGCGGCCGAGCACGCCAACGGCCCCGGCCTCCAAGCCGGGCGCGTCCCAGGATGGATTCGACACGGTGGGCTCCAGGATCAGCTCGTCGGTCCGCGGGCTGTTCGGCCCGTCGCAGGCCGACTCGTTCGCCGCCAACCCCGCGAAGTTCTCGGGGCAGAACATCCTGAACGGGTACAAGCTGTTCCCCGAGGGGAAGCCTCCGCAGGGCGTGGCGCTCCCGACGCCCAACAAGCCGTTCGTGCCGGCCCACCAGTCCACCGCGACCCTGAACGTCCAGCAGCAGCATGGCAACGCGAACCTCTCGCTGTCCTCCCCCGGCGGAAACGGGCCGCAGGTGAACTACCTGCACTACCTCTCGTCGGGACAGGGCACGCAGAGCCAGGGCTCGTTCGCGGGCATCTCCGACGTGCCCCTCCGCCCCGGCCACGGGCAGCCGGACATGATCGTGACGGGGCCCCTCAATGGCTGTGCCGTGCACGCCCTGCACAACCCGGCCAATGACACCCTGTCCTTCGTCCACCAGGCGGACTTCACGAAGCACGGCTCCCAGACGGGCAAGCAGCAGCTGGACAACTTCCTGAAGCAGAACAACCTCCAGCTGGTACAGAGCCTCACGCCGAACGACTACTCGCACCCCACGGGCAAGCACGGAATCGAGACGGGCGCCACGGCGTTCGCCCACTACGACAAGGCCTCGGAGAAGTGGAACCTGGTGGCCCAGCTCAACGACTGGAAGAACGGCGGCGCCCCGGGAGGGCGTCCCGAGCTGCAGCGTCCCCCCGCCGGGCTGGGACAGCAGTTGACCAACCCCGTCGATCTCCAGAATCCGCTGTCGCTCGACGACCTGCGGTGACGCGGAAGCATTGCCTGACAGGCTACAGGCGAGGGCCACATCCGCCCCCGCTCGTAGCCCGCCAGGCAACACGCACGGCCTCCCGCCTGGATTTCCGGCCACTTACTGTCAATGAATGACACATCCACCCGGCCATTCCCTGTCATTCGTAGCCACAGGAACAACAAACTATACGGATTAATCCTTCTTTCAGAGCACATCTGTTCTTGATATGAATTGAGCCGTTCTCACGAACCTGGGGGCACCTATGAGAAACGGCAAGGACATGAAGAAGCGCTTTGGAACACTGGCGGGGAGCCTGCTGCTGGGCAGCCTGATGGCGGGGTGCGGTGCGGAACCGGCTCCGGAGCAGGTCGCGGGACAGGTGCGGCAATCGGCGGAGGCGCCGGCTCCGAGCGCCCCCGTGCTGGAGAACCTGGAGTTCATCCCGTCCCAGACTCCCTCGGCCTTCACTCCCGGCCTCTTGAGGGCGCGGCTGGCCCAGGGTGAGCAGGCCACCCAGATCGATCTCACGGGCGACGATGGCAAGCCGCTGGCGCTGCGCGACGACGGCCTCAATGGCGACGAGAAGGCCGGAGACGGCCTCTTCTCCGGCTTCGGTGTCGTGGACCTCGACGAGCACCGCAAGACGCAGGAGCGCATCGCCACCTTCCAGAAGGAGACGACCGAGCCGCTCACCGTCGCCACGTTCGATGACCGCGTGCTGGTGCGCGAGAGCCCGCTCTCCCCGCTGCCGGCGGACATCTTCGCGCCGGGCCGGATCATCCCCCTGCCCATCACGGGCATCGCCCGGGCCGTCAATCCCAGCAAGTCCCTCATCATCACCCACCCCTCCGTGGTCGGAGATCCCACCCGCACCTGGGATCCCTGCACCGGCACCGGCAACCCGAATGGCGTGTGGACGTTCAAGCACCTGATGACGGAGATGGCCAACACCACGGCCCCCGCCCCGTTCTTCACCGAGCGCTGGCTGCAGCAGTGGTTGGCCAACCAGACGGTGAACGGGCGGACCGTGCCGGCGCGCGGGGCCATGGCCACGCAGATCCTCAACGCCTGGCCTCGCCTGAGCACGGGGGAGCTGGACCTGAACCGCTCGCCCTTCAAGCTGGTGGCCATCGTCAACCGGGCGGATCTGGGCCGCGGCAACGGGGGCCCGTACGGCACCAGCGGCGCGGGCGAGCTGCGCTTCGTCTTCTCGGTGATGACCTCGCAGACCTGCCTGCGCCCCTACAACGGCTTCCTGGTCATCTTCGAGTACGGCGTGCCCAAGCCCCAGTGCGCGCAGGTGAAGTCGTGGGCCCAGTCGTGGATGGCCCTGTCCAACCCGCTGCTGGCCCTGGGCAGCTCCGCCTACAACACGCAGCTGCAGAGCCTCACCCAGCAGGTGGTGCTGCGCAACGCGGCGCCGAACAAGCCCAACGGCAGCGCCATCAACCAGGTGCGCACCAACGAGATCATGCTCAGCAGCCCGTGGTGGGAGATGCGGGAGTTCCGCCTCTTCTCCACGGCGGCCAACCCGCGCAACTTCACCGTCTCCTCTCCGGCGCCAGGCCACCTGGTCGAGCACGTCACCGTGCGCACGCCCTTCGACATGTTCAACAACTCCGCCACGCTCACCAACTTCCTGACGGCCAACAACGCGGCCATCCTCGCCGGCACCCATGACGTGCCGCTGGACTTCGGCGCCACGCTCAACTTCCTGGGAGCCTTCCCGCAGATGCCCACCCCCAGCTTCATCTGGAACGCGCCCAACCTGAGCACGGTGCCCAACGGCTTCACCGCGCGTCACAAGTTCTCGCTCAATACCTGCACCGGCTGCCACGCGGGCGAGACGGCCACCCAGTTCACGCACGTGGGCGTCACCGGCGGCCTCTCGCCCTTCCTGGCCACGGGCATGACCAACATGAACACGCCCTACAACGTCACGGACCCGGTGAGCGGCCAGGTGCGCAGCTTCTTCGAGATCCGTGAGCGCGCCCAGCACCTGGACAGCGCCGCCAACCAGTCGTGCGTGATCCGCCGCTTCGACCGGCCGGTGTTCTTCCCGCACTGATTCACCTTCCGCGGAGCCGGCCTGGACCTCCGGGCCGGCTCCCTGGACGGCCCGGGACTCAGCCCCCCGAGGCGGCCCGCGCGTTGTCGATCATCTCCTGCGTGGGCCAGTACACGCGCATCCCGGTGCCCCGGTCCCCCCCGTCCACCCTGGGGGCCGTGTCATAGGTCACCAGGCCGCTGTTCTCGACCCCGGGGTTCTCGGGGAACTCCGAGTGGAGCTGGCCCTCGGCATCGACGGAGAAGGAGATCTCCCGCGCCTGATCGCCGGTGCGGTAGCCCGGATCCAGGGCGGTGTAGCTGACGCTGCCATCCGGATTCTCGGTGCGCCCGGTGAGGGTGACGAAGTGCATCGAGCCGGGGTTGTCCTCCGTGCGGCCCACCCGGACCTCGAGCGTCACGGTGAGGCCCGCGGCCAGCGCCTCGTCGATGAGGCCGGTGTCCATGACGTTCTGGCGGACCTCCAGCGGCACGGCGCCCGCGTTGGCCTGCTCGGTGGTGGCCAGGCCGCTGTACTCGTTGTACCCGTTGGCCTGATCCACCCGGGCATCCAGGTCCGCGGGCGTCACGGGCGGGTAGCCATAGGCCTGGAGCGTGTTGGACATGGACATCGCCGAGGACGTGATGAGGCAGCCCACCGCGCCGATGTCGTTGGCGTACATGGGGGTGCCATCGGCGTTGAACCGGGGGCTCACATTGCCCTGCTCGTCCGTCTGCGTCAGCTGCGCCTGGTTGTTGTTGAGCGGCAGGTTGGCCCACCGCGAGTCCCCCTGGAGGTAGGGAGGCGTGCGCGCGCCGACGTGCTCCGGCGTGGGGAGCCCGTCCTTGGTGAGGGTGGGCACCGTGGAGACGGAGCCGTCCGGGTTCAGCCTGCCAGGCAGGGGCTGCTGGCCCTCGGGGAGGGGGTTGAGCAGGCCCGCGTTGATGAAGCCCGCCCGCGGCTCCTCCCCCGGGAGCTGAAGGGTGACGGGCACCCACTGATCGCCGAGGCCCTCGACCCTTTCTCCCGTCTGGGCGGGGCCGGTGACGAGCACCTGCGTGCCCGAGGGCAGGGCCGTGGGGGTGAGCTTCTCGGAACCCGTCGTCGTCTCCGCGCGCACGTTGGCCGAGGCGCTCGTGGTCATCACCACGCCCGTGGTCGCGGGGAGCTGGGGGACGAGGGACCGGGCCACCCCCACCATGGCCCCCACCACCGCGGAGGGCACGTTGCCGCCGCTCAGATCCATCAGCGGCTTCTGGAAGCGATCGAAGGTATCCACCGCCGCCTGGGCGGTGTTGCGCACCTGCGGGTTCTCGACCCTCGGCAGGTTCTTCTCCACCACGTTGCGAGCCACTTGCGCGATCTGGAACAGGGCACGGCCAATGGGGTTCGTCATGACGGCCTCCTGTCATCACGATTCCATGACCTGCGTTGCAGAAGCAAACGGGTGTCAGCGCAGGGCCGCTGCAGCCCCTTTCGGGGACTCGTCCACAGCAGCAGGCGATACGCCTCAGACCTCGACGAACTTCGTCCCGGCAATACCCGCCTGCTCCATGAGCTGCTTGATCCGCTCGGAGACGATGAGCGTTCCCCTCCAGCCCCAGGGGCGCAGGACGTGGGTGTCCCCCACCTTCGCCGGGTCGACTTTCAGTCCGACGACATTGCGGTACTGGCCCACTTTCTTGGGATCTCCATGCCTGGGTTCCCAGAATCGGACCTCCTCGCACCGCTCATCGTCGATGCACCGGATGAGCCGCAATGCGTTGAGGATGAAGTAAGGCTCCGGACGCCCCTCCACCTGCGCTGGGATGAACTGCACCTCTTGTTGGAGGCCCAGAGGCTCGAGAAGCGAGACCACGCGCTGAGCGACCACGGGCGTACCCATCGCGGTCAGGCTGAACTCGAGCGCCTGTCCGGGGTGGGTGATGTCGAGAACGGGTCTTCCCTCCAGGACGAGAGGGGTTCCCCGCGTGAACTGCCAGAGATCCTGCTGGCGGCCCTGATGATCGAGGCCGGTCTGCTCCAAGACCCAACGGCCAGGAAAGCTCATGTCGTCCCGCAGCTCGAAGTATCTGTTTCGAGATTTCATCACGTCTTCGTGGCGAGCTTGTTGAGCTTCGACCCGGGTGTACAGACATCACCTGCAATCTCATCCAGGGCATTCAGGAATTTGCGTTGGCACTCCCGCTGGTCCTGACAATCCATGAGCGCCGCCTGGAGCCGCTTGAAGACCTCCACATGATAATCCTCGGGGTGCGGACCTTTGTGGCCCTGGAGATAGACGATGTTCGCGGGATCGTCGAGGCTCATCCCGACCTGATCGAAGAGCTTCTTGAACCGTGGGGTCCAGGGGCCTCCCCTGGCATCCAATATGTCATTCTTATCTGTGGCGAGGTGATGTGCCTGGTTGTCGTCCTTCTTGGACTCGGCGCAGGCCCCGCTCGTGCGGGCATTCAGGGCCGAACTGGCCGCTGCGGCCGCCGTGTTCGCCGTGACGCTCATGAGCGTGACGGTCCCATTGGCCACGGAGACCTGTGCGCTGGAACCGGGGCTGAAGGAGAGCCGCCCGCGCGCGGGTCCGCCGAGGGAATAGCGAGGCGTCGAGAGCAGTCCCCCCATGCCTCCCTTGGGCACCTCCGGAAGCGCTTTCGCCAGCTTTGCTCCCGCCATGGTCACCAGCACCCTCAATCCGACTCCGCTCATGCTCCTCGCGAAGTGCCGGGCGGCTTCCTCCAACTCCGGGATGCTCCGAGCGGCTTCCGCCTCACGGTACAGTTGCAGACAGGCCCTGCCCACATTGACGACCTCCGCGATGGTATAGGTCATCAGCAAGGTCACCGTGACTGCCGCCGCGAATGCCTTGGAGAACAGCGGCTCGGGTGCTGCCCATGCAAGACCGTACAGCATGAGGGAGAAGCCCACGGAGAGGCTGAACGTGGGCGAGGAGAACAACTCCACAGCTGCGTCGTGCACGCCCTCCCCCATGTACCGCGGCGATAGCTTGAGAGCCTGAAACCATCTGGCGCTCTCGAGGTTGTCCGGTAACGGGAAGCCTTGCATGGGCGACCCGTAGAACTTCAGGTACTCCGCACGCACACGCCTTTCCAGGCCCATCAGTTCCGAACCCGTGAGGGCCGTGACCGGCAGGCCCGTTGCCACCGTGCCCAGGGACCACGTCGCGAGGGTCGAGGGTTTTCGCCTCGGCTTCGGGGCATCGAACTCCTTCTCCAGGCTCACCACCAGCGCCCGTGCCTCTTCCACGGTCAGCGTCACCAACTTCGGATCTGGCCCAAGCGAAGGAAAAGAGAGTTCGAGACCAGATCGCTCGTGACGATCGTGGTACTCGCGCACCGTGACGGTCTCGAGAATGGATCTCGATGGACTCTCCATTGGGGTTGCTCGAACCAAGAACGGCACCAGCAGCAGGCACACGGCAGCGACATGACGATGCCGGTGGGCAGTGGCCAGATTTCGTGGAAACGAGTGGAATGGGTTCATTGGATACCGGGGGGGCACAGCGGCACTCTACTCGTAGGCCTCGCCGTTCCAGTGCAGCGTCTCGGACGTCACCTCTCCGCCCTCGTTAGGCATCCGCCGTGCCATTCGCCGTCCTGGCGGGTGGAGGCCGTGAGGGCTATAGGGGGGCGGCATGGAGAACCGCCCCACCCTGGTCTTCGCTGATGGTGCATGTTCCGGCAACCCCGGCCCGGGAGGCTGGGGCACCCTCATCGTCACGCCCGATGGACAGGTGACGGAGCTCGGAGGCCACGAGCCGGACACCACCAACAACCGCATGGAGCTGACGGCCGTGGGCAAGGCGCTGCGCCACCTGGAGCGCACCCCGGGGCCCCTGCACATCCACACGGACTCCACCTACGTCATCCAGGGCATCACCCGCTGGGCGTTCGGGTGGGCCCGGCGCGGGTGGAAGACGGCCGACGGCGGCGAGGTGGCCAATACCCTCTACTGGAAGCGGCTGATGGCGCTGCTCGCCCAGCGCAAGCAGGAGCACCCGGGCGAGGCCGCCGCCGTGGAGTGGAAGTACGTGCGCGGACACGTGGGCGTGCCGGGCAACGAGCGGGTGGACGAGATCGCCGTCTGCTTCTCCAAGGGCCGGAGCGTGAAGCTCTACGTGGGTCCGCTGACCGGATACGGCATCGCCGTGCACGAGCTCCCCGAGGACATGTCCCTGCCCGAGGAGAAGCCCCGCGACGGCTCCGCCAAGGCCAAGGCGTACTCCTACCTGAGCGAGGTGGGCCGCACCGTGAAGCGTCACACCACCTGGGCCGCGTGTGAGCGGCGGGTGAAGGGCGTCCCCGGCGCCCGCTTCAAGAAGACGCGCAGCGCCCAGGACGAGGCCAAGGTGCTCGAGGAGTGGGGCTTCAAGGCCCAGGACGTCCAGTCCGAGGACTGAAGGGCAGTCGATAAATCGCTCGCCAGCGGTGGAGCCAGAGGGGGCTGGATCAGGAGCCGCCGGGGGGAAGGAGCGAACCCAGCGCTCATGCGGTAGTGCGAAGCAGAGCCAGGCCGGTGTTCTTCTGGCAGAGGCA
>NZ_DASUNC010000184.1:0-3233 GCF_036277355.1 Archangium sp.
GATGAGAACGTTGGTGAGCCACCCCATGGCCGCCCCTTCAGAAGGTGAGCATCCGGAAGAACTCGCCCGCCATGCGCCGGCCATGGTGCGCGAGGTTCGACGCCGTTGCGGAGAGAATCTCGTACTTGCGGCCCGTGGCCAAGTCAATCACGTCGACTCCCTGGTATTTGAACTTCAGAATGCCGCGGAACTGGGCTTCTACGGTTTTATGCACGAAACGGCCCCGCGCCTCGCGCTCCAGCAGGTGCGCCAGCCAGTACTTGCCCTTCTTGAGGGCTTCTCTGATAGCAGCAGACTCGTTTTCAGTGAGCTGATGTGGCCCCCACTGCTGGGCCGCCTCGGTGACGGCCTTCTGAAGCCTGTCGCCCACCTCGTCTTCGACGGGGATGTCGTGGATGGACCTGCCACGAGGCAAGTGCCACCGTTGCCCGTTGGGCAGAAGGACCTGCAGGTTTCCACCCCGATGGCGGATGGCGACAATGCCCGAGGAGCCGCCCCCGGAGGACGCCCCACCACCCCGCCCCTTCTTGAGCATCACCACCGCCAGGGGGCCATGCGGCGTGGCCGCCACCGTCTCCACCGCCGCCACCGCCCGCGCCAGCGCACCCTCCTCGGCCGCCAGGACTTCCACGCGCCCCAGCACCGCGGCCCCGCCCTGCGCCCGCCACTGCGCGCTCGCCAGCCCGTAACCCGGTAGTGCACGCACTCGTGCCGCCACCTCGCCCACCGTGCGCCCGGTCAGTGCCCCCACCGCCAGAAGCATCGCCCGCGCCGCGTCCGTGCCCAGCACCCGGGCGAAGCCCTCGCCCGCCTCGCGCAACTCCTCGAAGGTGGTGGCCTCGTGCGCCCGCATGGCCATGGCCGCCCAGCCGTCCATCAGCCCCCAGAGCGTGTCCACCCCCAGCCACGCCACCAGCACGACGGACAGCCCGGCGGCCAAGAGCTTGGTGGTCGGCTCGGGCACCAGCCAGAGGGCCAGGTATGCGCCCAACGTCCACATGCACGAGGCCACCAGCACCTGCGGGTCCAGTTCCCGCCCCAGCGCCGCCTTCGTCTCCTCCAGCACCGAGCCGAAGGCCAGGGCGAGCGCCAGCGTGCGCCGGTCGTCCGCCTTGAGGTAGGGCCCGTCGTCCAGCAGGCGCAAGCAGTCGCCGCCGCCGCGTCCCCAGGTACACCACAGCAGGTACCGCTCGCGCAGGGCCTCGTCCGCCACGGGCTTCAGCTGGCTGTCCTCGTCCTCGGGCACCAGGGTGAGCACCTGGCCCTTGTCCACTTCGGCCACCCACGTCTCACTCAGTTGCTCCCACTCCGGGTGCTGCTCCACCTGTCCCTTGAGCCACTCGCGTGCGGCCTCGCGCGGGCTCTTGCCCTCGTGTTGCACCTGGTGGGCGATGTGCCGCAGGGCACGCTGGAAGTCCTCCCGGCTCACCGGCACCGGCCGGGTGGTGCCACGGCCCGGCTCCACCACCGCCACCTCGTACACCACCGCCCCCGAGAGCCCGGCGTCCGAGGCCGGGGTGTTGTCCTCCTGGGGAGCCGGTGGCGGCGTGAGTGACAGCGCATGTCCCCGGCCCGCGAACATGCCGCCCGAGGGGTGGTCCGTGGCACATGCCGAGAAGAGCAACGGGACGAGCAACACCCACCAGCGGCGCGGAGGCAGGCCTACCGGGTGGGAATGCTTCAGATGGGGGGACATACCGCACCACTCCCTCCAGCCGGGCGGGCTGGTGCCAGGGGTTTCCGCGAGTACACGGAAACGCGGGTGTGACCGTCAAGCCACCGGGTAGGAAGAGCAGTGGAGGACGTAGCGGGTTGGCCGCGGGCACGAGTGCTATGGGAAGGTGACATTCCCCAGGGTGACGGTGCGCTGCTGCTTCGCGTCCCAGAGCGTGAGGGTGTACGTGCCCCGCGCCTCCGTCTCCGACGCGGGCACCTCCACTACAACGCGGCGAGCTGACTCCTGCCCGCCGACCACTGCCTCACGTGGAGGGACGGGCTCCGGCTGCCAGAGGGGAAGTGGCTTCAACACCTCGCCCTTGGGCCCGCGCAGCACCGCGCCCGCCGCCGTCCAGGGCAGCGTGCCGGGATTCTTCAGCCACACCTCCACCGCCACCCGGCCCTCGGCGCGGTAGCTGTGGGCTTTGCTCACGCGCAGGGCGTTGCCCGGGGCTTCCGTGTAACTGCCCCTCAAGTCCTTGGATGCAATGCCCCGCTCTCCCATCAGCCCAGACGCCAACACGCCCATGAGCCCCTCGGGGGCGCCGCGCTCGGCACGCAGCTGGCGCACCTCCTGCTGACACTGCTGGGCCTCGGCCCGGGCCGTCTTCTCGCCCTCCTGGAAGGAGGCCACCGGGCGGGGCTCGCGAAACACCTTCACCTGGGACAGGCCCAACGCCGGGTGCGCCAGCAAGAGGAATCTGGCACATGCAGGGGCCGCGTCATCCGCGAAGCACACCGCCACCTGGAAGCGTTCCCCGGCCTTCAGCTTCTCCGGGGGCGTCAGCGTGACGCCGCGCTGGCCCACCGACACGTCCGCGAAGCGCTCCCGCTCCTCCATGCGCACGGACCCTGGCTGGAGCGCCGTGTCGAAGCGCAACGTGAGGGGCACGTCCGGGCTGATGCACACCACGGGCGGTGTATCGAGGGGCTCGGCCTTCCAGGCACACGGGGTACGTCGTCCCATCACGCCAGCGCGCCTGGGTGAAGCGGCCGTACACGCGCTCCGGCCCGAAGTAGAGCCGCCCGGTGAGCGTGAAACTGCTCAGCCGCTTGAAGCTCGTAACCTCCATGGGTGTGGACTCGCGCACGGTGACGCGCTGGCTGGTGCCGGGTTCGCGACCGAATTCCACTTCGCCCACCTCACCGATGTCGATGCCCAGCTCCTTCATCGTCTTCACCGCGCCCGGAGGGCAGTCGGCGGGCCGGGGCGGGGGGCGAACCACCTGGGGCGTGCTCGTGCAGCCGGTGAGCAGCACGGTGCACAAGCCCACCACGCACGTCTCCTGGCGGCCCGGCACACACCGCAACGCCTTGCGCTGCGACCGGGCGGCGGGCTTCTCGTCGGGCTTCGGGCGGGTGTCGTTCTCGCGGAACATGGTGGCGGAAGTGAGCGCGGGGGAAGGGGCCGGGAATGCAGCCGCGCTCCTTTCAGCTTCGGACGGCTCGCCCGGCTCCGCCACTTCGCGGACGAGCGCGGCGTGCAGCGTGGGATGGCTCGTCCACCACCTGGCAGG
>NZ_DASUNC010000185.1:0-22593 GCF_036277355.1 Archangium sp.
CACCTCGACGCCAGCTGGCCCGAGTACAACCGCCTCTACGCCCACCCCTTCACCTGGTCCTGGACTCGCGCCAAGATGCACTCGTGGGTGGACCGGCACCTGTCCTGACTATGTTGAAAAACTTGTCGGACAGTCCACTAGAGGGCGCTGGCGTGCGGGCTGGCGTCGGCGCGAGCCTGGCCGGCCAGGTAGGCATCCTCGGCCCGCATCAGGAGCTCGCGGATGGCGGGAGCGGTGCGCGCCTCCACCAGTGCCTGCCGCAACCGGGCATCCCGCATCAGCGCCGCGATGCGCGCCAGCACGCTCAGGTGCGTGCCCGGTGCGTGCGCCGGCGATGCGAGCATCACGAAGAGCCTCACTGGCCTGCCATCCCGGGCCCCGAAGTCCACCCCCTCGCGGTCCACCCCGACACACGCCGTCATCTTCCGCAGCCGCTCGGAGCGGCAGTGGGGAATGGCCACCCCCTCGCCAATGGCCGTGCTGGAGATGCGCTCCCGCGCCACCAGCTGCTCCTCCAGTTGCCGCTGGGGCGCATGCGTCCTCGCCGCCAGCATGCCGGCCAGCTCGTGCAACACGCCCCCCCTGTCCCGGGCCGTCAGGTCCGGACAGATGCAGTCCTCCGACAGGTAATCGGTGAAACGCATCCCTCACCTCCCTGGAGCGCGCCCCGGTGCGGCTCGCCCGGCTCGGGCTCCCGCCGCGCTACGGCCCCCGGTCGCTCTTCCGAACATGCTCGGAATGGAAGGACGCATCGGCAACCCCCACCGTTCCTCGTGGACGTCCCTCCTCGCTTCCGCTGTCCGCTGCCGTACCCGCGGCCCCGCGGCGAGCAGCGGCCCGAGCGTCCCGTCCGCCCGTTGGAGCCCCTACGATTCAGGTGCTGGATCCCACCCGTAGAAGCGCTGGAGCTCCGCGTAGAGGTCCGGCGTCTTCTCGCGCATCTGCCGGGGCTTCTCGAAGAAGGACTCGGTGGCCACGGCGAAGAACTCGGCCTCGTTGAGGCCTCCATACTCGTCGAGCACCTGACGCTCGGCGGGCTGGCCCTGGCGCAGCTTGAGGAAGTGCTCGCCCATCACCGAGGCCCACGCCCGGTAGTGCGAGTACTGGCGCAAGTGGGGCGTGCCGTCGAAGGCGCCGTCCTCCCGGTCCAGCACGTGGGCGAACTCGTGCGTGGCCGTGGAGTGCCCGTCATTCGGGTCCGCCAGCCCCGCCAGCACCGACTGCCACGAGAGAATGACGGTGCCCCAGTTCTTCGCCTCGCCGAGCACCACCCCGGTGCGGTCCGGAATCCGGAAGGCGTCCGGGTAGACGATGACCTCGCGCAGCCGGTCGTAATAGGCGAAGTCCAGGTGCACCACCAGGCGCACCGCCGTGGCCGACACCACCACGCGCACCTCGTCGGTGACGGAGAAGCCACCGGCCCCGATGAACTCCTTCTCCCAGGCGAAGAGCTTGAGCAGCTCCAGGAAGCGCGGGCGCAACCCGGTGGGCAGCTCGCGGAAGAAGGGGACGCGCCGCTCCAGGTAGCCGAGCCACTCGGAGGGAAACGGGCGGCGCCGCAGCCGGCGGCGCTGGAGGGCACGGAAGAGGCCGGGCATGAGACGGGATGGTCAGGGGGAGGGGGAGCGCGCTCAGCGCACCAGCACGAGCCGGCGCACGGAGGGAGGCGGCCGGGGCTCGGGGTGCTCGAGCACCTCGCCGAGGGCCTCCACCAGCCGGGCGAACTGCTGATGATCCTGGCAGCGCAGCACCTGACGCTCGCCGTCGGCGGTGCGCACGGTGAGCCAGTAGGTGTCCGCCGCCACCACCAGCCGGACGATGGAGGTGAAGACGAGCACCATGGCCACCACCAGCGCGGCCGTCACCCGGAACGAGCCCGGCTGCAGCATCAGCGAGGGCACCACCAGCGCCGCCGCCGCGCCCACCACCAGCGGCAGCTTGAGGCCCGGGGCCTCGTGCCGCGTGCGGAAGCCCCGCAGTTCCTCCACCCGCCACGAGCCGCCCGCGGCCTCCAGGCGCTCGCTGGTGAGCCGGAAGCCCTCGGCCGCCACCAGCACCCGCTCACCCGAGGGGGTGAGGGGCTCCGGTGGAAGCGAGGGAACCAACCTCAGCACGGACCTCGGGTGCCGCCGCGACCCCAGCCAGGACTCACGCTCCATCATCGTGCCTCCCGCGTTCACCACTCATCCCCGAAGCGGCCGCCAGGCGCTCCGGACCGCGCGGACGGGGCAGCCCCCCCACCACGTCGCGCAACAGTTCCTTCAGGGACTCCAGCGGAGTGCCCAGTGCGTAACAGCCCCGCGCGCCCAGGCTCACCGCCAGGTGCCGCAACCGCTCGTCCTCGAAGGGCAGCAGCGCGAAGACAGGCGCCGTGCCCGCCTCATTCCCGGCCACCCCGAGCACCCGCGACATGCTGTCCTCGCGCTGCACCAGCGCGAGCACCACGTCCGGCCGCTCCCCTCCGCCACCGGGGCGCAGGGCGATGCCCATGTCACCCAGCACGTCGCTCAACAGCGAGCGCAGCGACTCGTCCGCCTCCGGCGCGAGGATGACGCAGCATGGCAAGGGGTGACGCATGGCGGCTCCTCCCCCTCTCCCCAGCAAGTCACATGCCTGTAGAGCCTCCCTCGGGAAGAGCCCAACGCACCGCGGCGCAACATGGCACCGTGCAAGAGCCCCCTGGCGGATTGCCATGCCTCCCACCGAGGCCGGAAACCGGCGAGCGCCCTCCGGGCCCGGTCCGCGGCAACTGGTCCGACTGTTGGACCAGTGGGTGACGATCGCCGCCGGAGGCTGCCTCACTGGATGGCCTGCACCTGCGTGGCCGTGGTCAGGCTCCCGCCGGACACCTCCACCGTCACCGCGCCAGGCTGCGAGGACTTGAAATAGAAGGCCGCCTCCGCCTGCCCCTTCGAGAGGTCCACAGTGGTGATGGAAGTGCCGGAGCAGTCCGGCTCCGCGTGGAAGGTGACGCCGGGCGCCGCCGGACCCGAGGCCGTCAGGGAGAACGGCCCCGCCGAGGGCACCAGGTTGCCGCCCTTGTCCTGGCTCTGCACGGTGACCCTGCCGGAGCAGGCGCCGGAAGCGACCTCGTACGCGGACGTGAGGAACACGAGCTTCGACGCCGGATGCGGGGTGTACACGTCGACGGCGAAGGTGCCACCGGGCACCGTGGCCGGATCGTACCCCGCCCCGGAGATGTCATTGGAGGTGATGAGGCTCCCCGTCCCGTAGTAGTCCGCGATGGCGGCCTGATAGGGATTGGACACCGAGCCGTGCTGGAACACGTTCTGGGCGATCCGCGCGCGCGCCGACGCATCCGGTGGATCTCCCGCGTCCTGGGAGAGGTAGATGCCGATGTCGTTGTCGGTGAAGGTATTGCCCTCGATGACGAGCCCCGTCACCAGGGGCGCGCCCGTGCCCCGGCTGACCAGGATGCCCGAGCCGACGGTATCGGCCCGGGTATAGGCATTCCCGGAGACCCGGTTGCCCGTCACCTGAGCCCTGGCCCCGTTGCTCACGTGAATGCCGTTGCGCGCGATGTGGCTCACGGGTCCCCCACCCTCCACCGCGTTGTCCGCGAGCGTCACCTCCACGGCGCCCGTGGCCAGGATGCCCACCTTCTGGAAGGCCGAGACGCGGTTGCGCAGCACGTCCACCCGGAACGGCCCGCGGCTCGCGTCGTCATTGCGCACCTCGATGCCGAAGCCCTCCTGGCAGCCGCTCGTCGTGAGGCCCTTGGTGATGCCACTCACCTCACTGTCCACCACTTCTCCCGAGGCCCCCTCGAGCAGGATGCCCCGGAGCCTCGCGGCCCCCGTCTGGCAATCGTCCTTCAACCCGCTCGCGGTGACGGTCACCCCACGCACGCGCGCCGTGGCTCCCCGATTGCGGATGACGGCCCCGGTGAAGGCGCCTCCCGGAGGATCCACGGCCGTGACGGTGTGGCCCGCGCCATCGAAGCCGTAGCCGTCCGGGACGAACAGCGTGGAGTCCGTGGTGCAGCCGGCCGTCAGCGCGAGGCGCCCCTCCTCGAGCGAGAAGGCACACGGCGCCCGCGTGCAGGCGGGGCCCGTCCAGATGACGGGGAAGGTGTGGGAGGCGCTCAGTCCGGCGTCACTCGTGACCGTCACCGTCACCGAGGGCGTCACATCGGCGGGCAGACAGGACGGGGACGTCCAGAGCGCCTCGTTGCCACTCGAGGCACTCGTCCGGGTGCCCACGGTGCCCGCGCTCGTGGTCCACACATAGGTCAACGTCCCGCGTGGCACCGTGGCGGTGACACCCAGGCTCAACACCTCTCCGGGGCCCACGGAGGCGGAAGACGCGGAGAACTCCTCGATGGAGGGAGCCACCGCGGGCGGGTCATAGGTCACGGGCGGAGCGCCATGCTCGTCGCAACCCGCCGTTCCCAGCGCCAGTCCCACGACGAGCAGTGACAGGTGTCTCACATCCACTCGGCTCATGGGCCGCACGATAGCGGGGAACCCTCGCCGCTCGAATTCTCCGCCCCGGCTCAGCGAGAATGAGTGACCAGCGCTGAACGCCCGATGGAGTCGATGCTAGATGAGGGCCCATGGACACTCCCTCCCGGGGGCGGTGGCTCGCCTTCCCACGCATCCTCTGGCTCTCGCTGCTCGCAGCGCTCGTGCTCACCCTGCCCACGGTGTGGCTCGGCTTCATGAGCGACGACTTCATCCACCTGCTCATCCTCGAGGGCTTTCCCTCTCCGGCGACGCGCTGGGATCTGTTCCGCTTCGCGAACGGTGACCCCGCCAGCACCCGGCCGATGATGGACGCGGGCCCCTACCCCTGGTGGACGCTGCCCGAGCTGAAGCTGACCTTCTGGCGGCCCCTGTCGAGCGCGCTCTCGGTGCTGGACCACACGCTCTTCGGCCGCAACGCCGTGGGCTATCACCTGCACTCGCTGGCCTGGTACCTGGGGGTGGTGGCGCTCTACGGCACCCTGCTGCGGCGCCTGCTGCCCGGGGCCCTCGGAGCGCTCGCGCTGTTCCTCTTCGCCATCAACGGCGCGCACTTCATGGTGGCGGGGTGGATCGCCAACCGCAACGCGCTGGTGGCCGCCGTGCCCGCGCTGTTCGGCCTGTGGATGCACCTGGAGTGGCGCGAGTCCCGCCGGCCCTGGGCCCTGCCCCTGTCGCTGGCCGGGCTCGCCGTGGGCCTCATGGGTGGAGAGAGCGCCCTGGGCCTCTTCGCGTACGTGCTCGCCTACGAGCTGCTCGGGGACAAGGCCGGCCTGAAGGAGCGGCTGCGGGCCATCGCTCCGGCGGCGCTGCTCGGGCTCTTCTACCTGGTGACGTACAAGCTGCACGGCTACGGCGCCTCCGGTTCCGGCTCCTACATGGACCCGGTGGGCGAGCCGGGACGTTTCCTCACCGGAGCGCTGGCGCGAATCCCGGTGCTGCTCGGCGGCGTGCTGCTGCAGGTGCCCGCGGACCTCTGGGTGGCCGGCGAGCAGGTCCGCCCCGCGCTGGTGGGCCTGGGGCTGCTCGGGCTCGGGACCGTGGCGCTGCTGGTGCGCGCCGCGTGGCCCTCGCTCTCCGACGACGAGCGCCGGCACTGCCGCTGGCTCTTCCTCGGCGCGGCGCTCTCGCTGCTGCCCGTGGCCGCCACCTTCCCCTCCAACCGGCTGCTGCTCCTGCCGGGCCTGGGCGGCTCGGTGGCCGTGGCGCTGGTGCTCGTGTTCGCATGGCGCTCGCGGGCGCGCGGCTGGCGTCCCCGGGGCGTCGCGGCCGTGGCCGCCGTGCTCGCGCTCCTGCACCTGGTGCTGGCTCCCCTGCTCTGGCCGTTGATGACCACCGCCTTCTGGCAGGGCTTCACCCAGACGGAGCCGAGCCTCCTCTCGCTGGAGCGCGAGCTGGACTACACGCGGCTCCCCCAGCAGCGGCTCGTTGTCTTCCCGACGCCGGTGCCGATGATCTCCATGTACATCCCCATGATGATGGCCACGCGCGGCATGCCGAAGCCTCGCGCCTGGTGGACGATGTCCATCTCCCCGGAGCCGCACGAGCTCACCCGCTCGGGGCCGGACACCCTCGAGCTCGCGCTCACCCGCAACGAGTTCCTCACCAGCGAGTTCGAGACCGTGTTCCGCGGCACGCGCTACCCGCTGCGCAAGGGCGACCAGGTGAAGCTCCAGGGCATGACGGTGACGGTGCTGGAGGACAACGGCAAGGGACCCACGCGGGTCGGCTTCACCTTCGACACGCCGCTCGAGGATCCCTCCCTCGTGTTCATCCGCTGGAAGGACGGCGCGCTGCGCCCCTTCACCCCGCCGCCCGTGGGCGAGCGCCTCGCGCTCTGACTCGACTTTCGCCATTTTGAGGAGAGCGAGCAAGGGAGCAGCGGAGCAGCAGGGAAGAGACGGCCACCGGACTGGTTGTGAGGTCGACCAAGACTTCTCCCGTCCAGTACACGATGACCGCCCCTGCTCTCAACACACTGCTGACGCTGCTTCTGTCCCTGCGGCCCGTTTTCACTCAACCCTCGTTCCTTCGCTTCCTCACCTTGTTTGCTGGCTGGGTCGGTACCCGGGGCGTGCACGCCGTCACCGAGTCCCTGGTGTCCGCGGGAGTCTCCGGCGTGAGACACCACGCGGCCTTTCACCGCTTCTTCTCACGGGCCCGCTGGAGTATTGACCAGATAGGTCGACTGCTGTTGCTGCGATTGGTCGCGCTCACCCCTGGGCCTGTGCGCCTGGCGCTCGACGACACGCTGTGCACTCACAAGGGGCCCAAGGTGTTCGGCCTGGGTGCGCACCTCGACCCGGTCCGCTCGACACGACGCAGGCGCGTGCTGGCCTTTGGCCATGTCTGGGTGGTGCTCAGCGTGCTGGTGCCTGTGCCTTTCTCCGAGCGGGTGTGGGCTCTCTCCGTCCTCATGCGGCTGTACCGCAGCCAGACTGATTGCCAGAAGAAGGGAGACAAACATTTCAAGAAGACACAGCTGGCGCGTCTGCTGGTGGAGCAGGTGTCGAAGTGGCTCCCCGACAAGACCGTGGAGTTGGTGGCTGACTCCGCCTACGCTTGCCGGGAAGTGCTACGCCACCTGCCACGGGGTGTCGTTTTCGTCGGAGCCATGCGCGCGGATGCCTCGCTGCACCGTCCGCGCATTCGCCAGTGCCGCTCGCCTGTCACAGGCCGACGGCTGACCAAGGACATCCCCCTGCCCAAACCCGAGAAGCTCGCCCGGGACAAGGATAATCCCTGGCTGTCCATGACGCTCCTCCTGTATGGCGAGCAGACGCAGATGCGCTACAAGGAACTGGTAGCACGCTGGCCACGTCCCGCTGGAAAGACACTGCTCAAAATCGTCATCGTCCAGGTGCTACGTGGAGACATGCCTTTGCGTGTCTTCTTCTGCACCGACTCGAGCCGTACCGCTCGTCAGGTGATTGAAAGCTATGCATGCCGGTGGGGAATCGAGGTGCTCTTCCGCGACCTCAAGCAGATGATGGGCTTCTCCTCGTCGCGAGCGCGCTCTCCTCTGGCGGTGCTGCGCACGGCTCCCTGGGTGGGAACGTGCTACACGCTGCTGGTCATCTGGGCCATGGAACTGAAGTGGGACACCGCTGCGATGGGGCTGCCCGTGCGTCCCTGGTACCGCACCAAACACACGGTCAGCTTCGCTGATATTCTTCGCCTGGCCCAGCGCACCCTGGCCTCCGCGGATTGGGTCAACCCACATCTCCTTCTCGCTGCTTTGAATGACCCTACTTCACAGCCTCGGCCGAAAGCCGCATGAGTTGAGCGGTTTCTCCGCCCCAAAATGGCGAAAGTCGAGTCAGAGTTGGTCTCCAGTTTCCGCTCAAAGCGGAGGTCGAAAACGAGATCGAACCCCTTGAAGGCTGCCGTCACCTGTAGTTGGCGTTCGGCACTCGCGCGCTGCTTGTGCCAGTCGGACTCCAGCATCTGCGACGTCCCTTCATGGTCGTACGGAACGCGCCCCTTATAGTTGCTGGACCATGTCTGGATCTGGTCGGCCCGCCGCAGCGCATCTCCGTACTTCGCCACAAATGGCGCGACGAACCGGCTATGACATTCCGAGCAGTAACCGTCGCCATCTGATTCTGAGTCCGCCAGGACAGGCTCACATAGCCACTGCTGGTCCGGCACAGGTGACAAGCAACTTCTACAGCGGACACTCTTGCAACGAAAGCAGTGGCGCCTCCAGCGGAACAAACCAAATTTCCTCTTGCAATCAGGGCAGGTCGAGACGGACAAGAGCGTTCCTCGAAGGCAGGGTACGTTTGGAAACGGGTCTTGCACCTTGCCCGAGCAGGCACTCCCGCGACAACTGTGAAGAGACTTCTTGGCTCACCTGCTGGGCTCGTGGGACGCGCGTCAGGCAGGTGGAGCCGGACCCGTGGAGCCCTCGTGCGTCCAGGTGAGGGCACATGCGGCTCTCAGCCTCTGCTGTATCTCTCCGAACCGAACCGTACCTCCCCTCCTCTGCACACTCTCAGGGCCGCTGCGCTGGCCAGTTGAAGTTGATGACCTGCTGTACGATTCCCGCCCAGAGCGCCTGCGCCTGCTGCATCTGCGCGGGCCTCGGTGGCACATTAGGGGCACTACCCCAGAAACCGGCTCCCGGTTCGTTCTCGCTCTCGTTGTAGACGAGTGCCGAAAGCGGCGGTGAGCCCGGCAGATTCGCGTGCAGGTGGTTGTTAAGCTCGCCTAACGGTTCAGACCAGCCATAGTGCGGATCGATCCGTACGTTCGTTTGCGCGTAGTACTCCTGCGTGAGCCGCGTATACGTCCCGATCTGCCTGCTCGGCAGACCTTGCGCCCAACTGACGAGCAATCTGTACAGCAGGTCCTGGTCAACCATTGTGCGCAGCCCTCGGTCCTTCGCTCGACTCGACCGTCATTTTTCGTCGGATCCTCACGGCCATCTATACCCGGTGAAGCGCACGCGTCCAGGCTCGCCTGCGGGGCCCATGGAGCGCCCCGCGCGTCAGACAGGTGAAACGGTGCCCGTGGAGCCCTCGCGCACGTCGGACAGGTGGAGCCGGGCTCGTGGAACCCTCGCGCGTCGAGGCTTACCTGCTGAGCCCGGTGGAGCCCCCGCGCGTCCAGGCTCGACTGCTGGCCCGGTAGAAGTCTGCGAGGATGGCGGCCCCGCAGCCCTCGGCGTTCAGCGCCACGGCACAAGTAAGGCGACCAACCGTGCCAGTGCATTGATCCTCGGACTGTCCAGTCGCCATGTGCATCGGCCGGATCGCCCAGGAGTACGGACGCGCGGACCGGCTACTGCGGCTTGAAGACGTGCTTGAACCTGGCCAGATTGAGCACGTCTTCCCAGCGAACTCCGTGGTGTCCGATGGTGCGGACGCTGAAGAGCGGTTTGATCGGGCACACGTAGATGATGCAGCGCCCGTCGCCGAAGTCTCGGAACATCATGATCGCGTCGCGGAAGTGCCAATCGACCGAGCCGAACACGTCATCGCCCCGGCCCGGCGTGCTGATCATGGCGCCCTTCGGGTCAGTGTAGGCGGCGAAGTGGCACCGGCCATACGGTGGGAACTCCACAGTACGCTCATCTACGGCGGTGACGCCTTCAATGTTCTTGAGCACGTAGTCCAGCGCCTTCCGGCGGTTGGCGTTCTGCTGTCCGTTGCCGCTGGCGAAAAAATTGCCCATGCATGCCCCCGTAGTTGCGGACGCAGCCTACCGGGTGAGATCGTCAGCGTGCAAAGCGGAAGATGGTGGATGCTGCCTGGGCAGGCGAGTACCCCAAGGAGCCTCCACAGCCTGCCCACCGGCCCGGCGCACAGCCTGGGGGACATCCACCGGATCGTTCCCCCGCTCCGTCCCGCCTCGTCCCGTTCAATTCCCCGCTGGAGGGGCACACTTGGGGGCACATGCGGCCCCCAGCCTTCCAACGGGCGGGGTCAACGACGGCGAGACGCGCGCCCCGAGGGCGCGCCGACACATGGAAGCGGCGGGAGAGCGCGCCCGCGTCGGACACGCGGCACCCCTCGGGACAGCTTACGCGCTCCGTGCAGTCTTGCGCCGTGGCACGTCGAGTTCCGCCAGCCTGTCCGCTCCCTCCTCTGCAACCTTCGCCAATTCGTCCGCCGCTTCCCGCGCACCGAACGAAGACCCGAGCCAGCCCCGCAGAGCGTCCGCCACTTCTGCGGCCGTCTGGAAGCGCTCCGAGCATGAACGCGCCAGCAGCTTGCACAGGGGCACCTTCAACGACTGCGGAAGCTCCTTGGTCAGCGCGTCAAGCTCCTCGGGCGTGTAGGTCGCTGCCCGCCAGATCATGCCCTCCACCTCGTCAGGGCAGCCCGCTTTTTTCGCCCGCCCGATCGCTCGCTCCACGCGGGCACGCTTGCTGCGGGAGAGCGCCGCTTTGACCTTCTCCGGTACACCGTCAGGCGCATAGAGCAGGTTTTCTCCGGTGGCGCTCTCCAGCATCACCAGCCCGAGGGAGAACAGATCCGAGCGGGCATCGGGCGTGAAGCCCATGAGCATCTCAGGCGAGGAGTAATAGGCGTCGCCCTGGGGGCGCCGCACCGTGGACACGACGCGACCGGGCAAGCTGGAGAGCGCAAGACCGAAGTCCGCCAGTTTCACGCCTCCGCGCCAGTCGATGAAGATGGTGGCGGGATTGATCGCACGGTGAACGATACCCAGCGGGCGCCCGCTCGTATCCGTGCGGGTGTGGGCGTGGTGCAGAGCATCCGCGACCTTCGCGCCCACGTAGAGCACGAAAGATGGCGAGAAGTACCCGCCACCCTCCATCGCCAGAGTCAGCAGATCCTCCAAGCGGTTGGCTTCGGGGTGTTCGATGATGACGTACCAAGCCCCCTCCGCCTTGTGCATCCCGAGGACGCGCAGAATACCCGGGTGCTCCAAGGCCATGGAGAGCTTCACCTCTTCCTCCAGCTTCGCGCGGGCCTTGAAGGCGCGCGCGCCAGCCCGCCCGCTCGGCAGTCCAATGGCCTTGAGGAGAACGCGGCCCCCGGGACCATCTGCGGTGCGCTTGCGAGCCAGAAACAGACTCAGCCCGTGATTGGCCTCTCCCAGGTGCTTGCGGAACTCGTAGGACACCCCTCCCTCAGAAAAGAGGATGGCCCCTTTTGGGATGTGAAACTCCGTAGCCTCCATGTGCGGGACTCTCCTTGAACTCGCGGGGCGCAATCGCCGCGCGTGGAAGAGGAAACTACCCAGGAAATGGGCATGGAGTGAACGACGTCGAAGGTCAGAAAAAGAGCGTGCGGGACAGAGGAAAATTTGCCTGCCTACCTGGGAGGTAGCCGCCAAGGAAGACAGCCGCGCGCACGAGTGATCAGCGCTGCGGCTGTGGCGCTCTCTCCACGGGCCGGGCGGCCCGAGCAGAGCAGCCGGGCCTCCGACGCGCGCGCGCTCCAGATCCACGGGCCGGGCTGTCCGAGCAGAGCACCCGGAGTATCCGACGCGCCCCGTGCGACCCTGATCATCGCTGCGGCCTCTGGCGCGCTCCACGGGGCCGGACTGCCCGAGCAGAGCACCGGAAGTGTCCGGCGCGCGCGTGCGGCCTTGGCGCGCTCTCCACCGGGGCCGGGAAGCAGCGGCGCCCATGCGCCGCTGCGGGTGTCGAACGCGGGGCGCTACTCGGGCCGCTCGAGCTTCCAGCGGTAGACGGGACGGGCGCGGCCCTCCATGCCCGTCACTCTCCCGGTGCCGTCCTTCAATTCTTCCACGGGAAGGGTACGGTCCCCACCTGCGAGCAAGCACACGGGCGCCTTATCCCCGTTGGGAAACTCCACCCGGTCATACCTCACGACAACATACCCGGGCTTGCCGCTCCGGGACGGCTCGGGCACGACCCACAGGTGCCCGATAAACCGCGTGCCCACGGGAACAGGCTTCTTTGAGCGCGTCTGTTGTGTCTGGTCGGGAAGTGTCACGCCGACGACGGGGCCGGACCGCAACCAAGAGTCCCCAACTGCCTTGTACCTGTCGTCAAGGAGCACGCTGACCCCGTCGTCGCCCCACTTCCATTTCTCGTCCATCAACTCCCACGCGCCTGCGGGGCACTCGAAGGGCTCGGGCCGCACCTGGGCACCGGGGCACCCGGCGGCAACGGCTGCGACGGTGCCCACAATCGCAAAGGACTTGCACCACGCGAGGAGTTCAGCGGTGTGCGCGCCGCGCTGCGGCTTCTGTGCCCGTGCGGTGGGCGGTTGCTTGGAGGCGTCAGGCTTCTCGGTCGTCACGGTTGATCCTTCCTTCTGTACGGCGGCAGGAACTGCGGACGCTGAGTCCACCGCTTGCCCCGTTGGGGGCGTCGAAGCGTTCGGGGCCGTTCCCGCTCGGGAATCAGGGACGGCAGGCGGCGCGGGCAGCGTGGTGGGGCTCGCACTTGGAGCGGACGCGACAACGGGCGCGCGTGTCTCGGCTGGGGGCGTGTGCTCCTCCCCCTGGAAAGGCCAGAAGGCCAGCGCGGCAGCCAGCACAGCGGCAGCCACCGCGCCCCCTATGGCCAGCCCCTTGCGCCAGCGGAGCACGCGCGAGGCGAGCGCGCCCACGTGGAGAGCCAGCCGAGCAGCCAAGCCGCGCCGCTCCGTCTTGGGAAGCTGGAGCAGGTTCGCGTCTTCCGGGGGGGCTCGCTGCTCCGAGGGAGGGTGAATAGGCGCGGCGTACTCCTGCCCCTTGTGCTCCTCCAGTTCCGCTAGCTCGCGCTCCACGGCTTCGGCGCTCTCTGGCCGGTCTTCGGGCTCGCGCTCTAACAGGTCCATCACCAGATCGCTAAGAGCCTCGGGCACTCGGGGATTCTTCACCCGAGGAGACGCGGGCATCTCCCGCAGACTGTTGAGCACGGGTTTCCCGTCCTCCTCCGTGGGGCGCGGCTCCGTTAGCACCTCGTAGAGCATCACCCCCAGGGCAAAGAGTTCGTCTGCCACCTGGAACGGGTAGCGAGCGCCGGGCTTGTTCTTGTTCTCCCGAGCGAAGCGGAACACCTGTGGGGGCTGATAGCGCGGGGTGCCTGGGGGAATGGGAACGTCCGTCAACTCCTCCGAGTGAGCGTGAATCGCGCACCCAAAGTCGATGATGATCGGCTCCCCGTCGCTCTTGCGGATCAGCACGTTGGACAGCTTCAAGTCTCGGTGAAGCACGCCCCGCGCGTGCAGGTACGCCAGAGCGGCGGCGATCTTCCGAAACACGCGGATGATCTCTTTCGCTGTGGGATGCTTGCGCTCCACCCATTGGGCCAGCGTCCAGCCCTCTACATAGTCCAGGACGACGAAGACGTTTCCCTTCCGCGCGTCGGGATACTTGCCGTAGCCGTGCGGCTTGATGACGTTGGGATGATCCATCGTCAGCAGGATCGCCAATTCACGCAGCGTGCGGGCGTGCGTCCGCTTATCGTCGCAGCTGGCTTCCCGGTGAAGGGCGAATTTCAGAGCGAAAGGCTTGCCGTCCTTCTCCACCAGCAGCACGGCACCAAAGCCCCCACTGCCCAGCGCCCGCACGACCTTCCAGCCGTCAATCATGGTGCCCGCTGGGAGCCCCTTGCTTCTCATGAGCGCGATCACCGCTTGCCCTCCTGCGGGCGCGGCGCGAGTTCCACGTTCCCCACCCGCAGGAAACGGCCGTCCGCCCCGCTCACTTCGAGGGTGAAGAATACCCCCGCCCCTGCGGGCGGATCGTCCGTTTCCACCAGCACATGCCGAGACGTTCCGGGTGGAATCTCCTCCATCGCGGGGGTCACAAGGCGCACGGTTACGGGGGTTCCGTCCTTGCTCTTGAACGTCGCCACGCGCGGCGCCCACGGCTGCCTGGTCGGGTTCATGATCTCCACGTCTACGAGAGCCCAATCACTCCCCCGGAAGGACACACCCCCCTTTGACACGAGGCCGCCCGAGCCATCCGCGTACCGCTCAAACGTCCGCGCCAGGATGCCCCTGTCCGGGAGGAGGCCCGAGCGCCGGAACGCGGTGGGGCTCTGAGCGCCACAACGAGCGCGCAGTTCATCAATCCGCGCCTGACAAGCTGCGCCGGGTTGCTCCGTCTGCCGCGTCACTTCAATCCACGTGTCCACCTCGGAGGGGTGAGGAACGATCCTGAACGCGGCGCGCTCCTGCTCTCCATCCGCGAACGTGACCGACACTTCCGAAGGCTGATCCGCCTGTGGCTCTGTGACAGGTTCGATAAGCAGAGATTTCTTGCCCACGTCCACGACGCGGATGCGGGACTCGTCCACCTTGATGGACTCTTCACGGATCAGCCCGTCAAAGTGGAACGCGATCCCAATGCCCTTTGCGCCGCGTACCTCGGGCAGCGGATCAGCGGGGTTGCCGGAGACAGAGATCGAGCGCTGACGATGGGTGCGATTCGGTGTCGGTTGCGCCCGTGCCACGGCCCCGAGGAGTAGGAGCACGAGGGCCAAGGTAGAGGATTGGAGCAAAGGTGCATGACCTCCTAGGTGGGCACCCTAGCAGTTTCCCGCAGTACTTCGCGCGTGGGCTGCGCTCACCCGTGGGGCGGCCTAGTTCGCCTGGCTCTCTCGCGGACGCGCTACATGGGCCGGACTGCCCAAGTAGAGCGGCCGAGCATCCGACGCGCGCGTGCTCCACGGGAAGTCCTGCTGCGGCCCGTAGCGCGTTCCACAGGGCCGGTCGGCCCGAGCAGAGCACCGGCCGTGTCCGACGCGCGCCGTGCTCCACGGGTAGCCTTGCTGCGACCCTGGCACGCGCACCACGGGCCGGGCAGCCAAAGCAGAGCGGCCGAGCGTCCGACGCGCGCGTGCTCCATGCTGATCACCGCTGCGGCCCTGGCGCGTGCTCCACGATGAGCGCTGCTGCGGCCCTGGCCAACGCCAGGGGGAAGGATTGCTCGAGCAGGGCGGCCCGGAGTGCCCGACGAGGGCCACGTCACGGGAGCCCTGCTGCAGCCCCTGGCGCGTGCTCCACGTGTCGTGCTGCCAGAGCGGGGCGGCCGGGAGTGCCCGATGCGCTCGCGTGCTCCACGGGGGCCGGGGGGCGCCCAAGCAGGGCGGCCAAGCGTCCGACACGCGCGTGCTCCACGGCGCCACTTGGCTTGGGTTGGCCCTCGCGCCGGAACCAAGCTCGCACATGCAGTGGGCACTCCCAGGTGCACCAGACTCGCTCGCACTCCTGCTCCCCCCTCAGGAAACCGATAGAGCCGTTGCAGGCCCTCCCAGTTTCCTACGCAGGAGGAGCGTAGAAGAGGGCTGCACACGGAAACTCCTACTTCGGAGGCAACGTCGCCAGCCAGCGGAAGCGGGGGGGACGGCGCTTGCTTCTAAGCCGAACCCGATTAATATAGGAACCTCATTAAGAAAAGGACCTTCGTTATGAAGACCATCAAGACTGAGGTGGACGTCGAGACCTACAGCGAACTCGTGCGCATGCGCCGAAGTGAGGGGCTGCCGAGCGTCTCAGCGCTGTTCCTGAAGATGTGCGGGGTGCTAACGGACGATACTGAGGCGCGCGAAATCGTGGAGAAGGCACGCAGGAAGATCACAAGGCTGGAAGCAGGAACTCAGTTTAGGCTGCGCGAACTCTTCGGGGACGAGCGGTGGGAGGGGTTCAGCAAGGGTGCCAGACTTCGCGCAGGGCGCCTGTTCCATGAGTACGCGGAGGAGGCGAGCCACGGCATTCTTCTCCTCGGTAAGACGTCTGCTAATCACCGTCGGTACGAAAAGCGCTAATCCGTCTGAGGGCTCCTGAGTGGTGGGGCCCGCCTCGCCACGGAGCAGAGCGGGCATTTACGTTCTTCCCTCTGGGGCGCCCAAAATGGCGAAAGTCGAGTCTGAGCCATGAGGAGCAGCAGCCGCGGAGAGCTGGCTGAAGGCTCCTCACACGAGGTGGACGACCTCGCCACGGAGGTGGCGGACCTTCTGCTCCACCAGCAGGCGGTAGAGCCTCTGGGTGACGATCATCCTCGGGAGGGGGTGGTAGAAATTCCCGCGCATACCGAACTTCTGCCGGGTGAACACCCAGTCCAGCTCCCCGAGGCTGTCACGCGAGACATGGAGGGAGGAGAGCAATTGGTGCCCGAGGACATGGCCGTCGGGACAGCGGCTCGGGTCGGGTTGGGGGTAGAGGTAGCTCTGGCCCGCCTGGGTAGGAGGGACGATGTCGGCCGTGGCCGACGGGAGCACGAGTTGGTGATGCTCCGGGGCCGGCCTGCCTCCCCTGCTCACGATGGGACGCAGCTCGTAGCCGGTGATGCGGTGCTGGCGAAGAACCTCGGCCAGCCGAGAGGTGATGACGTACTCGCCGCCCATGGTGATGGCGAGCTCACGGCGCTTGGGGATACGGCGCAACTCCAGGTGCAGCTCGTTCGCCTGCCTGGACCCGGAGCCACAATGAGGACAGGCGGCGGAGTCGTCATAGAGGGTGCCACACTCCGCGCCCGTGGGCCGGAAGAAGGGCCAGAACCCCACCATGACGTACTCGGCGGCCCGTAGCTCGCGCGGTGTGTAGTGGCGATCTACTACACACATGCTGAAGAGCGTGGAGCCCTGAGCGCGGTACTCCCACTCGATGGCCCGCAGCTGCTCCACCAGCGGATGGTTCACCTCCAGCAGCAGGCGGCGCACATGACCCAGCGGCAGCGTCTCCCCCACACCTGGAGGCACATAGCGTTGGGCATCCTCCTCGGACATCCTGAGCTCGAGAATCTCTCGCATGGTTAGAAGTGAATGCCCGGAAGAGGATGGCGCGAGTAGACCCTCCGCATGATGTCCTGCTGCGCATCACGAGACAGCGGCTCAGCCCGACCATATGCATGTTCTCCGCGGAAGGCGTTGGTGATGAGTTGGTGGTAGGCCGGGTCCAGGTCCACCGTCGGCCCGTCCTCGGGACCATCGAGGTACTTGGGGTGGACATGGTGCTTCTGCTTCGCCCTGCCGTAGAGGTGGGGAAAGAGCTTCTTCGCCGAGGCCATTCCCTCGTCGAAGCGCGAGCGCGCCAGCTTCGGGTCCAGGAGGCCCCGGGCCGTGGGATTCGAGGCAGCGGGCTTCTGCTGGGCCGGAGTCTGGGCTGGGGGAGGGTTCGCCGCGGGGGGAGGCTCGGCCTTGGGTGCCGGAGGCGGTTTGCCGGGAGCAGGGGGCTTGGCGAGGCGCGGGAAGCGTAACCGGGGGCCGAGCGCCACGGCTTCCTGCCCATTGCCCCCCGTGCTCTCGTACGCGAACGAAGCGGCTGAAGGGGCACGGGCCCCCACACAGGCCAGGAGAATCACCCAACCGAAGAGCCACCATTGCCACGAAGGTCGTTCCATGAAGCCGAGGCGGTAGCACTCCTCCCAGCCTCACCACAAGCCGACGCGGAGCCCCTCGGCGCTCCCTCGCGTCGAGGACTCGGTGGGCGTGCCCAGATGCTCACCGGGGTTGTCGATGTCCCCCTCTCCGAGATCGCGCCGCACGCGCATGCCGCAGTGCTCGGGCAGACTGCGCTCAGTCCCGGTACGGGGAGCCGTCCTCGCCGCCGAAGAGCGACTCGGCGTCGTCACCGAAGAGCTCCCGCATCATGGCCTGCTGCTCCTCGAGGTACCGCGGCGAGTGGGTGTCCACCTGGAAGAGGAAGACGGACTCCTTGCCGCAGTCGTCACAGGCCACCTCCAGCCGGTCGAGCTTCAGGTGCGCGGGGAGGCCCGGGCTGGAGCTCACGGACTGCTGGACCAGGGACCACGCGCCGCCACACTCACACGCGTGGTCCTGGAGCCACGCGTACTCCTCCGACACCGCCGCCACGGGGATGTGGCCCGGCCCTCCCCGGGGCGAGGCCCCCCCGGTCCCCTTCAGCGAGAAAAAGCCCATGGACGGCTCCACCTTCCTGGACTGCGAGAGAGGACCCGAGGCTACCCGAAGGGGCCGACACCGGACATGCCGGCCCCCGTCCCGGTGTCTACCGGCAGATGCCCCACAACATCTGGAGGCCGCCGCGGGTGAGGACTGCCATGTCCACGACGTTGTCGCCGTCGAAGTCCGACGCGCTCAGCCCCTGGAGCCCCACGTCCTGGGGCCACGCGGTGAGCGCCACGTGCGACGTGAAGGTGCCTCCCGACTGGCCCAGCAAGAGGCCCACCTGGTTGCCCGTGGCGCTCGTCACCAGGATGTCCGGCAGGAAGTCCCGGTTCACGTCCGCCAGCACCACCCGCGACGGCGCCTTCACCGTGGGGTAGGCCACCGGCTCGTAGAAGCGGCCGTTGTTCTGGCCGTACATCACGAGCAGCTGGTTGCGGCTCGCGTCGGCGACGATCAGGTCCATCGCGTCGCCGAGATCGAGCTTCGCCGCCACCAGGCCCCGCGGCGAGCCGCCCGTGGACGTGAGGAGCTGGGGCTGGAAGGTGCCATCGCCCTTGCCCAGGTACACGCCCACGGCCTGGCACGGGGTGGCCGACGACGTGCCGCACGCGGACTCGTGGGTGACGGCGAGGTCCTTCTTGCCATCCCCGTTGAAGTCCGCGGCCACCAGCGCGTAGGCCCCCGAGGACGCGTCCTGGTCGGCCGGCGTCTGCGGCGTGCCGTCGCTCTTCAGCGGCAGCACGGACAGCTTCGAATCACCCCCGCGCAGCACGGCGGCGCTCCACACGTTTCCGCCGAGCTCGTCCACCACCAGGTCGTTGAGATCCAGGCCGAGGCTCCCGGTGGTGAGGGGCGCCTGGAAGTCACCGGTGCCCTTGCCCCGGTACACGCTGAGCGAGGCATCGCCGCTGTTGTTGGCCACGAGCAGGTCCAACGAGCCATCCGCGTTGACGTCCGCGAGCGCCAGGGCCGTGGGCTCCCGGCCGCTCGACCACAGGCTGGGCGTCTGGAAGAGGCCATTGCGGCGGTTGAGCAGCACGGCCACCGACTTGCCGTCGTTGTTCGCCGTGACGAGGTCATCGTCCCCGTCCTTGTCCACATCCCCGAGTGCGACGGCCTTGGGGTCTCCCGCGAAGGAGTACGGCACCGGGGCCAGGAAGCCGCAGTTGCCCGCGCAGATGACGCCGCCATCCGGACAGGCGCCCGGGCACGCGGCGCCACTGGCGCACGCGGGCTTCGCCGCGAAGGTGCCGCCATCGCTGCGCACCACCAGCACGCCGCCATCCGTGCCTCCATCCTCGTTGTTTCCACCGGCACCGCCGGGAGGAAGGCCTCCCCCTCCACCTCCAGGCAGCGGGCGCTCCGGCTCACAGCCGGGCGAGAACACGAGCACCGCGCTCAGCGCGCAGACGAAGAAGGCGAAGAAGGAAGGACGTGGCGTGGACACGAGGCGTGAACCTCCGGAAAAAGAGAGGTCCGCAGTGTAGACACCTCGCCCGCGCTACGCGCTGTTTCCGCTCCGCTCGCGCTCGCGGCGGTGGATGGTGGAGACGTCGATGCCGAGGATTTCCGCTGCCTTCGTCTTGTTGCCACCGCACTGCGCGACGACATAGGCGATGTACTCGCCCTCGAGCTGACGCAGTGGGATGAGGCGGCCCTGGGCGCGTGACAGGGGATGGGAGTCCACCGTCACACCGGGCGCATGGAGCTGGAGCGTGGGCAGGTCCACCGTCTCCCGCACCGTCACCACGGCGAGGCGCTCGACGAGGTTCTCCAGCTCGCGCACGTTGCCGGGCCACGGCGCGGCGGCGAGCGCGGCGAGGGCCTCGGGGGAGAAGCCGGCCAGGCGCGCGCGGGGGTTGCGCCTGCGGGACACGGAGACGAAGTGCTCCACCAGCAGGGGAATGTCCTCGCGCCGCTCGCGCAGGGGCGGCACGTGCAGCGGCACCACGTTGAGGCGGTAGAAGAGGTCCTGCCGGAAGCGGCCCTCGCGCACGCGCGTCTCCAGCTCCTGGTGCGTGGCGGCCACCACGCGCACGTCCACCTTGCGCGAGGCGTCCGCGCCCACCGCGCGCACCTCGCCGTCCTCCAGCACGCGCAGCAGCTTGGCCTGGAGCTCGGGCGCCATGTCGCCAATCTCGTCCAGGAAGAGCGTGCCCCCGTCCGCCTCCAGGAAGAGGCCCCGGCGCGGCGTGGTGGCGCCGGTGAAGCTGCCCTTCACGTGGCCGAACAGCTCGCTCTCCAGCAGCGCGTTGGGGATGGCCGTGCAGTTGACGGCCACGAAGGGGCCGTCCTTGCGCGGGCCCTCGAAGTGCAGCGCGCGGGCCACCAGCTCCTTGCCGGTGCCGCTCTCGCCGCGCACCAGCACCGGCGCGTGGGAGTGCGCCACGCGCTCGATGAGCTCGTACAGCGAGCGCATGGGCGCGCTGCGGCCCACCAGCGCCCCGTAGGCCGAGCGGTCCCCCACCGCCTGACGCAACGCCCGGTTCTCCTCGCGCAGCCGCCGCTCGGCGATGGCGCGCTGCACGTACAGCAGCACCTCGTCCAGGCGGAAGGGCTTGGTGAAGTAGTGCGTGGCGCCGCGCCGCATGGCCTCCACCGCGTTCTCCACCCCGCCGAAGGCCGTCATGATGAGCACCGGCAGCGTGGGGTCCACCTTGCGCACCCCGGCCAGCACGTCGAAGCCGTCCACCGTCTCCATGCGCAGGTCGCACACCACCGCGTCCAGCACGCGCCCGTTCACCACCGCGAGCGCCTCCTGCCCGCTGGTGGCCACGTCCACCGTATAGCCCGCGTCCGTGAGGTGGTCGGCCAGCAGCCGCGCCATCTCCACGTGGTCATCCACCACCAGCACTCGTCCCTCAGACGGCATGTCGCTCCTCGCTCGGCGGGGGCGTGGCCGGCCACCACAGCGTCACGCACGTGCCCTGCCCGGGCTCGCTCTCCAGTTCGATGCGGCCCCCGTGGTTGCGGACGATCTGCGCCACCACCGTCAGCCCCAGGCCCGTGCCCTGGCCGCGCTTCTTCGTGGTGAAGAAGGGGTCGAAGACGCGGTTGAGGCTCTCCGGTGGAATGCCGCACCCGTCGTCGCGCACCGTCATCCGCACCCCGCTCCACGCCCCCGGCTCGCCCGGCGCCTCCGCGTGCGCGGTGATGCGCACCGCCCCCCCGGGCTCGCACGCGTCGCACGCGTTGAGCGCCAGGTTGAGCACCACCTGCTGCAGCTGGTCCGGGTCCGCCGACAGCGAGGGCAACCCCTCGGGCACCTCCACCTCCAGCTTCACCTTGCGCCGCTCGGCCTCGCCGTGGAGCAGCTCCTGCGCGCCCCGCAGCAGCGGCTCCAGCGCCACGCCCTTCACCGGCGCCGGCTGCACCCGCGAGAAGTCCAGCAGCTGGCGGATGGTGCGGCTCACCCGGTCTATCTGGTCGATGATGACCTGCATGCCCGCGGCCTGCGGGTGCTGCGCGCCCAGCTTGCCCAGCACGTACTCGGCCCGGCCGCGCACCACGCCCAGCGGGGTGCCAATCTCGTGCGCGATGCCCGCGGCGAGGATGCCCACCGTGGCCAGCTTCTCCGCGCGCAGCAGCTGGGACTCGAGCGCGTGCACGTTGCTCAGGTCCTCCACCACGAGCAGCACGCGCACCTCGGCGTCCGGGCGCGCCAGGGGCACGGCGTGGATGCGGTACTGGCCCTCCTCGCCGAAGAGGGGCAGCGGCTCGCCATGCAGGCTGAGGACGCGCTCGGCGGAGCAGGCCGCCTCCACCAGCGAGGCGAGCCGGTCCACCACGGCGGCGGGCGCATGGGGGAAGGCCTCGGGGAGCGTGGCGCCCACGGCGGTGGAGGGCAGCCGCTCGCGCAGGGCCTGGTTGACGGCGGTGATGCGGCCGGCCGCGGAGAGCGCGAGGACGCCGGTGGGGATGTTGTCGAGGATCTTCTGCGTCTTCTCGTGCAGGTGGGCCAGCTGGTCCGCGTGGCGGCGGCTCTCCTGGAGCGCGACGGCGCGGCGCGAGGCGACGATGACGTAGGCGCCGAAGACGGAGAGGAAGAAGGTGACGAGGATGGCGCCGAGCGCCACGCGGAGGATGACGCCGCGCTCGTGGGCGCGCAGCTCGCGGGTGGAGGAGAAGGTGGCCACGGACCAGTGGGCGCCGCCGCGCATGCGGATGTCCGTATAGGCGGCGATGACATCCGCCGAGCCCAGGCCCAGCAGCGCGGCCTCGTTGTCGGGGATGCGCACGGTGCCGCGCTCGCCCGCGCGCATGTGGGCCACCAGCTCCACGTAGGCGGGAGTGCTGTGCCCCTCGGCCTCCAGCCGCTTGTGCCAGTCGATGAGGGAAGGGGCGCTCGCCGGAGTGGGCACGCCGTACGCGCCGAGCAGCAGCAGCTTCGCCTCCGGCTGCGTGGCGATGAGCTTCAGGGGCGCGAAGGAGGGCTCGGTGTCCACCAGCACGGCGACCGAGCCTCCGGGCCCATCCTCGGAGGGGGCATAGGCGGTGGCGAAGACGCGGAACCAGCCGCCGGGCGCGGCGGCCACGGGCGGAGAGGTGAGGATGTCTCCGGGCGGCCGGGCGAGCGCCTCGCGGGCCGTCTCGGTGAGCACGGTGCCCACGGCGCCGCGGGTGACGGCGGGGCCGGCGCGCCGGTCCATGATGGCGAAGCGCTGGTCCCCCTGCGAGTCCAGGACGACGATGGCCTTGTACTGGCCCACCACCTCGAGCAGGGCGAGCAGCTCGCGCCGGTGCTCGGCGATGGAGCCGGGGCGGGAGAGGAGCTCACCGGCGAAGCGGAGGTCATCGGCGGCGTCGTCG
>NZ_DASUNC010000186.1:0-25291 GCF_036277355.1 Archangium sp.
CGCGGACGTCCGCTGGAGAGCCGTGAAGTCATCGTCAACCTCATTGGCAGCACAACGACGGAGAAGGGACTGCACATCCAGGCGGCACTCGATGCGGCAGACTACCCCATAGGCATCAAGGTAACGGAGGCCCAAATGGAGGTAACGGAGGCCCAAATGGAGTCGCTCCGTCTTGAGCGCGACTCGTTTCATGGCGACTGGAATTACACCATCCATCCGTGCTCAAATGCCAAGAGCTTGCACGGGAAATAAGTATCAATTGGAAAGTTTATTTCCAGACGGCGCCTTAAGCCTGCCTCCACATCTCAAGTACGCCAACACATCCAGGGCGAACGTCCTTTTCAGCAGCCCGGCCCAGTCCAAACGGGGTGTGCGCTCCTTCCAAAGGTTCCTCCACCGTCGCGGCAAAGGGGGGTCTCCTCCTCCAGCCCCGGCTCCGCCCCTGCTTGAGGGAGCGGCAGACTGGGTGCCCAAGACTGGCCACCTGGGCAAGCTGCCTCAGGCCCTCGTCACCGCATCTGCCCTCGGCCCTGGAAGAGCCAGCCAAAGCAGCCCTCGCCTCGTCTTCCGTCAAGCATTGTTAAGCGCAGGAAGTAGGAGCCTCTGACAAAGTGAGTGATAAGACAGTCCGTTCGAAAGACCATCGCCCAAGCCAGGCTTTTGTTAGACGCTCCAATCGATTTCCGCGCCAGCCGGGTTCTTCAACCTCTGTCCCACCACAGCTTGCGCAGGGTTGACGGGTGACCTGGATTGATTGACTCGAATCGGGGACTAAAGCATGGATAAACGGACATTGCTTCGCCTCAGCTTGTTGACTCTGGCCCTCTTGTCGGTGGGAGCGGCCGACGCGCAATCTCAATGCACGGAGCAGTCATTCGTCATCACCTTCAGTGAGTTTGCTCAAGGAACGGCCATCAGCTCCCAGTATTCGGCCAAAGGGGTGCGGTTCAGCAGCGGCTCGGGGTATCCGTTCATTTCGGGGGACGGGGCGAACCCGACGGCTCCGGTCCTGTCAGGGACACCTCAGTTCCAGGGGCCAATCACCGCTACTTTCATCTCTCCCGCTGATCCGGCGACTGCGGTGGCCACGACCCAGCTAGCCTTCGAAGCGGGTTACTTCGATGAAATCGGGTCGACTCAGGTCACCTTCCTGGACATCAACAACGCATCGTTGGGAACGGTCAGCAATCCAGGAAGAGGAATTAATACCTTTACCGCACCGAAGGGGACGCACTCGTTCACGATAGGAGCGACGTCCGACGCCGCCGGCTTTGCCATCGACAATCTCAGGTACACGATCGGCCCGTCATCCGAGTTGACGATCCAGTCGCCTGGCAAGGGGAGCACCTTCGGGTTGACGGAAAACACCCATACCCGTTCACCGGACATCTCGTTCACAGCGGGCGGTAGCGGCGCGACCGGCCCGGTGTCGTGGACTATTTCCATGGAGTACGACACGGATCGAACGCGCGGTCTGCCCGGTCTGGTCAGTTCGATCAATACGAACGGCACTGCCACGAAGAAGCTGTATTACCAGTCCCGCGGAGGACGGGCGAGGATTACCGCTTCGACGAAAGATGACACAGCCTGTCCGCTTGAATACTTCTATGTCGTTGGCGGCTCGATTCCCGAGAGAGAGATTACCGACAGGCTCGTCCAGCTTTACCGGCAGGGCGAAACGCCGCGTCTGCTGACAGGCATCGCGGACAAGGAGAGCACGTACCGGCAATTCTCAGTCCGCACCAAGTACGACAAGCAAGCCCTTTGGCCTGTTGAGAGTTACGATGGCGGCAGTCACATCGGCTTGATGCAGATGCCATCTACGGTGCAGCGTGCCTGGGACTGGCAAATCAACACCCAGGACGCCGCGGATCTCTTCCGCGAGAAGCTTCGAATCGCCGCGGCGCTCGAGCGCAGGATCATCCAGGCGCATCGGGGCCTCAGGAGGCTCACCAGTGTTGAACGCGAGAACATGGCGCTGACACTGTATGGTCCTGCTGCGGCCGCCGGACTGAACAATCAGTATTACCGCGCCATCCAACTCCCGAACGGAACCTATGACTGGACCATCAACACGGCTAACAACCCAGCGGGCGTCCAGTATGCCAACGACGTTCGTTCCCGGATTCGATAGGGGGCTCTATGAAACGTATGACCTTGATTGCCGCTATGATGATGGCCTTCTCCACTGCCCATGCCGCCGGGATTACCTCGGAGAGTTGGAACACAGGTCGGCAAAAATCCTTGAACGCTACGCCTGATTTGCGAATCCAGGTTCAACGACTCCTGGAGGGCCTGCTGCCTGATGCGGATCTGGTCACGCCGATGGTGGGTGATGCCTATTTTGCCGACATCAACGGAGATTCCAACCTGGAACTGCTGGCTACGGTCGACTACAGCGGCCGTGGCTTCTACAACAATGTCGTCGTGGTGCAACAGCAGCAGGGGCAGTACGCTTGGACTGAAGCCAGGAACAACGGTCGGTCCATCGAGTCGCTGCGGACGCATCTCGTCGATGCGGACGGCGACGGCAAGCAGGAACTCGTGCTCGAGCGGTTCATGGACCGGTATGAGGGTGCCCGGCGTGTGCCCACCGAGATCGTCATCTACCGGTGGAACGAGCGGGGGTTCAAGGATGATAGCGACGCCTTCCCCGAGTACTACCGGACGCAGGTCGTTCCAGCCCTGGAAAAGAAGCTGATCGAAGCGTCTTCGAAGCCCTCGACATCCCGCGCGGTCGACGACTCCGAGGTTTTCGCGCTCGAAGCCGAGCTCTCAAGAGCCAAGCGCCGGGGGCGCATCAAGTAACTCAACTCCCCCGGTTGACGGGGGAGTCCCCCCGGCTGCTCTGTGGGTCCTTGGCCATATAGAGGAAGAGGAGTCCAGGGGTTCTCATGCCCCGCAGACTAACTCCCCGCATCCATCAGGCACATCGCGCAGAGAAAGCCAGCCCCTCCGTGCACCCCAGGTACCTGTGGCGTATAGGCGGGATAGAGGCCATGTTGAGGGTGAGGGCTGGAGCGCAGGTGCCGAGGAGGACCGCTGACAGGGGCCGTCCGAGCAGTGAGCCAAGCGGGTGGACAGGCCGCGCAGCCCCTTGAGGTACACGACTGCCCAGGCCGCGCTCCCATGGGGTGCGCGGCTGGGGGCTGGCTCTCTTGGCCCGGGCGGCTTGAGCCTCAACACCACGCGGCCTGGGGGGGCCCTCGCGCCGGGGCCAGCCTCGCACCTGCCGTGGGCAGGCCCAGGTGCTCCAGAATCGCGCGCACCCCTCCCGCTTCCTTCACGTACTCCAGCACTCGCCGCCTGCCTCCACACCTCACGCAGGCCAACACCTCCAGCGCGAAGGTCCTTCGTAGCAGCCCTGCCCAGTGTTGACGCGCAAGCTGGTTGATGGACGCGTGAGCGAACTGGTTGATGGGCATCACGCCGGTGGTGGTGTGCCACCGTGGGTGATGGGGAGGGGGGCGGTGTCAGGCGACAGGAAGATTGACGCCCTCGGCGGCAGTAGCTCTGACCCGACTCCGCCAGCGGTGAGGCCTCCGGCCTCAAGCGTAGTCCTCGGGCCCAAAGGCCCGCTGACCACGATGCTCCGATCCTGGTGATCACGATGGGCCGACGCGCGCAGTCTACTTCCCTGGCCAGGGCAAGGACATCGCCGTGGATGGCTCGGGGAATGCCTATGTCGCGTCGTGGGGTTCCGCGGGGGAGACCGTCACGAAGATCAACGCGGCGGGAACCTCGATCCTCTACTCCGTCTCTCTGGGTTGGAGTGACGTCAGCGGTATCCAGGTCGACTCCGCTGGCCATGCCTACGTAGTCGGAAGCGTCAATGCCGGCCAACCAGACGTGGCCGTCGGCAAGCTGAATCCCTCTGGCACCGCATTCGTCTATGCCGTGACGTTGGGTGGATCCGGCTCCGACGAGGGCACGGACATCGCCCTCGACACGGCGGGCAACGCCTACATCACGGGAGCCACGAGCTCGTGGGACTTCCCGGTGGTCAACGCATTCCAGCCCACGCAGCGCGGTGGCGGGGATGCCTTCATCGCGAAGTTGAACGCAACGGGCACGGCCCTCTCCTTCTCGACCTATCTGGGAGGCCAGGGAGGAGACCAGGCCAACGCGATCGCCGTGGACAGCTCGGGCAACGCCTACGTCACGGGGACCACGCTGCCGCCCAATGACACGGCGATCGGGAGTTTCCCGACCACTCCGGGTTCGGCCCAGCCAACGGTCGGTGGCTGGCTGGATGCGTTCGTGGCGAAGTTCGACTCAACGGGCAGCCGCGTCTACGCTTCCTACATTGGCGGAAGCGCCATGGAAATGGGCTATTCCATCGCGGTGAGTGGTTCGGGCATCGCCTACGTCGCGGGACTCACCGAGTCGACCAACTTCCCCACGACCAGCTCGGCCTACCAGACCGTCCTCGCCCCCGGCGACTACGGGAGTGCCTTCGTGGTCCAGCTGAGCCCAACGGGTAACGCGTACACCTATTCGACGTTGCTGGGTGGGAACTCCTCGGATCATGTCTCGTCCATCGCGGTGAACGCGTCCGGCACCGTCTTCGTCACGGGCACGACCTGGTCGACCAACTTCCCGACGAACGTCTACGCGGACGCCGGGTCATCGGATGCATTCGTGACGAGGTTCAACGGCCCTTGAAAAGAGTCGGGGCTGTGGCGGCGGAAGCCTCAACACCCTGCGTCCTGGGGTGGCGCTCGCGCCGGGGTCAGGCTCGCACCTGCCGTGGGTGGCGTCGAGGCCCTGAGGGAGCCCGGTCCGCTGAAGGTGCGGATCGAGCTCGCCGAGTAGGAAGCGCGCGTGAGCCAGCTTCTGGCGACAACTCCGTTGAGGCTCACCGGTGCCATTGTCAGGCAGCGCGCGGCTCACGCGTCAGGAACACCATGCGCGTCTGAATGCGCGGTGATTGATTCGTCTGTTCGCCAGGGATGTCCGGCCGTACGGGTCCGACACGCCAACCATAACGGTCCTAAGGTAGCAATTCTCGGGCGACCGAGTGCGCGAAGCAGCGTGGCCTCTCTCGTAGAGTCCCGCCGCGTGCCCACTGCCGTCCGCAGTCGACGGTAAGAGCGGCCGTACCCAAGATGCCCCGTACACTCGGGCGCCCTGGCGAGCAGACGAATCCCTTCCGGACGAGCACTCCTACTCGGCCCAGATGAGCGCCAGATCGAGCTCGAAGGACTCGAAGGGCTCGGCGCGCACCCGCTCGTCTCCGGCGACGGAATCGACGAGCAGCCAGTGGCTCCCCTCGAGCCGGAAGATCTCGAGCGTCTGGGCCACCGGGTCCACGTGCCACACGTTCCGCACGCCCTCCCGGGCGTAGATGCGCATCTTCTGGATCTTGTCGATGCGCCGCGTGCTCTTGGAGAGCACTTCGCACACCCAGTCCGGAGCGAGGTCGTAGTGCGCCGGGGCATCGTCTCCTCCGATGGCTCCGGGCAGGCGTTCGCGCCTCCATCCGGCGATGTCCGGCACGAGCTTGTCTGGCCGGGGGCCGAGGTGCAATTCAGGCTCGAAGAGGATGACCCACCCGCCTGGGCCTCCTGTTCCGAACAAGAAAGGCATCGCCAGGAGAGTGCTCAGGCGTGTCCACGTGTTGGTATGCGGCCGGGCCGGGCGAGGGCTGACGTGCAGCTCGCCGTTCAGGATTTCCGCCACCATCTCCGGGGGCACTGCCTGGAAGGCCGCCTCGACGGACGGGGAGTTCCGCTCGGTGGACGGTGGATCGGGAGGACGACTGGGGGCCATGCGTGAAGATTTCATCATGCCCCCCGCCCCGTGCAATCCCGGAGCCGTCGAGGTGCCATCGCCCCGACGGCCACGGAACACGTCAGCGCTTCGCTGGGCCCGCGGAGGTGCTGCCCTTCTGTCCGCGTTTCCCGGACGTCCAGTCCTCCAGCATGTTGAAGCTCTTCATCTGCTGGCCCAGGTCCGTGGTGCGGACCAGCTCCTCCACCTGCACGCGTGACTGTCGCGGCAGCTTCGCGTCCATCTGCGCGAAGCCGTACGCCAGTGCTCCCACGATGGCCGTGTTGAGCCGCAGCTGCTGTGGATCGCACTTGTCCAGCTCGTCCGAGCGCGCGTGGTAGTTCGGGCCGTAGAGCGCCGGCTCCTGGTTGGCCACCAGGTTGGGCACGCCGTGCAGCATGAAGTCGAAGTTGTCCGTGCCCACGATCGGTGCGTCCACCTGCGTGAACGGGCCCAGACCCTTCACCGGCTCGAGCGCCTGGTCCACCAGGGGCGGCAGCTCGGGGCGTCCGCCCGTGAAGAAGCCGTTGATGCGTCCGCAGCCGATGTCGAACGAGGACGCCATCACGTGCTTGTCCAGCTCGGCCTCGTGCGCCTTCACGTAGCCCTCCGAGCCGTACATGCCCTGCTCCTCGCCGTTCCACAGCGCGAAGCGGATGGTGCGCGCGGGCTTGAGCCCCAGGCGCTTCATCTGCCGCGCCACGTCGATGAGCGCCACCACGTTGGCCCCGTTGTCCAGCGCCCCCGTGCCCAGGTCCCACGAGTCCAGGTGCGCGCCGAGCACCACCACCTCGTCCGGGCGCGTGCTGCCGCGGATCTCCCCGATGACGTTGTAGCTCTCGTAGGCCGGCCCGGTCTGGAGCTCCAGCTCGGCCGTGAGCGTCAGCGCCTTGCCCGTGCGCAGCAGGCGCTGGGCGCGCAGCGCTCCGTCCCGCTCCATGACCATCATGGGCCGCGTGTTGCGCATGCCCACCGACACGTTGTGCCGGTAGAGCAGGTTGTTGGGCCTCGAGCCCATGTACACCACGCCCGCGACACCCGCCGCGAACGCCTGCTGTTCAATCTCCGCGGCCTCGGCGTACTCGCGGAACAGGTCGTCCACGTTCTTCAGCTCCGTGGTGTCCACGAGCAGGAACGCGCCCTTCGCCTTCTCCCCGAGCGCCTTGAGCTCCTTCTCCGTGCCCCGGCCCGCGTCGAGCAGCGGCGCCGTCAGTCCGCCTTTGGGCGTGGCGGTGGAGAAGGGCATGGCCGCGATGCGGGGCGAGAACTCCAGCCCCTTGCCGCGCACGGTGGCGGACGCCGAGCGCTCCAGCCACAGGCCCGGCATCTGGAAGGACTCCTTGCGCGCGTCGACGCCCGCCTCACGGAAGCGCGCGAGCGCCCACTCCACGGAGCGCAGGTTCGACGGCGAGCCCGTGGCCCTCCCGCCCACCTCGTCCACCAGGGACTGCAGATCGCTCATCAGCGGCGTGTCCCCGAGGAACGAGGCGACCAGCCGCGCCGCCTCTGCCCGCGAGGCATCCGGCGCCTTCGCCGGGGGCTTGGACGGCTCGGCCGCCAGGGCCGGTGAGCCGAGAAGGGACAGGGACAGGAGGGAGGACAGCAGCCGGCGGGAGGAGACGGTGCTCAGGCGGGGGCTCCAGGAAGAGGGGGGCCGCCATCCTGCCAGACTCCAGAAATACGAAGGCCCGATGTGAACCGGAGTCCACATCGGGCCCTTGCTGTGAGGCGCCACCCGGATTCGAACCGGGGAATGAAGGTTTTGCAGACCTTTGCCTTACCACTTGGCTATGGCGCCGCGAGAAGCGTGTACGCCTTATATGAACCCGAAACAGCCGGGTCAAGACAGGAGAGAGGGGGGCATGCACATCCGTGTCCGGTAGCATCCCGGGCGAGCGGTCCCGCCAGCCACCGGAGGAACGTCCATCATGCTGCAGGGTTACGGGCTGTACCAGGAGGAGCACGAGGCCTTCCGCCGCACGGTGCGGGCGGTGGTGGAGAAGGAGCTGAAGCCCTTCGCCTCCCAGTGGGAGGAGCGGGAGGAGTTCCCCCGGGAGCTCTTCACCCGTTTCGGCGAGCTGGGCTTCCTCGGTCTCAAGTACCCGGAGGCCTATGGGGGCTCCAACGCCGGGGAGCTCTACGAGGCGGTGCTGCTCGAGGAGATGGGGCGCTGCGGCTCGGGCGGGGTCGCCGCCGGCCTCGGGGCCCAGCACACCATCGCCACCGGCCCCCTCCACAAGTTCGGCACCGAGGACCAGAAGCAGCGCTTCCTCGCCCCGGCCATCCGGGGGGAGAAGATCGGCGCGCTCGGCATCACCGAGCCCCATGGCGGCTCGGACGTGGCCGGCCTGCTCACCACCGCCCGCCGCGACGGGGACCACTACGTCGTCAACGGCTCGAAGACCTACATCACCAATGGCGTCCGGGCGGACTTCGTGGTGCTGGCGGTGAAGACGAACCCGGACGCCGGGCACAAGGGCCTGGCCCTGCTGGTGGTGGAGAAGGGCACGCCCGGTTTCTCCGTGGGGCGCAAGCTCAAGAAGCTCGGGTGGCGCGCCTCGGACACCGGCGAGCTCTTCTTCGAGGACTGCCGGGTGCCCGCGGCCAACCTGCTCGGGGGCGTGGAGGGGCAGGGCTTCTATCAGATCATGGGCAACTTCCAGTGGGAGCGCCTGTCGCTCGCCCTGGGGGCGCTCGGGGCCATGGAGGAGATGCTGGAAGTGGTGATGGCCCACGTGAGGGACCGGCGGGCCTTCGGTCACGCGCTCCACGAGTTCCAGGTGGTGCGGCACCGGATCGCCGAGCTGGCCACCGACTTCGAGGCCGCGCGCCAGCTCACCTACCACGCGCTGCGTCTGCACGTGGGGGGCGAGTACGCCATCGCCCAGACGTCCATGGCCAAGAAGGTGGCCACCGAGACCGCCTGCCGGGTGGCGGATGCGTGCCTCCAGCTCCACGGCGGCGCTGGCTACATGATGGAGTACGACATCCAGCGCCACTGGCGGGACGCGCGCCTGGGCCCCATCGGTGGGGGCACCAGTGAGATCATGAACGAGATCATCGCCAGGCAGCTCGGTCTCTAGCCGGCCGCGGGGAGGGGGCGGGCGGGCATGCCGCCGGGAAGGGAATCGGGGGGCTCCTCGTTCTGCGGGACAGACACCGCAGCAGGAGGTCCGGGTGGTGGATCCCCGTATGCCTTGTACCGAGCTCTATGTCCGGCTCGGAGACGAGGAAGTGCTCGTGCTCGACTGCCGTGATCCCGAGGATTGGGATCGCTACGGCCTGCATATCCCCGGCGCCCTGTGGATGCCCTTCGAGGAGATTCTACAGGACGCGGCGATCCTCCCCGACGACGAGCTGATCGTGGTGTGTGGGTGTTCGCCGGACGGTTCGGACGCGCGCCGCGCCTGCCGCCTGCTCAACCACCGGGGGCTCACCGCGGTGTGTCTGGACGGGGGCCTCCAGGGGTGGATCACCCACGGGCTGCCCACCGAGAGCCATCTGTCGGGGGCCTCGGCCAGCGGGTTGTGCTGAGCCCGGGCGGGTACAGCTCTCGCCGCGGTGCGTAGCGGTCCGGCGCCAAAGGGTGTAAAGGACCCGGCATCCCTCGACCCCCACGAGAAAGGGAGTCTCCGACACCATGGCCAAGCTTCGCGCTGTCCTCATTGGCGCCACTGGACTCGCCGGCCAGCAGTTCATCGCCGCGCTGAAGGATCACCCCGGCATCGAGCTCACCGGACTGGCGGCCTCGCCGCGCTCGGCGGGCAAGGCGTACGCCGACGCGCTCAAAGCCTCCAACGGGATGACCGCGTGGTTCGTCCCCGAGGCGCTGCCCGAGTCGATCGCGAAGATGAAGGTGGTGAGCGGCGAGGAGGTCCAGGCGAAGGACTACGACATCGCCTTCTCGGCGGTGGAGTCGGACGTGGCCAAGGAGATGGAGCCCCGGCTGGCGCGGGACATCCCCGTGTTCTCCGCGGCCAGCGCCTTCCGCTACGAGGCGGACGTGCCGCTGCTCATCCCCCCGGTGAACGCCGACCATGCCCGGCTGGTGCGCGAGCAGCAGAAGCGCCGCGGCTGGAAGGGTTACATCGTCCCCATCCCCAACTGCACCACCACCGGCATGGCCATCACCCTGGCCCCGCTGGCCGAGCGCTTCGGCATCAAGTCGGTGCTGATGACGTCCATGCAGGCCATGTCCGGCGCGGGCCGCTCGCCCGGCGTCATCGGCCTGGACATCCTGGACAACGTCATCCCCTTCATCCCCAAGGAGGAGGAGAAGGTCCAGGTGGAGACCAAGAAGATCCTCGGCACGCTGGACGCCGCGGGGGCCGCCCTCACCTCGCACGAGGTGCGGGTGTCGTGCACCTGCACCCGCGTGGCGGTGATGGAGGGTCACACCGAGTCCGTGTTCGTCTCCCTGGCGAGCAAGGCCTCGGTGGCGGAGGTGGTGCAGGCGATGCGCGAGTGGCGGGGCGCCGAGGTGTCCCGGAATCTCCCGTCCGCGCCGCCGCGGTGGATCGAGGTGCTGGAGGATCCGTTCCGCCCGCAGCCGAGGCTGGACCGGGACACGCACGGCGGCATGGCCACCACGGTGGGCCGGGTGCGCGAGGACGGCGTGCTGGAGAACGGCTTCAAGTACCTGCTCGTGTCCCACAACACGAAGATGGGAGCGGCCAGGGGAGCGATCCTGGTAGCCGAACTGATGCGTGCCCAGGGGATCCTGGGGTGAGTAGGCTTCAGGGGTACTGCATTTAGGGAGTGCCCCCCCCGTCCCAACCCATGTACTGTGCGCGCGCGCACGGACTCAGTCCAAGAGGAGATATTTCAATGGCTTACGTGGTCACCGAGCCTTGCATCAAGTGCAAGTACACCGACTGTGTCGAGGTCTGCCCGGTCAACTGCTTCTACGAGGGCGCCAACTTCCTGGTCATCCACCCGGACGAGTGCATCGATTGCGGTGCGTGTGAGCCGGTGTGCCCGACCAAGGCGATCTTCCCCGAGTCGGATCTGCCCGCCGAGTACAAGGAGTACAAGGAGCTGAACGCGAAGTTCGCCACCCAGTGGCCGAACATCGCGGAGAAGAAGGCGCCCCTGCCCGAGGCCGAGGAGTTCAAGGACAAGAAGGGCAAGCGCAGCCAGCTCCTGGAGAAGCCCGGCAAGTAGTCCCGCCGCGCCCAGGTGTCCGAGGCCCTCCGCCCACAGGCGGCAGGGCCTTTTTCGTGCCCGGAGGCCGGCTCAGGACGCCAGCAGGGCACGGAGCTTCAGCCCGCGAGCCGTCAGCTCCTCGCGGATGCGCGCCAGGTCCTTCTGGGGCAGGCGTCCGCGGCGCCCCTGGATGCGCAGGGACACCTCGCGCTCGCCCGTGCGCTCCACCTCCACGGTGGCGTCCAGGGAGCCCCCCAGGCGCATCGCCAGCGCGGGCCGCTGCGACTTCACGAACACCTCGATCTGCTCGATGAGCTCCAGGGCCGCCTGCACGCGGACCTCGGGGTTCGAGGGCTCCACGGGTGCCGCTCCCCCGGTGCCTCCGGGCCGGGCACCGTCCGTGGCGGAGAGGGCCTCCACGGGAGGGAGCGAGGCCTGGGGCTCGGCGCCCGGCGAGGTGGGTGGGGAGCGGGGAGGCACCGGCTCGGCGCGTGGCTCCCGGGCGAGCTCCCTCGCGATGAGGTCGGTCACGCGCTGCTGTACCCGCTCCTGGTGGGTCTGGTGGGCGTCTCCGCGCACGTCCCGGAGCCGGTGGGCCTCGGCGCTCAGGCCCTGGCGGACCTGGCCCAGGTGCTCGGCACTGGCGAAGGCGCCTCGTTGGGGGGTCCGCGCCAGCGCGGTGGCGGCCAGGGCTCCGGTGGTTCCCCGTGGCGCGGTGACGAGGCTCCGGGTGGCCTGTCCCTGGAGGGGGGTCTTCGCCGTCTCCGGCGGGGCCTTCTTCAGCGCTTCCTGGAAACGTCCCTTGTCCGAGGCCGGCCGTGCCGGTGCTGTCTCCGAGTGTCCGTCGACCTTCATGGGTCCCTCGCGGTGCTGGGTGGAACCCGAGGGGGAGCACGGCCCGTGCCAGGGGGTGCTCGACGGAGGGACGCGGGGGTGGACTCCCGGGCCGTGGACGGGGAGCCCACCGGCGGGACGCCCACCTCCGTGGGAGCCGGCTCTGGGGGTGCTACCGGCTCGGCTGGCCGAAGGCGCCCGACTGCACGGGGGACGCGCCCATCAGCTCGTTGACGGCCAGGGGGCAGCGGGCCACGGCGTTGGGATCGGCCAGCAGGTTGCCCTGGGACCAGTTGCGGTCCTGGAAGATGAGCCCGTCGCGCAGCTCCAGCTCGTCCACCGCCTTCTTGAAGCCCCAGAAGCGCCCGCGCACCATCAACTGGGTGCCCTTGGGGATGCGGCTCAGGTCCAGGTACTGCTGGGGCGCGAGCTTCGCGGTGATGTTGACGGTGGGGCGCTTCTTCGGCGTGCCGAAGGGGTTGATCTCGTTGTCCTCCGCGGGGGTCGGGTACCAGACCAGCTTCGCCACGGCCACGGGGACCTCGGGCTCCTCCTCGACGACGGGCTGGCCCTTGCGCTTCTTCGCGGGCTTCTTCTTCTTGGGCTTCTCGATGTCCAGGTCGATCAGCTCGAGGCCGCCGAAGGCCACCTGCCGGTCGAGGTAGCTCTCGCGGAACATCTTCTCGGCGGAGCGGGCGGCGGTGGCGTTGGCGCGGCGGACCTCGATCTCATAGCGATCGCGCAGGGCGGGCAGGGTGAGGAAGAAGCTGTCGATGGGCTGGAGGCCCTCGGAGAGGAAGCGCAGCTTGCCCACGTCGATGGTGAGCACCACGGGCCCGAGGGCGGCGGCGGTCTGGAACCAGTTGGGGGGCAGCTTCCGGTCGATCAGCACGCGGCGCACCATGGCCACCAGGTACGCGTTGGCCTGGAAGCGCGGGGTGCTCAGCTGGGTGTTGAGCGCCTGGACGAGCAGGGGATCCAGGAAGAAGTTCTCGTCGCGCTTGTGCAGCAGGGGCGCGGTCTCTCCGAGGAGCGTGAGCAGCCCGCCGAGGAGCTGGGCACAGTGGGGATCGTTCGTTCCCTGGTTGAGGGCCTGGTAGACGCCGGTCCTGAGGAAGCGGCGGTCGAAGTCCTCCTCCTTGAGGTTGGGCACGTCGTTGCCGGAGCCGAAGAAGACCTCCGGTTGGGCGGCGGCGGGGAGGGACGAGAGGCAGAGGACGAGTGCGAGGAGCGCGGATCGCATCGGGCGCAGGCTATCACGCCGGGAGGCGGGGCTCCCGGGACGGAATGCGGAGGATGAGCGCGGCGGCGAGCAGCTCGAGGACGGCGGCGACGGCGAAGAGGCGGTGCCCCCCGAGCCAGTCGTAGCCGGCCCCGGCGGAGGAGTAGCCGACGAGCCCCCCCAGCCCGAAGGTGATGGCGGCGAAGAGGCCCTGGCCGGAGGCGCGCAGGTGAGGGGGGACGCGGCGGACGACGAAGGCGATGCTGGCCACGTAGAAGGCGCCGAAGGACAGGCCGTGGAGGAGGGAGAGGGCGGCGATGACGCCCCGGGAGGTGGTGAGGGAGAGCCCGGCCCAGCGCAGGGCACTGGAGGTGAAGGCGAGCACCAGGAGATCTCGGGGGGAGATGCGATCGGCCACGCGGGGGTAGAGGAGCATCACGAGCACCTCGGCGGAGACCCCGAGCCCCATGGCGGTGCCCACCACGGAGGGAGGCAGGCCGAGCGAGCCGACGAAGATGGAGAAGGTGCCGTGGTAGGGGGCGCAGGCGATCCAATGGAGGGCGCAGGCGGCGAGCAGCCAGCGCAGCTCCCTGTCGGCGAGGAGCTGGAGCCCGGCGAGGGGGTGGACGGGGACGTGGGCGGAGGGGCCGCTGGAGTCACGGAGGGTGAAGCTCCAGAGGGTGAGGGTGGCCAGGAGGGAGAAGGCGGCGAGCACGGTGGCGCGGCCCACGGAGTCCACGGCGAGGCCGAAGGCGGTGGAGGAGAGCACGAAGCCGAGCGAGCCGAAGAGGCGCAGGTGGGAGTAGGAGCCGCCGGTCCGGGCGATGTGTTGGAGGGCGAGGCTGTCGATGAGGGGGGTGATGGAGGAGGCGAAGAAGGCGTAGGCGGCGAGGGAGGCGACGAGGGTGGGGAAGCGGTCGACGAAGAGGAGGGGGATGAAGCCCAGGCAGGCGCCGGCGCAGACGACGGAGAGGACGAGGTTGGGGCGGCCGGAGCGATCGGCGAGGTGGCCCCAGAAGTGGGGAGCGGCGAGGGCGAGGAGGGGGCTGAGGGAGAGGAGGAGGCCGACCTGGGAGACGGAGAGGGTAAGGGATTTCAGGTAGGCGGGGAGGAAGGGCAGGACGATGCCGGTGATGGAGAAGTAGAGGGCGTAGAAGCCGATGAGGGGGAGGCGTCCGGAGGCCTGGGAGGGGAGCATCGAGTCGGGGGGGCGCTTAGCACGTTGGGGTGCCTTTTCGTCTGTTTGCCCCGCCGGGATTTGTGTACGGTGGCTGGCGCCATGTCGAACCCGGAGACCCCCCAGCCGCCCGTCACGATTGCGCAGATCAAGAATGAGGCTGAGTTGTTTCAGGCGCTCGCGATCCGCGAGGTGGTGTTCATCGAGGAGCAGCACGTCCCGGAGGGCATCGAGCGGGATGCCGAGGACGCGAAGGCGTACCACGTGCTGGCGTTCCAGGGTGGGCACGCGATCGGGACGGGGCGTCTGGTGATGTTGCCCGAGCCGCCGTCCGGAGAGACGGGGACGTGGGGGCAGATCGGGCGCATGGCGGTGCTGAAGTCGCACCGGAAGGCGCGAGTGGGAGCGATGCTGCTGACGACGCTGGAGGACGAGGCGCGCCGGCGGGGAGTGACGGGCATCCTGTTGCACTCGCAGCTGTACGCGCTGGAGTTCTACAAGAAGCAGGGGTACGAGCCGCTGGGAGAGGTGTTCAAGGAAGCGGGCATCGACCACCTGGAGATGCGCAAGAAGCTGTAGCCGAGCGCCCGAGCGCACAGAGCGCCCCAGAAACAAACACCCCGTCAATATCCCCTCGCCCTCCGGGAGAGGGACGGGGTGAGGGTATCTCGGATCCCAGGTTGAGCCCGAGTCACGCCCCCTCTCCCTCTGGGAGAGGGTTGGGGTGAGGGTCAGCGCATCAAATCCGCCGTCCCCGTTCGGCCGGAGTCTGCGCATGACGCGGATCCTCGGGCCAGCTGTGCTTCGGATACTTCCGGCACAGCTCCTTGCGGAGGGACGGGTAATGCCGTTCCCAGAACCCGGCGAGGTCGGTGGTGACCTGCACGGCGCGCATGTTGGGAGCGAGCAGGTGGAGCACGAGCGGAACCCTCCCGGCACACACACTAGGCCCCTGGGCCATGCCGAAGAAGTCCTGAAGCCGCGACTCGACCCAAGGAGGCTTGCCGGGCTCGTAATGGACCTTGGCGGTGCGCCCGCCGGGGAGGGAGACCTTCTCGGGGGCGTGGTTGGACAGGAGCCGGGCCTGTTCCGAGGTCAGCCGTGAATACAGGGCATCGAGCAACGAAACCCCCTCGAGGTCGGCGAAGCTGCGAGCCCCGGCGCACAGGGACGCCAGCGAGTCACGCATGAAGGCCTCGTCGACGGTGGGGAAACCGGCCTCGGGGAAGGCCTGGGCGAGCAGGGCGACGCGGGTGCGCCACTGAAGCAGGGCCTCGGGGTCGGCGAAGCGGCCGGGGCCGGCGGCGAGGGCCTGTTCCACGAGGACGCGGGCGGCCGCCTCGGAGGGAGGAGCGGGGGTCCGGGTCTCCTCGAGGACGAGATTCCCGTAGGACAGACGGGTGATGCGCTCGACGCGCTTGGAGGAGGGGTTCCACTGGAGGGCGTCGACCTCTTCCAGGGCATCGGGGTACAGGTCGAGGAGCCACTCGGGCTCGACGGCGCTGGCGATGCGGATGATGACGCCGCGGCCGGGACGCTCCTCGGCGTCGACGGCGATCATGAGTTCGGGCTCCTGGACGACGCTGACGTCGGAGAGCTGGGCGGTGCCGCCGCCGAAGAGGAGGAGCTCGGGGGAGCGGGGCTTGCGGCGGCGGGCGACGCGGTCGGGGTAGCCGGCGAGCGCGCTGAGCATCAGGGCCTGTTCCACGTCCTCGGGGCGGGAGGGGCGCTGCCCCTGATCGCGGACGGCGCGCCGGAGCTGACGCTGGACGCGGTCCACGGCCTGCACGGCGCCGTGCTCGAGGGAGAGCGACTGGACGCGGCCGGAGGAGAAGTTGAAGCGCTCGGCCTCGCGGAAGCGCTCGAGCAGCTCCAGCAGATCCGAGGGCCCGGCGACGACATTGGCGGCGCGGCCGGGGCCGGAGAGGTTGGTACGGGCCTCGCGGCGGATGTCGCGCTCACCGACGAGGGCGGCGAGGAGGGCCGCGTCGGCACCAACACCGCGCTTCTCGCCCTCGACGATGATGCGGGCCTGGCGGGGGTGGAGGGGGAAACGGAGGAGCCGCTGGCCGATGGGCGTAACGGACCCATCGGGGGCCACGGCGCCGAGGCGGCGCAGGAGGCTCTCGGCGGCCTCGAGGGAGGCGGCGGGAGGGGGCTCGAAGAAGGGGAAGGAGACGAGGTCGGTGATGCCGGCGGCGCGCAGGGAGAGGACGGTCTCTGCCAGGTCCATGCGGCGGATTTCGGGGGCGTCCTGATCGGGGCGGCCGTCGAAGTCGTGCTGGGTGTAGAGGCGGAGACAGTGACCGGAGCGGGTACGGCCGGCGCGGCCGGCGCGCTGGGTAGCGGAGGCGCGGCTCACCTTGGAGAGCTTGAGGATGGGCAGGCCGGACCAGGGCGAGTGGGAGGCGACGCGGGCGAGGCCGGAGTCGATGACGGCGGCGACCCCGTCGATGGTGACGGAGGTTTCCGCGACGTTGGTGGAGAGGATGATCTTCCGGCGCGAGCTGCGGCGCACGGCGCGGTCCTGCTCGGCGGGGGGCAGGTCGCCGTGGAGGGGGAGCAGGTCGATGCCGTGACGGCCGGCGAACTCGGAGCAGGTGTCCATGGCGCGGCGGATCTCACCGGCGCCGGGGAGGAACACGAGCACATCGCCGTCGAGCCCGTTGGCGTGGAGCCGCTTGATGCCGGAGAGGACCTGGGCATCGAGGTAGCGGTCATCGGCGGTGGGGAGGTACTCGAGGCTGACGTCGAAGCGGCGGCCCTCGGAGCGGAGGGTGGGGCAGTTGCCGAGGTAGGCGCTGATGGGGGCGGCCTCGAGGGTGGCGGACATGACCACGAGCTTGAGGTCGGGGCGGGGGCCCTGCTGGAGGCGGCGCAGGAGGGCGAGCGAGATATCGGCGGAGAGGTGGCGCTCGTGGAACTCATCGAGCACGACGACGCCGACGTCGCGGAGGGTGGGATCGGAGAGGAGGCGGCGGCCGAGGACGCCCTCGGTGACGAAGGAGAGCCGGGTTTTCGGGCCGCGGACGTCCTCGAAGCGGACCTGGTAGCCGACGGTCTCGCCGACGCGCTCGCCGATCTCCTCGGAGACGCGTTGGGCGGCGAGGCGGGTGGGGAGGCGGCGGGGCTGGAGGACGACGATCTCCTTGCCCTGGCCGAGGCCGGCCTCGAGGAGGGAGCGGGGGACGCGGGTCGTCTTGCCGGCGCCGGGAGGGGCCTCGAGCACGAGCGAGTTCGCGCCGCGCAGGGTGGCGACGATCTCGGGCAGGAGGGGATCGATGGGAAGGGCGACGTCGGCCATGGCCGATTCCTCCTAACGGTGGCCCGGGGCCACGGCTTTCAGGCCGACTCCGAGGTGGACTTGGGGTCGTTCTTCTTGCGGCCGCGCTTGGAGGGGGCCTTGGCGGGCTCGGCGGCCGGGGGAGCGGGAGTGGGTTCGGGAGCGGGAGGGGCCTCGGGAGCGGCAACGGCCTCGGGAGCGGGAGGCGCCTCGGGCGGAGCGTCGGGAGCTACCGGGGACTCGGGCTCGGCGGGAGCGGCACCGGAGAGGGCGGCGAGCTCGGCCAACTCGGCGGCACTGGGCTCGGCGGAGTCGGTCTCGAGGGGAACGGCCTCGGTGGCCTCGCCCTCGGAGACATTGGCCTCGGCGGCACCCATGTCGGCGGGGTCGATGAACGGCAGCCCGCGGGCGGCGCGCTTGCGCGGCTTGGCGGCGAGGCCGGAGTTCTCGAAGGCATCGGGGATGGGGGCGAGGGAGGCCTCGGCGAGGCAGCGGGCCTGGCGGAGGGCGACGTCGAGCTTCTTGCCGAGGGCGATGAGCTCGGCGCGAAGGGGAGCGGCCTGCTCGTGGGGGAGCTGGACGGGGGCGAAGCAGGCCTGCCAGGTGGCGTAGGCGGTGGCGACCTGGTCGAGCACGGGGCGGACGAAGGAGAAGTCGTCGCGGGCGAGGATGCGGGAGACGTAGGAGGACTTGAGGCGGCGCTCGTAGCTGGCGGCGAACTCCTGGCTGACCTCGCGGGAGGCGCGGCGGAGCTGGGGGAACTTGAGGTGGGGGAAGAGGGCCTCGATGACGGGGGAGCGGCTGCTGGCGCAGAAGGTGATGCCGGCGTGGAGCTTCTCGAGCGAGTCGACCCAGAGGTTCTGGAGGTTGAAGGCGAACTCCTCGCGGACCTCCTCGAGCTCGGGGAGGTCGCGGACCTTTTCGAGGAGGGCGGGGGCGGGGGCGCGCTCGGCGCGGACGATCTGGATGGCGGTGGAGAGCCACTCCTTCTCGCGTTCCAGACCCGGGCGGCCCGCGAGCAGCTCATCGGCGGCGGCGAGGCGCGAGTCGATGGCCTCGGCGAAACGGACGAGATCGTAGGCTTCGAGGGTGGACAGCGACATGGGGAGGGGCTCCTCGGGACCGGGCGGGGCGGGGGGAGATACCACACCGCGAGGGAGGGAGGGGGGCTGGGCTCAGCGGCCGTCGAGCAGGGCGGCGAGCGCTTCGCGGGCCGAGAAGTCGGGGAAGGCGTAGTCGGCGCCGCAGGAGAGGAGGGCCTCGGGGGAGAAGTTCCCGGTGCCGACGCCGATGCAGGTGGCGCCGATGCCCTTGGCGGCGGCGACGTCCTTGGGGGTATCGCCGATGACGACGACGCGGCATTCCTGGAGGGGGGCGCCGAGGAGGTTGGCACCGGACTGGGCGCCATGGCGGATGAGCTCGACGCGGTCCTCGTGATCGCAGCCGAAGCCGCCGAAGGAGAAGCGGTCGTGGATGCGGACGCGCTCGAGCTTGATGCGAGCGCCCTGGCGGACGTTGCCGGTGCCGAGGCCGACGGCGAAGCCGGAGCGGGAGAGGGCGGCGTCGACGGCCTCGCGCATGCCGGGGTAGACGCGGTAGTCGCGCTCGTCGACGAGGGGGACCTCCTGGGCGAGGTGATGGAGGTAGGAGTCGATGACGGCGGAGATGGCGTCGGGGGAGGGGTGGGCGCCGATGAAGTCGAGCCCCTTGCGGACGATGGCGCGGTCGGTCATGCCGGACATGCTGAAGGAGTCACAGGCATCGAGGCGGCCGTGGAGGGCCTGGAAGGCGAGCGCCATGGAGCGGCGGCCGGCACCGCCGGTGGTGACGAGGGTGCCATCGATATCGAAGAGGAGCACGGTGGGGCGCATGGCCCCCATGTAACGGAAGGCCGGGCCCGATGCGAGCGTCTCCCTGCCAGCCCACCAGGAGAGCCCCATTCCAAACCGTGCCCCGCCTCTCCCTCGCCGCCCTCCTCTCCCTCGCCCCCCGGGAGAGGGGTCGGGGGTGAGGGTGCCGAGGACCCCGGGTTGAGGCCCGTGTAAGCCCCCTCTCCCTCTGGGAGAGGGCTGGGGTGAGGGTCTGCGCCAGCCTCGAAGCCACTACGGCTCGACGTAACTCAACCCCTGCTGGATGGCTTCGCGAACGGCGAGACTCTCCTCGACGGGAAGCCGTTCCTCCAGAGCCTTGCGCACCTCGGCCCCACCCACACGCCCAAGAGTCCGCGCGGCGGTCGCGCGCACCTGCTCGTTGGGGTCGGCGAGGAGGGGAGTCAGAACGGGAACGGCCTCGAGCCCGGCTCGGCGGCCGAGCGCGAGCGTCGCTGCGGCGCGGACGGAGGAAGGCTGAGCGGTGCTGCGCAGCAACTCCTGGAGGCGCAGAGCGGCCTCGGGGTGGGCGACGACGGCCATGGCGGCGATGGCGCGGGAGCGCTGGGGCTCGGGGGCCTTGGGGTTGCTGGCGAGCCCGAGGAGCTCGGAGAGGACGTCGGGACCGAGCCGGGCCCAGTCGGCCTCACGAGGGAGCGCCTCGGAACTGTCGAGCAGACGGAGGATCTCCTCATGCAGCGTGCCGTGGGGCTGGGGAGCGCTGGGAGCGGAGGGAGGCATCAGGGCGGCGGAGGCCGCGCCGAGGTGCGAGGAGCCCGTCAGGAGCAGTGTGGCGAGCGCACAGGTGGACGCGAGAGACGCGGACCACGGACGGCGGTGCGAGGTGGTGCGAGCCGGGATGGGCTGTGGGGAGAAGGGCATGGGGGAGCTCCCTCGTATGGACATCAACGGAGCCCGTTTATAGGCCGGAGGCGCGGGTGGATTCGACGCACCCCGAGTGCCTTTTGCTGAAAGTGGATTCTTGTATTGTCGCGCGCCTGATGGCCGGCCGAGTGTTCTTCTTCCTGCAGCACGCCACGTATGAGCCTGCGTTCCAGGCCGCCTCGATGGGAATCACCGCGGCGGCGATGGGGGACGAGGTGTACTTCGTCTTCGCCTTCGACGCCTTGAGGGCGTTGGTGAGGGGCAGCTTCGGGCTGCCGCACACGGAGAAGGAGTTGTCGGAGAGTGCGAGGGCGGAGGGGCTGGGGGTTCCGGTGCCGGCGAGGATGCTCGAGGAGGCGCGGGCGTTGGGGGCGAAGCTGGTGGCGTGCGACACCACGGTAAGAATCTGTGGATACGCGCCGGAAGAGCTGAAAGGGACGCTGGATGAGGTGATGGGACTGGCGTCGTTGTGGAGACTGACGGCAGGTGCACGCACCCTTGCTCTCTAGGGAGGCGCTGGATTGCTGCTGGCCGAGGGCGCGCGGGAGAGGGTATTGTCGGCACGCTTTCGGGGCCGGACCCTGGTGAGCGCGGGGGGATCCCGCGCGTGATTCCGAGGAGCGACTTTCAATCTTATGCGCGCCAAGCTGACTCTCCTGAGGGCCCTCGTGTTGGGCACGGTCGGTGGTGTTCTCGCCACCGGTTGCCAGACGTATGACTTCGAGCCGGTGGAGCCACTGGCCATCTCGCAGACGACGGAGACGCGTGACATCCGGGCACGGAATGCCAAGCCGAACCTGATGATGCTGGTGGACACGTCGGGTTCGATGACGCTGCCGGTGAACGAGAATCTTCGGGACTCGTCGGGGGTGTACGTGTGCCGGAAGGGTGGCACGTCCAGCGGAGAGATCTGCGGCGTGAGCGAGGCCTTCCCGTGCGACACGGGCGGCGCGTTGCCGGGCAGGTGCCCCACGCGGTGGACGTCGCTGCAGAAGGCGATGGATACCTTCCTCACCACCAGCGGCTCCATTGCACGCATCGGCCTGGCTACCTACCCGGACCTGTCGGCGGACAAGGTCTACAAGTGCGGGGGGACTGCCGGAGTCACCGTCGCGCTGCCGACCACGGAGTCGGATGACGATGCCACGCTCAAGGACAAGGCCGCGGAAGTGAACGGCAAGCTGCTGGCCATCAAGAACTCCTCGTCCACCGCGGGGGTGCAGAAGCCGGAGGGTGGTACGCCCACCAATGACAGCCTCCAGTACATGCTCACGCTGCCGGAGCTGAAGACGGATGCGCGCTCCAACTTCGTGCTGCTGCTGACGGACGGCCTTCCCAACTGCAACTCGAAGTTCCCGACCCCCTATCCGAACGCGAGCTGCAGCTGCACGCTGGGCACCCTGAGCGGGACGTCCCTGTGCTCGTACGATCCGTACGACAAGCTGGGCTGCCTGGACAAGGATGGCTCGGTGTCGGCGGTGAAGGCGCTGAAGGACGCGAACATCAAGACCATCGTCATCGGCTTTGGCGCGGAGCTGGCCAGCGGAACGGGCCCGGACGTGCTCAACGCCATGGCCCAGGAGGGTGGCTTCTCGCGTACCTGCACGGTGAATTCGGACTGCGGCACGGGTGACACGTGCGACATGTCCCGGGGCCTGTGCAATCGCCGTTTCTACCAGGCGGGCAACGCGGACGAGCTGGCGGCGGCGCTGCGGAAGATCAGCGAGACCATCCAGCTGGATGACCCCTGCCTGTTGACCTTCGCCGCTGGCCAGGAGCCCTCCTCGCAGGAGCTGGTGGTGGTGTACGTCAACGGCGATCGCCTCTCTCCGGGCGCGGACACCTGGACCCTCAATGGGGACAAGAGCATCTCCTTCACGGGCTCCACGTGTGAGCGCATCAAGGCCTCCACGTCGGCCAACCCGGTGAAGATCGAGGTTCGTGCCGTTCAGAAGCGGTAGCCTTCGGGGCGGCTTTACGTGGTGAGGTGCCGGGGCTATGTCTCCGGCGCCCGCCCTGGCCGCCCATGAAGATCACCATCCTCTCGCGCTCCGCCTCCATTTCATCCACCAAGCGTCTGGTCGAGGCCGGGCGCGCCAGAGGGCACCAGGTGCGCGTGCTCAACCCGGTCCGGGTGGAGATGCACCTGGATGGGCGGCGCGCCAACCTCTACTACCGGCGGCGCAAGCTCTCCCCGTGCGACGTGGTCATCCCGCGCATCGCGCAGTCCATCAGCAACTACGGTCTGGCGGTGGTGAACCAGTTCGCCATGTGCGGGGTTCCGCTGGTGAACACGGCGCGGGCCATCGCCGAGTCGCGCAACAAGATGCGCTCGTTGCAGCTGTTGTCGGCGCACGGCATCGACATTCCGGCGACGGTGATGGCGCGTGACGCCGCGGACCTCAAGGCGATGGTGGGCCTGGTGGGCGGCGTGCCGGTGCTGGTGAAGCTGCTGCAGGGCCAGGAGAAGCACGGGGTGATGGTGTGCGAGAGCCTCCAGTCCCTGGAGGCGGCGCTCGAGGCCATCCTCGGGTTGGGGCACAACCTGGTCGTCCAGCAGTACGTGCAGAACAAGGGGCAGGACGTGCGGGTGGTGGTGGTGGGAGGCCGGGCGGTGGCGGCGGTGCGGCGCCGTCCGAGGGTGGGCCGGCTGTCCTACACGCTCAACCGGGGAGCCCGGCTGGAGCGCATCGAGCTGACGGAGTCCCAGCGGAAGGCGGCGGAGCGGACGGCGACGCTGGTGGGGTTGGAGGTGGCGGCGGTGGACCTGCTGGACGTGCAGGAGGGGCACCCCAAGGTGTTCGAGGTGAACAGCTCGCCGGCGATCCCGGAGATGGAGGCGGCCACGGGGTTGGACCTGGCCGGCATCATCATCGAGCGCGCCGAGCAACTGGCGGCCGGGAGTCCGAGGGTGGGGTTGCCGGAGCCGGAGCCGGGTGCGCCGTCCCGGCGCAAGCGGACGCCCAAGGCCTCCGTGGGCGAGGCGTGAACAGAAAGAGGTCCCCGGACGTCGGAGGGTCGGTGATAGGGTGCCCCCGCTTTTCCGTGAGGAGACGAACCATGCTGCACTTGCGACGCATCACCTCCCTGGCCGCCGCGCTGGTGGCCATTGCCAGCACCCAGGTCCACGCCGAGGGGCAGGTGGATCCGGCCACCCTCTATGAGGTGAGCACGGAGGGCACCTCCACCAAGGTGAAGGCGGGGGAGCAGGGCGTGTTCGTGCTGTCCATCAAGAGCAAGGCGGGGGCCCACGTCTCCGACGAGGCGCCGCTGAAGCTGGAGCTGAAGGGCGGCGCGCAGCTGTCGCCCGCGCAGGAGAAGCTGGCGCTGAAGGACTCGGTGGCGAAGAAGGCCCAGGGGCAGCAGTTCGTGGATCCCCGCTTCGAGGTGCCGTTCAAGGCCACGGCGGCCGGCAAGGGCACGCTGGAGGCGAAGCTGACGTTCTTCATCTGCTCGGAGCAGCTGTGCGCCCGTCAGCAGAAGACGTTCTCCCTGCCCGTCGAGGTCCTCTAGTCCGTGGTGCGCCAGCGATCGTCCAGGGGCAGTGAGCGCGGGGAGCGTGGGGAGCAGCGCGGGGAGAGGGGAGGGGGTCGCGAACGCGGCGCGGAGCGGAGCGAGCAGCGCTACGTCTACGGGGTGAACCCGGTGCTCGAGTCGTTGCGAGCACACGCGGAGCGGGTGGAGCGCCTCTTCGTGACGGAGGGGCAGCTCGCCGCGAAGGCGGCGGCGGAGATCTTCAGCCGCGCGAGGGACGCGGGCATCCGGGTGGAGCGGGTGCCCCGGGAGCGTCTGGCGGCGATGGCCGATGGCGGTGTGCACCAGGGCGTGGTGGCCGAGCTCCGGGGCTTCGAATACGCGGAGCTGGAGGATTTGCTGGAGGCGGCCGAGAAGAGCGGACGTCCCGCGTTGCTGGTGGTGTTGGACGGCATCCAGGATCCGCACAACTTCGGGGCGATCATCCGTTCGGCGCACGCGATGGGGGCGCACGGGGTGGTCATCGCCAAGGACCGGGCGGTGCCGGTGACGGGCGTGGTGGCCAAGGCCTCGGCGGGAGCGGTGGAGCATTGTCCCATCGCGCGGGTGGTCAACCTGTCCCGGGCCCTGGAGGAGCTGAAGGAGGCCGGGGTGTGGATCGCCGCGGCGGACCCCCACTCGAACCAGCCTCTGTGGAGCGCCCGGCTGGACGGGCCATTGGCCCTGGTGGTGGGGGCCGAGGGAGCAGGCGTGCGCCAGGGAGTGCTGGAGCACTGTGACTTCCGGCTCGGGATTCCGATGCTCGGTCAGGTCGGTTCCCTGAATGCGTCCGTTTCGGCGGCGATTCTGCTATATGAGGCCGCCCGGCAACGGGGGACGTCGCGTCCCGGTGCCGGAAGTTGAACCCTTCGGATCAAACCGCTTGACTTGGGGGGCGGGGACTTCTAAAAGGGCGCGCCTCGACGGGACGGGCGGTTGGCGGTTCCCGGTCGGTGGGACGGGCGAGTTGGGGAAGCAGCCGGAGTGATGGATGCCGGTGTAGCTCAGCTGGTAGAGCACCTGATTTGTAATCAGTAGGTCGCGGGTTCAAATCCCGCCGCCGGCCAGCACGGGGCCGCGGATGAGGGCCCGGGGCAAAAAAGCAGTAGGAAGAACAGTGGTTTCGCGGTAGTTGAGGACAGCGTTGCGGAGGGATACCCAAGCGGCCAAAGGGAGCAGACTGTAAATCTGCCGGCTCTACGCCTTCGTTGGTTCGAATCCAACTCCCTCCATCGCAATCGCGGGAATAGCTCAGTTGGTAGAGCGTCAGCCTTCCAAGCTGAATGTCGTGGGTTCGAGTCCCATTTCCCGCTCCAGTGTTGTAGTCGCAGATACAAGCCCCGATAGCTCAGTTGGCAGAGCGCATCCTTGGTAAGGATGAGGTCACCAGTTCAATCCTGGTTCGGGGCTCCATTTTTTCGAGGAGCGTTATGTCCAAGGAAAAGTTCGACAGAAGCTTGCCGCACGTCAACATCGGCACCATCGGCCACGTTGACCACGGCAAGACGTCCCTGACGGCGGCCATCACCAAGGTGCTGGCGAAGACGGGCGGCGCGACGTTCCTCGCGTACGACCAGATCGACAAGGCCCCC
>NZ_DASUNC010000187.1:0-88098 GCF_036277355.1 Archangium sp.
ACCACGCAAGACTCGCTTCCGGCTGGCGGCCTCCTTTGCCGGGCGGGGTTTGAACCCGCAGGGTCCCTTCGTGAAGTTTCCGCTCCTACATCGCTTCCTCCTCACCCAGGCTTCGCCTGGCGCACTCCAACTGTTGGACAAGTTCGTGAAGACCGCGCCCGGCTGGGACCTCCTCCGAGGGCCCGGCTCAGCGGCCGGCCGTGGCCGCCCCGGGTGCCAGGACGATCTCGATGCGCCGGTTGAGGCTGCGGTTCTCCGGCGAGTCGTTGGGCGCGATGGGCTGGTACGGGCCATAGCCCGCCGCCGACAGCACCGTGGGGTCCACCCCCGCGTCCTGCAGCGAGCGCACCACCGCCATCGACCGCGCCAGGCTCAGCTCCCAGTTCGACGGGAACGGCCCCTTCGGGTCCGTGGGCACGTCGTCCGTGTGCCCCTCCACCCGGATGATCTTCCCCTGCACCCCCTTCAGCGCCTCGGCGATCTTCGCCAGCGCATCCTGGCCCTCCTTGCCCACCCGCGCCGAGCCCGAGGCGAACAAGATCTTGTCCTTCAGGTTCACCGTCATCCGGCCCTTCAGCTCCGACAGCTCGATCTTCCCCTCGGAGATCTCCTTCTCCAGGCTCTTGGCCAGGCTCTCGTACTCGGCGCTCCGCTTCTCCAGCGCCTCCTTCGCCTCCGCCAGCTTGCGCCGGGAGCTGGCCAGCTCCTCGTTGAGCGCGGTGAGCTCGGCGTTCTTCTGCTCCAGTGCCCGGCGCTCGGCCGCGCCCGCCGTCAACCGCGCCTCCGCCGTGTTCAGCCGCGTGCTCAGCGCCGCCTGGTCCTGCTCCAGCCCCGCCACCTTCTCCTCCAACCCCTTCACCTGCTCCTCCAGCTGGCGCACCTTCGCGTCCGCCGCCGCCCGGGCCCCCTTCTCCTCCTGCAACTGCTCGTCGAGCGTCTGCGCCCTCTGCATCGCCGCGTCGTACTTGCCCTGCGGCACGCACCCCGTGGCGAGCACGAAGGCGCACAGTGGTGCCAGCAGCTTCTTCCCCATGTCCCGTCCTCCTGGAATATAGTTTGAGCAGCAATCATACCCCTCCACGGGCGCCTGGCGAGCGGGAAGCGCCCGCTCCCCCGCCGCTGGACGTGGGCCTCGCGCTTCGCTCTTCTCCCCGCCATGAGCCATCCGCGCGGCCTCCACCGCCGCTCCTTCCTCAAGGCGAGCACGGCCCTCGCGCTGCCCTTCGTGCTGGGCCGCTGCACTCTTCCCGAGAACGGCAGAGGCCTGCTGCCGGACCCCGACGGCGTGTTGGAGCTGCCCGAGGGCTTCCGCTACCGCATCCTCGAGCGCCGGGGAGAGCGGATGAGCGATGGCTACCGCGTCCCGGGACAGCCCGACGGCATGGGCTGCTTCGCCGGGCCCGAGGGCGGCAACACCCTCGTGCTGATGCGCAACCACGAGCTCGAGGCGGGCCAGGAGAACATGGGCCCGTACTTCCCCGGGCAGCCGGTGCCACCCCAGGCGTACCGGCCCCAGGGCGGCAACCCCGGCGGTGTGACGCGCGTGGTGGTGGACGCCAACACCTTCACCCGCGTCTCCAGCAACCTCGTGCTCACGGGCTCCGCGCGCAACTGCGCCGGTGGCGCCTCACCGTGGGGCTGGCTCACCTGCGAGGAGACCGTCAAGGAGGGCCACGGCTCCGTCTTCCTCTGTGACCCGGCGGCCAGCGAGGTGCGGGACGCGGTGCCCATTCCCGCGCTCGGCAAGATGAACCACGAGGCGGCCGTGGTGGACCCCACCACCTTCGTCACGTACCTCACCGAGGACCGGGGTGACAGCTGCCTCTACCGCTTCGTCCCGGAGCGCCCGGGCGAGCGGCTCGGGCCGGAGTCGCGGGGCCGGTTGCAGGCCCTGCGCGTGGAGGCTGAGCCCGGACGGGACATGAACGCGCGCGTCCGGCCGGGCGACACCTTCCAGGTGGACTGGGTGGACATGCCCCGCCCGGATGCCCAGGACGACTCCCTGCGCGCACAGGGTGCCGGCCGCGGGGCCGCCCTCTTCCGCCGGGGCGAGGGCATCTTCTTCCACGAGGGCGCCCTCTACTTCTGCGCCACCACGGGCGGCCCCGAGTCCGGCGGGCAGCTCTGGCGCTACACGGCCTCGGGGCCGCAGGGCGGTACGCTGCGGCTGCTGGCCCAGGCGGAGGATCGGGGCCTGCTCGACATGCCGGACAACATCTGCGTGGCTCCCTGGGGCGACGTGGTGATGGCCGAGGACGGAGACGACCCGCGCAGGCCCGACGAGCACCTGCGCATCCTCACGCCCTCCGGAGAGGTGAGGAACCTCGCGCGCAACGCGCTCTCCCAGGGCGAGTTCGCCGGGGTGTGCTTCTCTCCGGATGGGCGCGCGCTCTTCGCCAACATGCAGAGCGACGGCCTCACCCTGGTCATCACCGGCCCCTTCCAGCGGTACACCGGCACGGGGCTCTGAGTCCCTTCAGGAAGTCACGTCGACTTCCCGGGTTGGAGAACAGGGACAGACACCCTCACCCCGACCCTCTCCCGGGGGGAGAGGGGATATATCCCTTCACTTGTGGTCGCGTGAGCCGCCCACCCGGCCGGCGTCGAGCACGGCCCGGGAGAGATCGTCCATCACCCGCAGCAGCTCCTGCCGGACCTCGTCGGAGGAGCTGCGCAGCTGCGTGGTGAGGATGTGCAGCGCGTCTCCGGGGGCGGAGGCCTCATGCAACATGCGGGCGGCCGTGCGCGTGGCGGTGAGCGGACCTTCCACGTCCTCCGCCACGAGCCGGCGCAGCCGCTCCAGGACGGTGTTGGTGGCGCTGGCGGCGGGCGCCGGAGCCGGAACGTGGGCGGGCTCCGCGCCCACCGTCACCGGGCACACCCGGTTCCGGCCCTGGCGCTTGGCGTTGTAGAGCGCCGCGTCGGTGAGCTCGATGAGCTCGGACATGGAGGTGGCGTGCGCGGGGTAGCAACCCACTCCGGCGCTGATGGTGAGCGCGCGGCTGCCGCCCCGGGCGCCGTGCACCGTGGCCCCGTCCACCGCGGCCCGGAAGCGCTCGGCGGCGATCAACCCGTGCTCCAGGTCCGTCTCGGGGAGGATCATCGCGAACTCCTCGCCTCCGTGCCGGGCCACCACGTCCGTCGAGCGCGCCGTCTGCCGCAGCCGCAGGGACACCTCGCGCAACGCCTGATCCCCGGCGGTGTGGCCGAGGTTGTCGTTGACCTGCTTGAAGTGGTCCAGGTCCAGCAGCACCAGCGTCATCGGGTGCTTGTAGCGCTGGGCACGGCGGAACTCGACGCCCAGGGCCTCGTGGAAGTAGGCGCGGTTGTACAGCCCGGTGAGCGGATCCGTCACCGCCACCAGCATGGCGCGGTCACGCGAGGTGCGCAGCTGGCGCTGGCGGCGCTGGCGGCGCAGGGCACTGGCCAGACGCGCGGCCAGCTCGGCCATGGGCGTCTGCAGGGTGAGGTAGTCGTCCGCGCCCGCGTCGAACGCCAGCACGCGCCGCGAGGTGGACTCCACCTCGTCCACCACCAGCAGGGCGGGCGCCTCCTCGTCGAAGCCGAAACGCTTGAGCAGCGGCTGCTCCCCCTCGAGCGCCACCGGGTAGCTGACGATGAGCAGATCCGCGTCCGACGTGCCCAGCCGCTGCGAGGGCGCGCGCTGGGTGAGCTGGAACTCGCCGCCCACGGGCGTGCCGCGCAGGGCCCGGGCGAGCCGCTCGCTCACCACGGGCATGTGGTGGACGATCTCCACCCGCGCCTGGGGAGGGGTGGGCGCGTCCGGCTCGCGCATGACGCGGGCCATGGCCTCGTGCTGCGCCTGCAGCTGGGCGCGCATCTTCCCCAGCGAGATGAACGAGCGCACCCGCGCCAGCATCTCCGCGTCCGGCGCCGTCTTCGTGAAGAAGTCGTCGGCGCCCGCCACCAGGCCATTCACCCGGTCATCGGTGGAGTCCAGCGAGGTGAGCAGGAGGATGGGCGTGTTGCTGGTGCGCGAGTGGCTGCGCAGACGGCGCGTCAGCTCGTGGCCATTCATCTCCGGCATCATCACGTCGAGGATGAGGAGATCGAACGGCTGGGGGCCCTCGGTCGCGAGCCCGAGGGACTCGCGAGGCGAGGTGGTCATCACCACGTCCAGCCCGCTCTCCATCAACCGGGAGCCGATGGCTTCGAGTGCGATGGGGCTGTCATCCACCAGGAGGATGCGGCCCGTGGTTCCGAGGGAATTGAGCGCTGCCATGGGATCCGATCTGTCTGCCGACCTTCAGGCTATCAGGTGGAAGGGAGGGAGGGAGGGAGGGGGGCGGGAATTGCTCCCTCCCGGACACCCTCCCCTGCCTGCTGGGGAAGCCCCCCTCACCAGGTGATGACGTAGGTGCAGCGATCGCCCCGCCACTTGCGGCACGGCTTCGTCTCGTCATGCACCACGCGTGCACTCGACTCGTAGCGCTGGGCCATGCCCGTGAGCACGCCGTGGTCGAACGCGCAGGGGTACGGCGTCTCGCACAGGCTGATGATCTTCCGCTGCCGCGGCACCGGCTCGTAGCCGTAGTGGCCGATCCCCTCTTCCATCCGCCCGGTCTCCAGGTCGAGCATGGGCCGGCCATTCTTGCGGTGGTTCAGGTGGTACGACACGTCCACCGTCTTGAGGGCGCTGTGGATGTCGCGGATGCTCTCCGGCAACCGCACGCTGCGGGGAATCGCCATGCCGATCTGCATCAGCAGCCCGTCCCCCACCTGCTTGCCGATCTGCTGCAAGCACAGCAACCAGGAGCGCTGCGGGTACCAGCCCTCCAGCTCCAGGTGTGCCAGGCCCTGGGCAGTGGGCGTGCCAATGCCCTCGTCCAGCAGGTAGGCGCTCCCCAGCACCGCGAAGTGGCTGAAGCCATCCACGACCGCTTTCACCGCATGTCCCTTGACCTCGATGCCCTCTTCGAAAGGGACGAATTGCATGTCGCGGCCCCTCCCCGTGGCCCTACCTTTCAGGACTGTAACACCCAACGCCGGAAAGCAGACAAGTCCGGCCTTCTTCCCTCTGCACGTGACCGGGTACGTCTTGACACGTGACCGGGTACACGTTGACCCCTCAATAGGGCTTCTCAATAGGGGTTTCCCGCTACCGCCGCGCCGCAGAAGTGGGTGATGGCGCGGGTCAGGTACGCCTCGCAACGGATCAGATCCTCCAGGGGGACGTACTCGCCCGTCTGGTGCGCCACGCGGATGTCCCCCGGGCCGAACACCACGGCCTGCGCGCCCAGCTCCGTGAGCTGCGGGGCCTCGGTGCCAAAGGGCACCGTGATGGGCGCGTTGCCGGACAGCTCCGCCAGCACCCGCACCACCTCCGCGTCCGCCCGCGTGTCCACCGCCGGCTCCGCCCGCAGCAGCTGGATGCGCGCCTCGTAGCCGGGCTCGTCGCGCACCAGCTCGTGCCGGATGGACTCCAGCAGCTCCAACACCCGCTCCTTCGGCTGGCGGGGAATGGGGCGCCACTCCACCGTGAAGCGGCACGCCCCGGAGATGACGTTGGGCGCCTTGCCCCCGCTGATGAGGCCCACGTTCACCGTGGTGAAGGGAGGCTCGAAGGACTCGTCCCGCTCCTCGCGCAGCCGCGTGCGCGCCAGCGTCTCCAGCTTCTGCAGGAAGCGCCCCGCGCGGAAGATGGCGGACGCGCCCTCGTCCGGGTACGCGCTGTGCCCCTCGCGCCCCCGCACCTCCACCTCCGCCAGGCAGTACCCCTTGTGCGCCCGCACCGGCACCAGCCTCGTGGGCTCGCCCACGATGGCGTGCCTCGCCCGCCCCTTGCCCAGCGCCACCAGGTGCTTGGCTCCCTCGCAGCCCAGCTCCTCGTCCGCCGTCAGCAGCACCATCAACGGCGCCTTCAGCTTCCCCGTGAAGTGCGTGGCCGCGTACAGCGCGCAGGCGATGAAGCCCTTCGTGTCACACGATCCCCGGCCGTACAGCTTCCCGTCCCGCTCCGTCAGCCGCAGCGCGTCCGTCCACGCCGCGTCGTACGGCACGCAGTCCGTGTGCCCCACCAGCGCCAGCCCCGCGCGCTCCTCGCCGCCTCCGCCCTTCACGGCCACGAGGTTCACCTTCTCCACCCCCGCCCCGTCCCGGTACGTGACGCGCTCCACCTGGAAGCCCGCGGCCTCCAGCCGTGCCCCCGCCAGGTCCACCAGCGGCGCATTGGGGCGCGTGGACGTCGTGTCCAGCGCCACCAGCTCCCTCAACGTCTCGCGCAGCTCGGGCAGGGTGTCACTCACGGTGGGGCCTCCGGGGCTCGGGATTCCGCGCTCCGCGCGGGGTGGGCACCGGAATGTAGACCCTCACCCTGGCCCTCTCCCAGGGGGAGCGGGGATTTCTCCTAGGCCTGCACCTCGGCGCCTTCGTCGGCCACCACCCAGGGGCGTTGGCGCACCGCGTCCTTCACCCACGTGATGTGCCGCTCCTCGTCCCGCCGGTTCTTCTCGATGAGCGAGCGCACCGCGGGGCTCCACTCGAAGTTCAGCGCCAGCTCGTAGGCCCGGTTGGTGAACTCCTCGTTGCCGAGCATCGCCACCAGCGCCGCCTCCGTCCCCATCATGCTCGTCATCGCCGTCAGGCCCTTCATCGCCGCGCCCTTCAGGTCCGGCCGCAACTCCACCGGCTCGCCCCCGAACTGGCGGATGAACGCGTTGAGGTCCTGCACATGCCGCACGTGGTCCACCCGGAAGTCGTTCAGCCGCTCGCGCACCAACGGCTCCTTCACCCGCGCGATCGCCGCGTCGTACGCCCCCACCGCGTCCACATCCATCTGCGCCAGGCTCCGCAGCTTCTCCACCTCGGACTTGCGACCCATGTCTCCTCCCCGCCCCCTCGCCTCAGAGTCCCCGGCAATCTGATCGGACCCGCCCGCACGGCCAACCCCACCGCCCCGGCGCCCGCCCGGACAGCAGGCGGGGAGGCTCACCCGCTCCGCGTCCTCCCCCGTGCGCACCTTTGCCCCACACCTCTCTCCCAGTGGAGGCACTGGAACATGAAGAACGAAGACGCGGTCACCACCCATGTCGAGATGCAGACGCGGCGCATTCCCTCCATCGGCTTCCTCGGCGTCGCCATCGGGTGCATGGCCGCCAGCGCCCTCCTGATGATCAGCGGGCGCAAGACGTGGGCGAACTTCGTCGGCCAGTGGGCCCCCACCATCCTCATCCTCGGGACCTACAACAAGATCGCCAAGACGTTCTCCGCGCCCCTCGACGAGGAGCAGCGCGTCCAGCACGGCGGCCACCCCTCCCTGCTGAAGTCGCCCGAGGAGCTCACCCGCCAGATGTCTCCGCAGCCGGTGAGCTGAACCCGGTGGCCCCCTGCCCCTCCCCCGGGAGGCGCCTGGGGGCCCTCACGCCCTCGCGGGGCGCATGCCCGTGGGCGCCGGGCCGGGCTGGGACTTGCGCCGCTCCGCGCGCCGGTGCTTCAGCACGATGGCGAGCCCCAGCAGAGCACTGAGCAACATCAGCGCGTTGGTCACCACGAAGACCCAGTTGTCCACCAGCACACTGTAGAGGGTGAAGCCCGTGGAGGCGGTGAGCTGCCCCACGAAGAGCCACCTGGACACGCCCTGGCTGCTGCCCGAGCGCCACTGTTTGTAGACCTGCTGGGCGATGGTCAGCACGAGCACGAACGAGCTGAACCAGCCGATGGCTTCGCTCCCCATGTTCTCAACGATGCGCACGCCCACGGCCGCGCGAGGCCCTTCCGCCTGGAGGGCGGGCGTCCAGTCACGGGCAGGGAATGCGGAATACGCGGCAACCACGCCGGAGCGGACACACCCTCCCCTGCGAAGCATCCACATCCAGCCCTGAGGTGCGTCCCATGAAGATTCGCGACGTGATGACTCCGGACGCCGTCGCCGCCCACCCGGAGACGACGTTGATGGCCGCCGCCGAGATGATGCGCCTGCTCAACGTGGGCTCCCTGCCCGTCGTGGAGGGCGAGCGCGTCGTGGGCATCCTCACCGACCGGGACATCGTCGTGCGAGGACTGGCCCTGGGCTTCAACCCGCGCACGGCCTCCGTCGCCGACGTGATGACGCGCAACGTGCAGACGTGCTCCGTGGACGAGGACGTGGAGGACGTCGCCCACCAGATGAGGGAGCTCCAGGTGCGCCGCCTGCTCGTCGTGGACGAGCGCGAGCGGCTCATCGGCATCGTCTCCCTGGGGGACCTGGCCATGGAGATGGAGGACCAGCGGCTCGCCGGCCGCGTGCTCGAAGGCATCTCCGAGCCCTCCTCCTCCATGACGCACTGAGGGCCCCGCTCAGAAGCCGAGCGGCACCAGGAAGGCCGTGCCGTTCTGCGTGCCGGTGCGGTAGCTCAGCGGCGCGCCGACGACGAGCGTGGGCGGAGAGCTGCCACTCCCCGCCAGCAGCGCCAGGTCGGTGCCGAAGCCCGAGCGCTCCGCCACGTCTCCCGTCAGCGTCAGCATGGGCGTGAGCGCGCCGGCCAGGTTCGGCCCGCCCGCGTACACGAACACCGCGCCGCCACCATCCGAGGCCACCGACGCGCCCGGTGCGCTCACCACCAGCTCCGGCGCGCCGTCACCCGTCAGGTCCACCCCGCCGGCCAGCGCCGAGCCGAAGCCCACCGCCCGCGTGCGGTGCACCACGATCTGCGGCTGCACGGCGGCCTCCATCGCGCCCACCACGTCCTTGCCGGACGTGCCCAGCCAGGCGTCCTTCAGCTTCTCCGTGTCGAAGAGCATCACCGCCGGCTGCGTCACGCCGTTGTAGGGCACGTTCGTCGCGCTCACCGCGAGGTAGTCCGCGCCCGTCTTGCCCAGCACGCGGCCCACGCGGGCGATGGACAGGCCCAGGCCCAGGTAGTTCATCCCCACTTCCGGGTCCGCCGCCAGCCGCACCAGCTTCGCCGTGGTGCGTCCACCGCACCGGGCGCCGCCCTTGTCGAAGCCGAACAGCACCGCCACGCCCGAGCGCGTGCTGCCATCCGAGTAGCGCCACGCCACCTCGTGGCAGCCATCCCCGTTCAGGTCCCCCAGCGCCACGGGCACCGAGGTCGTCTGCGCGAAGAAGGGCGAGGAGTAGACGGGATCGCACCCCATGGTCCGCCTGGCCAGCGAGGCGTCATCCGGCGCACGTCCCAGGAAGAGCTCGAAGCCGTTGTTGCGCAGCGCGCCGATGTCCTGCAGACCGTCGCCGTTGAGGTCGAAGCCGCCCACCACCCCGCGCCCGATGCCGCCGCGCGAGCAGGTGCCACTGCAGTTCTCCGTGATGTTGCCGATGGCCCACAGCCGGTACGCGGCCTTGTAGGTGCCATCCGCCTGGGCCAGCGACACCAGCACGCCGCCCGCCTGCAGGTCGGTGGAGCCCGTGGGCAGACACTCGGTCCGCACCGTCTGGTACGCGTTGCCCAGCTCCGTGGCGCTCGAGGCCGTCCTGGGCACGGTGAAGGACGGCGCGCCCAGCACCAGGTCCGCCCGCCCATCCCCGTTGAAGTCCGTGAAGGCCACGTCCGTGCCCACGTTGCGCCCGTTGTACAGCGGCGAGTTCGTCCCCTCGGCCACCAGCGTGCCCGCGCCACCGGCCGCGCCATACGTCCACGCCCGGCCCGCCGACAGGTCGTTACCGTCGGCGTTGATGCCCGGGCCATGGAAGCCCGGCGAGCCCACCAGCGCCACCACGGCCCCGGACGCGTCGCGCGACACCGCTACCGCCTCGCCGAAGCGCTCCACGCTCGGCTTCGCCGGCACCAGGTAGCTCGTGCGCGCCCACTCCGCGAACGAGGCACCCGCCTTCACGAAACCATCCACCCGTCCGGTGAAGGCGCGCCCGTCCGGCGCGGAGGCCCGGCCCGCGAACACCACCAGCCCCGGGTTGCCCGGCAGCGCCCACGGCGCGATGCCCACGCCGAAGGCGTCCGACTTCGCCACGCCCGGCAGGAAGGTGACGGGCTTGTTGAGGGCGGTGCCCCGGGCCAGGTCCTTCAGCGGGTACACCAGCACCTTGCCGCCATAGCGCAGCGAGGTGGTGCCCGAGCCGACGGTCGCGTAGGGCGCGCCCAGCAGCAGCTCCACGCCGGGCGTGCCGTCCACGTCCGCCAGGGCCCAGCCGCGCCCCGCCACGATGGAGCTCGCGTCTCCGTAGAACCGCGCATACGCGTTGGCGAGCAACTGCTGCGGCGGCGTGGCCGAGGGCTCGCCCGTGGGCGCGTACGTGCTCACGTCGAAGAGCAGCGCCCCGCCCGCGTCCGTCATCGCCGCCAGGCCGCCGGTGCTCCGGAGGTCCGGCGAGTCCGCGCGGTCCAGCAGCACCACCAGCAGCGGCGGCCGCGACCCCTCGGCCGGGAGGGTGCCCAGCCGCCAGGAGCCCTCGTTGCCGTCCGCGGTGTTCGTGGGCAGCACGAAGACGTCCGGCGAGGCGCGGAAGCGATTGCCCTCGGCGCGCGCGAAGAACACGGACACCGCGGGCTGGATGACACCCAGCGAGGTGTTGTCCGCCCGGTAGCGCGACGTCTTGCCCAGGGCCGCGATGTCCGCCCGTCCGTCCCCGTTGAGGTCCGCCACCACCACCGCCTGGCCCAGGTTCGTCCGGGAGCGCTGCTCCACGGCGCCGCTCACGCTCTGGTCGCTGCCGCCCAGACGGAGGGTGGGCAGGTCCGGCACGGGCTGGCCCGGGGTGAGCTGGAAGATGTCCACCACGCCGCGGTTGGTGAGGCTGCCGCTGGACGCCAGGTCACCGTTGGGCGAGCCTGCCAGCAGGTCCAGGTCCCCGTCTCCGTCCACGTCCTCAAGCGCCAGGCCCGTGCCGAAGGCGGCCCGGCCCACTCCGGCGAGGGGCGGGCGGATGCGCTCCGGCCCGCTGGTGCCGAAGCGGTACAGGTACACCGCGCCCGAGCCGTCGATGGTGACGTCCGCGCCCGGCGAGGACACCACCAGCTCCGCCCTCCCGTCCTTGTCGATGTCTCCCGCGGCCAGTCCGTCGCCGAACCGGGCCGTGTCCGTCTCGCCGGTGAGCACCCACGTGGGCTGCGCGGGCAGGCCCGACGTGCTCCCCTTGAAGATGAGCACCGCGCCCCCCTGGGGCCGGGCCAAATCACTCTCCGGCCGGCCCACCGCCACGTCCGGCACCCCATCCCCGTCGAAGTCCGCCGTCACCACCGCGGCCGTGTCGGTGATCTGCCCGTGCGGCAGCGTGTCACGCGTCAGCTCGTCCAGCACGCGCACCGACACCGAGGCCTTCTGGCCCGTGAAGGGATCCGCCGCCTCCAGCACCGCCGCGCCCTTCGCACCCGGCTCGGCCAGGAAGCGGCCAGCCGCCACGGAGCCCGGGCCGGACACCTTCGTCCAGATGACGCGGTCACTGCCGCCCACCGTCGCCAGATCCACCGAGGAGCCCGCGGGCACCGCCAGCAGCGCCGGCTCTCCGCGCAGCACCGCGTCCGTGCGGACCTCGAATTGGAGCAGGGCCTCGTCGCCCGTGCGGCTGTCACGCACGCGCACCAGGTCCACACCCGTGCCCGTGCCCGCCGTGTACAGGCCCGAGGGCGTCACCGTGCTGTTCGCGTCGCTCCTGTCCAACGAGAAGACGGGCTCACCCATCTGCCCCGTCACCTGCACCTGGAAGGACGTGCCCGGCTTCAGCATGGCCCGCGCGGGCGCCACGTCGAAGGCCGCCACCACCTCCACCTGCGCGCTCGCGTCTCCGGGGCAGCGCAGGTCCTCCACCACCAGCGTGTCCTTGGAGGGAGTGAGCCCGGCGATGAAGCGCGAGCCGCGCATCTCTCCCGAGGAGCCTCCGGGCTCGACGAGGTAGCGGTAGTGGCCGCTGCCGCCCGTGGCCGTGAGCGTGACGGGGTCATTCACCCGCGTGCGGGTGGGGCTCGCGGAGAGGGCCAGGGGCGGCAGGCCCGCGCAGGGATCCACCGCCGGAGGGGGCTCGGGAGGCGGCTCCTCCGGGATGCAGCCAGCCGACAACAGGGCGAGCACGAGCGACGCGCGGGTGACTCGAATCATGATGAGAGCGCCTCAGGGGTTCGCGCCGGTGGCCGCCCAGCGCTGGATGAGGGAGATGAGCTGCGGATCCAACGGGCCATCCGCGGGCATGCGCTGATCCTTCACGGCCGCGATGATGAGCTCCGCGTTGTCCTTCCACAGCGTGTACGTGGACAGGGGCCGGGCCGGGCCCGTGTCGTGGCACTTCGCGCACCGCGCCACATGGATGGGACGGATGTCCTTGTCCCAGCCGAGCGCCACGGAGGTGAGGGGCTGGTAGTCGAAGCTCACCGAGCGCCGGGCCTCGGTACCATCCGCGTAGCGCGCCACGGCGCTGAGGGTGTGCGGCCCGGGCTCCAGGCCCACGAAGGAGTAGGCCTTGGGCGTGCCGTCCGCCTCCGTGCCACCGAGGCTGTAGGTGGGGCCACGCACCGGCACCTCCACGCCCGCCACCTCGTAGGTGAAGCTGAGCGGCGCCACGCCCGGCACCAGCCGCGCGCGCACCACCAGCGAGTCCTCCACCACCTGCGTGCCCTCGAGCAGTCCGAGCACCCGCGGCACCGGGCCGTTGGTGAGCGCCACCGTCTCGGCGCCGAGCTGCACCCAGGCACACCCGCTCTCGTCGGCCGACAGGAAGCGGAACTCGCGCGTGTCCACGCCCGAGGCCTCGCCCCACGTGCCCGCCTCGGCGTCATGGACGAGCAGCTTGCCGTCCATGTTCACCCAGACGAAGCGCCCCGCGGCCAGCACCTGCTCCGGCTTGCGCGCGAGCGCCACCTGCCGCCACCCGTCCGCCGCGAGCCGCAGCAGCCGCGACGACGTCAGCACCCACGCCTCGCCCTTGCCCTTCTCCGAGGCGCCCAGCCCCGCCAGCCCCACCACGCGCTCGCCCTCCTGCAGCGGCAGCGAGGTGACGGGACGCACCTGCCACGTGCCCGGGGCCGTGCGCACGGCGACGCTCAGCGTCTCCTGGCGGAGGAACCACAGGCCCTGTGCCCCATCCTCGGCGGGCGCCGAGGCCAGCGCGGTGATGCCCTCCAGCGCCTGGCCATTCACCTTGAGCGCGGACAGCGCGCCGTCCTGCAGCCGGTACAGGCCCGAGGAATGTCCAAGCCACACCGCCCCATCCGGCGTCGCCGCCGTGGCCACCAGCCCCGTGCCTGGCACCTCGCGCCAGGGCGGGGCGATGAGCCAGCCGGACTGCGCCAGGAAGAGGCCGTTGTCCGCCTCCACCAGCGCCGAGCCCGCTCCCAACCGGAAGACGGCGCGGGCGCGGCCCGGCGTCACCGTGTTGCCCGGGTGGCTCTCCAGCGCCGCCCTCGTCCCGTCCAGCCGCAGGCGGATGACGCGTCCATCCGCCGTCGCGAAGATGCCGCCGCCCGTCTGGTCCGCGAAGCCGATCGCCGGGGCGATGGCCACGTCCGTCCGCACCTGCACCGGCGCGAAGGGCTGGGGACTCGGGTGGTCCCGCGGGAGGGAGGGCGTGGGCTCGCAGCCGGACAGCAGGGCCGCGAGCATCAGGGGGCCGATACGGTACGAAGCTCGGTTCATCATCACGTCGCCAGCAGCGGCTTGAGGGGTTCCACGCGCGTGATGCTGTAGTCCAGACCAGCGGACGCCAGCACCGTCGCGATGATGTGCTCGGGGAGGATGTTCTCTCCGTTGTTCGGGTCCCTGGCGCCCGTCTTCAGGTCCACCAGGCCCGCCGCCATGGCGATGTCACCGCTGTGGCCGAACACCCTGTTGTGCTTCACGCCAGCGCCCATCAGCAGGCAGCTGTTCGTCAGGTGGTGGTCCCGGCCGTTGGTGGCGTTGATGAGCGGAGTGCGGGCGAACTCGGAGAACACCAGGAGGGTGGTGTGGTCCATGAAGTTGCCGCCGGACGGGTGCGCGGTGCGCTCCAGGTCATCCACCAGCAGCGACAGCGCGTTGAAGCCCGTGCGCAGGTTCGTCAGGTGCGTCGTCTGCGTGCCGAAGTGGGTGTCCAGGCCGCCCACCAGGTTGATGGACACGCACTGGCTGATGCCCAGCTTCAGCGCCGTGGCCACCAGCGCCGCGCGTCCCGCCGCGCTGTCGTACGGCCCCGCGTCCGGCAGCCCGTAGAAGGCACGGACCGCGTCGTTCTTGGGCTTCAGCGCGAAGTTGAAGGCCTCGTTGAGCCCGCCCGACAGCACCTGCTGCACCTGCTCGCGGCTCGTGTGGTAGGTGTTCCCCACCCCGCCCGCGCCCAGGGCCGCCTCCTCACACGTGACGGGCTCGCCGCCCAGGGCCAGCAGCTCGGTCTCGATCTGGCTGTCCAGCCGCTTCGTGCTCGGCGACAGCGTGTCCACCAGGTCCTTCGAGCGGCTCACCCGCAGCGCGTTGGCGCTGCCGGCGTAGCGGTCGTTGTACGACTCGACGCCGTACGCGATGGACGGAATGGGGACGGAGGGCACCATCTGCCCGACGATCTCCGTCGCCGTGGACGAGCCACGCGCCGCGGAGCCGATGGGGCGCTTGCCGGTGATGAAATAGCGCATGCCCTCTTCATGCGCGAGCGTGGTCATGTTGATGCCACGCACCACCGCCATGCGGTCATAGTGCTTGGCCAGGTTGGCCACGCCCGGACCGAAGGTGATGTTGGAGCCGGCGGGCGTGATGGGGAACGGGGCCGTCCCATCGGTGAAGAGGTTGTAGCCCGGGAGGATGCGCGTCTCCGCCACGCGCTCGGGCGTGAAGACGTCCGGGTCCCTCGGATCGAAGGCGAGGAGCTGGTCCCACCCGCCCGAGAAGTAGACGAAGACGAAGCAGCGGTCCGCGGGCTTGAGCGAGGCGGCCTGCGCGAAGGTGCGGAAGGGCATGCCGCCCAGGAGGCTGGCGCCCAGGAAGCCGGCGCCGGCCTTCAGCAGGGTGCGGCGCGAGGTAGGAGTCGGTTCGTTCTTCTTCATGGTGACATCTCCCCGGAGCCGTCAGTAGGTGAGGAAGCGCGAGTCCGTCATCAACGCGATGCACACCGCGGCCAGCGCCTGGTCACGGCCGTTGGTGATGGCCTCGGCGCGCGCCGCCGCCTTGGTGAAGAAGGCAGCCCAGCGCGTCAGCTCGTCGCCCTGCAGCGGCGAGCCCCAGAAGCGGATGGACAGGTACACGAGCAGCTCGCGCACCTGGGCGTCGGAGAGCTTGCGCAAGTCCGTGAGCGGGCCGGGAATGGTGCGGCTGAGCACGCGCGCCTCGGGGGACGCCAGGCTCTTCTCGGCGGCCGCCTGGGCCATGCACACCTCGCGCGCCCCGTCCTCGAGGAACTTGGCGAAGACGAGGTTGGGCTCGGTGCTCTCCTGGTTGACGAGCGCGTAGTCGGCGCGGCCCAGGGTGGTGGCCAGGCCGCCCTCGAGGCTCGTCCACGGGCGGCCCACGGCCACCTCGATGGAGCGGGCGAGCTGGTTCACGTTGAGCCGGCGCGGCGAGCGGCCCACGCGGCCCTCCTGCAGCTCGGGGTCCGGCAGCGGCGTGCCCATGTCCCCGTGCGGGTTGCCCACGGGCTCGAGCTGGCCGTCCACCGGGGGCGGAGCGGCGGGAGTCTTCTCACACCCGGTGGCGCCGAGCGCGAGCAGTGCGAAGAGGAGCAGGCGGCGCATCAGTCGATCCTCCGGTAGGCATCGGACATCACCACGCGCTCGATGAGCGCCTTGAAGCGGTGGCCGTCCCGCGCGAAGTCATCCGCGAGCGGCTGGAGATACATGCGCTGCTCCTCCGCCGACATGGGGCGGCCGAGGAACTCCTGCCAGACGCGGCGCACCGCGCAGCGCTCCAGGTCTCCCGTCTGCAGCATGCGCTGCGCCAGCAGGGCCGGGCCGCTCTCGATGTTCTTCTCCTCGTCCGCGGTGCGGTAGAGGTACGTCTTGAGCAGACCGAGCGAGTTGGCGCCATCGCCGTCGTAGGCCTGCATCACGTACTGGCCGCACTCGCCGCCACACGAGGTGTTGCCCGAGAGCGCGCAGTCGCGGCACTTGGGGTCATAGCGGGGGAACTGCTCCGGGTGGAGGAAGAGGGCGGCGCGCTCGGCGTAGCGGCCCCAGTGGGCGCCGGTGGGCTCGATGGTGGCGTGGCAGTAGTTGCAGCCACAGCGCCTGGCCAGGTTGTTCTCCCGGTTGCACGCGTCCTCGGCGGCGGGCTGGCGGGCGTTGTCCGGCGGCGCGAAGGACTTGCACAGGAAGGCCGCGTAGAATTGGTTGACGCGCGCGCGCTGGGTGGGGAAGCGGTAGAGGAACGAGGGCGTGGTGAGCACACCCGCGTGCTCGGCGTCACGCACGTACTCCTTCCAGGTGTCCACCTGCGCGTAGGGGATGTCGGGCACCACCTCGGGCGGGGCCGGAGCCGTCACGCTGAGCACGCCCACCGCCTGCTGGGGGTCATGGTACAGCGCGGACAGCGGGCCGTTGACGAAGGAGCGGCGCGTGGTGAGGATGTTGAAGTAGGGCTCGTCGCGGCGCACCACCGACTCGGCGATGAGCTCGGGCTCCTCGTTGATGGCCTCGATGCGGGCCGTGTGCGTGGAGCCGTTGGGCGCCTCGCAGCGGCGCATGCCCTCGCCACAGCCGCAGCTGCGGTCGCCGTTGAAGCGCGCGGTGGTGCAGGGCTCCAGCGTCCAGGGGTTGGCCAGGCGCGTCTGGGCCTCGATGGCGCACACCTTCACGTCCGCGCCGCCCGCGTTCCAGAAGGGCGCGGGCCGGGTGACGTAGCCCTCGCGCTGGACGCAGCCGCGCTGCGGCTCGTAGGAGCCCTTGATCTCCACGCCACCGGTGCGCTTCTGGGTGAGCTTCAGCGAGCAGCGATCGAGCCGGGTGCTGGCGTCCGCGTAGGCCACCACGCGGTTGTTGTCCGCCGCATCCACGACGGCGGCGAGCGTGGCCGTCCGGGGCTTGCACTCATGCGGCACCAGCGTGGAGCCCACCAGGCGCATGTCGCAGAAGTAGCGGATGGAGTCGAGCGACGGCTTGTTGGCGATGGCCGTCTCGCACGAGGTCACCCCGGGGATGGCCGCGCCGCTCGCGTCCCGGTCCAGCCGGGTGCAGGTATAGAAGTTGGTGTCGTAGTCCCAGCTCACCGGCATGGGCACGCCGCGCTCGTCGTAGCGCTCGGCGGCGCACGCCGCGGCGGTGGAGGGCAGCGGCGGGTCCACATGGGTGTCCTGCCGGGCGGTGCACACGTCCTGGGCGATGGCGTTGTCGCAGGTGACGCCGTTGGCGCCGCGCAGCGGGCGGCTGCTGTTGCCGCGCAGGGACAGGGCGTCCGTGGCCGAGCCCGCGCCCGACAGGCGCGAGTTGCCGTTGTTGAAGACGCTGTTGCTCACGTTGCTCCAGAGGAGCGCACGGTGGTAGGCACGGACGCGGGCGTAGAACTCCTCCTTGTCCATGAGGGCGCGCACGTCCTCGACCGTCACCTGCCCCTTGGCCCGGGCCGCCTGGTACTCCTCATGGGTGGGCGGCCGGCCGAGCAGGTCCAGCGAGAGTTGGCGCAGATGACGCTCGAGCGGAACCTTCGAGACCGGGGCACACACCGGTTCTTCCGCGAGCGCGGGGAGAGAAGCCAAGAGAACGGCCGTCGCCAGGGGGGCGAGGAAGCGTCGTGCGAGTCGCACGGGGACCTCCGGGGGGGCGCAGCGGGGGTGACTGCGCTTGCCCTTATGCCAGGAATTCCCGTTAATGGCTATACGCTTGCTCATGTCACGAAGAAGCAAGCGTCGGCAGTTGCATGCGGGGCACAGTCGGGACAGAAAGCTACGCCATGTCTGACGCGACTTCTGCTCCGCAGGCCCCGGTGAGTGACCGTGGCTTCTACGTCTTCACGGCGGTGGTCTCCGCCGCCGCTCTCTCATTTCTCGCGTATCTGCTTCTCATCCGCCGAGGAGGAGCGGTGGAGGGGGTGGATCTGCGCTTCCTGCCGGCGGTGAACGCGAGCCTGAACGCGCTCGCGGCGGCGTTGCTGACGGCGGGCTGGGTGGCCATCCGCCGCAAGGCGAGGCGGGTGCACCAGTACCTGATGGTGTCCGCGTTCGCGGCCTCGGGGCTGTTCCTGGTGTGCTACCTGGCGTACCACTTCGTGCACGGGGACACGCGCTACGCGGGCGGCGGGGTGATGAAGACGGTGTACCTGAGCATCCTGGCCAGCCACGTGCTGCTGTCGATGTTCGTGGTGCCGGGCGCGCTGCTGTCCTTCTACTTCGCGTGGCGCAAGGCCTTCGACAAGCACCGGAAGGTGACGCGGTGGCTGGCGCCCATCTGGCTCTACGTGTCCGTGACGGGCGTGGTCATCTTCTTCATGCTGCGCGACAGCCTGCCCGCGGTGCCCTGAGGGGCCCGGGCTGCTTCAGCCGGCCAGCGCGCGCAGCCACGCCCAATCCACCTGCAATTGGCGGATGTCCTCCGGGAGAGAGGCTTCCTCTTGCGCGGGCAGCAGCCCGGCCGCCGCACGAAGACTGGTATAGGCAACGCCCCGGAGCTCAGCGGCCGCGCTTTCGTCCAACGCGACGCGCGCCAACGTCTTGAACGACTGCTCATCCGGGTGGCCACACCGCTCGACCATGGAGCCGATGGAGCGGGCGGCGAGGAGCTGTACCTCCAGATCCTTCTCGCCGCCCTCCAGCATGGCCCGGAGCATGGGGAGCGTGCGCGGGTGCCCCCAATGAAGACACAGGGCCCAGACGGCTTCGTACCGCAGCTCGGAATCCGGGCTCTTCATCAACTCCAGACCCGCCTCCATGACCTCCTCGGACGGTGGCGTATCCCTGTCCAGCTTGAGCTCCCGAAGAGCCTCCAGGACCTCCTCCGGATGGGAGGAGGTCAGGTGCCGCACTCGCTCCCTATTGTCCACGTGGCCGTCCTCCAGAAAGAGCATCCTCCATCCGGGAGATCATGGACCGGGCCTTGTCCATCGCCCGTTGGACGTACGAACGCACGGCGGGCGAGTGTGCCGGATTCTCCAGACTGCCCTCAAGTGCTCGAACGTGTCTCTTGAGATCCCTGATGGACTGGAGCATCTCGCGCCGGTGATCCCAGTAACCCCCACCGGGTTTGGGAAGCTTCTGGCCAGCCAGCTCCCTGGCAACCCCTTCGAAATCACCCGGCTTGGCATGATCTCGGATGATGTTGTCTATCTTCTGGATATGTTTGGACTGTGATTCGAGCAATGCCTGGGGTGGTGAACCATCATTGTCATCCCGGGTTTGAGCATTGTGCTCGGGAGACAACCCGCCACCCGGCCCCAGGACACTGGCGGCCACGGCCGTGGGCGCCAGGCCCACCACCAGCTCCCTGGCCCCCAGCACCACCGTCCTCACCTGCCCAGCCGCCTCCAGGCTCACCCGCGTGCGTGCCGCGGACGCCAACGCCGCCTGAGGGAACCCGGGCAACCCCGGCCCCCTGCCCACGAACTGTGTCTGTCCCCCGATGGCCGCCGTCGCCAGCAGGAGGAACACGCGCATCCCGTTGTCCCCCAGCACACGACCAAAGCGCCGGCCTGCCTGCTTCACCGCCTCCACGGTCCTCGCCCCCTCGGACTCCTCCAACAACACCCACCCGGCCTTCACCATGGACCACACCGGCCCCAGCCCCAGGTACGCCACCAGGTACACCGTGAGCACCGCCGCCAATCCCTTCGTTACTGGCTCGGGCATCATCAGTGTCAGCAGCCAGGTGCTCATCGCCGTGTAGACCATGACCTTGAAGGCCACCGGGTCGACGAGCTCGCCAAGAGGCACGGCCGCGCCTTCCCAGACGCTGTCCAAGGAGAACGAGAGCGCCAGCCGCATCCGCTCCAGCGTCTCCAGAGGGGGGCGTTCTCCGGCAGCACGAGGCACCCCTCCTCTGGTTCCATGGGCGAACACTGCCCGCGCAGCATCTGTTGGAGCGCATCCCGCTCCCCTCCTCCCCAGGAGGCGAGCACCACCCGGCCCTCCCATCGTGGCGGGGAGAGCTTCAGCGGCATGTGCAGCACCAGCTCCGTCATGGCCTGGACGAGCTCTTCCGGACGCACCTGCACCGGTGGGGGCTCGGCGGCTGGGATTGTGTGGACGATGGGGGCACCACCGCCCGTGTCCAGGACAACCCTGGGCCCACCCATACAGCCCGCCATCCAGGGCACCAGCAGCAACAACCCGAGTCCACGCCACCTGCCGCGCATGTGCACCTCCTCGCCACCTCAACGAATGCCATGTGGGCTCGCGCCAGCCTCGCCGCCCTACATTCCTGGGCGCTTCAAGCGCGGGTGTGCGGGCCGAGCGGAGTATGGTAGATCACGGGAACCCGGCCGGGAAGGTATGCGTCCCGTCCGGGTTCAACGGCAGCCTCGTGACGCTCCGCACGGCCCCGAGGGGAAGCGGGCCGTAGAGGTGTGGGAACAGGCCGGGGCGGGAACGGCTGGCAGCTGGTTCCCAGCGCAGGACGTCCCCGAGCGCGGCGACGTCCACCTCGACCAGGAACAGGTCCGGCTCGCCGGCGCGGTGCTTCGCGGCACTGGCGCGCACCTGCGCGGCGGTGGAGAAATGCAGGAAGCCGTCACGCGTGTCGTCCGCGCTGCCGCGGTACTCGCCCAGGGCTTCGGCCGCCCGCCAGTCCTCGCCGCGCACCAGGGTGTAGATGGAGGTGACGGATTCGGGCGGGCGGGCTCGGTCGCTCATGCGGGCATGATGCCACGCCTCACCGCCACTAGAAGTCCGGGTAGTTGCCCAGGGCGCACTCGAAGTAGGCGTACTGGGTGTTCGACTCCGTCGCCTGGCTGTCGACCACCTTGAAGGCGACCGTCAGCCACTCGGAGGGCTGGCCGTAGCTGGGGGGCGCGCACTGATTGTAGCTGCTGTCCCAGCCGCCCGCGTTCCATGAGCCGCTGCGCGAGTCGAACCAGTATGGTGTGTAATCACCGGTCCCGTTGCTGCCACTGGCGGAGCAGGAGACGACGGAGGAATAGCCGCGCAGGCAGGACAGGGACGCGGTGGGGTTGCAGTACTCGAGGACGCTCGTGGAGATCGTCGTGGGGGTGACGCCGCAGGTGCTGCGGTTGCCCGCGCTGTCGATGACCATGGGCAGGGCCCGCACCTCGACGGAGTGCCAGCCGCAGGACATGCCCGACATGCTGAAAGACCAGGAGCCCGAGCCGGTGCAGCTCGTCGTCCCGCCCAAGGCGTTGCAGCGCTCCTCCGAGCCGCGCCAGACTCCATTGACGTAGTAGTCCAGCCGAATCGCGTTGGCGGGGTAGTTCACCGCCCAATTGCCTCCGCCAGCCAGCTCGCCCTGGTACGAGCTCATGCCTCCAAGGGAGAGGTTGCTGACGCTCGCGCCAGAGCACAGCGCCGACGTCTCGGTGGCCAGCGGCTCCTCGGAGCGCAACGGGTCAGCGCCGGGGACCTCTCCGCACGCGAGCAACCACATCCCAGACAACACGGCATACAGGGGGGAACGAAGCGTGGATCGCTGCATCGATGCCATTCCTCAAGGAGCGTCAGCGTGAAGGAGCGTCAGCGTGACGGCTTCATCACTGACCGCGTTCAATCAAGGATACTAAACTATTGCCACTTAGTTGTAAATACCAGGAAGGTGGGATTTACGGGTGCCGTGGGTGGGACCTCCAAAGGAGGCTCACGTTGGCGTCGTGAACATGGGCGGAGGCAAGGGCCCCAGCACGGCGGTGAGCCGCATGAGCGCCTCGTCCACGAGCCCTCCCCGCGAGGCCGCCAGGCACGGTGCCCACCACCGTCCGTGCTACGCTGCCCGGCCTCCACCCGTAACGCTGTTGGCCGAGGGGTGCCCGTCGTGAGCTATCTCAACCCGCTGCGTCTGCATTTCGCAGGCAAGTTCCAGTCGAACGTGTCGACGGTCAACAACGATCCGGGACACTTCGACAACGCCTCATTCAAACCCAGCTACCAGGACATGCAGACGAGAACCGCCATGAATGGCTGGTTCAATCCGCAGGGCGACGCGGTGTGGCGGCTCCTCGGCTGCCGTGTCACCTCGGCCTGGATGCCGTCCTCCGGTGCGGTCACGTCGGATCCCGTGCTGCAATGCCTCATCGCCGACTCGGACACGCAGGCGCCGGCGAAGCTGGTCGATCTGGATCCCGAGCAGCAGCTCGTCTCGGAGATCTGGGGCCTGCAGGTGCGCATCGCCGACAGCAACGGCAACACGCTGCTGCGCGGCGATTTCACGCCCGCGGCGTTCCTGGACATCTGGGACCGCGCCATCGGCAACCTGAGCGGCGGCGATATCGACGCCGGTGCGACGTACCAGTCCGTGCTCACCAATCTGCAGTGGGCGGACGTCTCCGCTTCCCCGTTCCTCACCGCGCTCCAGGCCGCGGCCAGCGACGGACTCCTGTCCATCAAGTTCAACGTGGACAACATCAACCTGGACTTCACCTCGCCCGACTTCATGTGCGGACGCATCGTCGGGACCATCGGTCCAGCGAGCGCGTCCGAGCCCCAGCACATGGTCCTGGGTCGGCAGTTCATGGCCGCGCCATCCTCGACCCAGTTCAACTTCTTCTTCCCCGCGGGCAACATCAACTTCTTCCCGGCCGTGGTGGATTCGAGCGCCAGCTGCATCCTGCTCGATCTCGGCAATGCCCTGAGCACCGATGCGACGACGGGCCAGCCGAAGGACATCGGCGACCTCTCGCTCACCGTCCCCGGCATGAGCACACCGCTCGGCACGATTGCGTCGACGGGCACCGGCGGCTACTCGTCGGATCCAACCTGGTACTCGCGAACCGCGGGGGTCGTCTCGTTTCCGCTCAGCAGCGCTCAACTCCAGGCCATCGCGGCCGCGCCGTTGACGCTGGCGTCGTCCTCGTCGTCGATCAGTGAAGCGCCGGCCGGCACGTTCGTCCGCGCGGACCGCTTCGTCTACCGCATGAGCCCCGGCGACTCGGCCCAGGTCCAGGTCTACGCGACGCAATGGGGCAACCCGCTCGCCAACACGAGCGTGACCTTCACGACCGATCTCTCGGGCCTGCAGCCGAGCAACTCCATCCACCCGAAAGACGTACCGCCGGTCGGCACGCCGTCGAGCGCGCTCACCTTCTCGCCAACGGCCACCACGAACTGCAATGGCCTCGCGACGCTCACCTTCAACGCCAGCGATCCCGGCACGCCGCGCTACTTCAACGGCGGCCAGGACTACGGCATCGACGGCCAAGTCTACGGTGTCCGGCCGAGCTTCACCGACTCGAGCGACAACGGCGGCCCGGGGAACCCCTGGAACTTCATCAGCTTCCTGGTGTGGAGCGGTTTCACCGCGTCCAATCCGGTGACGTGGACGGACGTCGAGCCCATCTTCGTGCAGTACGGGAACCTCTACCCCGTCATGAATCGCTTCCTGCAGCTCGGCGATTACGCCTCGGTCGTGAAGCACGCGTCGCTGCTCACGCTCGCGTTTGGCCTGGATCCGTCCAATCCGAACGCGATGCCGGTCACGCGAGATCTCTCCCCCGCCAAGCGGCAGGCGATCCTCTCGTTCCTCGCCAATCCCCAGCAGGGCGTTCAGAAGGAGAAGGGGCTCAGGGCCGTGGCGCGCGCCGCCGTGGCCGCGGCCCAGGCGGAGGATCCACCGGGCAAGGTCAAGCTGGCACGTATGGGTGGCAAGGCCGCTGCCGCGGTACGGCGCGTGGTCGTCCAGAGCGCGGTGAAGGGAGGAGCAACGTCATGATCCTGCTGAAACGACAAGTTCTCGAGGGCCTCACCGCTCCCACCAGTGCGCAGGCGCTCTGGCCGGCGCTGCAGCAGGCGATCGAGCTGGAACACGCCACGATTCCCGTCTACCTGTACGCGAAGTACTCGCTCGATCCGACGAAGAACGCGGAGATCAGCAGCATCCTCGACTCGGTGATCATCGAGGAGATGCTGCACATGACGCTCGCCTCGAACGTGCTCAACGCACTGGGCGGCTCGCCCTCCATCGACAAACCCGGCTTCATCCCGAGCTACCCCGGGCCGCTGCCCGGCGGAGTCCAGAGCGGATTAATCGTCAACCTCGCGCCGTTCTCGATGACGCAATTGCAGACGTTCCTCGACATCGAGCAGCCGGAGGATCCGCTCAACTTCCCCGTCGCCGCGCTGGCGGAAGAGGCGGCGCAGCCGATCACGATCGGGCAGTTCTACACGGCCATCTCCGACGCGATCGCGTTGCTGGGCGACGGTGCGTTCGTCAATCCGCCGAGGAATCAGGTGGGGCCCGACATCATGCGGGAGGCGATCGTCGTCACCGATGTCGCCACCGCGCAGCAGGCGCTCACGACGATCATCGAACAGGGAGAGGGCACCAGCACCTCCCCCGAGGAAGTCGTCGGCAAGGGCGTCGCCCACTACTACCGGTACATGCAGATCCAGAAGGGGAAGCTGCTCGTCCCGGCCCCGCCGCCGGCCCACTACGCCTACGCGGGCGCGCCGGTGTCCTTCGACTCGACAGGCGTCTACAACGTGCCGACGAATCCGAAGTCGGCGAACTATCCGGCCGGCGGCGCGCAGCAGTTCGCCTGTGACAACTTCAACTACACGTACACGAGCCTGCTGCTCGCGCTGCACTCGCTCTTCAACGGGCAGAACACGCAGGCACAGTTCAACACGGCCATCGGTCTGATGATGTCGCTCAAGGGGCAGGCGAAGGCGATGATGTCCGGCATCCCGAATCCGGCCGTGTTCACCGGCCCCAGTTTCGAGTACCAGCCGGTCAATCCCAGCCAGACACAATCCCGAGACAGCGGGGCCCCGGCCCAGGCCCGCGCGACTCGCGCAGCGGGTGCATGACGGGCAGCACCCTCCACGGAGCCGGCCATGCGGAACTCCACCGCATGGCCTAACGCTCCAGGTGCTTGGGGTCCAGGGTGTCGCGCACGGCATCACCGAGCAGGTGGAAGCCGAGCACGGTGAGGGCCAGCGCGAGCCCGGGGAAGAGGGCCACGTGGGGAGCGACGAGGAGGTACTGCGTGCCCTGGTCCACCAGCGCGCCCCACGAGGGCGTCCCCGGAGGCGCGCCCAGCCCGAGGAAGCTGAGCGAGGCCTCGGCGAGGATCGCGCCGGGCAGCGCGGATGTGGCCTGCACGACGAGGGGCCCGGCGGCGTTGGGCAGCAGGTGGTGGAAGAGGATGCGCGCGTTGCTGGCACCCAGCGCCCGTGCCGCCTGCACGTAGTCCCGCTCGCGCAGGGTGAGCACCTGCCCGCGCGCCAGCCGGGCGTAGCCCGTCCACCCGGTGAAGCTCAACGCGAAGATGACGTGGGTGAGCGAGGGCCCCAGCACCGCGGTGATGAAGATGGCCAGGAGCATGCCGGGGAAGGCCAGCAGCACGTCGGTGAGCCGCATGAGCGCCTCGTCCACGAGCCCTCCCAGGAACCCCGCGAGACCGCCGAGCACGGTGCCCACCAGGGCCGAGAGCGCCACGGCGAACGCGGCGACGACGAGCGAGACGCGCGCGCCGTACAGCACATGGGTGAGCAGATCGATGCCGTTCTCCCCCGTGCCGAGCGGATGGCCGGGACGAGGAGGAACGAGCTCCGTGGCGAGGTCCATGGCCTCCGGAGCATGAGGGCTGAGGACCGGGGCGAGCAGCGCGACGAGGACGAGCAGCCCCGCCACGGCGAGTCCGAAACGCCCGCCCACGGAGCGGAGGCGGAGCCTCATGCGCGCCTCCGCACGCGCGGATCCACGAGCCCGTAGGCCACATCCGTGAGCGTGTTGACGAGCACGTAGCAGCAGGTGAAGACGAGCACGATGGCGCGCACGGTGTTGTAGTCGCGCTTCTCGATGGCGCTCAGCAGCAGGGTGCCCATGCCGGGCCAGGCGAAGACCTTCTCGGTGACGATGGCGCCGCCGAGCAGGGCGCCGAACTCGAGCCCCAGCACGGTGAGGATGGGCAGCAGGGCGTTGCGGAAGGCATGGCGCCACAGCACGGCGCGGGGAGAGAGCCCCTTGGCACGGGCGACGGTGACGTAGTCCTCGCGCAGGGCCTCCAGCATGGCGGCGCGCGTCATGCGCGCGAGGAAGGCGGAGAGCGCGGTGCCCAGGGTGAAGGCGGGCAGGACGAGGTGCCGCCACGAGTCGGCGCCGGACACGGGCAGCCAGTCCAGCTTCAACGAGAAGAGGATGATGAGCACCGGCCCGAGCCAGAAGCGCGGCAGGGCCACGCCGGCCACCGCCGCGCTCATGGCGGCCGTATCCACCGCCGTGCCCCGGCGCGCCGCGGCGGCCACTCCGAGCGGCAGGGCCAGCACCAGGGCCACGGCCATGGCCGCGAGCGCGAGCACCAGCGTGAGGGGCAGGGCCGCGCCAATGGCCGGCATCACCTTCCGCTGGAAGGGAGGCACCGAGGTGCGCAGCTCTCCGGTGACGAAGTCCCGGGTGAAGCTCCAGAGCTGGAGGTGCACGGGCTGGTCCATGCCCACGGCGCGGCGCAGGGCCGCTCTATCCACCTGGGTGGACTCCTCGCCCAGCATCACGTCGATGGGGTCTCCCGGCACCAGGTGCAGGAAGAGCGAGACGAGCAGCAGCGCACCGCACAGGGCCACCGCCGCCGAGGCGAGCCGCTTCATGGCTCCACCATCCTCGCCCACGCGAGCGGGGTGAACCGGCCGTGAGCGCTCGGCTCGAAGTCCTGGAGCCGGCGGGAGGCCACGGCCACGGAGCTCTCGTGCCACAGGGGCACCACAGGCATCAGCACGTCCAGGCGCTCCTGGGCCCGCGCATAGAGCGCCTGGCGCTCGGGGGTGGAGACGCGGCTGGCCTCGTCGAGGAGGGCGTCGAGCGCCTCGTCCCGCAGCGCCCCCCGGTTGAAGCCGCCCCAGTGGTTGGCCTCCGTGGGCACGTTGCCCGAGTGGTACGCGCTGCGCATCAGGTCCGGCTCGATGACGGAGGCCCACTTGAGGGTGAAGAGCTCGAAGTTGCCCCGGCGGATGTCATTGAAGAAGGTGCCGAACTCGAGCGAGCGCACCTCCACGGCCACGCCGCCGCGTGAGAGCTGCTCCTGGAGGACGAGCGCCACGGAGCGGCGGAAGCGGTCGGTGCTCGTCTTGAGCTGGAAGGAGAGGCGGGGCGCGCCTCCGGGGCCATCCGGGTCCGGGTAGCCGGCCTCGTCCAGGAGCCGGGCGGCCTCCTTCGGGTCGTACCGGCAGCCGGCGACGGGAGCCCAGGCCCAGTGCGTGCGCGGCAGCATGCCGTGGGCGGGCACCGCCAGCCCGTGGAACTTGTACGTGACGAGCGGCCCCACATCGACGAGGTGGCACAGGGCGCGGCGCACCCGCGCGTCCGCGAGCGGCCCGTGGCGCAGGTTGAGGCCCAGGTAGGCGAAGCCGGTGCCCTCCTTCGTGAGGACGCGCAGCGAGGGCTCTCGCTCCAGCGCGGGCAGCACGGCCGGGGACAGGGCGTTGAGGACGAGGTCCGCGCGCCCCTTGAGCAGCTCCAGCACGCGCGTCGTCTCGTCGCGCACCACGCGGAAGTGCAGCCGGGGGATGGCGGGCGCACCCCGGTAGTAGCCCGCGAAGGGCACCAGCGTGAGGTGGTCCTCGTCCGGCTGGGACTCGAAGCGGAAGGGGCCCGCGCCCATGGGGGCCCGGCCCTGGACTTCCTTGCCGGCGGCCGAGGCCCGCTCGGCGGGAAGGATGCCCAGGGACAGCTCGGAGAGCAGGGGCGCATAGGGCCGGCGCAGGTGGAAGCGCACCGTGCGCGCGTCAACCACCTCCACCCGCTCGACGGCCGCGTACCTCTCGGCCCGGGGGCTGGCGATGGCCGCGTCCCACATGCTGTCGTAGGTGGCCTTCACGTCCTCGGTGGTGAGGGCACTGCCATCATGGAAGGTGAGCCCCGGGCGCAGCGTGAGCTCCACGAGCGTGGGAGACAGCTCGCGGAAGGACTCGGCCAGGTCCGGCACCGGCGTGCTGCTGTCATCCAGGGTGACGAGCCCCGGGGTGATGAGCTGGGCGAGGCGCTGGCCCATGGCCGAGAGCGTGAACCGGTCGTCCAGGCTCTCCGGTGGGGCCTCGATGAGCACGGTGATGCCCGGGGGCGGCCGCTCGGCGTGACAGCCGGGGAGGAGCGCCACGAGGAGCGACAGGACGGCGAGGCGGAGCAGCGGGGGCATCAGCGCCTCCGTTGTGTCACATACGTGCAACTTTCTCCAACGCCGGAGTGTGCGGAGTCCGGATGTCTGTCATTCGGGAGCGCTCCGAACACCGGCCCGCTTTCCTCACCCCGGCTCACGCCCTGGCTGAGGGGCTGTCCAGCAGGTACAATGCGCCCCTTCACGCGGGTGATCCGGGAGCGAGGCCATGTACTTCGACCTCAAGCGCATCACGAAGAACCAGGAGTACCGCTGGGAAGTGGTGGAGCAGAGACCTTCCGGCAGCCCCTCCTGGAAGGATGCCGCCGGAAACGAATACTGGGCGGGCGACAAGATGTACCGCATCGCCTTCATCGGACACGGCAGCACCGTTGCCTACTATCTGACCGCCCTGGCGCAAGCCAGCGTGTCGGGCAAGGTCTCGAAGAAGGACCTCTACGAGCGAATGGTGGTGTTCGGCTCCGTTGATCCCTGGGACAGGACCGTGCGGGGCGACGGTTACATCAATCACGAGCGCCATCAGATCAGCCATTGGGGCAAGAAGGTCCCCCAATACAGCCAGGAGTACATGCAGCGGTCCGCGTTCGCGGAGGAGAACGCCAAGGCCTTCGAGAATGCCTTCAGCCAGGGCGCGACCCTCGTCACGAACGAAGTGGTCTCCATCGAGAAGCTCGGAGACGTCTTCCGGATCAATACCCGCCAGGGCTCGTACTCCGCGGCGTTCGTCGTGGTCGCGACAGGACTTGGCGCTCACCGCGGGCTGGGCGACTCCATCTGCCCCAAGGTACCGAAAGACGACCGGGAGGACATGACGGTCTCCCAGATGAAGGACGCCCTCCGGGGCAAGGTGGTGAACCTGGATGAGTTCATGACCTTGTTCCCGGAGACCTCTCGCATCCGGGGGAACACCCGGCACCGGGAGACGCCCGTCCAGAAACTGACGGTGGCCGTCCATGGAACGAACGCTGGAATCGATGCCGCGCAGCGGGCCTGGCAGCTCGGCCACAAGGTGATGTGGATCTGGGGGAACGGAACCCCCATCTTCCTCCCCGGCCACCGGCTCCCCATCGAGAAGCCGCAAACGGACATCGACATCAAGAAGATCGGCCGCAAGCCCGTCACCGTCGAGCCGCAGGGAAATCGCGTCCTCATCAAGACCCACGAGCAGAGCCAGTCTCCGGAAACCCTGGGCGAGGTGGATGTCTATGTCATCTCGCTGGGACAGGATCCGTTCGCCACGGGCTGTGCGGGCGATCTGTTGATCACCCAGGGCAACATGGAGGTGAGTGACTTCGAGCCCATGTACGACTGGAATCAGCACTTCGGCATGCCCTTCCAGACGGTCCTGGGATTCCAGACGAAGGGCACGCGGATGGGGCTCGGACTGCAGATCATCGGTGGGGTGACCGAGAGTCTCGCGAAGGACCTGCAGAAGAGGTTCGCGGTCCAGCACAATTACAAGGACCAACTGGGCCCCGCGGAGCTGAAGCCCACCCGGGAGAGCTGCCAGGCCCAACTGGATCGCTCTCCCTCCATGAAGAAGAAGCACGGCACGGCGGAGAACCTCCTGAAGGAGAAGCTCCCGAACTGGGAGCGGGCTCAGCGGCATCGCGACAGCCACCTCAAGCTGTCCGCGGAATACCTCGGGGCCTCGAGCATGATCCAGCTCCTCACCCACCAGGTCGATCCCAAGGAGGTGCCCCAGGGGCTCCAGGAGATGCTCAAGAAGTACAACTACAAGGAGATGGATTGGTTCCAGAAGTGGCAGGTGGCGACACCGGAGCGGCCATCGGGCTCGGCGGTGGCCTCGGTGTTGCTGCCCTCCCAGCTCGGAGCCGTGCGCGCCGTCGTGGCGGCGCTGAACACGATGATTCCGGACTACGTCAGCGGGGGCGACGCGAACTACAACACGGACGATCGCACGATGCTCGCGGTGTACATCGCGGAGAACTTCCCGAACCTCTCCCCGGAGGAAGCCAATGCGAGGGTGGAGGCCATCATCGATCTGCGCCGCAGGGAGTACACCCCGCTCGGCTTCTATGACGATGACACACGCAAGCTCACCCAGGAGCGGATGCGCCAACAGAAATGAGCGCGTGGCGCCCCCGGCTCAGTATGGAGAGCGCTGGCACTCGGCGTACCCGGCGCGGCCCGTCTTGGGGTCTCGCTGGTAGCACTGGAGCTGCTCGTTCAAGACCTCCGTGCAGTCGCTCGTGTAGACGCTTTCGCCCGAGGGCATGTCGACGAAATTCCCGCACGTCCTGCTCGACTCCTTGATGAGGAGCTGGCGCGGGAAGCCGGCGCCCTGGGCGGTCACCTTCGCGGTGGACACGCCATTCATGAAGCCCATGTGCTCGCCCGTGGAGATGGAGAAGATGTGGCGCAGCTCGCCGTCCTGGGCCTCCCAGTAGGACAGCTCGAAGTAGGTGTTGCGCGAGTCCTCCCTCTGGGAGTCGACCTTGAAGACCTGGCGCACCGGGTCGATCAGGTTCTCGAAGCCGAAGACGGTCTTGCGGTGGTAGGTGTCCGGCAGCCCGGGGAGGAAGGGCATGTCGATGGCGCAGTGGGTGTCCTTCCCCTCGAGCGGGTGGAGCACCACGCCACTCAGGAGCTGGGCCTCCTCGCACACCCGGCCACGCGCCTGGACGACGAGGTCCTGCTGCTCGGCGGAGACGATGCGGGCCTTGAAGACGTCGAGCACCACGGAGGGAGGCTCCTCCTCCTCCTTCTTGGAGCACGACAGCCCGTTCCACTCGATGTTCATCCCCAGCGAGCCGAGGAGCTGCTTCAGCTCCGTGCGCGAGGTGGCGCCACGCACCTTCTTCTTCAGCTCCTGGGGTTTCACCTGGACGCGGCGGCCCTTGGCACAACCCTCCCCGGGCGCCTTCGCGGGAGCGGGCACGGCCGGAGCGGGGTCTGTCTGGGCGAGGGCGGCCGGGACGGTCATGGGGGTGGCCCACAGCACGGCCGCGGCGGCCCAGGATGCATGACGACGAACACGGAGGGACATGAGGGCTCCGGAGAGGGTGTCAAAGAATTCGGGTCACCGGCCTGGCCAGGAGGCTATTCGAGCGCCTTCAGTGTTACCGAGCACGATGGATGAGGGAGAAGTGGGCCCGGGTGAGCGAGTTGGTTGATGGGCAGGCCCCCCGTGAGCAGGGGTAGCCCATCACCGAGACTGGAAAGGTGAGGCACGTAGGCTGATGGGATGGCCACGAGCCCGCGGGTTGGGCGGGTGATACTACTCCGGAAGGAAAGCGAGCAAGAGAGCGGGCAAGAAAGCGAGGGAGCAGCACAGGGCTACCGGAGAGGTCATGGTTCAGGGACGACTCCGAAGGGAGGGAGCCATGGCCCTGGAAGCCATCCTGGAGCGATTCAAGAAGAGCAGTCCGCTGACGGTAACAATGGTGCGGTTGGTGATGCAGCAGGCGCTGAGCCGGGAGTGGATGGAGGAGGTGTTCGAGCGCCACCGGGACAAGCAGTACACGCGCGAGTTGATGTTCTCCACGGTGGTGGACCTGATGGGATTGGTGGCGCTGGGGCTCAAGCCCTCCTTGCATGCGGCGGCGCAGGCAAGCCCCGAGTTGGGGGTGTCCCTCACGGCGCTGTACGACAAGGTGAAGCGTACCGAGCCGGAGGTGGTGGGCGCCCTGGTGCGAGGGAGCGCCGAGAGGCTGACTGCGGTGGTGAAGCCCATGAGGCAGGGGCGAGCGCCCTGGGCAGCGGGATACGTGGTGAGGGTGCTGGACGGCAACCACCTGGCGGCCAGTGAGAAGAGGATGAAGCCGTTGCGAGAGTTTCGCGGAGCGGCGCTGCCCGGACAGTCCCTGGTGGTATATGCGCCGGAGTTGGACCTGGTGGTGGATATGGTGCCCGCCGAGGATGCGCATGCGCAGGAGCGGGCCCTCATGGGGCCGGTGCTGGAGCAGGTGCGGCCGGGGGAGTTGTAGTTGGCCGACAGGAACTTCTCCACCACGCGCATTCTGCTCGGCATTCATGACAAGCAGGCCGCTTTCGTCATCCGCGAGCATGGAGCTTCTCCCAACCCGACGCCAGTGGAGGAGCGGCGGGAGGAGGGGCGAGTGGAGACGGGGCTTGTGTATGAACAGGCCGTAGGGATAGAGGACGAGACAGGGCGCCAGTTGAGGTTGCGGCGCATCGAGTTGCATTTGGACGAGCCAACCCGGCACGGTGAAAACATCATCCGCCTGTTGACGAATGTGCTGGCGGAGCGAGATGATTGCATTACCAGAACCCACATGGCGGCCTTATGAGTTGCAGTCAGCGCCCGAGCTGAGCCGGACGCTGCTGGAACTGGCGGCGAACGTGAGAGTGGCCAGGCTGCGCAAGCACCCGCGCAAATCCAAGAAGAAGACCAAGAAGGAGTACGTCCCGGGAGAGGTCGCCCGACGGCATATATCGACTGCACGAGTGCTACGAGGGCAAGAGCAGACCTGACGGAATGCAGACAATGAGCGCCCCCAGGGTGAAGCCAGGTGTCCCCTGATTCCAGAGGACTGTGCTGGGGCATTGCTTTCGATAAGGATTGGCGGGCCAGCAGCCTTGTCCTGCTCTTCTGCGCCCTGCTCGAGGCTGCCTTTCCATCTCCAAGTGCTTTCTTGCAGGCCCTGCCAGGAGGCGGTCCTCTCCTTCACCTTGAAAGGGCTCACCCTTACGGCGCACGCCCACAATACTGGCTTGTCGCGTGCGCGAGCCTCGGCTTCTACCTCCTCCACTCAGTCCCCGCACCGCTGCACGCCGCCTCACACCTCCCCCAGCTCTTTCCAATCTATTGAAGCGGTATTCCTACTTCGGGCGGGCCACTCCGCCCTTGCGTTTGATGTCGAACCCATACCGGTAGATGTCAGGAACATCAATGCGACCGTCATCACGCTCTTTGAGGACACCGATCCTCAGGAGTTCGTCCAGCACGCTCTCTCCATTCTGCGGGAGACCCGCATGCTCTGCAGGCACAGGCTTCGCCAACCGCCGGATGACTTCATCCCGTTCGAGCATGACCTCCAAACCACGCAGGTTCTCCAGTCGGTTCACGATTGGGTATTCTTCGGAAATCTCTTTGACACGGGCTCGCGAAGTTGGGACCAATGCAGCAACGAGGCTTTGTGGGCTCATCAACCGGTTAATATTACCCGGCGAACGGTTTTTAGCATCTTCAGCAGCATGCCCTAGGAGGACAAGAAACGAACGCGGCACGATGCGCACATTCGCATCTTGCAGGCGGTTCGGAATCCATCTGTAGGTGAACCCTTTTTTTAAACCCTTGCCCATCAATCTGCCAGTAAGGCGATCAGCAAATGCCCTTTGCACTGTTTCTGGCATCTCCCCAGGGAGGAGACCAAAGCCCTGACGTTCCGTGAGTTGAAGCCCCGCGATAGACCGAAGCCATGTACGCATCTCCTTGAGTCTTGAGGGGTGCTCATCGGAGGGTGCGGCAAGTTGACGCACGACAACGCGGTAGAGTGCTTCAACAGTCCAATCGAGCGCAATTGAGCGTGGTCGCAACTTGCTCGCATCGGCAAAACTACCCTCCGCGTCCTCGAATAGATCGTCTCGAAGGAAGATCTTCGCGCGAAGGTGGCGAAATCGGTTTGACAGCGAAAGCCAAAGTGCCAGCAAACTACTGGCGTATCGACTTCGGACCTCACGATCAAACTCTCCGAGTCGGTCAAGATGATCGTAGGTGGCAAAAACCGTGCGCTTCTGCTTCGAGAGATAGCTCTCCAGCCCATCCAAGGCGGAGGCCACCTGACCGATATTCGCCTCGGCCCACGGCAGCCATTGAGCCAGATCATGCTCGCGCCCCTCACGAACCGTCACAAGTTGTGGAGGAAGCGGAGGGCTACCTGGCAAACCAGCTTGGATGCGTACGAGCAGATGCGTCATCCAGAAAACACGCAAAGAGCCCATGGACCTAGTGGCGGCGATACTATCCAGCACGATCGGCTGCGGGTGCGCCTGACTGTCATCGGAGAACGCGTCAATGAAAGAAGCGTCAGGCAGGCTCGTATCCTGAAAAAAATCTCTCAAAAGCGGTCCCGAAGTCCGAAGGAACCGGAACAACGCACTCTTTCCCGTCCCACGGCCTCCTCGGATGATAACCATCTCCGGCCGCAAGGCCATCCGATGCATCGGCAGTGGTAGAAAGACATCGGCCGTGCTGACGTTCTCGTCCTCGACATGCTTGAGGCGGGACATTTTCTCCAGAAGCTTGAGCCTCTCCTGGTTGGTCATTGGATGCCTTCCTCACTCGTGCTTTCCACGTCTTCTTCTGGTTCGCACAATTCGACAATGCGTTCGAGGAGTTGCTTGTAGCCCTCTGAGAACAACACCTCACGTGCGGCACCGAGATGCGTCAGGCGCTCAAGGAGCGGGTGGCGCCGAATGACTTTCGGCCAATGTGGCTCCTCGTCATCCTCAAGCTGAGGACTCTCCGGCAATTTGCCATAAAGGCTTTGGTCAAACGCACGGTAAGCCCTCTTGAGGAACTCCTCCTCCTCAATCTTGGCTTCCTGAGAGGCTGGATCTGGAGGGGCCAATGAGTGAGCCACGACGCAAAGCAGGTCATCCACCTTCTTGCGCCTGCCCAGAGCCTGGAGCGTCAGTTCAAGTCCGCGGTACCCCTGTTCGGATGCACGACTTACGAACACATCTACGTGTGCGAGCCCGTGAAGAGACAGTCCTGCGATGTCATGTAAGCCAGCCCGTGAATCAATAAAGATGTAATCGGCTTGACGACCGCGCAACGCGCCCAGGAGGTGGCGTAGCCCCCGTTCAACGGGACTCTCTCCCTTAACATCCAGCAGCCCGCCCCCGATAAAATCGAGCCGGGACAGCTTCTCGAAGTAGCGCTCATCAAGGTTTCCCGCTGTAACAACCTCAATGTTGCCTTTCAACGGACCCAAGGAACCCGGCGCAGAAACCAACCCGTCCATATCAATTTGGCCAGTCCCAATGAAGTCCACGAGAAAGTCAACCACGCCCCGCCGACTCTCAACCTCGAATAGGGCTGACAATCCAGGAGCCTCGACATCCAGGTCGACTACGACCACCTTCTTGCCCAATTCGGCGAGTTGCCACGCGCACGATGCGAGCAGAGTGGTACGTCCAACACCTCCCTTGAAAGAATAAAAAGTGACGATCGGTGGAGAACCTTCTCTCAAAGGCCATGGGGGCGTCGCTCTCTCGTCCCGAACCCAATCGTACTTGGAAAGCCGCCGTTCGATCTTGTTCCAGCGACCAGGGGTGGCAGGCACCTCTTGGAGCGTGCTCGACTGTACGTAACGGGCATCAGGCCACTGTATGTTGCTCTTGCCCATCAACGCTCGCGCTAGCCGCCCGGGCTCCCGCAGGTCCGTCGTCATTAGCAAAGGGGGCTCGATCCACCGCTGAAGGGCTTGCACGAGAGCTTGCTCCAACGCGCTCATATCTGGTATTGGCTGAGATGGATCTGGCTCTATGATAAGGCGAACACGGCCCTCCAGATCCCGGACCACACCGGCACGCCGAATCGTCGCGGCGACCGACGATTCCTCGATGACGCGCACGAGCGTGGGCAGGACGTCGTCAAAGGTTACCATGTGAACGTCCTCGGAAGCCGACCATCGGCCCAGATCGCCCACACAACCTCATCGACAGCCCTACGAGCGTCGGAGAGAAGCGCCTGAACCTCGGTTGCCGTGAAGCGGCCTGTGCGCGCATATCGGGAGTCGACAGACCACTGCCTCAAGGTTGAGAACCGCTCAGCCCAGTCCCCCAGTCGGTAGCGGTGCGCGACAACGTCCCAGGCAAGAGCTGCGCTTAGCGCCATCTCAGCGCTGGGCCCTACCCCATGTCCAATCGCCTTGTCCAATGCGCGATCGCTCAAAGTCGCCTTCCGCACGCACTCCGGCCCAAATCCCGCCAGATGGAATGCCTGATCGAGAGAGGCATGTGGGTTCGAAGCGTCTGCGAGATGCTCTGCGTCCCGCACATGGCGGAGAGCAGCGGAGAGAGAATCCTGCGCTTTCTCTGAGAGACGTTCCATTAACTCACTGATTCCAGTAGATAGAGAGAGGTCACCAAGGTAGGAGTGCCGCTTGCTCCTACTAGCACGAAGGTTGAGAGCACGAAACGAGGCTGCTTGTCTCCCAACAAAAAGAGATAGAGGCCCCGCTGCGGGCAGCGGGCTGGTGCAGGGCGTCCGCGTAGGGCAACTGCTGGGGTCAGCAAGGCCATGTACGGCGCCAGTGCTGAGGGCCGAGCAACCCCTTGGGGCACACAGCCTCTCCCGAGCCACGGCTCCTCAGAAGGCTAGAGCGACTTGATAGTGGCTGCGCCAGCTTCAGCACCACGTCTGCCAAGCTAGCGTGTTCCAAGTGCCGCAACCAGCATCGGCCCGCCTGAGCAGTCCCTGGTGCTCCAGGATGGCGAGGACCCCACCGAGTGGCCTCAAGTACGCCTGCACCTGCCTGCTGCATCCGCATTGAGAACGGACGAAGACACCCAGCACGAAAGTACGGCGCAGCAGATGCGCATAGTCCACCTACAGCGTCCTCTGCTTCATCGGCTCTTCCAACGTCGCGACCAAGCACGGGCCCTCAACTCTCCTCCGGCCTCGGTTCCGCTCATTGAACCCACCGCCCTACCGCGGACGTGGTATGGCCCGGGTGGACAATATTGACCTGTATGGTCATCAGCCGTGTCGCCGTGCTAGGAACCCGGGATCGGAGGAGCGAATGAAAGAAGAAGACAAACCCTGGAGCGGAGGAGCACTGGGGCCGTATCGCGTCACCCTGCGCCATCGCGCCATCGGCGGTGGGCTGGGCCGCCTGTACGAGGCTCGCAACACCGAGACGGGCAACCCCGCCCTGGTGCTCATGCCCGCCCCCAAGGGAGATCTGCGCGCGGAAGAGAACTGGCAGGTGCGCGCCACCGCCAACGTCACCCCGCCCTACCTCGCGCTGGAGGTGGAGCACGCTCCCGGGAACGGACAACCCCGGCAGCTCACGTGGATGCTCGAGCGATGGGCGGCGACCTTCATGCGCATCGACGCCCGGCCGGAGGTGCGCGCCCACCTGACGGGAGGTCCGAAGGAGTCCCGTCCGCGTCCGGCGGGCCGGCTCGGCTCGCCCAGGGCGGCTCTGGCGCTGGCCGCGCTGCTCGCGCTCACGGTGGTCCTCTGGCCACGGGCCACCGAGCACCCGCCTCAGGAGCTGCACTCACAGGAAGCGCACTCCACGGTGGAAGAACTGGTCCTCAGCCGCACGAGTGACGACTCCTGGGCCGGGATTGAAGGATTCCCCATGCCTGACAAACCCGTGGCGGGTCAGAAGAAGCCTCCGTGCAATCCCAAGCGAGACGAAGTGGAGATCCGCGGTGGGTGCTGGCTGGAAGTCGCCAGACGCCCTCCCTGTTCCGAAGGCGCGGCCGAGTACCAGGGCAAGTGCTACATCGGCGTGGGCGCCCCGATTCGTCCCCCCACTTCCATCGGCCCCTGAAACCTCAGGCCGACTGCTCCTGCTCCACCTGGGACTCGCGCACGCTCAGCGCTCGGGGCAGGCGCACGGTGAAGCAGGAGCCCCTGCCCTCCTCGCTCTCCACCGTGAGCGTTCCGCCGTGCAGCTCCACCAGCCGGTGCGCGCTCGCCAGTCCCACGCCACTGCCAGAAATCACCGGGGCCACGTTCCGGCCCCGGCGGAAGCGCTCGAAGATGTGCGGCAGGTCCGCCGCCGGTATCCCCATCCCCTGGTCCTGCACCTTCAGCCGCACCCAGCCCTCCGGCCCCGAAGACTCCTCGGCCAGCCACACGTCGATGGAGCCTCCGCGCGGGCTGTACTTCACCGCGTTGCCCAGCAGGTTGTCCAACACCCGCTCCAGGCTCGCCTCGTCCCACTTGCCCTGGAAGTCCGTGCCCTCCACGTGCAGGTGCACCGGGTGCGTGGCCACCAGGGGCCCCAGCTCGCGCACCTTCACCCGCACCAGCGCGAACAGGTCCACCTCCTCGCGCTCGAGCGGCCGCTCCCCTCCCCGCGTCACCTCCAGGAGGTGGAAGTCCAGCACCAGCGCGTCGGGCGCTGGAGGGTGGCGCAAGCGCTCCAGGGCCTCCTCGGCGGAGCTGGCCTGCTCCACCTCCCACCGCGTCTCCGTGTCCTTCTCGAGCGCCCTGCGCAGCGCCCGCTGATCCGCGAGGCTGTCGTCGATGAGCAGCACACGCAGGCTCATCCCGTGGGCTCCTCCAGTCCGGGAAGCAGCGCGGCGCTGAACCAGAAGCACTCCAGCGCGCGCGCGGCCTCCTGCAACTCGACGGCGCCGCTCGGCTTGAAGAGGTAGCTGTTGGCACCCCCGCCGTAGGCCGAGCGCACGTCCCGCGCCTCGGTGGAGTTGGAGAAGATGATGACGGGAAGGGAGCGCAGCACCGGGTCCGCCCTGAGCTGGGCGAGCACCTCCTGGCCCCCGATGCCCGGCAGGTTCAGGTCCAGCAGCACCAGCACCGGCTGGGGAGCCTCCGCGTACGCCCCCCGCTGGAAGAGGTAGTCGAGCGCACCACGGGCGCGGACAGCGGCAGCTTGCGGGCCACGCGCAACAGCGCCTCCGAGTCCGGATCACTGTCCTCCACGAGCAGCAGGGGCCGTTGCATCAGCGGGGCCTCTCTCCCAGCGTGAAGGAGAAGGTGGAGCCCTGGCCGGGAGAGGACTCCACCCACAGCTCGCCCCCGTGCAGCCGGACGAGCCTCCGGGCGATGGCGAGACCCGCCCCACTTCCGCCCCCGTAGGCGTGGGCGGGGTGCAGCCGGCGGAACATCTCGAAGATGTCCTCGTGGAACCGCTCCGCGATGCCGATGCCGTTGTCCCGGACATGGAAGACGTACTCATCCGGCCGCCGCCGTGCCGGATGGGACAGGGGCTCGCCCGGGCCGTGGAAGCCCAGCTCCACCCACCGCGGCCCGTCCTTCCGGTGGTACTTGGCGGCATTGGTGAGGAGGTTGGCCCAGACCTGCTGGATGCGGACCCCGTCACACCGCACCCGGGGCAGACGCCGGGGCATCCGCACCTCCAGACGGTTCTCCTGGAGCCGGGCGGACACGGTGAGCAGCACCTCGTCCACCAGCTCCTGCATGTCCACCTCGCCCCAGGCCAGCTCCACCCGCCCCACGCGGCTGTATTCGAAGAGGGCATCCATCTGCCCCTGGGTGCGGCCCGCCAGCCACCGCACCTCCTCGAGCTGCCGGCGCCCGTCCTCGCCGAGCTGCTCGCCATGGTCCTCGAGGAGGAAGCCCACGTACTGCTGGATGCCGCGCAGCGGCTCCTGGAGGTCGTGCGCCACCGTGCCGCCGAAGGCGTCCAGCTCCGCGTTGGAGCGGGCGAGGGCGGCGGCATGGCGCAGCAGCACGCCCACCAGGGCCGAGCGGAAGCTGACGGCGGAGGCCACGTCCTCGGGCGTCCAGGGGCCGCTGGCCCCGCGCACCGTCTCCTGCCAAGCGCCGAAGGAGGCACGCGGGTGGAGGCGGCTGGCGCCGGGCCCGGGCACCACCGGCTTCTGGGGATTGCCGGCCCAGGTGACGGTGCGCGCCACCTCCGGGCGGAACCAGAGGATGAAGCGCGGAGAGGCCGCGTCCAGGCGCACCGCGAGCAGCCCGCTGGCCACGTCCGCGTACTCGGCGGCCGGCGGGTGCGCCTTCGCGAGGCGCTCCGTGTGGAAGGTGCCGTCGAAGTGCTGTCCGGCGAGCCAGGTGGCCAGCTCCCGCACGTCCTCCGCGGAGGGCGTGGTGCCCACGAGCATGAGGGCCTCGCCGAGCAGCAGGGCCACTCCGCCCGCGCCGGTGAGGCCGAGCAGGAGCTCCGTCTGCTGGGAGAGGGCCGCGGGCAGCGTCCCCGCCTGCTCGGAGAGCCGCTCCACCAGCAGGGTCTGCAAGTGGGCGCGGCGGGCGAGCTCGGCGGACACGCTGGCGCGCTCCTCGGCGGCGAGCTGCAGCGACACCAGCCGGGCCAGCACATCACAGGCGCGGCGCGTGGCGGCCGGTACCACCAGGGGCGTGCGGTGGTGGCACGCGATGAGGCCCCAGAGGCGGCCGTCGCGCACCAGGGAGATGGACATGGAGGCCCCCACCCCCATGTTGGCGAGGTACTCCAGGTGCACCGGGGACACGCTGCGCAGGGCCGAGCCGGACAAGTCCAGCGGACGTCCCTCGGAGGGCAGCACGGGGGGCCGCAGCGGCACGGGCGCGGCGCGCGCGTCGGCGATGAGGCGCAGCGTGTGGCGCGTGTAGAGGGCGCGGGCCTGGGCGGGGATGTCGCTCGCGGGGAAGTGCAGGCCCAGGAAGCTGTCCATGGCCTCGTCGCGGCTCTCCGCCAGCACCTCGCCATGCCAGTCCGCGTCGAAGCGGTACACCATCACCCGGTCGAAGCGGGTGAGCGCGCGCACCGCCTCCGCCGCCGCCTGGAGCAGCCCCTGGGGGCCCCGGGCGCGGGCCAGCGGCGTGAGGAGCAGGTCCACCATCCCCAGCGCCTCCTCCTCGTGGGCGCCCGGCGTGCCAGGCTCCAGGTCCAGCACCACCAGCCCGTCACTGCGGTGCGGAACGCCGGTGAAGAAGCGGCCCGCGGCCTCGAGGCGCAGCTGGCCGGAGGCCGGCTGGGACAGGGCCCGGGTGAGCAGGACGAGCGAGGAGGCGTGGAGGACGTCCGACAACGGCCGGCCCAGGAGTGCCTCCGGCGGGCGTCCCAGCAGGGCCTCGGTGTTGGCGCTCACCAGCCGCAGGGTGAAGTCCGGCTCCGAGAAGGCCAGCAACACCCCGTGGGGCTGGATGCCGCCCAGCAGGTGGATGGGCTCGCGCTCGCACTGCGAGAGCTCCACTTCAGAGACGGGAGGGCGCATCGACATGGGCCTCCCGAAGCCAGGCCTCGAAGGCCTCGAAGGTGTCCTGGGCACCCCGCACCACCCGGGGTGCCAGTGCCGGCTCCGGGCAGGCGCGCGTCAGGGCCTCGCCGAAGGCCTTCCACATGGGCCCCACGGCCTCGCCATAGGCCCGGAAGAAGGCGAACCCGCCCACGGCAGCACCCGCGAAGTGCCGGGTGAGGTGGCGCAGGATGAGCTGCCCCCCGAGCGTCGCGCCCTCCAGGACGTACAGGGCCCCGAGCGCCTCGGGCACCCCGGACAGGCAGGGCAGGCCCGGGTGACGGGGCAGACAGGCCAGCGAGGCATCGTCATGGCCGAGGGCCCGGAGGTCCTCCTCCAGCAGGGGCACCTTCCACCGCTCGGCGAGGCGCAGCCCGGGGATGCGGCCCTCCAGGCACGCGGCGAGGGAGGCTTCCACCGGGGCGTAGAGGCCATGGAGGGCCTCCAGGTGGCGCCGGTAGCCGGAGGGGGTGAGGTCCGGAGACAGCAGGCGCACCACGCGCTCGGCGCGCTCGTGGTGCGGGCGGGTCTCGGCCTTCAACGTCTGCAACAAGGAACGGGGCTCTGGTGTACGGGGCTCTGGTGAGAACAAGGCTTTTCCGAGCATGTCCATTGGCCGCGCACCGGGAAACGAGGATTGCGGCCGAGTGTCAACCCCAGGCCAGCCCGGAGAGCCGGCGGAGAGGCAGTCACCCCCTCGCCGCCCGGCCCGTCCTGTCGCGAACAGCGGATCCCTCCCAACCCTCAAGGGGTGTCACATGCTCCGCCACCGGCCCCATCGTCGTAGCAGACGTAGCCTGTCCGGCAGGTGCCCTGGCCTCCCACGCCCGTGCAGGTCGCGAAGCAGTAGGCCTCCGTGCCCTCGGTGTTGGCGTAGCACTTGGAGCCCACCGGGCAGGCGGCGGTGAGACACTCCCGCGTGCAGTACCCTCCCGGGTAGCCCTGCGAGGCCGTCACGCACAGGCCCCCGGTGCCACACTGCGCATCGCTGGTGCAGGACTGTCCCACCACCGGCTCGGGCGACTCCTCCACGGACCTGTAGGGCACCAGGGTGAAGCTGACGTCCTTGCTCACCTGGTCCTGCTTCACGTCGATGGCCTCGAACTCGGTGGCGTCACGCCAGAAGCCCACGCGCTCTCCCTCCTCGAAGAACTCGTTGTCCCCGTCATCGTCGATGGTGGCCAGCGCGTAGTAGGTCCGCGGAGGCAGGGAGAGGGAATAGGCATAGCCGCTCGCCGCCGGCACCAGGGCCACCCCCTCGTCGTCCACCTGCCACTCCCCGAGCAGCGTCTTGTAGGCGAAGGCGATGACGGCGTCCTTGTCCTGCGAGGCCCCCACCCGGAACTTCACCAGCACGTCGGCGGAGCCCGTTCCGGTGGTGGCTCGCAGGGAGAGCTGGGCCACGTAGCTGCCATCGGGCAGCGTGCCCGGGTTGACGCTCACCGTGAGGGGCACCGAGCCGTAGGCGGGAATCGACAACGTCCGGCTGGAGAGGGATACCGAGGAGGCCTGCGCGCCGGTGACACTCGCGCTGGCCTGGAGCGTGCCCCCGCCCAGGTTGCGCACCGAGAGCTGCTGGGAGCCCCCGCCGGAGAAGGAGAGCTGGGTGGAGCCCACCCCGAGCTTCGGCGCCACCTCGGTGCCGGAGGAGCCCTTGGCCCGCAGCACGGCGGCCTGGGCGTTGACGAGGCCGGCGCCACAACCCTCGGCGCACTGGCTGGAGGTGTCGGCCGTCTCCTTGAGGATGGCCTCCACCTGGGCGGCGGTGAGCGAGGGATTCACCGCCAGCATCAGCGCCACGATGCCCGCCACGTGCGGGGCCGCCATGCTCGTCCCGTTGTACCACTCGTAGGAGGGCTGGTTGCGGGCGTCCATCAGGGTGGAGAGCACGCCGTCCGGGTAGCTGTCGCCGTTGCGGTCCTCACTGGTCTGCCCGCCCGCGGCCATCACATCCACCGGAGGGCCATAGTTGGAGAAGCTGCTGCGCTTGCCGTTGAAGCGCACCGAGCCCACGCAGATGACGTTCTGCATGTTGCACGGGAAGGTGTTTGTGGCGTTCTGGTTCTCGTTGCCTGCGGCGATGACGAAGACGGAGCCCCGGGCCACGCCCGCGTTGACGATCTCCTGGACGGACTGGGGCACGCTCCCCGCTCCCCCCAGGCTCAGGTTGACGACGCGCGCGGGCGTGGGGTTGACGGGCACGCCGGGCACCGAGCCGCCCGAGGCCCAGTTCATCCCCGCGGCGATGTCCGCCAGCGAGCCGCCCGAGGCGCCCAGCACGCGCACCGGCTGCACCTTCCCCTTCCAGGTGACACCGGCCACGCCCAGCCCGTTGTTGGACACCGCGCCGATGGTGCCGGCCACGTGCGTGCCGTGGTACGAGGAGCCGCCGTTGGGCGAGTCCTTGCCCATGTCCGTCGGATCATTGTCGACGCCGTTGCCATCCCCCGCGTTGGCGGGGTCCGAGATGAGATCCATGCCCGCGATGACGCGGGAGTCCAGGTCCGGGTGCCGGACGATGCCGGTGTCCACCACCGCCACCACCATGGAGTCCAGGCCGGTGGTGATGTCCCAGGCTGCCGGCAGGTTCATGCCCGGGTAGTGCCACTGACGGGAGTAGAGCGGATCATTCGGAAGGGAGAAGGCCTTCACGCGCAGGTTGCTCTCCGCGTAACGCACCCCGGGCACCGCCGACAGCCGCTGGACGAGCGCGGTGTGCTCCGCGCTCGTCAGGGCGCCCACGGACCGCGCGTCCCCGGCGCCCGGCTGCGACTGAGCCTTCACCCCCGTGGGCTCGTAGCGGATGACGTGCAGGTGCTCGCTGACCCGGCCCCGGTGCACGGCGCGGTAGCCGGGCGCCCGCGCCCGCGCGAGGGCCGTCTCCACGGGCAGGTTCGCCTCGTCGAAGCGGACGATGACTTCTCCCAGGATGAGGGACTCCCGCGCCGGGAGCGGTCTTTCGGGAATGCCCGTACGCAGCACCCCCTTGGAGGCGAGGGCACCGACAACGGCCCGCGAGAGGCTCCGGTCCCCGGTCTCCAGCGGAGAGGGGGTGGTGCGCACGCTGGCCGACTGCCCCTGGAACGGAGTCAGCACGCCCTGCACCGTACCGGCGAGCTCGGGCGTGGGTGGATCTTCTTCGAGGATGGGACAAGCAGTGAGACTCAACAGCCCCAGGATGGCGAGACGACGGCGCATGAACGGCCCCCTGACCCGGAAGTGGGTCCACACCGGACGCTAGGGTGCCATGATGCGACGCGTCCAGCCCCAGACGCACCGGTGAAGCCCGCGCTCCTGGCGCTGGACCCGGTGAGAGCCTTCTCCCTACGATGCGCCCGCGGTCACTCACGGCGCAGCGCATCGAGGGGACACACCGGGTGAGCCATGGCATCGAGCTGGAGAACGTCACCCGCGTGGTGGAGGGGGAGACCCACCTCGCGGACATCCACCTGAAGCTCGAGCCTGGCGCCTTCCACATCCTGCTGGGCCGCACGCTGGCGGGGAAGACGTCGCTGCTGCGGCTGATGGCCGGGCTGGACAAGCCCACCACGGGGACGCTGCGGGCGGATGGGGCCGACGTGACGCGCGTGGACGTGCGCCACCGCAACGTGGCCATGGTGTACCAGCAATTCGTCAACTACCCTTCCCTCACCGTCTACGAGAACATCGCCTCGCCGCTGCGGCTGGCGGGGAAGCTGCGCGGGCCGGAGTTGGACAAGCGCGTGCGCGAGACGGCCGCCGCGCTCCGCCTGGAGCCCTACCTCCAGCGGCTGCCCGCGGAGCTGAGCGGCGGACAACAGCAGCGCACGGCCATGGCGCGCGCGCTGGCCAAGGACGCCTCGCTGCTGCTGCTGGACGAGCCCCTGGCCAACCTCGACTACAAGCTGCGCGAGGAGCTGCGCACGGAAATCCGCCAGCTCTTCCGCAACCGCCCCGCCGTGGTGGTGTACGCCACCACCGAGCCCACCGAGGCGCTGCTGCTCGGCGGGAAGACGTCGGTGCTCCACGAGGGCCGCCTCTTGCAGACGGGCCCGACGCTGGAGGTGTACCAGGCCCCCGCCACCGAACGCGTGGGCCGGATTTTCAGCGACCCGCAGATGAACCTGTGGGACGCCGAGCTCTCCGAGGAGGGAGCGCGCCTGTCGCCCGAGGTGGCCTTCCCGCTGTCCGGGCACCTGCGAGGGCTCGCGCCGGGGCGCTACCGGCTGGGGGTGCGCGCCCACCACGTGCGGCTGTCGCCCGGAGGCCCCGGAGACGTGCGCATCCCCGCGCACGTGGAGGTGGAGGAGGTGAGCGGCTCCGAGACGCTCGTGCACGCGGCGCACGCGGGGCTGGCGCTCACCGCGCAGGTGGAGGGCGTGCACCGGCACCCGTACGGCGCGCCGCTGGAGCTGTTCGTCCCGCCCTCCCGGATGTTCGTGTTCAGCCCCGAGGGCCGGTTGATGGCCGCGCCCCCCTTCTCCTCCGAGGCGCCCGCCCATGGCCAGGATTGAGCTTCGCGGCATCGCCCACGCCTACGTGCCCGCGCCCGCGTCCGAGCAGGACTACGCGCTGCGCCCCCTGGAGCTCGTCTGGGAGGACGGTGGCGCCTACGCGCTGCTGGGGCCGTCCGGGTGCGGGAAGACGACGCTGCTCAACATCATCTCCGGCCTGCTGAAGCCCACCCGGGGACAGGTGCTCTTCGACGGCGTGGACGTCACCGCGGCCCCGCCGCAGCGGCGCAACATCGCCCAGGTGTTCCAGTTCCCCGTCATCTACGACACGATGAGCGTCTCGGAGAACCTGGCCTTCCCGCTGCGCAACCGGGGCATGGGGGCCGCCGAGACACGGGCCCGGGTGGAGGAAGTCGCGGAGTTGCTGGAGCTCACCCCGGACCTGCGCATGCGGGCCAGCGGGCTGTCGGCGGACATGCGCCAGCGGATTTCGTTGGGCCGGGGGCTGGTGCGCCGGGACGTGGCGGCCATCCTCCTGGACGAGCCCCTGACGGTCATCGACCCGCACGTGAAGTGGCTGCTGCGCCGCAAGCTGAAGCAGGTGCACGAGCAGCTGAAGATGACGCTGGTGTACGTGACGCACGACCAGGTGGAGGCGCTGACGCTCGCGGACCGGGTGGTGGTGATGAACCAGGGGCGCGTGGTGCAGGTGGGCACGCCGCAGGAGCTCTTCGAGCGCCCGGCGGACACCTTCGTGGGCTACTTCATCGGCAGCCCGGGGATGAACCTGCTGCCGTGCACGGTGGAGGACGGCGCGGTGGTGGTGGAGGGGCAGCGGCTGCCGCTGGACGCGGGCGTGTGCGCGCGGGCGCGGGAGAACGGGGGCGAGCTGCGGCTCGGCATCCGTCCCGAGTTCCTCCGGCGCGTCCCCGAGGGCACGCCGTCCTCGGTGCGCGTCGAGGTGACGCAGGTGGAGGACCTGGGGCGGCACAAGCTGGCCACCGCGCGGCTGGGGACGCAGGCGCTGAAGGTGCGGCTGCCCGAGGAGGAGCGGCTCGCGCCGGGCGAGGCCTGCTGGCTGGAGCTGCCGCCGCGCTGGACGACGCTGTACGCCGGAGGCCGAGCCATTCCATGAACAAGCCCACGAATCAGCGTGCCTGGCTGCTGGTGCTGCCGGTGCTGGTGGCCGTCGCCTTCAGCGCCATCATCCCGTTGATGACGGTGGTGAACTACTCGGTGCAGGACATCCTCGGCCCGGAGCAGCGGGTCTTCGTGGGCACCGAGTGGTTCCGCAAGGTGTTGAGGGACCCCGAGCTGCACGGAGCGCTGCGGCGGCAGCTCGGCTTCTCGCTGGCGGTGCTGGCCCTGGAGATTCCGCTAGGCGTGGCGCTCGCGCTGGTGCTGCCCAAGGAGGGCCGCGCCGCGTCCGTGTGCCTGGTGCTGCTGGGCCTGCCCCTGCTCATCCCCTTCAACGTGGTGGGCACCATCTGGCAGATCTTCGCCCGCGGGGACATCGGCCTCTTCGGCGTGCTCATCAACGCGCTCGGCTTCCCATACAACTACACGGCCAACGCGCTGGATGCCTGGCTCACGGTGCTGCTCATGGACGTCTGGCATTGGACGCCGCTGGTGGCCCTGCTCTGCTACGCGGGCCTGCGCGCCATCCCCGAGGCCTATTACCAGGCGGCCCGTATCGACGGCGCCTCGGCCTGGGCCACGTTCCGCTTCATCCAACTGCCCCGGCTGCGCGGCGTGCTGACCATCGCCGTGCTGCTGCGCTTCATGGACAGCTTCATGATCTACACCGAGCCCTTCGTCCTCACCGGCGGCGGACCCGGCAACGCCACCACCTTCCTGAGCCAGTACCTCACGCGGCTCGCGGTGGGCCAGTTCGACCTCGGCCCGGCGGCGGCCTTCTCGCTCGTGTACTTCCTCGTCATCCTGCTGCTCAGCTACATCTTCTACACGGCCATGACGGCGACGGCTGGCTCGAAGGAGGCGCGATGAGACGGCTCGCCGTGCCCCTCTACCTGCTGCTCAGCTTCATCCCCATCTACTGGCTGGTGGGCATGTCGCTGAAGACGAACGAGGAGATATTGGGCGGCTTCACGCTCTGGCCCCGGAATCCCACGTTCGCCAACTACGTCACCATCTTCACGGACCCGGACTGGAGCAACGGCTACCTCAACTCGCTCACGTACGTGGGCATCAACACCGTGCTCTCCGTGCTGCTGGCGCTGCCCGCGGCCTATGCCTTCTCGCGCTACCGCTTCCTCGGCGACTCGCACCTCTTCTTCTGGCTGCTGAGCAACCGCATGTCGCCCCCGGCCGTGTTCCTCCTCCCCTTCTTCCAGCTCTACTCGAGCATCGGCCTGTTCGACACGCCGTGGGCCGTGGCCCTGGCGCACATGCTCTTCACCGTGCCCCTGGCCGTGTGGATTCTCGAGGGCTTCATGTCCGGCGTGCCGCGGGAGATCGACGAGACGGCATACATCGACGGGTACAGCTTCCCCCGCTTCTTCCTGCGCATCTTCCTGCCGCTCATCCGCTCGGGCGTGGGCGTGACGGCGTTCTTCTGCTTCATGTTCAGCTGGGTGGAATTGCTGCTGGCGCGCACGCTGACGTCCGTGGAGGCCAAGCCCATCGTCGCCACCATGACGCGCACCGTGAGCGCCGCCGGCATGGACTGGGGCCTGCTCGCCGCCGCCGGAGTGCTGACGCTCGTGCCCGGCGCGGTCGTCATCTACTTCGTGCGCAACTACATCGCCAAGGGCTTCGCCCTGGGAAGGGTGTGAGCCCCCATGGACCTGGAATGGATGGCCTGGACCGCGCCCACGGCCGGCTTCTTCGTGGTCATCGTGCTGCTGCTCGCCGCCTATACCGTCTGGGGAATCCGCTCCCCTTCCCTGCCCCGCCGCGGCCTGCTGCCCATGGCCACCACCCGCGGAGACCGCCTCTTCGTGGGGCTCATGGGCAGCGCCTTCATCCACCTCGCATGGGTGGGGCTGACGGATGCCTCCGTCTGGTTCGCCTTGGGTCTGTCGTTGCTGTTCATGCTCTTCATTGCTCGCTGGGGGTAACCCGTTGAAGAACACGTTGAAGTGTGTGCTGGCACTGGCCGTGGCAGTCCCCATCGCCGGGTGCAAGAAGGAGTCGAAGCCAGAGGAAGGTGCGAAGCCCGCCGCCACCGCCCAGCAGCAGCAGGCGGACCTGGCCGCGCTGGAGAAGGCCGCCGAGAAGTGGGTGGACCAGGAGTTCCAGCCGAGCACCCTCACCCGGGAGCAGCAGCTCGCGGAGCTGAAGTGGTTCCGCGAGGCCGCCGCCCCCTACCGCGGGCAGACCATCAACGTGGTCTCGGAGACGATCGACACCCACGTCTACGAGGCCAAGACGATGGCCAAGGCCTTCGAGGAGATGACGGGCATCAAGGTCAAGCATGACCTCATCCAGGAAGGCGATGTCATCGAGAAGCTGCAGACCCAGATGCAGTCGGGCCGCAACATCTATGACATGTATGTGAATGACAGCGATCTGATTGGCACGCACGTGCGCTACGGGCATGTGATCCCGCTGTCGGACTTCATGGCGGGCGAGGGCAAGGACGTGACGCTGCCCACGCTCGACATCGACGACTTCATGGGGAAGAGCTTCGTCACCGGCCCGGACGGGAAGCTGTACCAGCTGCCGGACCAGCAGTTCGCCAACCTGTACTGGTTCCGCCAGGACTGGTTCAGCCGGCCGGACCTGCGCGAGCGCTTCAAGAAGAAGTACGGCTACGAGCTGGGCGTGCCGGTGAACTGGTCCGCCTACGAGGACATCGCCGAGTTCTTCACCCACGACGTGAAGGAGCTCGACGGCGTCCGGGTGTACGGCCACATGGACTACGGGAAGAAGGACCCGTCGCTGGGCTGGCGCTTCACGGACGCGTGGCTGTCCATGGCGGGCGTGGGAGACAAGGGCCTGCCCAACGGCAAGCCGGTGGACGAGTGGGGCATCCGCGTCGAGGGCTGCAACCCGGCGGGCGCCTCGGTGGCGCGCGGTGGCGAGACGAACGGCCCGGCCGCGGTGTACGCGCTGACGAAGTACATCGAGTGGCTGAAGAAGTACGCACCGCCCCAGGCGGCCGGCATGACGTTCTCCGAGGCGGGACCGGTCCCCGGCCAGGGCAACGTGGCGCAGCAGATCTTCTGGTACACGGCCTTCACGGCGCCGTTGACGAAGCCGGGGCTGCCGGTGGTGAACGCGGACGGAACGCCGAAGTGGCGCATGGCGCCCTCGCCGCACGGCCCGTACTGGCAGGACGGCATGAAGCTCGGCTACCAGGACACGGGCTCGTGGACGATGCTCAAGAGCACCCCGCTGGAGAAGCGGAAGGCGGCGTGGCTGTACGCGCAGTTCACGGTGGCGAAGACGACGTCGCTGAAGAAGTTCCTGGTGGGGCTGACGCCGGTGCGTGACTCGGACGTGCGCTCCGAGCACGTGACGAAGGTGGCGGACCGGTACGGCGGCCTGGTGGAGTTCTACCGGAGCCCGGCGCGCGTGGCGTGGACGCCCACGGGCACCAACGTGCCGGACTACCCGAAGCTGGCGCAGCTGTGGTGGCAGAACATCAGCCTGGCCGTCGAGGGCGAGAAGACGCCGCAGCAGGCCATGGACGCGCTGGCCGAGCAGATGGACGACGTACTGGGCCGGCTGGAGCGCGCGGGCATGCAGAACTGCCCGCCCAAGCTCAACCCGGTGAAGGAGGCGAGCTTCTGGCTGGACGCGCCGGGAGCGCCGCACGCGAAGCTCGCCAACGAGAAGCCCAAGGGCGAGACCGTGCCCTATGAGCAGCTGTTGCAGGCGTGGAAGGAAGGGCGCGCGAAGTAGCGCGTTGTCCGCAACGGCGAGGCGGCGGCCCTGGAAGACCCAGCCGCCGTCTCGTCGAGCCATCCGGCGCATGTGTAGTCACCACGCGTCTTGAGAACAATCCCGATGCGCATGATTGTGCTGCTCTCGCTATGGCTGACCATCCTCGAGGGCTGTGCGGCCGTATCCGGCCCCATGCGCCTGGGGCTCGATGCCAGCGATGAACATGGTTCTGAAATCGTAGCGCTCGGTCCCAAGTTCTTCCGCACGCCACGTATCCGCAACACCCCTTCTCTACCGGTCAAGCCTCCTCCCGCTGAGCAGCCCAAGCCGCAAGCCTCTCAGCCCAAGGCAACCCAGCAGCCCAAGCCCGCTGGCCCATCACCACTCACGAAGATCCTGGACCCGAAGGTCGCGCGCGAGAACTTCGACAAGGGTCAGGCGGAGGCCCGAACTGCCTTCCCCCATTTATTCGGGAAGCCGAAGCAGAAACACCACCTGCATCCCAAGTATCTCGGTGGTGTTGACGATGGGCCGACGGTTGATGTGGACCCCGCCTATCATCAACTCATTACCAATGCCTTCCGGCGCGAGCATCCCTATGGGCAGGAAATCCCCAGCCCCGCTCAACAGCAAGAGATCATGCGAAAGGTCTACGCAAAATATCCGCTCCCCGGGGTGCATTTCTAGACGCCATGCGTGAAACCATCGAAATCCGGATCTCCTCGGACAAAGCCCAGCACTTCCTTCCGCCAGGTGTTGGCGAGGATTGGGACATCACCCGCCGGCTCGAACTGGACGTGGATGACCCACTGGTCGAGGCCATTCGCAAGCACGAGCAGGAAGAGCACCGCCAGGGAACGACGATGGTTACCTTCTGGCAGGTGCGCCGCCGCTATTCACAGCGCGAGCTACAATCCGCCGAGCTGCTCTGGATGAGGGTCCGGCCCTTCTTCGAGCCCACGGGCGAGGAGTGCGGCACCCGCTATGACGAGTCCCAGGCATGCGCCACCTGTGGATCCGGCGCACGGCAGGTCTCCGAGCTGCGGCTCGACCTCAAACGCATCCCCAAGGGGCGGGACATCGCGCAGACGCTCGGGGGTGAACTCGTGGTTTCCTCGCGACTGGCCGAAGCACTGCGTGCGCACGGCATCACGGGGATGGAATTGCGGCCCGTACTGGGAAAGCAGGGCGAGCGGAGCAAGGCATGGCGGCAGCTCGTCATTCCCTCGTGTTCATTGGAAGTGGCCGCACCCACCCGGGTCGGCAACAGCTTCTTCGCGCCAGAGCCCGATACGGCTCGCTGCCCCAAGGGACACGTCCTGGGACTCCGTGTGCTCTCCGAGGTCTACGTTTCTCGGTCGAGTCTCGACGGAAATGATTGGGCGTGCACCCGTCAGCGAGTCGGTCTGCGGCAGGGCCTGTTCCGTACCCAACCGCTGATACTCATTTCTCAGCGTCTATACCGTTTGCTCTCGGAGATGAAGGTCCGACGCTTCGATGTAGAAGTGGCCTGGCTCTCCCCCATAGCTCTGGCAGTACGCCGTTCTGCCGAGAGAAAGTAGATTTCATGACACTACATCAGTAAGTGCCTGGGCAGTTGTTGTGCGCTATGCTCTACAGAGTTCCTTCTACACGAGGTCATCCTTGGACTGGCAAAAGTTGCTCTCGACAAAGCGCCTCAGGAATGACGGCACACTCCTGGAGAAGACCGAGGAGCCCGAGCGCAGCGCATTCGAGCGAGACTGGGATCGGATCCTCTTCTCTACGGCATTCCGCCGTATGCACGACAAGACGCAGGTGTTCCCATTGCCCGAGGACGATGTCGTCCACTCGCGACTGACCCACAGCTTGGAAGCGGCCTCGGTGGGGCGGTCGCTTGGAATCGCGGTCGGGAAGCGGATCCGAGAGAGAGACCAGTTGCCTGAGCGGTTCCCGCAGGATGTGGGTGCAGTTGTTGCTGCCGCATGCTTGGCTCACGACATCGGGAACCCTCCCTTCGGACACAGCGGTGAGTCCGCGATTGCTTCCTTCTTCGAGCACGGTGATGGACAGCAATTCCTAACCAATCTCACCGGCCGCGAGCGCATGGACCTCTTGAAGTTCGAGGGCAACGCGCAAGGGTTCAGACTGTTGTCCCGCCTCCAGCTTGAAGGAGACGGGGGCATGCAACTGACTGCAGCGACGCTTGCTACATTCACCAAGTACCCAAGAGAGTCACACAAAGCGCTGGAGCTCTCCAACGAGAACAAGAACTCACTGCGAGCGGACTTGAAGAAGCACGGTTTCAACCAATCGGAGGCACCCTTGTTTCGGCTGGTGGCTGACGAGGTTGGCTTGGTACCGCAACAGCCCAGCTTCGATGGCTTGGCCTGGACACGACACCCTCTTGCGTTTCTGGTCGAGGCTGCAGACGATATTTGTTACTCCATCCTTGACATCGAGGACGGGGTGCGGCTCGGCTACGTCGCGGCAGAAGCCGCCGAATCAGTCCTCCTCCCAGTAGTCCGGAAAGTCTCGGGGTTCAAAGAGGACGAATACAAGCGAACCGAGGACAAGCGCAGCGCCATTGGATATCTGCGCGCCATGGCAGTTGGTCAGTTCCTAAGGGAATGCGTCGAGGCATTCATGGCCAATGAGCCCCAAATACTCGAGGGGAAGTTCGAGCGCTCTCTGTCAAAGGTTATTCCCTCCGCAAGTGACTTGCAGCAACTGCAGCAACTCGCTCAAGCAAAGTGCTACAAGGCCACGAGCGTACTGGAGATTGAACTCGCTGGATACGAAGCGCTGGGTGGGCTTCTTTCGTCCTTCGTCGTTGCTGCGATGAAGGAAAAGCCCTCGCAGCGAGATGAAAAGCTGGTTGCGCTAATGGAGCAAAGGGCCGGCAAGAAAAGCTTCTCGTCCACGTATCACCGACTCCTTCGGGTGACAGACTACGTCAGTGGGATGACTGACCGCTATGCTCTCTCTCTATTCCGGCGGATTAGTGGAATCTCCGTTCCAGGGCGCGCACTCTAATCCCCTTCAGGTAGATCCGCGAAGGACGCTCCTGGGAAACTGCACTGACAACTTGCTCGCGGCAATTTCCCTTTTCCCAAGGGACGAGGGGGGCATCAATCCCCATCAGGTACGCCTGTAAAGGTGTGTCCCCAAGAGCATGCGCCGCCCCCCTCTTTGACACAATCCCCATCGCAAGCAGCTCCACCCTGGGAGTCCAAGCATGAAGACCTGTCTGCTCCTCATGGGAGCCGTCCTTCTTGCGAGCGGATGCAGTCATGAAAGCAGCGCGGTCCGCCAGGTGCCGGGTACACCTCAGGCAACGGACACGGCTGATGAGAGCTGCAACACGGTCTCCGCTCGGATCTGGGCTCTCATCAACAACGGCCAGTTCGCAGAGGCGCAAGTCCTGATTGCCGAGGCAAAAGCATCGGGACTCATCGCTGCCCCAATGGCCGCGCGAATGTTGGACAGGATCTCCTTGCTGAATATGCGGGTGGGACAGCTTCCCGCCACGCTTCAGCGTGCGCGCAATTTTCCCTCACAACTCAAGGACTACACGCTCTTCGAAGTCAAACAAATGCTGGAGCGGGAAGACTTCAGCCTGGCGACCAAGGCGCAGCTCAATAGTGTGGTCAAGATTCTTCAGAATCCAAAACGGCTGATGGAGAAGCTGTAGGGGCAACCTCATGACACATCTCAGCGTGGACGAACTGGTCAAGAGATTCGAGGCAGCCAGAAAAGCCGGTGAGCACGAGCGAGGAAACCGGGAGCAACTGAGACTGCTTCGCGAGCTCGCGGAAGAATGTCCTGCCTTCACCCCCAACCTTCTCTACCTGGCCCGGGTACAACAGGTCATCGACCAACCCGGCAGAAACCCGGAGGAGGTATTCTCTGAAATCCAGCGCCTCCTCGAACTGGCCATCCTGGGTTCGAACCGTGGCGCTCCCGTCATTCTGGAGCTGGGTAATTTCCTGGATACCTTCCAGAACGATCCACTGGGAGCGATGAAGCTCTACGAAGAAGGGGAACAGAAGGCATTGGCCATACTCGAGGATGCGTGGTTCTTCAAACTCAGATATTGGAATCTCGAGCGGACGAAAGAATCCCTGGAAAAAGCCCTTCGACTCTGTGCCCTGGTGGAGCAAGTCTTCCCCGAGCCCAACACCTATCTCGAGGATGAAATACAGACCACGAAGCGCCTCGCCGCACTGGAGGGATTGCTCCCTGACCCGAACAGTTCGCCCGGATGAGGTCAGTTGGTCTGGGCCGTCTCGCCAGGGCTGGACTCCTCCACCCCATCCTCGTCGTCTCCCCGCGCGTCGAAGCCCTGCGGCACTCCGTCCACATAGGTGACGACGTTGCCCACCGTCGCCGGCACTCGCGGGCCCGGCGTCACCACTCCCGTGAGGTTGAGTGGATCCACCGCCGAGAGCTGCACCCTCACTCCCGAGGGCGCCTGCCGCCGCACTGCTCGCGCGACGTCCACCGCCTCTGGCAAAGCGAACTGCTCTCCCACGAAGCCCGCCACGAAGCGGCCTCCGCGGATTTCTCCTCGCGCCTCCATCCGCCGGTACACGTACAGCAGCTCGCGCCACGTGGGCGCCAATGACTCGCGCATCACCAGGTCCCTCCAGACGATGCCGTAACGCTGGAGGAACAGCCGGGCCAGTGACTCCCGGACTTCCTCCTCCGCCTTCGGCTCCGAGGGCACCAGCAGGCTCCAGCGGCCCGGGCCTCCTCGCTGCAACAGCTTCTGGCGCTTGCGCTGCGCCGGGCTCTGCAGCACTCGCAGGTTCTGCACCGCGTCCGCTGTGACGAGGCCTCGCGCCACGAGTTCCCACAGCGCGTCCTCCACCTCCGCGGGCAGCCGGCGCGAGCGCGAGCACAGGTCGTTGAAGAAGCACGCGCCTCGCTGCTCCAGCACCGCCACCACGTCCCTCGCCGGCCCCGACAGGTCCGGTGGCACCCAGACGCCCCCGTCCGACAGCACCGCGTTCGGCCTCGCCGCCGAGAGCATCCAGTCCAGGTCCTCTCGCCGCACGAAGGTCAGGCTCGCGTTGCGGTTCGGTGTCGCCGCTCGCGAGCGGGTGGGCTCGGGCTCGGGGGGCGTGGCCGGGGCTCCCCGGCGCGGGCCGGGCGCGGGCTTCGCGTCCTTCTGGGTGAGGCGTCCCCAGGCCACCTCGCCCGAGTAGCAGGCCCGCTCCAGCAGGTCTCCCAGGTAGCCCTTCATCCGCGCGGGCAACAGGTAGCGCTCCCACGCCGAGGCCGGCGCTTCGTAACCCTGCAGCAGGGTGATCGCCTTCGAGAGGCCCGTCGAGCCTCGCAGCGCGTCCAGTTCCTCCAGGTGGTGCCACCGGAAGAGGAAGCGCATGAAGTCCTGGGCACTGAGTGGCTCGATCTCCTTGCGCAGGCGTCCCACCGTCAGCCGGTGGATTCGCTGGAGGAGACGGCGATCGCACCACTCCACCACGGCCGGGGTGGAACCCGGGATCTCCGACACCCTCACCCCGTCCCTCTCCCGGAGGGAGAGGGGATCTGTCCTTGGTTGAGGATGTGATTGGGGCTGTGATTGAGGCTTTGATTGGGGCTGTGACTGTTGTTCCTGGTGAGGGATGAAGGGGCGGAACCGGCCTCGCAGGATTCCTCCCGTCGCCTCCAACTGGTGCAACGACAGGAAGACCTCGGACTCGTCCAGCGCCGTCTGCTCCGCCAGCTCTCCCGCCGTCGTCGGCCCCAACAGCTCCATCCACCCTCGCACCACCTGCTGCACCGCCGCGTCCCGCTCCACCGGCTTGTCCCCCGGCAACGGCTGCAGCTCCGGCTGCAATGGCACCTCGGGGAAGAGCGCCCGGATCGCCCCCTGTCGCTCCGCCGGCACCAGGAACCGCCTCCCTCCCACTTCCAGCCATGCCACCCGCCGCTGCGCCAGCAGGCTCGAGACGAAGCGCCCTGGCACCTCCGCCTCTGGCAACAGCACCAGTTGCAGCAGCGCGTCGTGCAGCTCGTCCTCGTCCCGCATCGGCGGCGCCGCGTCCCGCACCACCTGGTCGATGGCGTCCGCGTCCAGCGCTCCGAACGACGCCGCGTCCTCCGCCGGCAAGGTCCGCCGCAGCACCACGTTGCGCACCCGCCGCTCCTCCGCCGGTGCGTCGTCCAGGAACGTGTACGGCTGGCTGTTCACCATCTGGTGCGCGAACAGGCTCGGCTCCGGCACGTCCTTCGCCACCAGCTTGATGCGCCCGTCCTTCATCCGCCTCAGCACCTCGCGCAGGCCGTCGATGTCCATCGCCTCGCGCAGGCAGTCCTCCATCGTCTGCTTCACCAGCGGATGGTCCGGCAGCTCGACGTCCGCCCCTCCATGGTTGTCCTGACACCCCACCTGTGCCGGGAACACCGCCGCCAGCAGGTCCTCGCTCCTCGCCCGCTGGAGGTTCGGCGCCACCCGCTTCCCCCCCGAGAACCGCGACAGCGACAGCGCCCGCGTCGCGTTCCACCGGAACCGCGTCCCGAACAGCGGCACCTGCAGCACCGCCTGCACCAGCACCTCCTCCACGTTCTCCGGATTCAGGAACTGGAAGATGTCCTCCAATGGGAACGAGTGCTGCTCGCCCAGCGACAACAGCAGCCCGTCCTCCGTCGCCGCCGCCTGCAGCTCGAAGTCGAACGTGCGGCAGAAGCGCTTGCGCAACGCCAGGCCCCACGCCCGGTTCACCCGGCTCCCGAACGGCGCGTGGAGGATGAGCTGCATCCCTCCCGCCTCGTCGAAGAAGCGCTCGGCGACGATCGTGGTGTGGCTCGGCACCGTGCCCAGTACCTGCTGCCCCGCCCTCAGGTACGCCAGCAGCGCGTCCACCGCTGGCGGCGGCACCCTCAGCTCCTTCTCCAGGAACAGCGCCGCGTCCTTCCGCGCCGTCAGCTCCTCGCGCAGCCGCCCCACGTGGAAGCTCAGCTCGTCCGTGCGGCCCGGCGCCTCGCCTCGCCAGAACGGCACCGTCGGCGGCTGCCCGTGCGCGTTCTCCACCATCACCGACGCCCCCATCACCCGTTGAATCCTCCACGCCGTCGTCCCCAGCAGGAAGATGTCCCCCGGCGTCGACTCCACCGCGAAGTCCTCGTCCAGCGTCCCCACCACCTTCCCCTCCGGCTCCGCCACCACGTTGAAGGTGAACGTGTCCGGAATCGCTCCTCCATTCGTGAGCGCCGTGATTCGCACGCCCCGCCGCGCCTTCAGCCGCTGGTTCACCCGGTCCCGGTGCAGGTGCACCCCCGCCCGCCCCCGCCTCAGCGACACGCCCTCCGAGAGCGTCTCCAGCACCTTCTCGTACTCCTCGTACGTCAGGCTCCGGTACGGGTACGCCCGGCGGAACAGGCTGTACAGCGCCCGCTCGTCCCACTCCTCGCACGCGCACGCCGCCACCACCTGCTGCGCCAGCACGTCCAGCGGCTTCTCCGGAATCCGCACCGCGTCCAGGTCCCCCTCGCGCACCGCGTTCAGCAAGCCGACGCACTCCATCAGCTCGTCGCGCGTCATCGCGATGAGGATGCCCTTCGAGATGCCTCCCTTGTAGTGGCCCGCTCGGCCCACCCGCTGCAACAGCACCGAGATGGAGCGCGTCGTCCCCAGCTGCACCACCAGGTCCACGTTGCCCACGTCGATGCCCAGCTCGAGCGACGCCGTGGCCACCATCACCGAGAGCTGCCCCTCCTTCAGCCGCTCCTCCGCCGACAGCCGCATCTCCCTCGACATGCTGCCGTGGTGCGCCGCGACCTTGTCCACACCCAGCCGCTCGCCCAGGTCGTGCGCCACCCGCTCCGCCATCTTCCGCGTGTTCACGAAGACGAGCGTCGTGCGGTGCTCCCCCGCCAGCTGCACCAGCCGGTCATACACCTGGCCCCACATCTCGTTCGTGGCCAGCGAGCCCAGCTCCGCGTCAGGAATCTCCACCCTCAAATCCCACGGCCGCTGGTGCCCCACCTGCACCAGCCGGCACTCCGCCGCCCGCTCCCCCGTCAGGAAGCCGGCGATGGCCTCCAGCGGCTTCTGCGTCGCCGACAGGCCGATGAGCTGCGGCCTCACCTCCGTGAGCGCCTTCAACCGCTCCAGCGACAGCGCGAAGTGGCTGCCCCGCTTGTCCCTCGCCAGTGCGTGGATCTCATCCACGATGACCGTGCGCACCGAGCGCAGCGTGGCCCTCGCCCGGTCCGCCGTCAGGTACAGGTAGATGGACTCTGGGGTGGTGATGAGGATGTGGGGCGGCCGGCGCACCATCTGCGCACGCTCGGACGCCGAGGTGTCCCCCGTGCGCACCTGCACCCGCAGCTCCTGCGGCGAGAAGCCCGCCGCCCGCGCCCGCTGCATCAGCTCCTCCAACGGCTGCAGCAGGTTCTTCTGCACGTCGTTGCCCAGGGCCTTCAGCGGCGACACGTAGAGCACCTGCGTCCGGTCCTCCAGGCTCCCTTCCAGGGCGAGGCGGAACAGCCGGTCCAGGGCCGCCAGGAAGGCCGTGAGCGTCTTGCCGCTGCCCGTGGGGGCGGCGATCAGCACGTCCTGCTGGGCCTGGATGAGGGGCCAGCCCTCCACCTGAGGGCGCGAGGGCTCGCCGAGCCGCTCGGTGAACCACCGCTGGACCACCGGGTGGAACGGCTCGAGGGCCGGGTGCACGGGCTTCTGGGACGACGTGGCGAAATCGAGGGCAATCTGGGGGGCCATGGCGCGCTCTCCCTCAGACTGAACACCGGTTTAGGAGGGCCGTCAATGCGCACGCCCGCCCCAGGGGTGGGCGGCCGTCGGGAAGTGGGAGCGATGGAGAGCCCGGGCTGCGGGCTCCTCGAAGGGGGTTAGAGAGGCAGGTTTTCAGGCTCGGGTGTGAAGAGCGCGTGAAAGAGCGTGGTCTCGGGCGGCTCCTTGAAATGCACAATCAACGGGACCCGGATTTCGGCGCTCTCGCGGGGAAGGGCCTCGGCCCTGTACCTCGCCTCGATCTTCCTCGCAATCACCTCCGCAGGGGCCTGCATCTCGGGCGGAAGTGGATCGAAAAAGACCCTGGCGGAACCGCGCACGTCTCGACCCTTGTAGTCGTACTGCACGCCATAAACGGTATAGACAGGCGCCAGAACGCTCAGGCAGCCGACCACCGTCCAGAGGCGCGATCGCGGCTCGTCATCGTATGGGTCCGAGGACACGGGTTCCTGGTTCGTATACACCATGCATTTGAAGCAGGGATCACAGGTGGCTGTGGGATGCCCGATGTTGAGGTGCGGCAGTTCCACTCGGAGCTCGTCCATGAGCGCGCGCCACTGATCGAGATTCTTGAGTGCCTGTTTCCACACGGCATGGAACCTCTTCAGCTCAGGGCTCCTTTCCAGCTTATCGTCAAATTCATGGTCTGAACGCCAGTACTGCCGGACAACAGCCAGCAATTCTTCCGCCGAAATGGGCATGGGCCTAGAAGTCAACTCGAATGGGACTTGTTTCCTCTTCGCACAAAACCGTCACCTTCGCGCCCCGCACGGCGCGATTCAGGACCTCGTGAAACATTTTCCTGAATTGCGTGCAGACAAGCCCAGGAAGCGGAGAGGCAGGGGCGGCAAGCACCTCTCGCAACGCCTGGTTGGCGCAATCGGCGGCAAGCCGCTGAGCAAGCGGCTCGGAGATCAATCCGACGTCTCTGTGCTCGATTGGCATTTCAACACCGAAGTTACAGAAATAGGGCTCCAGGGTCGATTGATTGATGACGGTCGCATGGATACACGCGGCCCGCCAGCCACCTGGCCCCGCTCCAGTTTTCTCGACAATGGTGGTGAATTGGAAGTGGCTCGGCTGGTAATGATTGATGCTGCAGCCCGAGAGGGCAGGCAGAACCACCACGAGCCAGCGCGGGAATGCGGACAGCCACGTGAGTCGCGTTGAAATGCCCACGGCACCACCTCGGCTCGAGGAGGAACAGCCAGTACCCGACGCAGACTACATCGGGGCCCACGCGGCACCCTGCACAAAGACTGTACGCGGGTTCAGCACCGCACAGCCGGCGCGGGGACTGTTCGCTCCGCATCCATTCAGCAGGAGGCCAGGGGAGGCCCCCCGCCCACCCGCGGGGAGAGTCCGTGCTTGGCGCTTCGTCAGCGAGACGGCCGCCTTCGAGGAGCGGATGCTCTCCTTCATGGAGTGCATGCCGGACCCGTTCCTCGCGTTGGACAGGCAGTGCCGCTTTGGCTGACCCACGCGCGGGCCCGGCGCTCGCGTGCTCAGCCATCACGGACGGAGCGCATGCGTCGCGCGCGCGGTGTCTCCCCCGTCTCGCGGCGGAAAACGCGCCGGAACGCGGCCGGGTCGGCGTAACCGACACGAGCCGCCACCTCGTCGACCGGGTGCCGCGTCGTCTCGAGCAGGTGGACCGCCTGGGCGACCCGCAGTCGTTGTGCGAACCGTTGGGGCGTCATCCCCAGCCCCTTCGCCACCCTTCGCGCGAGCGTGCGGGGGGACGTGGCCGTGGCGCGAGCCATCTCGTGGAGGGTGCTCTGCCGTTCGATGTTGGCCGTCACGAATGACTCGAGCTGACGAATCACCGGGTCCGAGCTGCCGAGATGCTCCAGCACCATGTAGCGCGCCTGCGACGCGCGCTCGTCGAGGACGAGATACCGGGCGACCGTGTGCGCGACCGAGGGGCTCGAGGTGGAGGCCAGGATCGCCAGCATGAGATCGGCGTGCGCGAACGCGGAGCCCGCGGTGAAGACGCCGCCGGACTCGACCACCATGCGATCCGAGCGCAGCGTCACGCGCGGGAAGCGCTGGGTGAACACCGGACCCAGCCACTAGGTGGTCGTCGCCCGCCGGCCATCGAGCACACGCGCGGACGCGAGAACGAACGTCGCCGAGCAGGACGCGGCGACGAGCACCCCCTTCGCGGCCGCGCGCGCCACCAGCTCCACACCACGCACGATGTCCGGGCGCTCGAGCGCGGCGGAGAGCTCGGGCGCCGTCGCCATCCCGAGCCCGGGTAGCACCAGGACATCACCCGCCCCCATTCCTCGTAGAGCCGGAGCGCCATCCACCGCGAGCGTGCGTCCCGCCGCCGTGCGGACAGGCTCCCCATCCATCGACACCACACGCTGGCGCGGCGCCTGGCGGCCCTTGGGGAGCGCCACGAGCCCCGCCCGCACCACCCGCGCCGCGGCTCCCACGATGTCGAGCGCCACGCCCATCGGACCATCCGCGACTCCGTCGAAGACCAGGTGAGTGATCATCATCTGGCAAGCCTAGACCGAAGATTGTCAGTCCTGCCACTTGGGCGCGTGGACCCAAAGCGCCATCCTCTTCTCATGCTCAAACAACCCATGGCGGATGAGCCGCTCGACGATTTCGAGCGCCGCTCCATCACACTGCTCGGCAACACCAAGGGGGTCTACGTCGCCGGCACCGGCCCGGCGGTGATCGTCATGGCGGAGATGCCAGGCATCAGCCCGCACGTCGCCCGCTTCAGCCGCTGGGTCCGGGACTCTGGCTTCACCGTCTACATGCCGTCGCTCTTCGGGCGCGACGGTGCATTCCCGGATGCGGAGGAGGGAGCGGCCGTGCTCCAGCGCGCGTGCGTCAGCGCCGAGTTCCGCGCGTTCGCGGCGAATGAATCGAGTCCCGTCACGCGGTGGCTGCGCGCACTGGCGAGCCTCGCCCACGAGCAGTGCGGCGGCCGGGGCGTGGGGGCCATCGGGATGTGCTTCACCGGCAACTTCGCGCTCAGCATGATGCTCGAGCCCTCGATGCTCGCCCCGGTGCTCTGCCAACCCTCGCTGCCGCTGAACAATCCAGGGGAAATCCAGATCGCCCCCGAGGAGCTCGCTCGCGTGAAGGAGCGTCTGGAGCGCGAGGACCTGACGGTGATGGGCTACCGGTTCGCGGGGGATCGGTTCTGCACGGCGCAACGCTTCGCGGCCTACACCGCCGCGCTCGGGGACCGCTTCGTCGCGAAGGTCCTCCCCGATGAGGCGGCGAATCCCGAGCCCCCGCCCTTCTTCAAACGCGTCGTCGGTGGCCCCCACAGCGTGGTGACGGCGCACCTCATCGACGCGGCGGGAGAGCCGACCCTCGCCGCACGGGATGAGATCCTCTCGTTCTTCGCGCGCCGCCTGGCCGCCTGAAGCTCAGCGCCGCGTCAGCCCCACCGCGGCCGGCCGGGTGGCGGCGTGCGTCCAGGTGAGCCGGAAGGTGGCCGCCGTGCCATCGAAGGCCACCGGGTGCACGGAGATGTCCCCCGCCCCCGCCGCGCGCAGCGTCTCGGCGAGGAAGCCACAGGCGAAGAAGGGGTTGTCCGCGGCCACGTCCTTCATCCACAGCGTGGCCGCGTGCGTGCCCAGCTCCTCCACCCGCACCTCGTTGAAGTTGTTGCCCGCCCGCACGTTGTGCGGCACGCGCTCCAGCGTGTGCCTCGGCCCCAGCCGCGTCACCAGCGACATGCTCGCCCGGCCCTGCGCCGTCTGCCGGAAGCCCTGCAGGTAGCGCTCGCCCAGGCCGCACCACGCCTCCTGGGGCGGGGCCGCCGGGAAGACGTCGCTCACCGCCACCCGTAGGAAGGCCTTCCACAGTTCCAGCGGGTAGGCCGGCCGCAAGGGCTCGTTCAAATCCAGCCCCACGTCCTTCAGCCGGCGCCGCCCCTCCCGCGTCAGGTGCGGTCCCAGCGCGCGCACGAAGAGGGCATCCACGGACTGCGCGAAGACGAGTTTCTCGGTGGTCAGCGTGGGGAGCATGCCCGCAGGGTGACAATTCCCCCCGACTTCCGGCCATGCCCCCTCTCGCGAATCTGTGCGCTGGTGGAAACTCGGTCAGCCCGGAAGGTCCCGGATTGTCCGGTGGCGCGCAGCCGCCCTGTTCACACCTGCATCTTCAGCCGCGTCTCCTGCACCTCGGCCGAGGTGGCCACCTTCTCGCGCTCGGCCTGGCGCAGCAGGCGGAGGATGGGCGGGCCGAGCACGTCCACCTCGGTGGAGGCGAACGTCTCGGTGCCGAAGCGGCGGATGGTCTCCGTCTGGCGCTCGAGGATGCGGGCGTCCTGCCCGAAGATGTGCAGGGCCACCGGGGTGATGAAGGGCTTCACCAGCCAGTGCGGCAGCGGCATGCGGAAGGTGACGACGGCGTACACCAGCGTGTCCCAGTCGTCCGCGGGCGTCATCGCCGAGGTGATGATGACGTGGCTGTCGTCCCCGAGCCGGTACTCCACCTGGGCGATGGACGGCAGCAGGAAGCGGTCGAAGTGCTGCACCACGCCGCCGCCCGGGGCCAGCAGCCGCGCGGCGAGGCCCTCGGGACGGGGCTCGCCGATGTACTCGGCCTCCACCCGGTCCGCGCCCCGGCGCACCACCACCTCGATTTCATTCTTCTTCTTCTCGGTGCGGAACAGCCCTCCGTGGAGGAAGGACGTGTGGGGCACGTCCAGCGTGTTCTCCAGCAGGGAGTGCAGCGAGCCCTTCGCGCGCAGGGTGCGGCGCACGGTGCTGTAGCCGTGGGCGTCCAGCAGGGGGAAGCGGTAGGGCTCGTGCGTGGGCTCGACGCCGGGGGTGGAGTACACCCAGACGAAGCCCTCCTGCTCGCGCGTGGCATGCCAGGCGGCGCAGCGGGACTTCGCGCCGGGCTCGCCCATGAGGCCGGGGATGGCGCGGCACTGGCCCGCCGTGTCGAAGCGCCAGCCGTGGTAGCCACACTGGAGCTGGCCACCCACCACCTTGCCCAGGGACAGGGGCACGTTGCGATGGGGGCAGCGGTCCACCAGCGCCGCGGGCTTGCCGGCCTCGTTGCGGAAGAGCACGAGCGGCGTGCCCTGCAGCGTGCGCGCGAGCGGCTTGCGCCCCAGCTCGCGCGAGGCGCAGAGGATGAACCAGCTCTGGGGGAGCCGGACCACCGAGACGAGTCCTGACGGCGCGGCCGGGCCACGCCCTTCCTCACGAGAAGAAAACATGGCCCCACTCTAATGGGATGCCTGGGGAGTGCACGCTTCCTGGTGGCTCAGTGGTGCCCCCCGGCCGGCGCGAGGCGGACGTACACCATGCCGCCCACGGGGGTGCGGCTGCCGTAGAAGGACGCGAGCCCCTCGGGCACCAGGTTCAGCGCACCGCGCACGCCCACGCCCGGCCGCACCGGACCGAAGGGACCGAGGTTGTAGACGTAGCCCAGCACGAGGTTGCCCACGTCGAAGACGGAGTGCTCCAGCGGCTCGGGGAGCACCAGGTCGTGCCCCGCCTTCTGGACGTACTCCGCCCGCCCGAAGACGACGTGGTGCCCGTCCAGGGCCAGGCTGCTCTCCAGCAGGAAGGAGCTGGTGGGCGCCTCCTCTTCCTCGAGGTTGCGGCCGAAGACGGCCGTGGTCGCCCAGAAGCCATTGCTCCCGAAGGGCGCGTGGTACGTGGCCGACGCGGTGAGCCGGTGCACCGACACGTCCGGCTCGAGCAGCTCGGGACTCTTCAGGTAGCCGTAGGACACCTGCGCGCTCACCCGCGCCGTGGGGTTGGCCGACAGCCGCAGGGAGAACGAGTCCGGCGCCCGCAGGTCCAGGCCGTAGCGGTTCTCGTCGGGCTCGCGGCCGTTGAACCAGGAGAGCTCCAGCTTCGCCTTCGGCGTGAGGATGCCCGCGGTCAGCACCCCGAAGGAGATGTGCGTGGAGTCCTGCCAGTGGTGCCCCAACACGGCCAGCGGGTCGTACCAGCCCGACACCCGGTGCGGAAAGGCCACCGGGCCCAGCGCCGGCTCGCCCGCGGGCGCCGCGTAGAGCATCAGCCCCCACGTGTCCGAGAAGTAGTGCGAGTACGAGAGCGCCAGCTCCATGAAGAGGTCATGCGGGTGCTGGCGGTCCCGCAGCGGCTCGCCCTCGAAGCTCTCTCCCGTCTGGAGCAGCAGGGGGTAGCCACCGTTCGCGCCCGCGGTGAAGGGCTCGGGGCTCAACATGACGCTCGCGACGAGCTGCCCCGAGGGCAGCTCCCGGTTCGCCATGAGCATCAGCCAGCCGATTCCCGCGAACGCGTCGTCTCCCCGGGGCCCGCCCTGCACGTCGTAGCCGCCGAAGAGCAGGCCCTGGAACATGAGGCCCCAGCCCGCCACCTCCCCATGCAACATGGATGGGGGGATGAGGTCCGGCTGCCAGGACGTGCCCGAGCCCCGCCGCATCAGGGGGATGTCCCGGAGCGACTGGACCTCGCGCGCCTCGTGTCCCATGTGCCCCATGTGGCCCATGTGTCCGGTGTCGTGCCCACCCTGGGCCGGAGGCTCCGCGTGAGTGTCGTGCCCGTGCTCCGCCTCCTGTGCTCCGACGGGGAAGGCCAGGAACAGACCCAGGGAGAGCAACAGCGTGCGCATATTCCACCTCGCCCCTGGGAGGCTGGTGCTCGTCCCGTCGAAGTGGGAGCGACACGCTCCACCGTCAGCCCGTGGAGGGAGCGGGCGGACAGACGCCTCCCGCCGTCCTCGCAGGCTCCCTCTTGGCGATGTTCAGTGTTCGGTGCTGTCAGCGAAGTGACACGTCAAAGCTTCAGCTTTCGCAGACGCAGCGCGTTGCCGATGACCGACACCGACGAGAGGCTCATCGCCGCCGCCGCGAGCATGGGGCTCAGCAGCCACCCGAAGAAGGGGTACAGCACGCCCGCGGCGATGGGCACGCCCAGGGTGTTGTAGACGAAGGCGAAGAAGAGGTTCTGCCGGATGTTGCGCAGCGTGCCCCGGCTCAGCCCGCGCGCCCGGGCAATGCCTCTCAAGTCACCCTTCACCAGCGTCACCGAGGCGCTCTCCATCGCGATGTCCGTCCCCGTCCCCATCGCGATGCCCACGTCCGCCTGCGCCAGCGCGGGTGCGTCGTTCACGCCGTCTCCCGCCATCGCCACCGTGCGGCCCCCGGCCTGCAGCCGCTTCACCACGTCGCCCTTGCCCTCGGGCAGCACCTCCGCCACCACCTCGTCGATGCCCAGCTGGCGCGCCACCGCCTCGGCCGTGGTGCGGCTGTCGCCCGTGAGCATCACCACCCGCACGCCCTCGCGGTGCAGCGTGGCCAGGGCCTCGGCCGTGGTGGCCTTGACGGGGTCCGCCACGCCGAGCAGCCCCGCCGGCCTGCCCTCCACCGCCACGTACATGACCGTCTGGCCCTCGCGCCGCAGCGCCTCGGCGCGAGGCCTCAGCGCCTCCGCGTCCACGCCCAGCGACTCCAGCAGCGCCACGTTGCCCAGCGCCACCTCCGAGCCGTTCACGCGCCCCGTCACTCCCTTGCCCGTCACCGAGCGGAAGCCCTGCGCCGCCGACAGCACCGCCCCGCGCGCCTCGGCCCCCGCCACCACCGCCGCCGCCAGCGGGTGCTCACTGCCCCGCTCGAGGCTCGCCGCCAGGTGCAGCAGCCGCGCCTCGTCCATGCCCTCGGCCGCCACCACCGACACCAGCTTCGGCTTGCCCTCCGTCAGCGTGCCCGTCTTGTCCACCACCAGGGTGTCCACCTTCTCCAGCAACTCCAGCGCCTCGGCGTCGCGGATGAGCACGCCCACCCCGGCGCCCTTGCCCGTCCCCACCACCACGGACATGGGCGTGGCCAGGCCCAGCGCGCACGGGCAGGCGATGATGAGCACCGCCACCGCGTTCACCAGCGCGTGCGCCAGCCGCGGCTCCGGCCCGAGGAAGGCCCACACGAGGAAGGTGAGCACGGAGGCCGTGATGACGGCCGGGACGAACACCGCGGCCACCTTGTCCGCCAGCCGCTGGATGGGCGCGCGCGAGCGCTGGGCCTCGCTCACCCGCTGGACGATGCGCGACAGCAGCGTGTCCTTCCCCACCCGCTCGGCCTTCATCACCAGGCTGCCCGTGCCGTTGACGGTGCCCCCCGTGACGCGGGCGCCGGGCACCTTCTCCACCGGGATGGACTCGCCCGTCACCATGGACTCGTCCACGGCGCTCTCGCCCTCCAGCACCACGCCGTCCACCGGCACCTTCTCGCCCGGGCGCACGCGCAGCGAGTCCCCCGCCTTCACCTGCTCGAGGGAGACGTCCTCCTCACGGCCGTCCTCGCGGATGCGCCGGGCCACGGCCGGAGCGAGGCTGAGCAGCGCGCGCAGGGCCCCCGAGGTCGCGCGGCGGGCCCGCAGCTCCAGCACCTGTCCGAGCAGTACCAGCGTGATGATGGTCGCCGCCGCCTCGAAATAGACGGGCACCGCGCCGCCATGGCCGGTGAAGGCATGCGGCAGCAGCCCGGGGGCCAGCGTGGCGAAGACGCTGAAGAGGTACGCCGCCCCCGTGCCGATGGCGATGAGGGTGAACATGTTGAGGTGCCGGTTCTTCACCGACGCCCAACCGCGCTCGAAGAAGGGCCAGCCGCCCCAGAGCACCACCGGGCTCGCCAGCGCCAGCTGTATCCACGCCAGCAGCTGAGGCGCCACGGCGTGCTGCACCGGCTGGCCGGGAATCATCTCGGACATACCGAGGAAGAGCAGCGGCAGCGTGAGGACGACGCCCACCCAGAACCGCCGCGTCATGCTCAGCAGCTCGGGGTCCGGCTGCTCCTCGGGCAGCACCGTGCGCGGCTCCAACGCCATGCCACAGATGGGGCACGCCCCGGGCTCGTTCCGCACGATCTCCGGGTGCATGGGGCACACCCACTCGGTGCGCGCCGCCAGCGTCATGGGCTGCTCGGGCTCCAGCGCCATGCCGCACTTGGGGCAGGCGCCCGGGTGGTCCTGGCGGACCTCGGGGTCCATCGGGCAGATCCACATCGTGCCCGGCGGGGCCTCCACCGGCTCGGGCTCACCCTTCGCCTCGAGGTACTTCCGGGGCTCGGCGGCGAAGCGCTCGCGGCACTTCGGGTTGCAGAAGTGGTAGGTCGCGCCCTTGTGGACGTGGCTGCCCCCCTTGGCGGTTGCTGGGTCGACCGTCATTCCGCAGACCGGGTCCAGCACCTTGCCCTCGCCCGGGGCCGGGGGGCCCTCCGGGTGGGCGGCGTGGGAATCGTGCGCGTGGGTGTGCTCGTGGGCCATGAGGAAATTCGTCCTTTCACCCGGGCTGACGGAACTCCCGCCAGGCTCTTACAGTGGGCACGCCTCGCGCCCTGGTTCGGATGGGTGCATCACCGCGCCCCCCTGCCCGTCAAGCGGGCGGCTGGCGGTTGTCCCCCTCCTGCGTCCAGCCCTGACGCACTCCGTCACGCGGACGGCTTGCAGCCCCCACCCGGCTTGCCGCACGTGCAGTCCAGGCACCCGTGCGACGCACAGGTGCCACAGCTGCGCTCCAGCTGCTTCTTGAGGGCCTGCCGCGCCCGGTGCAGCCGCACCCCGGCGTTGTTCGCGGTGATGCCCGCCTCCCGGGCCACCTCGGGCACGCCCCGCCCCTCCAGGTCCACCTGCCGCACCATCTCCGCGTACTCGGGCTTGAGCGCGGGCAGCAGGTCGTGGATGCACGCGCAGACCGTCTGCGTCAGCTCGGGGTCCGGCCCCAGCTCGGAGGCCTCGCGGGCCTCGCGCTCCAGGGCCCGGCCCTCGGCGCCCTGCCGGCGGTAGTGGTCCACGAGCGCGTTGCGCAACAGCCGGTAGAACCAGGCGACCGCGCCCTCTCCGTCCTCCAGCTCGCCCCCCTTCTCCAGGGTGCGCACATAGGCGGACTGGAGGATCTCCTCGGCCTGGGCCCGGCTCCCCACCCGCCGCTCGAGGAAACCCAGGAAGCGCCGATGGTTCCCCACCAGCGACTCCACCACCGCTGGAGTCAGCTCCCCCTCACCGTTGCCTTCCCGCATGCCGTACCTCGGAGTCACGGGGTGCGCACCTCGCGCGCCCCTCCCCGTCTATTACCCAAGACCCTCCCCCGAAGGCAGCCCGCAACTTCCATTCATCTCCCGGGTTTGGGAGATTCGAACCGATTTTCCAGGGGAATAACGCCATGAACCGTCCCACCCGAGCCCTCGTCGCCGCCCTCCTGCTGTCCGGTACCACCGCCAGCGCCCAGGCCGTGCGCAACCACGCCGAGCGCGTCCAGGACCGCCAGGACAAGCGCCAGGACCGCCAGGAGACCCGCGATGACCGCAAGGACGTGGTGGAGCTCGAGGCCGTGCTGGCCCGCTTCGATGCGGCCCGCGCCCACCAGGATGCCGCAGGGCTCGCCGAGGTGGACTCGCGCCTGAACACCCTGCTGCGCCAGGAGCTCGCCGAGGGTCGGACCGAGCTCGCCGCCGACAAGGCCGAGGTCCGCCGAGACACCCGTGAAATCCGCTCGGATCGCCGCGAGGTGCGCCGGGACCAGGCCGCTGGCCGTCCGGGAGCGCTCGCCGACGACCGGCACGACCTCCGCGACGACCGGCGCGACCGCCGCGATGACCGGCGCGACACCCAGGTGGAGGCCGCGTCCCAGTCCGTGCGCCGACGCATCGCCCAGGAGCTGAAGACGCTCGCCGGAGCCCAGGCGCCCGCGCAGCTGGACCGCAAGCGCGCGCTCATCGTGGAGCTGACGCAGCTCGCCCGCGGCGAGGTGGCCGGCGACAAGCGCGAGCTGCGCGAGGACCGGCGTGAGACGCGGGAAGACCGCCGCGAGACGCGCGAGGATCGCCGCCAGCGCTGATGCCCGCGGAGGGGCTCAACCGTCGGATACAGGCAGTTGAGCCCGTTGAGCGCGGCCACCCGGTACGCCTCATGGTGGGCTGATGGATACTGAAGCACCGGGGGCAACTCCCCCCCTACACGGGAGATTGAAAGTTGGGCAAGCCGAAGCACAAAACAGGCACGTTTGTCAGGCTTGCGCTCGCCGATGGCTCCTTTGGCTACGGGAGACTGCTCGAACCACCCCATATTGCCTTCTACAAACACAGAACCACGGACCCGGACTCTGATGTGGACAGGATTTCGTCGAAGCCCGTCCTCTTCAAGATCGCTGTCAACCTGATGGCCCTGAATGCGTGGGAGCCCATCGGATGGAGAGCGCTCGAGCAGCACCTGGCCCAGCCACTCGTCCAGTTCAGGCAGGACGTGGGAGACTTCCGCCGCTGCACCATCTTCGACACGGCGGGCAACGCGAGAGCCGCCGAGCTCCAGGAATGCGTGGGACTCGAGCGTGCCGCGGTCTGGGAACAGGAGTCCGTCGAGGAACGCCTGCTCGATGCCTTCCTGGGGCGGCCCAACGCCGCCGTGGAGCACCTGAAGGTACGCCTGAGCTAGGCTCAGCCTGGGTATCGAGCGCAGGGGCTCTCCGTCAGAACAGGCGGTTGAGCGACTCGCCCAGGTCCCTCTCCTCTGAGAGAGTACTCCTCGGCGATTTCCCGGAGAGAACAGCATGGGAGCATGGGGGCGCGGACCCTTCGAGTCGGATGCTGCGGCGGACTTCCTCGCGGAGCTGCGCGAGGAGGAATCCCCCGGAAGGCTCGTGCGCGCCGCGCTGAAGGCCGTCGCCAGAACTCCCGACACCGAGTACCTCGAGGTGGACGCGGGAGCCACTGCGTGGGCCGCTGCCGAGCTGGTGGCGGCTGCCCGGGGAGCGCCCGCGAAGGACGCGCCGGACGACGTGCTGGAGACCGCCGCGCGCCTCCGGGCCACCCCGGCGCTCTGCGAGGAGGCGGCGGGGGCGCTCTCCCGCCTCACGCGAAGCCGCTCGGAGCTGCTGGAGCTGTTCGAGGACGGCGGCCACCGGGAGAAGCTCGCGCAGCAGCTCGCGGAGCTGAAGCAGCGCCTGGCTGCTCCGAAGGACTCTGCCGCCCGGCCCGCACGCGCGACGAAAGGGGACGTGCTCGCCCTTCCCGTCGGCCAGGGGCGCTTCGCCTTCGCGCAGGTGATCGGGCCCGGCGAGCTCGCGCTCTTCGCCGGTGCGGGCGCTGAGGGGGAGGCGGCGCGCATTGTCGGGGGTGAAGGGCCCGCGCGGCGCATCCCGTGCAGCCTCTCGCACGTGACGCGGCAGTGGCCGGTCACCACGAAGCTTCCGCTGCGGAAGGACCTGGCGCGGCCCATCCGCTACGCCTTCGAGTCGGTCCCCTTCTCGCTCTACTCGCTGACGAGCGCGTCGGCCGGGAACTTCGAGCACGTGGACTACGCGGAGGCGCGCCGCCACCCCGAGTACACCCGCCGCTCGCCCGAGCAACTGCTTGCGTTGGCGCGAGAGGCCGCGGAGGGGCGCCTGCCTGCCCCCGGCACGGTGCGGTCCCCGGAGGAGTGGGAGCGTGCCTTCCGCGCCGCGCACCGGCACGCCTGGCCGGCCCGGCGGGCCCGCGCGACCCCCGCGCCCTTCGGGGACCCGGTGAGCTTTGGCGAGGACCTGCTGCCGTGGATGGTGGAGTTCGGCGTGGTGAACGCCATCCGTGTCCACCACGACCTGGCGCACGGGCGTCAGGGCTACGGGCGGCCGGATGCTGGAGGGGACCAGCGCACGTACGACTTCGCCGCGTGTGTGGCGGTCTGGAGCGGAGCGCTCCCGCGGACCGCCGTGCCCCGCGGGCTCGGGGACCGACTGCCGGACGCACCCGCCAAACACCTGGGCCAGGCCGTGGAGGCAGCCCTACGGCTCCTCCCACTCCTCGTCAACGAGTCCAGCGAGCTGCGAATGGTCTGGGAAGAGGCGGAGGACGGAGGGAAGGCCTTCCGCCAGCATGTGCAGTCCCTGCGCGAAGGGCTGGAGGGGGCACCCGTCAGAACAGGCGGTTGAGCCCATTGAGCGCGGCCACCCGGTACGCCTCGGCTCGAGCCCGTTGATCGTAACGCCATCCGTGTCCACAACGACCTCGCGTACGGGAGGCAGGGCCACGGGCGGCCGGATGCTGTCACACTTCGATGAAGCTGGCACCGGTGACGCCTTCTTCCTCCATGGCCAGTTTGACGCGCTCGGAGACGATCAGCACCACCGTCCAGCCCCAAGGACGGAAGATATCAGCGCCGCCAACCTTCGTCGGGTCTATCCTCAGACCGGCGACGTTCCGGTATTCGCCCACCCTTTCTGGCTCTCCATGCCTGGGCTCCCAAAATGAAACCTCCTCGCATCGAGCCTCATCAATACACCTGATGATGTGGAGTGTGTTGAGGATGAAATACCGCTCAGACTGGTTCTCCACTCGCGCCGGGATGAACTGCACGTTGTTCTGGATGCCTAGCTGCTCGCACAGGGAAACAAAGCGATGGCTTACAACGGCAGTGGCCTCTGTTTCCGTATAATCGAGTGCTTGCCCGGGGCAACGCACAGAGAAGAAGGGCATCCAGTCCAAGCTCAAAGCCTTTCCCTCTTGTAGCCGCCCGGGAACAACCCTTCTTCCCTCAGCGTCCCATGGGCCTTGGACATACCAGCGCCCCGGAATGTGCACATCGCCCGTTAGACGGAAATATCTATCCTGAGTGCTCATGGCTTCTTTGTAACGAGCTTGTTGAGTCTCGAGCCAGACCTGCAGATGTCGCCCGCGATTTCATCAAGCGCATGGGTCAGCTTGCGCCTGCATTCGTCTGGCCCCGCGCACAGCTTGGTTGCGTTATTCAGACGATCATAAACCTCTTGATGGTACTGCTCGGGATGAGGCCCCTTATGGCCAATCACAAAGAGCTTGTTCGCTGGATCATCGAGGCTCATGCCGGCTCGCTCGAAGAGAGGCTCGAACTGTGGTGTCCAGGGGCCACCCCTGACTTCGGCCTTGCCATTCTTGTCGGTGGCGATGTGGTGTTCTGGAGCATCACCCTTGCTGTTGTCTTCCCGGCAGCCTCCCGTTGTCCGGGCCGCCTGGATGGCTGCCTTGGCCGCGGACGCCTCTGTGCCCAGCAGAGCCCCCATCAGCAGGACCGTGCCGTTCGCCACCGAGGTCTCCGCAGCCGCTGCCTCTCCGATCACGACCGTCACCTGCGCACCGGTCCCCTGCACGACCGGTGCCCCCTGCAGTGTGACAGTTCTCGTCAGTGCGTACCGAGGCATGCCGAGCCTTGTCCACAGACCACCTCCCCCCGGCGCCTTCGGCACCTGTGGCAGCTTCCCCGCCAGCCGCCCCAGGGCGATCGTCACAAGGACTCTCAGCGCCGTGCCGCCTATCTTCGGGCCAAAGTTCCGGGCGGCTTTGTCCAGCTGCTCGAAGTTCTGCGCCGCCTCGGCCTCCTGGTACAGCTGCTTGACCACCATCGCTACGTTCATGATTTCCGTAGCGCCATAGGTGACCAGGAGCCATAGCGAGACAGCCGCCACAAACCCCTTACTCAGAACGGGCTCAGGTGCCGCGAGCGCCGCGAGATACAAAGTCATTGAGGCGGCCATGGATACGATGAAGGCGGGCGAGCTGAACAGCTCCATGGCCGCCTCGCGTGCGCCCTCTCCCATATATTGAGGGGAGAGCCTCAGCGCCTGGAAGAAGCGGCTGTTTTCCAGGTTGCCTGGCAATGCGAGGGCAGACGGCCCCTTCCCGTAAAGCTCTTCATAGTCCTTGCGAATCTTCTCCTGCCACTCTGAAGGGGCCGTGCTGACATATTGCGTCCCCACACTCGCAAGCCTCGTCCCGCCGGGGTACCGTGGCGGAGGGAGTGGCTCCTGCTTGCCGTATACCTCTTCGAAGGCCGCACGGATGGCTTGCCCATCCTCCCGAGTCAGCCCCCCCTGGTCGTGGTCGGGCGGGAGTCGCTTGAAGACGAGTTGGACCCCTTTACGCCCCCAGCCGCCGTCGTACTCGCGCACTTCGACAGGCTCGAGCTCTCTGCCGAGAGGGGCGGCTCGAGCTAACATCGGTATCAGCATCAGACACAGGGCGTGGGTGACAAGCTGACGCATGACCGGCTCCTCCTGCCCCTCGAGCACTCCAGGAGCGTCAGCCGGTGATTGTTCACCCCCCATGAGGTGGGGAGGCAAGCCCCATTCTCCAGAACAGGACGTTCGACCTCGACATCTTCGCCTGCGTGATGTGTGGAGGCAAGCGGCGACTCTTGATGGCGGCCAGGGCCTTGCTACATCCAGTGGAAGCGGCGGGAATCGAAGCCGCTAAGGGCGGCTCCGACCTCCCTCGGACCCAGAGGCACACCCGCCGTTTCCCTCTGAAAATGGGGCGCCCATCTGTCCGGGCGAGTCCAGGCGCGTCCGTTCGGTTTGGTCCTTTTTTGGTCCCCTTGGGCCCCTCACCGGGTGGGAGCGGCGAGCCCTCCAGCCCTGGATCTATCTTCTAGCGCTGATGCGCTAGTCTACTACCGCCGGGCCCTGGCGGCGTCCAATGGCCCGAGGTGCCCACCGTGCTGTCCTGGTGCCCCCCCCACCCCGCCCCGAGTTTCTCCCACCATGGCCGCTGGGCCGCCCTGGTGTTGACGAACAGTCCATTGAGACCGGCCCCGCTTGAAATGGCAGGGCTCAAGGTTCCGCCTTTTGGCTCACTGGGAATGTAACGTTCCCGAGGGTGACGGTGGGTGACAGTACGCGACCCTTGCGCCTCCCATAGCTTGAGGGTGCAGGGGCGCCAAGTGCCCCGGCGCCCTCTCGGCGCCTACCACGACAAAGCTACGGGCGCCGGGGGGGATAACTGTCTCCTGCCACGCGGAAAGCTCCGTCTCCATCGTGGGCCGTGCCACGGTGAGCACTGCTGCGGCCCTGGCGCATGCTCCACAGGCCGAACTGGTCGAGCCGAGCGCCGGGAATCCGACGCGCGAGGGCACCACGGTGGGCGCCGCTGCCATCCGCCAGCAGGCGCGCGAAAAGGCTCTGTTACTCCGAGGCTGGTGGTCCCACCTTGCGGTACGGCTGTCTATTGTTAGTGAGCTTTTCAAGAATCTCCGCGATGAGTCCATGGTCGCGGTTGTAGTCCTCAATGTACTTCAGAAACCGTTCCCCGAAGGTGGTCACAGATATGCGCTTCCGGATATTGGCCCACTCTTCGGCGGTGTACAGACTCTGATATCTCTTGTTGTGGGGGTTCAGAGTGAACAAGGTGCCATCCGCCAGCCGCTGCACACGCTGCAAGGCGTCTTTGAGGTACGGGGTGAGGCTCGTCATGGGGACTCCAGGCCAGGGCCGGGTCAGGAGCACCCATTCTTTCCGTAGCTCGCGAGAGCGTCGAGGATAATTCGAAGTGGCACCGCGCCGCACATCCCTGGTGGCATCCACCGAGCCCGAGATGCCTGCCGTGGCTGCCCGGCTGCCCTGGTGGGCCTCCACCGACTGAGCACCGTTGATCCGAGTACCAGCCTCGTCTGCCGCCCTGGTGCCTCTTACCGGGCCCGAGCTTTGGCTGCCGCGCCCGCTGCCCCATCCACCGCACACCCGCGCCCGAAGACGCTTGGAGCTTGTCGGAGCACCGCCGAAGACGACTCCTACATACCACATATAGTGGTGCGCATAACTCGCACCGCCCAATATGCGGTAGGTCACGAAGACACTTAGACAGGCTCCCAGGGGCGGAGCGCGCGGTGTTCTGGGCACTTCTTGACACTGGCTCGGCAGTGGTTATTCAGCACCTCAGCGTGATCCGCAGAGGAGAATGAGTGACTTGGTCCGAGTACGTTGATCAGTGTGTCAAAGACCTTGCGATGGCCCGCAGCACCGACGATTTCAGAAACATCGTCAGCGGCATCGAGCGCAACCTGAACGCCTGGGGCACCAACCGCGATAATCGTCAGTGGTTCTGGGGCGAGGTGCAGGTGCGCTATGAAAAGGCACCCAAACTCGTACTCAAGGACACTACTGCCGCTGCGAGGTTGTACGATCTCCACAGAGTAGCTTCGCAAATGCTGGCGACCGCACAGCAGCAGTCGCTTGCTGCCGCCTCGCCAGGGAAGTGAGGAGCACGAGACATGATTTCAAACGCCTACGTTGATCAGTGCGTCTACGATCTCTCGATGTGCGTTGCCACTGATCAATTTCAAGCCGTTATCGGCCGCATTCAACGTGAACTGACGGCCAGCAACACAGACGATGCGACCCGTCAGTGGTTCTGGAGTGAGGTGCAAAAGCGGTACGCGAAGGCACCCAAGATTCGGCTTGACGATACTACAGCCGCAAGACGGCTGTTCGACCTCCATGCCGTGGCCTCCCAGATGCTGGCTGCTGCTGCGCAAAGGAAGTAGAGGGAGTAATGACGACCGAGGAAATTGGACTTTATATTCAAGCTGTGTCTGCTTTCTCCGCAGTTGGAGCCCTTGTCTTTACTGGGCTTCAATTGAAGGGCGTTGCGGATTCGGCTCGTACCGGCGCTGAGGCAAGCCGGATATCGAGCCTGATGGCCGTCCTCCAGCTTGAGGAAGGCATTCGGTCTGCTAGGCGACGCTGGGCTGAAGCGGCCGGACAAGCCATGAAGATTGCCAACGCGGTGAAATCTGCGAATCCACCGAGTGATGACGAGATCAACGGCGCCAAGGCATTGCTCGCAGAGTCCGCTGAGGAGTATCTGAATACGATGGACCGTCTCTGCGCGTGCATCGTGCGCGGTCTCGTCAACGAGGATGTTTACCGGCGCGACTTTCGTAACTGGATTGATGAAACCGTCAGGGAGTTCCCCGACGACTTCCGGGCCGGAACGAGGTACTTCCACGTTTTGCGCTGCCACAACCAGTGGAAAGACGAAAAGTCCGCGAAGGACCCCACTGTCATGGCCCTGCTCAACAGTTCTAACCCCTGAATGAGCGCTCACTATTCTCGAACGGTTGTTCGCTGCAAGGCCCGAGAAATCGACTCGGGCGCGGATCGCGCGTGCAGGCCCCACCGCCCTGAGCACCGTTGACCCGAGTACCGGCCCGAGGTGCCCACTGTGGCTGCCGGGCTGCCCTGGCGGACTCCACCGGGCCCGAGTTTCGACTGCCAAGCCCTTTCGGGATCACCCACCGCGTTTGCCCCGCTTGCTCCCCCTCCGTTTGTCAGGCGCGGCGCGTTCCGTGCGCGGTCGGCTGCGCTTGCTCGGCGCTGCCGGGCCGGTCGCTTCGGGAGACCCCACATTATCGTCGGCAGGGTCTAGGGCCCATGTACCCTCTTCCCAGCGTTTCAACGCCTGGGATGCTTCAAAAGGGATCAGTCCTTGGCCCTTCGCTGCTTCCTCCAAAACCGCTTTGGCTTCCGCCGTGCGATGGCGCAACAGCAGCGCCGCCGCTGACACACGCACGTCCATGCGTGGATGCGTGAAGAACACCGCGAGCGCATCCCGTCCGGTGTCGCCATGAGCCCGCAGTTTGTCAAACACGGCTAAGCACTGATCAGCGTGCTTGTTCGCCGTCTTGGAATCGCCCCGCCAAGCAGCCTCGGTTTCTGCCTGTACATGCCGCGCAAACTCCGCCACAAGACCTTGCAAATCAATCATGGCCAAATGCCGTTCCTGACGTTCTGAATGGCCAGCAGGCCAAATTCCCGTTGCGCCTCGTAGGACTGAGTGCTGAGCCACTCCCGCACCGTCAGAATCCTTGAGCCCGTAATCCTACGCGCCTTTCTAGAAAAGAGGGCGCTAACCCGCGTGTGAAGCGCCTTGTCTAACGCAATGACATTCTCGGTATTATGCAGGGCCTCGCCCCCGAACCGCTTCGCGTTGCCTTTGGTCTGCTCCACGATGTGATGCCATTCCTTTCCGGGGCCCGCTGAACCCATGGCCGACTTAAAACCACCGAACGACCCCCACGCCCTATGTCCGTTCGGAAGGAGCTTACCCCGAGTCGGGGCCGGGCTCCCAGCGGCAACTCCCCGGGCGGCCATGGCCACAGCATGAGGCGCCAATACCACGCGGATCGTCCCCTCGGGCACAGAGATAATAAGGCGCTCGGCTCCGGTTACCGTCTCCAGCAAGCCCAAGCCGGTGTTAGCCGCGACTCTCTCCGACGCTTGCGCGAATCCGGGGAGCTTCGGGGCACTGGAAGCGAGGGCCGCCGTCTCACCAATGGCCGCCGTCCCGACGATGACGAGAATCCGCACACTGTTGGGACCGATGACACGTCCGAAACGCTCGCCAATCTCGCGGAGCTCCGCGAAGGTAGAGGCCCGGGGTGCATCCTCGTAAAGCTGCGCATAGGCACGCAGCAGGTCGAAGAATTCATAACCAAGATAGCCCCACAGGGCGGCGCTAAACACCAGGGCCGCGCCCTTCGTTATCGGCTCGGGCACGGGCGCCAGCAGCAGCGCCATATACGCCGTGATGCCAATGCTGACCATGGCGAGCATTCGCGTAGGGTCGAGCATGGCCCGCACTTCCGCGTTTACGCCTTCCAGGGCAGGACCCACCGCCAGGGCGAGCGCAAGGCTTCGCTTGTCGTCATCCTGAAGGCGGGGCCCGTCTTCAAACAGCGTCAGGCAATCCCCTGGCGTGCCGCACCGCTCGCAAAAATGCCCATAGGAGCGGGCCAGGTCTGATTGCCACGCTTCGCCACTCAAGGGCGCGGAAGCCAACGCCAGCCTACGGCCGACATACAACGGGGGACGGGACGCGGCCACCCGAAGCGGCATGTTGAGCCAAAGCGTTGTCATGGTCTCCGAAAACTCGGCGTCACTCACCTGCACAGGCGCAAAGTCCGTGGGCAGCTTGGCAAAGAAAGCCTCTCCCTCCTGGCTCCCGTCTTCGGCTTCCGCTTCCAGCCCCGATGATTCGGACGAGTCGTGCGGCACGGGTTGACGGTAACGGGAAGCCGTCAACCCACCACCCATGGGGGCCCCCGTGGCGCACGCTGTAACCAGCATCAGCGCCGCCAGGGCCAGCGCACCCGCGCGCTGGGGCCGCCGTGTGTCCACGGGGCGAGTATCGACAGAATGCCTAGACATTGCCGCACCTCTCCGGGCGAGCCGCCCGAGCTGGAAGCCCAAACCCGTCCATTACAGAAAGCGGCTGATAGCTAGGTCAAGCCGCCGGGTCTGGTGAGGTGCTGAAAGCCCATCGGGTAGGTTGGTTTTCCCTCCCGCCGGATGGGGTGGCGGCACTACTCGCGCGCCGCGCCTTGCTTCCCAGCTTACTCCTCAGCCGGGAAGGTGACGTTCCCGAGGTTGACGGTGCGCGGCCCTTGCGCCTCCCACAGCTTGAGGGTGCAGGGGCAGGCGAGTTGCCCCGGCTCCCGCTCCGCGCCCATCACGACAAAGCCACGAGCGCCGGGAGCAATGGCCGACACTTGCCACGCGGAAAGCTCCACCTCCTCCGCGCCCGTCGCGTCCTTCAACACCGCCCCCGCCGCCGTCCAGGGTTCGGCGCCAGGGTTTAGGAGTTGAAGCCTTACCGCCATGCCTCCTGGGAGGGTTACGCCTTTGCGCTGGCTGTAACTCTTGGCCGCCTTTGTCTGTAGTGCGTTGGCCGGGTCGTGCTTCAAGTCCCTCCCAATGTCTCGCGATTCAACCTCCTCTTCACGCTCCAGCCACGCGGCGCCCATGAGCCCGCCGGGCTCCTTGCGCTCGGCCAGAAGCCGCGCCTTGTCCTCCTGGCATTGGCGCGCTTCGGCCTGTGCTTCGTCCTTCTCTTTCTGGAGCACGTCCGCCGGGCGGGGCTTGCGGAACACCTCCACGCGCCGCGCCCCCCTTGCCGCATGGCCCACGAGCCAGAAGGTTGCACCTGTCGGGGCCGCGCCATCCGCGAAGCGCACCGTTACCTTGACCCTCTCCCCTGGCAGAAAATCCCCCTTGGGAATGACGTGGAGAGTCAGACCCTCTTTGCCCGGGGTCCAATCCGCAAGGCGGCCCTCTGGCTGGACCTCCACGGCCCCAGCAGCAAGGCGGGAGTCAAACGCAAACGTTGTCGTCTCGTTCGGACTAACGCACACCTCGGAGACCTGTCCCGTGGAGTACGCCGCCACATCGATGCGGGAGGTAGCAGCACAGAGGGGAACGGGGGGCGGCGGCTCGGCGGCCTGTGCGGCGCCAGCGAGAAGGGCGAGCGCCAAAAGGGCGCCAGGGGACGGGGGCAGCACGGAAATCCAACCTCCAGAATGCAAGCGGGCCCGCGTCCGGCAACCGGCGGGCCCGTATTAACCGCAACGGCGCGGCAGCACTGACTAAAAAAACGTGTTCCCCGAGCGAGAGCCCTTCGGGAACACGTCAAAGCGAGTGAACATCTTCACGTTGCCGGGCCTGCTCTCGTGCGCTGGGCAGTCGCCCAGTCCGGCGGGGCAATCCGGTCCACCCGGCATGGCTGACGGGTCATTCAGGCCAATAACCAGACACACGGGGTAGGCGTCCCCGCCTGGAATCTGCACCCGGGTGAAGGTGCCATAAAAGCGGCTTTCCCCAAGCTGCAACGTCCCCGAAAGCAAGGAGCCCTCGGGCAGCTTGCCCACCTTGTCATCCAGCACCACCGTAACGGGACCCTCCCGCAGAGGAGCCCTCTCGGTGTTCTCCCCTTCGTACCCTTGCAGCACGACGCCTGCCCGCCCGCTGCGAATGCCTAACCTTTCGTGCGACGTCTTCCAATCGGCGGGGCACTCGACAGGCGCGGGCGTGGGGCGCACCTGGGGGGTCGTGCCTCCAGTGCATCCCTCAAGCAGCGCACAGGTAGCGCCCACAGCGGCGGCACTCTTCAAGGGGGGGAGCCTGCCCGCGCGTTGCGGCTGGGGCTTGGGCGTGTCGTCTGGCTTGTTCGTCGTGTCTGACTTGCGAAGCATGGCGGTAAGGGTAGGCGCGGGGGGTTGGGCCCTCACGGGCGCCGCGCCCGCGTTAGCTTCGGCTGGGTTGTGCGGCTGCGCCACTTCGCGGATGGGTGCGGCCCCTTCCGTCTCCCCACCGCTGGCAGACGCGCTAGGTGGGGGCGAGGCCTTCTGGGCCATGGAGGCAGGCGCGACACTCGGAGCGGGGGCGGGCTTTTGCAGCGGCCCCAGGGAGCCCACCGCGAGCGCCACCACCGCGAGCCCCGCCACGAGCGCAAGGGGAGGCCGCTTGAGCATGTCCACCATCAGGGCCCCCATGGGAAGGGGGCCCGAGGCTCCCAGCCAGCGACGCACGCCCCGTGCCCCTCCTGGCGCCGCCCCGTCCGCCACTGGGCCCGCAGCGGGCGCCTCCGGCTTGGCCCTGGGGGAGGGCAACTCGTCCGGGGACGGGGGCGGGGGCGCCTCCTGCTCCCGTGCCGGTGGCCCCTCCACAGGCCACCAGCCGCGCCGGGGTTTGTGCGCTGCTATCCACAGCTGTACTTCCTTCGCCCTTCCGTTCGGCTCTTCGTCCGCACTCGCATTGCCTGCCGTTGTCGCATCGTGGGGGGAGAGGGGATCTATCAACGGCAAATCCCAACTTGCATCACCCTCGGAGGCAGTCAGCACCGCATCCAGAGCGGCGCACAACTCCTCATCATCCTTGAAGCGTGCCTGCGGGTCCTTCTCCAACATGCGCATACACAAGCGGCTTGCCGACTCGGGCACGCGCGGATTGATGAGGTGGGGCGCCCTGGGTGTATTCAGGCGGATCCGATCATTCAGCCCACTTTCCAACCGGCCACCGAACGGCATTACATCCGTCAGCAGCCAATACAGAATTACTCCCATTGTCCACAACTCGTCAGACACGGTGTATGTATATATGTCCTCTGGTGTCTCGCCTCTCAGAAACTTGATGATCTCGGGGCTGCGATACTCGGGCGTCCCGGGGGGCACTCGCCCCGGCCCTGTTTCAGTCTGAATTCCCTTCATGGCTCCGTAGCCAAAATCAATCACGACTGGCTCGCCGTCGTCGGCTCGGATGATGATGTTTAATTCCTTCAAGTCCCGGTGCAGCACGTCGAGCCGATGCACCGCCCCCATGGCCTTCGCAATCTTCAGGAATTTGCCCAATGCCACCCGGGCCGAGGGGTTGTTTTTTTGGACATACTTGTCCATGGTCAACCCGGGGACGAAATCCATAACAATGTATGGATAGCCTATGTCCGGGTCTGGCCACCGTTCGCACCCGCGAAAGCCCACCACGTTTGGGATTTGAAGGTTGAGGGTTTGAAGGCGGACCATGATGGTGACTTCCCGCCGGTTCCAGCCGGTCCACTCCAATTCCGAAAGGAACTTGATGGCGAAGTAACGCCCGCCGCGCTCGGCCTTGTAGACATAGCCAGAGCCGCCCTCGCCTAGCTTGTGGCGGATTGTATAGTCGCCTACCCGGGCGCCGTCTTTTGGAAGATGAATGACCATGCCGCGAACCTCCGAAGGTCCGCAACTCTAGCAGAACCCAACGCGCGCGGTTGGGTCGTTCTCGCGCAGGCTCGCCCGGTTGGAAACTGGGGCCGGAGCGGAAGGCAGTCCCCTCCATGGCACGTCCGCGCCGAGCACGAACGCGAGCCGCCCACGCCCCGGCCCCAACGCCGGGAGCCCGCTCATTCCTCCGGCTCGGAGTCGGGCAACTGCACCGGCTCCAGCAGCTTGGCGAAGCGCGACAGGAGCTTCACCTTTTCGTCAGGCCACGCCTTCAAGGTGCGCACGAGTCGGCGCACCTCGGGAGTCAAATCCCCCTCGGGCGGTGGCTCGTCCATGTTCTTGGCCACCTCCTTCGAGGTAATGCCCAACAGCACGTCCGCCGAGATGCCGAGGGACACCGCGATTTTGCGCAGCGTTAGAACGGCGGGCATCATGTGGCCGCGCTCAATCCTCCCGTAAACGGCTGGCGCGATTCCGGCACCCCTCGCGATTTCGGCCTGAGTCACGTTCAACCTTTCGCGGACGGCACGGGCCGCCTCACCAAGGCTTTTCATCAGGTCTCCGTATTCAGAATCCAAGTCATCCATGTGTCAGCCCCTCTGGTTGCGCTGGTATGCCCTACCGGCGTTCATATGGCTTGAGGTAGGTACTGGCAACATGGCCTATGGCGCGGAGTTGTTCCGGAGTTAGCTTCTTGAGGTAGCGGAACAGGCGCCGCAATCCGGGCGGGTCCTCTGGCGTAGATATGGGCTCCTCCAGGACATCCACGGGCAAGGGCTCCGACGCTTCCGTAGATGACCGCGCCGATGCTTCCGACGTGGGGGGAGCGTCGAGCCCTAGCAATTTGTTGGCATCCGCTCGGAGGGCACGGCACAGGCGCCGGAAGGTGGGCAAGCTCGGGAGCACTCCCCCCCGCTCAATGCGGCCATACACCTCCGTTGCGATGTTGACCAACTCCGCCACGTCCGCCTGTGTCATGTTCGCACGCAACCGACATTCACGCGCAGCGGCTCCCAAGTATCTTGCCAGCTTGATTTGTGTGGGATGTCTATTGGACATGATGAGAGTCCTCAGCCGCCGTTCGCTTCGTCTTGCAAATCTTCAAGGTCGGGGAGCACGCCGTATTCCATCGGCTGGGCTGCCAGCTTCTTGCGCTCAGTGGCCATCCGCACAACGGTTTGAACCTCGGCCATGACTTGCTGGCGCCCGTAGGAAGGCCCGGCCACCTCGCGGAGGTAGCCGCGCAAGTCGTCGCGTAAGTCGGCGGCTGTCGGGTAACGCTGGCCAGGGTCCGCCGCGAGGGCTCGAATCAGGATCGCTCGGAGCGGCTCAGAAACAAACCCAGTCGCCCGCGATACCTCTTCCGTCCCAAACCGCAGCACGCGGTTAGCCAACACGTCCAAGCCTATCCAAGTGGGGCGCTCGGTACGAATGCCCGGAGGGAAGCGCGTAGCTGGGCGCTCGGGGAGGAGCCCGAGCGGGTCTAGCGGATACTTCGCCGTCAGCATCTCCAACAAGACCAGCCCCAAGGAGAAGACATCCGCGCGCCCGTCGAGTTCTTTCGGAGCGAGCGGGTCTGACTTCCTCTGATTGGCCGCGAATATGGCGCGCAGGAGTTCCGGGGCGATGTAGGCTGGATCTCCTCTCAGCAAATCGCGCGGTGTGGGCATACGCCCGGCCAACTCGGAATAAGCCGCCCCGAAATTGGTCAGTTTGACTCGGCCATCCAAGGTGAGGCGGATACGCATGGGACCCACGGCACGGTGGACGATATGCAAGGGAGTCCCCATGTCATCCTCGCACTCGTGCGCATAGGCCAAGGCGTCGGCCACCTCGGCGGCAACGTGGACAGCAAAGGGAGTGGGCAGGCGGTACTCCACCGCCGCCGCCAAGTCCAGAAGAGTGAAAAGGAAAGAGCCTTTCGCGTGCTCCATGACGACAAAGGGGGTGCCGTCGTGGACGACGAAATCAAAAACCCGCGCGATTCTGGGATGATGCAGAAACCCCGCGAGCCGAACCTCTTCCGTGGCGCGCGCCCGCGCTTCGCGCCCGGAAATGGCACCAACCTTTTTGAGTATGATGCTACGGCGCTCCTTCTTCTTGAGGTGCCGACGTGATGCGACCAACAGCGTGTCAAAGTCGGGGTGGAGCAAGAGGGGTGCTTCTACGTCATAGCGATAATCCCCTGACTCGAAAGAGAAACGATAATCCCTGTAACGATCCGCCCCCTGGCGAGTCGCTCGCCGGGGGCTATTTCCTGGTGAGGGCATGGTGTGACTCCGGTATGTGGAAGGCTTTGCAGCTAGAGCTACAGAGAGCGTTTGAAGGGGGGAAGGAAGACGACGCGCAGCCAGCCGCCATTGCCATCCGGCGCGTAGAAGCCGCCTACCTCGAACTCACCCGCCCGTAGCGCGCCGCCTTTCACCTCTACCGGGCCGATGCACTGGGCGGGAGTGCCAGTGAGGGCTGAGGAGAGGAAGCCATCGGAGCCCATCACGCTTAACTCGCGGTAACGCAGCAGGCGTGAATCCAGCTCAGAGCGTTTCACGGAGGCGGCGCCTTCGGTGACCTCCCGCAGCAGCATGTCCGCGACGAGTCGCGGGCCATAGGTGCGGGAGGTGGGCGGATATAGGCCGAAGGCGACGCGCAGCCGCGTTGCTTCCTCCGGCGACACCTCCCGGCCCGGGGGCAGCATGTCCGGCGGTAGTCCGGCCTCCAGCAGCAGCGCGCCGAAGTCGTCCAAGTCCGCGAGCACATCCCGCATGGCGCGGAACACCTCGGGACGTGGGCCGCTGGCGCATGCGGCGGGACACAGCAACAGCACAGCCAGCAATGCAGGCGTGAGGGGAAAGGGCCAGGGGCGAGCACGGGCAACACGAGCCCCTATCCGGCGCGCATGGGGAGCGTTCGGCATGGACACCTCGCGAGTTGTGACAACGGGTGGTCGAATAGACCAGCCGTGAACCTTAGTGAGTAGACCGCTAGGTAACATGCGGGACCAACCAAGGGAAGGACCAGCCGACTGCGGGGGTCAACAGGGCCGCCCCGACGTGAGCGGGCGGGAGAGGTGCCGCCCCGTGCGAGCCCTCCCAGGTCCCGAGCTTCGGCTGCCGTCCTCTGGCGCCCTGCCCCCCGAGTGGCGCACCGTGCCCTGATGGGCTTCACCGCGCCGTTGATGCCCCCTCCACGGGCCCAAGGCTCGGCTGCTGCCCCGGTGCATCCACCGCGCCGCCCGACGCTGCGCCCAGCCGCCTGGGGCTCAGACCTAGCGCCCCTGGTTGCGCAGCAATCCGGCCTCTGGAGTTCGCCGGAATTGGCGCGGCTTCGAAGTTCTCGAGCACGGCGCCAGGGCACGACGCCGGGGCTCGGCGGAGGGCGCCAGCAGCGCGGCAGCCGAAGCACGGGCCGGTTGGAGCGCCAACAGTGCGGCAGCGCCACCAGGGCGCGGCGCGAGCCTCGGGCCGGTGGGAGCGCATCAGCGGCGCGGTGGCGGGCACCTACGGCGCGGCAGCCGAAGCTCGGGCCCGTGGAGCCCTCCAGGGCGCGGTGGAAGACCACCGGAGCACGGCAGCCGAGCCTCGGGCGCGTGGAGCGCATCAGCAGCGCGGTAGCGGCACCAGGGCGCAGTGGAGGCCACAGGGCACCAGGGCACGGCAGCCGAGCCTCGGGCGTGGTGGAGAGCACCGGAGTGCGGCACAAACCTCGGGCCGCCTGCTTGGACGCTTCACAACAGCGGCGTTGTGGTGGCGCGGTGGTGGCCCCGGTGGTGGCCCCGGTGGTGGCGCGGTGGTGGCCCCGGTGGTGGCCCCGGTGGTGGCCCCGGTGGTGGCGCGCCTCGCGTTACTTGGTTGCCTGACTATGCGCAGGCCAGTCATCGGCGGCCCACGACTAGCAGCCTGGACACATTCCACAGGGTTGTGTCACTTTGGTGCCTGTCGCTGTATCTGGTGGGTTGTTTGGTCGGGGTTGGTTGCTTGGATGGGTGGCGGGTATGGCGGAGATCGACGTTTGTACGGAGGGGGCTCCCTCCACGGCTGGCGGGCGGGCGGGCGCCTCTGATTGCTGCGGATGTGCCTCTGCGGGTGCGCAGGGTGGTCCAGAGACCAGGGCGCAACCAGCGGCCCGCCCTGCCTCAACTGGCGAGGCTGACCTACTGCGGGCGCTCTACGAGGAAGTGCGGGGCCTGCGCGAGTCCGTGCGCGAGATCACGAACAGGCTCAGCAACGCGGCTCCTGCTCAAGCGGTGCGAGCCGTCTCCATCGAAGCCGCGCAGGCCCTGCTCGGCTGCGGGCGCTCGCGCATCTTCGAGCTTTTGAAGAGTGGCGTCCTCCGTCGTGCCCCGAAGCTTGGGAAGGTGGCCATGATCGACCTGCCCAGCCTCGAAGCTCTCATTGACGGCATCGACCGCGAGCCAGCGCCCAAGCTCAAACGCGAACCAGCGCCCATGCTCAAGCGGCGCCCCGCCCAGAGCAACGCCGGGCGGGGGGAGCGGGATGAAATCCTCAAGCTGATTCGACGAGCCTGATTTGCGCTCGCCGCACCGGCAGCAGTGCCGGGTCGTCGGGGTGCTCCAGTTTGATCGGAATTTTGATCATCGGGGGCACCTTCACGTTGTCGTAAAAGCGTTTCGTTGTGTTTGCCGAGTGGTGGCCGACCACGGCGGCAATCGCGGCCAGTGGGAGCCCTCCCGCCTTGGGCCTTACTTCCTGCCCGCACTCCGAAGCCCAGGTAACGAAGCTGTGCCGGTACTCCCCGAAATTAATCGGCTCGATTCCGAGGGTTTCACAGGCGCGAGTCACAACCCGGCGGATATGACTATCAACCGGCGCAGCCCCTCTCGCCTGTAGCCGCTGCACAGCCGCCAGGGTTTGCCGGTCGATGCTCTGCCGGTGAACGTTCCCGCTCTTGTGGATGAACGTCACCGTTGCGGCGATCTCGCCTTGGTCCTCGAACACGGCAACCTTTCCCTCGCCCTTGGCTAGCCGCTCGATCTCCGTGCCGTGCATCCCTGTCTTGGCGTGGATACACAGCACGTCGCGCACACACTGCACGTCGGTCATGCGCCGCGTTTCCTCCTGCCCGAAGTTGGTGAACTCCCATCCGCTGATGGCTCGATAGAGCCGCTCGGTGGTCTCGATGCTGTAACCCTTCTCCCGCACGGCCTTCTCGGGACGGGTCACGGGCACCTTGAGGGACACGGTGGGGTCTTCGGCCAGGGAGAGGGCCCCTTGCTCCCTCAACCAAGAAGCAAACGACTTGAGCGCCGTAATGCGGTTCTTCCTGGCCGTCTTGTGACGGGCCAACTCCCGCAGCAGTTCCTGGAGGGTGACGGTGCGCAGATCCCTCCCCGAGAGAGCTTCGGCCCACGTCGCCAAGTAGTAGCCGACGTTGCCCACGTACCGCTCGGTGGTTTTTGCCTGCCTCATGGAGTCGAGGAAGCGGCCCACGGTCTCGGCGTTGAGGTGAACGGCGGATTCCTGCTGCTGCTGTCGCGCCTCCCGCTTGGTGCTGTAGCCCTCGGGGTCGCGCATGAAGAGGGCCAGCTCGGCTTCCGCTTCCGTCTCGCTGCGGGCGTCCAGGTGGACGGTATAGGCCCGTCCCTGAACCATCTTCCGCAGCACGAACACCGGACGGCCATCCTTCCCGTTGAACGTCCGCCCCCCCTTCCACTTCCCCGCCCATACCCTGTTGTTGCCCATGTCGTGCGCTCCGGTTTGGTCCGAATTTGGACCCCAGGGAGCACGATTTGGTCCCCAATCGGCATAGGGGGGTAGAGAGGGTAACTCCCTACTCCCCCTGCCACACCACCGGACAGGCGGATCCGCATCCGGCGGTTCGGTTGGTTGAGGTTATCTCTCCCGACGTCCGTTTTCGTTCGCCGCCCTCGGCGCTTCGC
>NZ_DASUNC010000188.1:0-5269 GCF_036277355.1 Archangium sp.
AGGGCCCCAGTTGCGTCCGTTCCTCCCAACTCGTCCCGGGCTTCTTCTTCTCATCCATGCGTGCTCCTCGCTGGCCTCTCCGCCCACCGGGGGCCCGGGACGCTTGTTCGCATGGAGCCGAGCCCTCGAGCCAGGAGTTGCCCGGTGCTTCCGGTGCGTCCTACCGTACAGGTGCGCTGTCGACCTGTGCTGCACCTTCTCTCCACGTCAGGCGGCGCTCGCCGTCCTGGCTGCCGCTCGGCCCGCGTGAGCCCAAAGCTGGAACCTCGAGCACGGCCATGGCGAGCCGTGCCGAGCCTCAGGGCGTGGAGCGCCCGCCGATCTCCGGGAAGCGCGCGTAGGCCCGTTTGAGTGCGTCCAGGTGCGCGGGGTTGTCCAGGTCGAGCGGCGCATCGGTGAGCCTGACAACCCATCCGCCCGTCACGGTCTGTCGGGAGCGCGAAAGCAGTTCCGTGTCGCGGGCCGGGTCTGGGAATCCGATGGCGCGTGCGGCAGCGGCCGACCAGTAGTTCAGCCACCCCAGGCGATGCGGAATCTCAGGCGCGCGGATGGAGTCTGGGAACCTGAGCGCAGGCAACCCCCGTGGCGGGAGCCCCGGCTTGCGCAGTGGATCGCGCGTCTGCCGCGAAATCTCGGCGCCCGCGCTGAGTGGCGTCACATCCCCCCAGAATCCGCGAGATGCCTCTCCTATCGCCTCCAGCACATCCTCTGCCTGCGTGATGCCGACTGCTTCCTGGTACAGCGACCCATGGACTTCAAAGTGCGGCCCGCCCCCCGTGTAAAGACCATTTGGGTTTTCCAAGCCAAATAGCGTCATGGGGCAGTCATCGTCATCGTTGCAAACGAACGGAAACCCGCCATCCGTCCTGCTGGCCGCGAGCCACTCGTCGCGGTCAGGCAATGCAACGATGTCTCCCTTTTCAGAGAGCGTCCACTCCAGTCGCAACCCTGGAAGAGCACGCTCCATTCCATGGATGATTGCGAGGGGCCGCTCATCGCCACTCACGAGTGCGGGGGCGTTGATGATGATGCTGAGCTTGTTTGAATGGGCATTCATGTCAGCACCAGTCCATGAGGACGGCCCTGAGGGTATTGTCCGCGCGTTCCAGCGCGAGTTGATGTGCTTTGCTGCGCACGCCAACGACGAAGTCATACCCACACTCTTCTGCGAGTCTCTTCTCGCGTTGTATTTCCGGCAGCTTCATTTGGATGAAGAAGTCTTGGGATCGCGATTCGTGCTTGTCGAAGGCGTCCGTTTTGACATCCCACAGCGTGCGCGTGGCCAGTTGCAGCGCGTCGAAGTTCTTTCCATTCACGAGCACATCCCAGCCAGGGAAGGTGTTGTTCGGAAGGTTGTCGGCGCATTGGTTGTGCGGGTCATTACCACCCAGGTGTGGCACCGGGACGGGCTTGCACTCCGGGCGGCGCTCTCGCTCCGAGGTTTCGATAGGCCCCAGAGGAGGGAGCTCCGGCCCTTTTGGCTCCGGCTTGGGCCTTTTCGTCGGCGAGGGTTGTTGCGGAGCGGGCCTGGCCTCAGGTGCGGGCTTCACTTCTGGCACGGGCCGCGTTTCAGGCGTGGGCCTTGTTGTCTCGGGCTCGGCCCATTTCCGCTCATACGCATCCAGCGCCTCTTTGATGGCAAAGCCCACCACGACCACGCCCGCGACGATCACCGCTCCCACGACGATCTCCGGTGCCGCCAGCACGCAGATGCCGAGTCCCATGCCAGCCGCCCCCGCGGAGGCAACCGCGCATCTTCCCGTGGGGTCGTTGAACCGGATGCGCTCATGGTCGAGGGCCTGAAAGCATCGCTCCACCAGCACGGGCCAGGGCAGGGATGCCTCCTGGACAACGCAACGCCCCCCGTCCGTCCAGGGCAGCTTCGCCGCTCGCTGGAGGTTGGCGAGCCTCGGGTCCTGAACGGCAGGCTCTCCTGGGGCTGGCGGTGTCGTCGTACAGGCCGAGACGAAGAGCAGAAGTGCGATGCACGCCCGGAAACGCATGGCCACGTCCTCCAACCCATTCATGGCCGGGAATGGTGTCAGGCACTTCGTGGCGGCGCCACTCACTGCCCGAGCGACTGGGGCGGCGGCCTGGCGATGAAGGCGGGCGGTCAGCCCATGGCGCCGTTGGCGCGGAGGACCTGGGCCGTTGATCCACCCGCCGTCCGGCCCGGCGAGGTGTTACCGAGCACGCTGGATGAGGGAGATCGGCCCGGAATCGGACCGACTGGATGATGGGAGAAGCCGTAGGGGAGTGGGGCGGCCCATCACCCAGCAGGTTCGGGTAAAGGAGTGACGGGTGAGGTAGTGCGCGAGCCCCAGGAGGGCGGGGACCACGCGGCGCAGTGCCGCTCCGAGGGCCCGATTCGGGCGCGGAGAAAAAGAGGCCCGTGACCGTGTAGCAGCACGGCACGGGCCAGGGCTCCGCGGAGACATTGGAGAAAGAGAAGCGGAGCAGCCAAGGAATCATCCGAGTCGCGGGCCAGCGCATTGCCCTGCACCCGGTGGACCCGGTGCGCAACTCCCGGCGCTCTCGCCCCAGGCGCCGCCCCCACCTGGACGAGACGGCTCCCCGCCACACGGCCTTCGACCCGCCGCGCGCCCTGCTGGACAAGGCCGTGGGCCGCCCTCCCGCCCACGCCGCCGGCGAGGACGGGGGTGAGGCATGACGCCCTCCTACCTCTCCCACTTCGGCCTCTCCCTGGCTCCCTTCTCCAAGGAGATTTCCGACGCCGACCTCTGGCTGCCCTCCTCCAAGAGCGCGCTGGTGGAGGAGCTGTGCGAGGCCCTGCGTCAGCGCCAGAGCGTGGTGCTCACCGGCGAGCCGGGCGTGGGAAAAACCTGCGTGCTGCGCGCGCTGCGCCACCGGCTGCCCCACGGCGGCTTCCGCCTCACCTCCTGCCACAACGCCACCCTGGGCCGGCGCGACTTCTACCGCCAGCTGTGCCTGGCGCTGGGCCTCAAGCCCTCGGCCACCGCGGCGGCTGTCTTCTACGCCGTGGCCACCCACGTGGAGCAGCTGGGCCAGGAACGAACCCACCCCGTGTTTCTCCTGGACGAGTCCCACCTGCTGCACCAGGACGTACCAGGGGGCCTGCACATACTCCTCAACTACCAGTGGGACTCCCAGGCCCTGCTGAGCCTGGTGCTGGTGGGCCTGCCGGAGCTGGAGGGCCGCCTGTCGCGCCGGCACAATCGCAGCCTCTACTCCCGGCTGCACACCCGCCTGCACCTCACCCCCCTGTGTCCCGAGGACACCGCCGAGTACCTGCGCGTGCGCCTGGAAAAGGCCGGGTGCGAGCGCGAGCTGTTCGCCTCCGACGCCGTGGCCATGCTGCACGAGGCGGCCAGCGGCGCCCTGCGCGACATGGACCGCCTGGCCACCGCCGCGCTGCGCGAGGCCGCTCGCAAGAAGAAGAAGCTGGTGGAGCGCGACACCCTGGCGCGTGTCCTCGACACCGGCGCGCATGAGGACTGACATGGACACGCACCTGGAGCTCGTCCTGTGTGCCCCGGAGCTGGCTGTACTCGCGGCCCTGGAGGCCACGCTCTCCGCCTCGGCCGCGGCTCTCACCGCCGCGCACGCTGAACTGGAGGCCGAGGACTTCTCCGACTCTCCTCATCCGCCCTCCGCCCAGGCGTGTCTGGCCGCGGCTCTCACCCAGGTGGAGGCGCTCCAGCACTCCCTGCGCCGCTACCGCACCCTCGCCGTCATGCGGGAGGAGTGGGCGCGTGTCGCGCCTCCCTCCGAGCTCTCCCCCAGCTGAACCTCACCCCGGCCAGCCCTCGCTGGACGTGCGCGCCCACTGCTCACCTCCGGCGAGGGCTCCATCGACGAGTGTGATGCGCGCCCGTGCGTCCTCGCTGATGCCTATCAACCAGCCGGTCCAAGTCTCCATCAACAAGCGTGCGCGGTAACACCAAGGCGGGCGACGCGGCGCCATCGGGCTGTACTGGCTCGGCGACCGTCGATGCGGTCACGGCACCCACACCGGAACCGACGCCAACGTCACCCAAACCGAGTCGATCGCCTACCTGGAGGCACAGCAAATGCATCATTGACATATTTCAAAAACAGCGTGAGTGTTGAGTTCATGAACATCTTCATGAATTCAGTGGGACCGAGCGCGAAGCAGAAACGCTCTTCGTCGATGGCGGTAATGTCTGTGGGGCTGCTGACGGCTCTGTTTGGAGCGGGACCGGCACAGGCGGAGGCACCTGTGACGCCGCTGGCGACAACGAGTGTGAAGTTGGCGCAATCGTGCACGGTCGGGAACTTCAAGGGGGAGATGGAAGTGACAACCACGTTCACCCCGAGAGGGAGCGGAGGCGATTGGACGACGACGGTCAATCGGTACCGGATTACGCGACTGAACGGCCAAAGCGGCGGTAACAAGGCCAACGTCGATCTGAGTTTCTATGTCAATCGGGTCGGCCTCGGGCCCCTGGTCCGAAAGGATGCGTATTCCCCGGACGCAATGATTCAGGATGGGCAATGGCACGACCTCGGCCTCAGCGGCACGATTCAGGACGTTCCACTCCTGTACTCCCGATCGGCAACCTCCTATGACCCGCTGCAGTCCTCCGTCTTCGTCAAGTTCACCTTCGATAAGTCCGGCGGTGACCCATCTTGCATGACCGCGAGGTCCAGCAACTGGGGGCGCGAAGTGGGGGACATCGTGAAGGAGACGAGTCAGGTCAAGTTCGAGGACTACATCACCTATTGCGTGGCAGTGACGGGGGGCGGTACGTGTACGATCTCAAAGACTGAAACCAAGTCGAGTTCCGTCACCGTGGGGGCAGGCATCTCCATCGGATGGCTCACGAGCCAGCTCAGTTACAGTTGGGTGAACGAGAAGTCGGTGACCGTGTCGTGCACGTCACCGACGCTGAATGCCGGGCAGCAATTCTGGGCGTATCCGACTGGAACCCGCTACAAGTTCTCCACCTTCGCGCAGTTCTTCGGACAGCAGGCACTCGTGGTTCCAGGGTCGGCCTTCGAAGTCGATGGTGGTGTCGCTTGTGAGACGGTAAGTCCCCACGCGTTTGAATGGAACTGACCAGCACACACCTCTCGGCGCACCCCCGAGCACCGGGACGGGCTGGGACGGGGGCCGCTCGCCCGACTGACGGAGGGCCACGGCGAGCAGGCCATTGAGATGTTGTTGGGCTTGTTGGGCCAGCTGCGCGAGGAGCACGCCTCCACGCTGGTGCGACTCAAGCAGGCGCTACGGCAGTTGTACGGGCGGCGCAGCGAGAAGACTCCC
>NZ_DASUNC010000189.1:0-13763 GCF_036277355.1 Archangium sp.
GTGGCGAACCCCGGCAAGGACGCGGGGAAGGCCGAGCCCTTCACCCCCCTGTGGGAGACCTTCCTCGCCAGGCGCGCCACCGTGCGTGACCAGGAGGCGGCGCAGGAGCTTCGGTGGGCCTTCGAGGAGCTCCGCGTGGCCCTCTTCGCTCCGGAGGTGACGACGCCCGTGTCGGTGACGGTGACGAAGGCCGGCGCGGCCCTCGCGGCGCTGCGCTAGAATGGAGGCGGCGGGAATCGAACCCGCCGCCTGGCACTCCCAGAGGGGGCTTGGCGGAGTCTCGTGGGCGATTGGCGGTAGCGTGTGCCCTGGCGAGGTGTGGCTGGGGAGGGGCTGGTGGGGGCGCACGGGTGGGAGTACCGGCGGAGGCGGCCGGAGGGGACGGTGCTGTACGAGGCGGTGAGGGCCATTCCGCCTAGAGTCCTTTTGAGGGAAACCCACCACCTGCCGCTTGGCGGTTGTTCGTGCGCACGGTGCTCGGGCATATGGACTCTGTGTGGGCTTTTGCACACCTGGGGCGCAGGATGTGCGCTCGCAGACACAAACCGGACTAGCATCGCTTCCGTATGACCGAACCGGTCGGAGCACATCTGGCCTGCAGGGGCCTCATCACGCAGGCGCAATTCGATAAGGCCCCGCTTGAGTGAGCCACAAGGAACAATCCTGAACCAGTCTCAACCATGGCGTTTCACACGAGAAACCAATCATGTCCTCCCAATTCTGGGTACTCTCTGGAAACCCATCCAATTTTGTCGTCGTTCTTGATAGTGATAGAAATTTGTCCGCCGGCTACCCACCAGCGTCCTGGAAGGCCATCGAGCCAAGGATGAAAATCTGGCTCGGTAATGAGCGGGAACTCGGCTTCCTCCGAGAGATATACGCCGCTCTGCCGACGAACGGTTCAACGGCGCCCAATGCAACCTCCGTCCCGGACGGAAAAACCCTGAGGAGCGCTTTCCTCCAGGCCTTCCAATACCACCTACGACGCCAGTGTTCGTGAGCGGTCCTCATCCCGACGCGCCGGGCTGGTGGCACGTGACCGCGTATGCGCAAGACGGAATCTACCGCGGCTATGTCCAAGGGCTCCGCGTCAACACCCATTTACCCGAACCGACGGCCAAGCTGTATCAGATCAAGAAGAATGACAACGTCGAGAAACTCGCGAGACAGGCGTTCTCCAGCGCGGTTCGTCCTGGCCATGATCTGGCCTTCTACGAGAACGTCCTGTTGTATGTAAACCAGCAAAAGGGGAAGCAAGGCATCACCGGCTCGTACCAGAAGCGAACAGTTTTCGGCGGTGGTGGCAACAACATCAAACTCATTGAGGGGGCGCGAATCTGGCTCGTGAGCCCGGCCTTCGCCAAAGCGCTCAAGGAGGTGGTTCCCTCCGGTTCGTTGACGGGTGGCGCGTTCGCGGAGCTCAAGGAAATCGCTGGGGCAATCCAGGATGCCATCGAACGATTCGCCAGGGCACTGCTGGACATCGTCGCGAGCATCACCGAAAGCCCGAATCATGCCCGTGAAGTCTTTGCCGAGGACTGGGAAGTCATCCGCGAGCACCTCGCCGAAATCATCACCGTCGTCGCTGGATTCATCGCGCTAGAGGGCCTGGCGGCTGCCATGGCCGGGCCCGCGAGCCCCCTCATCCTCCAACTCAGCGCCGCTGCCATCCAACTCGTGTTGGCCATGGTTGGAGCGCAAGCCGCACTCGTGAGTATCGAAGCGGCGGTCAAGCATGGCGCAGAGTGGCTGAGAATCGCGATACAAGCGAATGGCAGATCTGGATGGATTGCTGACGCGAGCAAAGCATTCCTCAGGATGCTGAAAAGCATCATCATGGCATGGCTCTCGGTCAGAGGCGTCAAGGCCAACCTGGGCAAGGCGGCCAAGATCATAAATTCATTGCCGCCGCCGCCTCCGATGCTCGCGCTGGCAGTCGCAAACGGTGGCAACAGGCTGGTCCTTGCGGGGAACGCGGGGAGCGGCACGGCGGCGGCCCTCGGTCCGCCCGTCACGACGGGCTCGCTCGGTGCGGCCGGCGCTTTGATGGCGAAGGGCGAGAAGAGCGGCGGCTCGTCGAAATCATCGGCCCCGACAGAGTTTCCGCGGAAATCGCTTCGCGGTGTCTCCGTGAACTGGTTGAAGCGCAATAAGCCACGTGGGTGGCGCCATGTTCCGACTGACAAGAAAGGCGGTTGGAAGTGGCTCGATGAAAATGGCGTCGAGCGTCTGCGGTTCATGTGGAAGAACGGGCTGAACGCCACTTCGAACAAGTGGTGTCGTCAGGCAAACGGATATTTCCGCTGGCAGAACACCAAAGGACAGCACCTGGATATCGATGGCAACGTCATCGACGACACGCATCCGCAGTTCCAAGCACTGACACACATCCCGTACGAGGGGGCCTACTGGTGATACGGCAGGTTAAAGACAGCATGGGTGCGCTCGAGGGGTCTCACGAGAGTCTCTTGATCAGCTATCAGTACGAAGCATCGAAGAAGACATTGGTAGTCGTTCTCGACTACCCTGATAAGGCCGCAGAATCAGATCGAGCATTCCTGCGTCTCCGCTTCATGGATGTATCGGAGTTCCATCGGGTTCCCGGAACTTTCGCCGACCTACAGCGCTTCAAGGAGTCGTACTCCACTCGTGAAACCCCAGCTTCGACAGTCGTTCAACAGATCGACATTGAAAAGAAGGCGGATTCACTGCGCATTGCCTTGTCATTTGGCAGCTTCGGCGGACTCACTTTCGTGTGCCGGTCACTTTCCGCGGAATCGCGCAGCGCATGCGCAACAAAAACAGATGCAAATACGTGGACGTATCACGACGTCGATGACGACAAGCCTGTAGATTTCTACGATCCATTCGCATGAAGCCACCGAAGAGTGGTGTCAAAGAACTCGTTCCGACACCTCGCGCCCTCCGACTCGTCCTAACGAGACGTCTGCGCCCCCTGACCAGGAGCTGCTCCCCAAGCCCCCTGCGTTGTTCCAAGCCAGAGCGAGAGCCCCCGTGACAGCGGCAAGCTCCGCTTCCCGGGGGGCCGCCGAGCGGATGCCGCGGTGCGTCGGGGCTCTGCGCAGTGCGTCGCGCACCCGGCGAGTGCGTCGCATCCACCTGCGACTGCATTGACAACATGCGCCCGGGTAGGCGTGTAGTGCGCCCTTCGCGCGAGACACGAGAGCTGTCCGCGGCTTCAGGACCTTGAACACCATGACGACCCCTTCCCCCATCGCCCACGCTCCGAACGCCCATGGCGCCGCGCACTCCGCTGTCCCCACCGGACGCGTGTCGAAGCACCCGCTGGAGCTCGTCTATCCCGGCAGTGGCCACGTCAGCGCCAAGCAGGCCTTCCTGGTGTGGCTGGCGTACCCCGGGGCCCGGCTGACGGACCTGGGGACGGTGGTCCAGGGCGAGCGCGGCCAGCGGCTGCTGGCCCTGCGCTACATCATCGCCAACGGGGCCATCTGGCAGACCCGCTTCGTGTGGAAGCCGGCGCTCCAGGCCCTCTCGGGCGGGGAGACGGCCGCCGCCGCCGCCGTGGAGGCCCTGCTCGCGGACATCGCCCGGCTGAAGGCCGAGCTGTCGGTGGACCCGAGGGCGCACCACGCGTGGGCCCGCGACTTCGTGTCTCCCGAGGCCGGGCGGCGCCTGGGCGAGCACCTGGCGGAGGCGGAGACGCTGCGCTTCCTGGTGCTGATGCACGTGGACGAGGAGCTGCGCAAGCACCTCTTCGCACGGGTGCGCGCGCGGGCGGAGGAGCTGCTGAACACCGCGCCCGCGGCCCTGGATCTGCTCTATCTGGCCACCACGGACCTGTACGCCTTCCCCGCGACCACCGTGAGCGCCGGGGCGCTGAAGTACATCATCGTCGTGGACAAGGGGGAGATGGGGGTCCGGGCGGTCCGCGAGTGCATCGCGCTCGGGATGACGCCCGTGGTCTGCCACAGCCTGCAGGACGATGCGGACGCGCTGCAGGTCCGGCTCGCACGCGCGCACGGTGGCTTCACCGTGGGCCTGCAGGGGACGTTCCGCGAGACGTACGCCAACTACGTCCAGATCACGGACAAGGTCACCTGCGCCTTCCAGGAGCGCTTCGGAAAAACATGGGAGCGGGAGCTGGCCCGGGCCGCCGTCTACCCGGGCTACGGGCCGCTCGCCGAGAACGCCTCCGCCATCCGCCACTTCCGCCAGAACGGCCTCATCTTCATCGGCCCCATGCAGGACGTGGTGGAACGGGCGGGTGACAAGCGGACCTTCCGCTCCATGGTGCAGCAGCTCGACCCCCACGCGGTGACGCCGGGCATCACCCTGGAGGCGAGCGACGCGAAGGTCATCCAGGAGCGCATCGAGGAGGCGTTCCGCAACGGCGTCTTCAGCTTCCCGGGCCGGCTCAAGGCCGCCAACGGCGGCGGTGGCCGCGGCCAGGCCGTCTGCCAGAGCCTCGAGGCCCTGCCGGCGGCCATCACCAAGGTGCTGGGGGAAATCCAGGCGAACGGCTGGGATGCGGGCGTGATGTTCGAACAGAACATCCCGGAGACCATCCACCTGGAAGTGCAGGTGCTCCGGGACCGCTACGGCAACACCCGCCACTTCGGGATGCGGGACTGCAGCGAGCAGCGGGCGAGCCAGAAGATTCAGGAGGAGGCCCCTCCGGCCCTGCTGCGGGCCTCGCCGGAGTTGCAGGAGCGTGTGCAGCAGCTCGCGGTGCGCTTCGCGGACGAGGTGGGCTACGTGGGCGCCGGCACCATCGAGCTCATGTACAAGGCGGGGCGGTACTACTTCCTGGAGATGAACACGCGCATCCAGGTGGAGCACCCCGTCACCGAGGAGGTGCACGCCATCCGCCGCGGCGAGGAGCTCGAGCCGCTCAACCTGGTGCAGTGGCAGATGCGGATTGCCAACGGCGAGCCCATCGACTTCGAGCAGGGCCAGCTCGTGTGCACCCACGTGGGGCGCGAGTTCCGCATCAACGCCGAGAGCTGGATGCCGAACCTGAAGGACAGCCGCGACGGGGGGGTGGGCCTGTTCGTCCCCAACGCGGGCAGGTTCGACCGCATCGAGATTCCCGCCAGGGACGTCATCCTCGCGAAGCTGAAGGAGGCGGGGACGACGGGGATCCAGGATCTGAAGATCCGGTTCGACTGTGGCTTCGAGCCCGGGGACACCCTGGTCAACAAGGACCCGACGTTCGGCAAGCTCATCATCTCGGTGGCCGCGGAGCAGAACGCCTACGAGCTGCTCCGCCGGGTCTGCATCGAGGTCCTCGCGCAGATGCGCATCGAGGGCCGGCAGGTGCGCCCGGACGGCGTCGCGCTGGACGGCAAGCCCTTCCTGACCAACCTCGGGGACCACGTGCGCATCCTCGAGATGCCGCTCATGAAGCAGCACATGCGCGACACCGCCCCCGAGCGCCACGTCAACTGGGTGGTGGCGGCGCTTCGCGCGGCCAGATAGTCCGGCTGGATCAGGGGTTTCCGGCCTGGGTGTTTCCAGGCCCCGACCAGTGGCTCGCTGGCAGTAGCCCTCCGGCCAGCGGAGGCTCAGCGGACGTACACGTCGGCGGAGACCAGCCCGCCGTCGGAGTACACCCGGGCGACCGAGCCGGCGGTGTTGAAGTTGCCCGTGAGCCACCTGCGCGCCGCCCAGGTGGAATACGAGACGGGAGCGTGGCCGAGGTGAACGCCGTAGCGCGTCGCCCAGAGCTCCGGAGCCGCGAACGTGCTCCCCACGCTGCGGCGCACGGCGATGCTGTCGTAGCCGTTGTCGAAGAACGCGGACACGAGATCGGTCCTCCGGGTGTCGACGCCGTCCACGGAGGTCCGGCGCATCGCCATCCACTGCTGTCCCTCGTTGAAGACGCCCTGCCGGGTCACCCAGCGCGAGATGGTGAAGCTGCTCCCCGAGGAGACGTGGACGTCGATGGAGACGAGGCCGCCCTCGCCAAAGACGTTGGCGATGTCGTCATAGCCGTCTCCGTTGAAGTCCCCCGCGATCCACTTCTGCGTGTCCCAGAAACCGCCGCCCTGCGTCTGCCAGCGCTCCCGGACGAAGCTGCCGCCCGTCGAGACGTGGACCTCGATGCTGTTCAGGCCGTTGTCGTAGAAGACGTTGGCGAGGTCCACCTTGCCGTCGCCGTTGAAGTCGCCGGTCAGCCACTTCTCCCCGGGCCAGACATTGCCGCCCTGATTCTGCCAGAGCTTCCGCACGAAGCCGCTGCCCGTCGAGACGTGGACGTCCGCCCAGGTCTGCCAGCCGTCGTTGAAGACGTTGACGAGGTCCGCCCTGCCGTCGCCGTTGAAGTCGCCGGCCATCCACTTCTGCCTGTCCCAGAAGCCGCCATCCTGCGTCACCCAACGCACCCGCGTGAAGCCCCGCAGGCCGGTGACGTGCACGTCCACCGAGGCCAGCCCGTTCTCGTTGAACACCTTGGCCAGGTCCGTGGCGCCGTCGCCGTTGAAGTCTCCCGCCATCCATTGCTGCTCGTTCCAATACCCGCCCTGCTGCCTCGCCCACGGCACCTGCATGAACGAGTCGGGCTGGGGGAGCGCGTCATTGGCGCGCACCGGGAACGGGGCGGGCCTCCGGTTGCTGGCCAGACGCGGATCGATGTAGCCGCCGGCCCGCGCCAGCGTCGCTGGATCATGCGCCAGCCAGTAGACCCCGTGCGACCGGGCCCGCTCCTCTTCCACGCTCGCCGGCTGGACCATGGCCATACACATCCAGGCCTGCGCGTCATTGATGATCGGATCGTTCGGAACGGTCCAGGTGGTGTAATCGTGCCAGAAGGCGCACCGGTCGATGGCATCGTAATACCGGTGATTGTCGTAGCCCGGGCCCCACTCGGCGCCGAAATTCACGCCGTAGCGGCGGCACCATTCGTAGACGTGTGACGTCAGCTGCGTCCAGCACCCATCGGGGCCCACGTAGTACCCACCGCACCAGGGGAGCTCGTCCCTCGCGGGAGGCGCTTTCTTGCAAGCGTCGAGGCCCGCCTGCTCGCGATAGGCCAGGGTCGTGAACCGCTGGTTGCTCCCCCCGGTCGGCGTGTACAGCAGGACACGGGCACCATTGGCGGTGCTCGCGGACTCGACGTCCAGGTGGCGCGGGCTGTAGTCCAGGGAGGGCTGGATGAAGGCCTCGGCGATCGAATACGAACCGTCGCCGTGCTCGACCTGCGTGAAGTACGAAGCGGCGCCGCAGTCGCGCTGGACGAGATAGCCGCCGGTCTGGGCGAGGCACTTCCCGCTGTGCCACGCCTTGATGCGGTACACGGAGCCCACCGGCTCGAAGAGGAACGCCTGGTCGCGGCTGCCATTGCAATCCCACTGGAGGATCTGCGCCTCGTCGGCCTGGCTCGAGCCGGCCACGCCGAGGCATTTCCCCGAGTGCCGCGCGGTCAGACGCACGTACTGGCCCGGCTCGGCCATGAGGCTCCGGGCCGCGGTCTTCACCGGCCCTTCCTCGACGGGGGCTCTCCCTTCGGTCGGTACGCTACAGCCAGCCAGAAAACACATCATGCTCGCCAGGCGAGTCGCGGCGTTCATCAGATCTCCCTCCCGTGTTCCCGGGAAAACCATTAATTGGATTTTTCCAGAATGTCCATCTTTTGCAACATCTTTGCACCAGTAATCGAAGCGCGAACCCTGGAGCCGAGAACCCGCTCCCTCCCCCACCCCCCTCCCAACCCATCACGTCCGGGGCCTCCAGCCACCTCCCTGGTAGTTTCCCGGGCTTTTTGGAGGCCGCGATATGGCCGGTGAGAGTGGTGGACAGACAGGGAGTGAGGTTCCCGGGCTCGGCTTCGCTCCGGGCACGGAGGTCGCGGGCTTCACCATCGAGGGGATCATCGCCTCCGGCAGCTTCGGCACCGTGTACCGGGCGAGGCGCGGCGGACGGCCCTACGCCATCAAGCTGGTGCCCGTCCACCCGAGGGCTGACCGGGAGACGGCCGCGCTGCGTCAGATACGGCATCCCAACGTGGTGTCCTTCCACGGGTATTGCCTCTGGCCCGAGAAGGAGCCTCTCTGGCTCGTCCTGTCCCTGGAACTGGTCGAGGGCCTCACCCTCGACGCCTGGGCGGCCCGGGAGAATCCTTCCGCGCTCGAGCTGGTGATGCGGGTGCTGCTGCCCCTGGCGCTCACCCTGGCGGACGTGCATGCCTCGGGCGTGGTGCACCGGGACATCAAGGAGAGCAACATCATCGTGCGCGAGGCGGACGGACAACCGGTGCTGGTGGACTTCGGCGCGGCGGGGCTCAAGGAGGGGGCGCTCCGCCTGACGATGCGGCTGCCACCGGGCACCGCCGAGTACCGGAGTCCCGAGGCACTGCGCTTCGCGAAGCAGTGGGAGGGCGAGCACTACCCCTTCTCACCGGGAGATGACCTGTGGGCCCTGGGCGTCGTCATCTACGCCCTGCTGACGCGCACGCTGCCCTTCGGAGACCGGAACGACCCGGGGTTGAACCGGGCCATCCTCGAGGAGACGCCGCCGGGCCCACATGAGCGCAACCCGCGCGTGCCCCTGGCCCTGAGCGAGCTGTGCATGGGCCTGCTGGAGAAGGATGCCGAGGACAGGTACCCGGACGCCAAGGCGCTCGCGGAGCACCTGGTGGAGCTGTGCACCGAGGCGGATGGCTCCTGGCGCAGCCCGATGTTTCCTGGAGCCGGCCCCGAGAAGCGCTCCGCCCCGGCGGCGCCGGCAGTGCCCGGACGCCCGTTTCCCTGGCGATGGTGGGCCGCTGCCGGGCTCGCGCTCACCGCGGCCCTCCTCTCGCTCCGGCCTCCCGGGGACACCCCACGCACGGCGTCAGCACCCGCCCCCACGACGCTCCAGAGCGGTTCCGGCCAGGAAGTCGATGCAGGCGCCACAACGGCGGAAGTTGTACCCGGCGCGGGACCCGAGACGTCACCCACCCCCGCGCCCGTCGCCCCCGCGACGAACAGCAAGGAACCCTCGATGAAGAAGTCCAAGACGATTCGCACCCTCGTTGCCGCCGGCTGTGTTGCCGGTTCCGCGGGTTGCGTGAGCGGGCCGCGACCGCGCCCCCCTCCCCCTCCGGAGGAGTGCCCGCCTGGAGCGGAGGCGGCGCACAGGAGCTACCGCCTGTACCCCGGAGACGACGTCGGCGCGAGCCTGATTCCCTTTGGCGAGAAACCCCGGGACGTGCTTGTGCGCGATGGCCAGAAGATCCGTGCCGAAAGCCGCGGCCGATCCAGAGACCTCCCCGATCGGACGGCCTTGGATGGCCATGTCTATGTGGGGGAAGGACGTGTCTATGCGCGCTTCACCACCGCCCATCTTCCCAACGGCGAGACCATCCCCGTATGCCTGGAATTGGTGACGATAGGTGACATCCCCCGTGGCGCGGAGGCCGAGCCCGGCAGTACGCCCACTGAGGCCCTCACCATCTCCTCCCTGAGCCTCCAGGTTGTCAAGCGCTTCAGATAAGACTGCTCTGGGAATGGCCACCCATGCTTCCTGCCTCCGTCCTGGTATTCCTGGCGCTTCTTCAAGCGCCTGCTGCGTTGGAATCACCGCCCCGTGCCATCCGCTGCGAGGAGGTGAAGCGCCTCGAGTTGTCGCTCGTGTCCACCAGGCATTTCGAGGTGTGCGTCAGTCCTGGGCTCATGACGGGCTTCCGCTTCGACACGCCTGTCACGGTGGACCTGCAAGAAGACGTGCGCTTCGAGGAGGTGATGAGCGGCCGAAGCAGCATCGGTTTGGTGCCGCCGAAGGACATGGCGCCTGGGGAGCGCATTCGGCTCACAGCACACCTCGCAGGTGGAGAATCGCCACAAAGCGTCACCTTCACGCTGGTGGCCCACCGCGGGCGGGCGACCCACCAGGTGGAGGTATACCGCGACAAACGGACTCGGGAGTCCCTCCTGCAGGAGATAGAGCAGGAGCGCGCGAAGAACCAGGACCTCCGCGCCCAGCTCTCTCAGTCCAGCGGCCTTCGCGGCCTCTTCCTCGCTGGGGCGTTGAACCATACCGGCGTCCCAGCACAGCAGTTCTCCGCGAAGATGGTCCGTGAGCAGCGATCAGACGACGGACTCTGGGTGTTGAGAGGTGTCACTTATCGATCCGACAACAGCGTCGGGGTGAAGGTGGACCTCATGAACACTGGCGCCGAGTCGTGGCAAGCCGCGGGCGCGAGCCTGGTGGGTCCCACGGGGGAGACGCTGGAGGGGGTGCGCATCGGGCTGGCGGAACCCATCTCGCCCCAGCAGATGCAGCCGGTGTTCATCGAAGCCGATGCGGCATCTGGGATTCCTCACGGAGAGGTGACGCTTCGCCTGTGGGGGGTGGATGGCCGCACCACCACCCTCTTCAAGGTGACATTCCCGCAGTCAGTTCTCCATCAGGATGAAGCAACACGAAGCCGAGCGGTCACTCCGATGGAGTGCGGGCGGGCAGCGGGAAGGCCTCCCAACCCGGAGGCCACTCCACGCGCTCATAGGTGAAGTGATGCGGATCATCCGACGGCCAGGGCGACTCGAGCGGCTCCTCCACCAGCTCGAAGACCCCATGATCGAAGGGCAACCCCGTGCCGGGCGCGGAGCGGACGACGCGCTCGCGCACGCCGCGCTCGGCCAGCCGGAGCGAGCGGTGGTGGCAGTAGGGGTTGTTGCCCCGCCGGTTGAAGAGCACATGCGCCCGTTGCGAGCACCCTCCCCGGCAGGCCTCGGCATAGCGGCAGCTCGCGCAGTGGCCCCACAGATGCGCGATGCCCTCGGGCGTACCGGCCGCGCCGTTGAAGGTGAGCTCGCGCGTCTCCAGGATATCGGCCAGGGGCTGCTGGCGGATGTTGCCGCCGACGAACTCGGACGGCAGCGTGGGGCACGCCTTGATGCCGCCATCTGCGTGGATGCCCAGCACGGACAGGCCCGCCTTGCAGCCCGCCCACACCTTGGCCCCGCTGGAGGAGAAGAGGAGATCGTCGTACGGGCCGAAGTAGCCCACGTCGTTGCCAGGAACCAACGACACCCGGCCCTCCTCGCGGACCCGCAGGGCGACGCGGGCGAGCATCCGGTAGAGGTCCGGCAGCTCCGCGGGCTGCAGCAGCATCCACACGTTGTCCGTCCCGTTGCCCATGGGGCCGGTGAGCTGGACCTGCCAGGCGCGGATGCCGGCATCCCTCAGGCGCTCGTACAGCGCGGGCAGCTCGGGGGCGGACAGACGGTTGACCTGCGTGTTCGAGCTGATGGGCACGCCCGCCTCGCGCAGGTGGCCCAGCGTCTCGAAGCAGAAGCGGAACGAGCCCTTGCGGCCACGGATGCGATCGTGCGTGGCCTCCAGGCCGTCCACGGAGACGGAGACGTGCGCGATGCCCGCCTCCTTCATCCGCCGCGCCGTCTCACGCGAGAGGCCATAGCCTCCCGTCGTCATGGTGCAGAGCATCCCGTGGTCCGTGATGGCCCGCGCGATGTCGAGCCAGTCGGGACGCAGGAACGCCTCGCCGCCCTCGATGGTCACTTCCTGGATGCCCACCTCGGCGAGCTGGCGCACCAGGTCGAGCGCCTCCTCACGGGAGAGCTCGTTCTTGCGGCTGTCTCCCGCCCGCGAACCGCAGTGGCCGCAGGCGAGGTTGCACTTGAGGGTGAGCTCCCACACGGCATAGGCCGTGCGGGTCTGGACGGACGGAGGCATGAGCCGGGAGCGGGAACAGCGAGGGATCAGGTCAACTTGCTCTTGATGATCTCGTCATCCGGGGGCGGCAGGCCGTAGTCGGCGCTGCCTCCACGGATCTGCTCGAGCGCCTTCTCGTCCAGCTCGAGCACCTGGCGGGTGCGCTCGTTCTGACGCTCGATCACCTGCGTGCGCGGAAACTTCTTCTCGACCTTCTTCGTCATGGGCGGTCCTTTCGCGAATGGACGCTCGATGATAAGGCCTGCTGATGGCCGAGAGCAATCCAGAATCTCTGGGTTGACGGGATTTGCCCCGGGAACGAGCGCTTCAGGCCGGGCCGGCCCACGACTCCAGCCGGTTCCGGATGACCTGCACGGCCCGAGCCGGGTAACGCTCCATCCGGTGCGCGAGCTGCTCCTCCGCGAAGGAGAGCAGTTGCCGGGCGCACGGGCCGGGCTCCAGCAACAACAGGTGATGGAGCGCCCTCCCCTGCTCCGGGAACTCCTGTTCGAAGCGGCGGAACGGATCCAGGTTGTCGAGCCGGGTCTGGCGCTCCGCGGGCGCCAGGTGGGTCAGGATCCGCAGCAGATGACCCAGCGCATGCTGCTTGATGAAGGAGGACCCGCTGAGCACCTCACCGCGCGCGGTGCGTCCCGCGCCGACCAGCAGCGCCGACAGGAAGAGCGCGAAGGCGCGCTCCACGTCGACGAAGGAGGCCTCGGCGGTGGACCTCGTACGCAGGTGCGACAGGCCGGCCTCGAGGTGCGCCCGGTCGAACAGCACGCGGTAGTCATTCACCTTCGCCAGGTGCAGCTCGGCCTCGTCGAAGATGGCGAACTCCAGCAGGTGGCCATCGTCATGGAGCACCTTGAGCCCATGCGCCGTCTCCCGCACCTTCAGCACGATGCGCTCGCTGTCCGGCAACCAGCCCAGGTCCTGACGGAACGACTCCTGCGCGCCCGGGACCGTGATCACGAAGAAGTCATGATCCGACCACGCGTCGGGCGTACGCCCGAGCTCCGCCATCGAGCCCACTGCGACCAATCCCAGGACGCGCGCATCGGACTCCAGCCGGGCGCGCAATCGCTGAGTGAACGAACGGTAGAGATCCAAGTCCATGAGGGCCTCGGACGCTACCAGAGCGACGTACCGGCACCGAGGACGACGGGCGGGGCATGTCTCCGAGCCGGAGAACCACCCCGCCCCCCTCCCCGCCTGGAAGCGGGCCACGACTCCAACTGGCTCTCGACACTTCGGTACTTGCCAGCCCACCGCCTCGCATTTCGTGCTACGGATGCTCCCCGGAGTCTGCATCCCGAAGCCAGGGAGACCCCATCATGTTCCGAATCGCGAAGGAGCAACTCCAGGCATTGGCCGCCCTGGTTGAGCAATCCTTCATCAGCCGGACGGTGCACCATGGGTCCTCTCTATGTGGAGGCCTTCGCCTCGGATGTGTTGGGCGCGCGCCTCATGGGCGCCCAGGCCGAGGTGGACTTGCAACACCTCTTCACCGGTCCGCCCAGGCAGCGGGGCCGCTACACCCTGGGGCTGTCGGCGGTGCATGACTGGGGCAGGGCCGGAGGTGCGTCTCCTGCGGTGACGCTGGCCCACCTGGATGGGACGGCAGTGGTGGTGGTGCGCCCGGGCTTCGAACTGCACGTGCTGGGCGGTTGTTGGCGTGGGGGCGGATGCTCTCTCCCCCACCCTGGACATGAAGCCGCGGCTGGAGGTGCGGCGGCAGCACGGCGGCTTCCGCCAGTGGACAATGCGCGCTGAGGCCCTGGCGCGCAGGAGGGCGGCGCTGCTGCTGGGGGCCGTGCTGCTCTCCACCGGCTGCGTCACGCTCGGGCCGCGACTGGGCGGTAGCTCTGAGCGGGCCCCCCACGCCCTCTCCACGCTGCGGGAGGTGGGCGCCACGGCCCCCTCACTCGAGGCGTCCTCCCCTGTTGCCGCTCCGGAGGTGGGCGAGCACGTATTCTCCTCCGAGGCGGGCGCGCAGGAGCGGCTGCACCGCCGCCGCAGCGCCCGCGGGCTGGGCCCGGACGCCGCCCTGGCGAGCGCGGGCGAGGCACCCGCGTCCGAGGTGGCCAGCACGGGGCCTGTCCCCGAGGAGCCGCCCTCGTGCGGAG
>NZ_DASUNC010000190.1:0-9234 GCF_036277355.1 Archangium sp.
TCTGCTTCCGGCTGACACCTGCGGTCGAGCGGCGCATCCAGGCAACCCTCGCTCGAGAAAGGCGGTCTCGCGGATCCAAGCAACACCACCGTCGTCACATCCATTCCCACTAACACAGGTGTTCTGATGCCAGTTTCGACAGGCCCCGCATCGAAATCCAGGTCGGCGTGCGGAAGCCGGGCACCGGACTGCGCTTCGCGGATGTGCTCGTCATCGAAGAAGGAGGAGTTGGCGGAGGGCCACGGCGCGTGGAGTCGTTCAGCTTCAAGAGCCGCGACCTCTCGGGATTGAAGTACGAAGATCTGAAGGCGCAGATGATTGAGGACGCGAAGGAAGCTTTGAGCAAGTACGGCGAGACGCTGAATATCCGCCGAGGCTCCCTCCAGTCCCTTCTCCACGAGGGAAGCGACGTGCCCGTCCAGCGGGTCCGCCTCATCTACGAGGGGGGCGAACTCAAGCCCACGGATGCAAACAGGTTGGAGCGCGCTGTAGACGCACTTGAGAGCACAGTTCCGGGAGTCGAGGTAATGTTCCAATGAAAGTATTAGAGCCTCACGGCATGAAGCCCGAGGACAGCCTCCTGCTCATATTCGACGGTGCGTTCAATTCACAGGCAGCGCTGGAGCGCGAGGTGGAGCCCTTTTCCCAGGCGCTCGAGGAGTACGCCGATGGATGGATGCCGGACGTCGTCAAAGGCAAGAGGCAGCGCAAGTACGCGCGTGCCGCCCTTTGGAAGTCGCTGGAAGAGAAGCGCGATGGGTCCGGCACGTCCATCGGGCTCTACCGGGCGGAGTGGCCCGCGTTGGATATGTCGTTCGGGCTCTGGTTTCCACCGCAGCCTCCCGAATTGAGAATCCTCATCAACGTGAAGCCGCTCTCCTTCTTTGGGGAGGCGGAGCGCTGCCACCGCTTCGTGGAAATGGTGCGCGCTTGGGCCTCCCGCTACCCGGTCACTCATGCTTGGGCCCACAGCAGTGATGATGCGCAGTTGGCGGACTCTCCGAGCTTCGGCCGCGACAAGAAGACTCGGCGCAGAGACGGGTTCGACAAAGTCTACGAGGTGTTCTGGCTCAACCTCTTCAGCCCCAAGCTGGTGGAAACCGTAGGTCGTGAGCGAATGCTGTCCACCCCAGCCCACCGTGTGGAGGAACTCCCCAACGGCTCCGTCCTCCTGGTGACGTGGCCCACGGCGGCGGACTTCGCCAGCAAGGAGGCACGGCTCGCCCAGGCTCGGGCCCACGCCCATCTCCGGCCGGACCTCGACTTCGACACCGTGCTACGCACGTTGCATGAGCGCAGCGCCATGCTGGCCTCCGTGGAGCCCCGCTTCCACCCGGACATGGCCCCGCTCCTCTCGCGGGTGGTGGACCGCGCCGCCAGTTACGAGCGCCAGCGCAGAATCGCCGAGTTCAACGCGTGGCAGCCGCCCGAGCCCGAGGAGTGGCGTCCCGCCGGCTCCGCTCTACCTCCGGACGTGGAGAATGTAGAGCGCGCTCTCCAGCAGTACAGCCTCTACGCCGAGCACCTCGTGGCGCTGCTGCACTCGGAGGTGCCCTCCGTCTTCAAGGCCACGCCCGAGTCGCTCACGGACGCCGACTTCTACTTCTGGCGCGAGGAATTCCCGAAGAGCCGCCTGCGCGAAGCCATCGACGAGCACGCGGTGCCCGCCATTGGCGCGTACCTGGGGGAGGTGCTGGTGCGCAACCTGGGCGGCAAGTGGATACCGCGCCAGAAGCTGGAGGAGGCACAGGTGCTCGTAGGCAACCGCGTCTGGCTTCCTTTCGCCCGAGCTCGCAACTACATGCGCTCGCGACAGTCGCTGCTGGACTGCTCCCTTACCTGGCTCTACCGCGTGGCGGAGCGGTGCCGGGGCTAACGGAGAAGTGCACCGATGCCGTGGCCATCTTCCCGGCACCGGCTCCCTCCATTCTCCCTTTGCCTCTGGAGGGGACGTCACCCGTGAGATCCAAACGTGATGCGCCGGTGACTCGGCACTTGGCGATGCGCTGCGCGGCTTCGGCCAGTGCTTCCGGCGGAGTTTTCGTCCTGGGGGTATACATGGTTTCTCGTGGAGCGCCGCGTTCTTGACCGAGTCCTGCTTCACGAAAAATCGTGAGTTGAGCAGCGTGACCGACGGTGTGGCGATGGCCTGGACGCTACCGGTTGTGCGCCATGAGCATCGCCATCATCACGGCGAACGCGTAGAGGGGAATCACCGTCAGGGAAAAGGCCGCCTTGAGGAACGCGCCCACCGTGGGCTTCGTCTTGAACTCGAACTCGCGCCCGTTCTCCGCCGGCTGCTTGCTCAGGTCCCGGAACAGCCGCTCCTGCATCAGGTAGTACGCGTCCAGTCCCCAGAAGGCCACCGCCGGGTACAGCGCGTACACCGCGAACCACCGGTCCGAGTCCTTGTTGCTGAAGGCCAGCAGCGCCGTCAGCACCGTCACCGCCCACCCCTTGATGGTGAAGGAGTTCTGCGCCATCCGCGTGATGATGTTCTGCAGCAGCTCCACTCTCTTGAGTTGCAGATCGTTCATTGCCTCCCGACGATACCCCCTCTCCGTTCACCCGCCGAGCGGCTCTGCTACGCTCCTCGTGAAGCACACCCCTCCCCGCCTGGAGCCTCCGCCCATGCCCCACTCCGTCTTCATCAGCTACGTCTACGAGGAGAAGCCGTTCAAGGACACCGTCGCGAAGTGGATTCAAGGGCAGCGCCTCGGCTCCGACGTCGTCGTCACCTACGAGCGCTCCGATGTCCGCCAGCATGGCGAGACCGAAATCCGCAACCACCTGCGGCCCCTCATCCAGGGCTGTGCCGCCGTCCTCGTGCTCGTCGGGGACGTCAGCCACAGCCGCAAGTGGATCGACTACGAGGTCTCCGTCGCCCAGTCGCTCCACAAGGTCATCATCCCCGTCCGCCTCCCCAACTCCCGCGGCGGCCTCCCCCGCGAAATCGCCGGTGTTCCCGAAGTGACCTTCGAGCCCAACGCCATCGCCACCACCTTGAGGAACCGCCTCGGCTGAGGCACCGTCCGCGCCATGGCCCCCCCTCCCTCCTATCAGGTGCTCCTGCTCGAGCCCGGGCGTCAGGATGTCCCCGGTGGGGGCCACTCGGCCCGCCTGCGCGCCACCCTCGAGCGCCACCTCGCCACGCTCGGCCTCGAGCCGGGCTCCGCGCTGCGCGTGCTCGACGAGGCCTCCTTCCCCTCGCGCGACCCCTTCCTCCCCCTGGCCACCGTCTACTTCGGCGGCCCCCGCCAGGACCCCGCCTCCACCGCCCTCCTCGCGCAACTGCGCGCCGAGGGCCTCTTCATCCTCCCCGTCGTCCCCTCGCTCTCCCAGTACCGCGCGCTCGTCCCCCCGGTGCTCGCCCCCATCCACGGCGAGGAGCTGCGCCCCTCCGACCCCGCCCTCGAGCACGTGGCCGCCCGCGTCCTCGAGGAGCTCCGCCTGTTGCGCTCGCGCCGCTCCGTCTTCATCAGCTACAAGCGCGACGAGTCCCACGGCGTCGCCCTCCAGCTCTACCAGGCCCTCGACGCCCGCTCCTTCGACGTCTTCCTCGACACCCACAGCATCCGCCGCGGCGAGGACTTCCAGCCCATGCTCTGGGACCGGCTGGGCGACGCGGACCTGCTCCTCCTGCTCGACACCCCCCACGCCTTCACCAGCGTCTGGGTCGAGCAGGAGCTGGCCCGCGCCCACAACCTCGCCCTCGGGCTGCTCCAGCTCATCTGGCCCGCGCCCCACCAGCGCACGCTCGGCACCGAGCTGTGCGAGCCCCTGCTCCTCCAGCCCTCGGACTTCCAGGGCCCCTCCTCCGACGCCGCCTCCACGCTCGTGCCCGGCACGGTGGAGGCGCTCGTCGCCCGGGCCGAGGCCGTCCGCGCCCGCTCGCTCGCCAGCCGGCGCACGCGCGTCATCACCGAGCTGTGCAAACAGGCCGAGGCCGAGCACCTGGAGGTCGTGGTCCAGCACACCGGCCACCTCGAGCTGCGCCACCCCTCCCACGGCTTCACCCACCTCTTCCCCCTGGTGGGCCACCCCGACTCCGCCCTGCTCCACGAGCTCGCCGAGCGCTGCGCCCGGGTGGGGCCGCCCTCTCCCCGCGGGTTGCTGGTGTATGACCCGCTCGGCATCTGGCAGCGCAAGGACTCGCACCTGCGCTGGCTCAACGAGTTCCTGCCCACCAGGTCCCTGCCCATCACGGAGGTGCTCGCGTGGCTGCGCACCCACTAGGCCCCGTCTTCCTGTCCGCCAGCATTCCCAGCCCGGATCGCCATCCGGCCTACATGCGCACCGCCAACCTGGTGGCCATCCGCGAGGCCGTCAGCGCCCTCACCCTCGTCGTCGTCCCCACCGCGCGGCTCGTCTTCGGCGGGCACCCCGCCATTTCGCCCCTGGTGCACCTGGCCGCCGAGCGGCTCGGCGCCGCCGACAACGTCTTCATCTACCAGTCCCAGTTCTTCCAGGGCCTCATCCCGCCCTCCTCGCTGAAGTTCCGCCACCTCCGCTGGACGCCCGCCGGCCCCGACCGCGCCTCCAGTCTGCTGCGCATGCGCGAGCAGATGCTCCAGAGCGAGCCGTTCCACGCGGGCGTGTTCATCGGGGGCATGGAGGGGGTGGAGGACGAGTTCCAGCTCTTCCAGCGCTACCACCCCCACGCCCTCATTCTCGCCGTGGCCTCCACCGGGGCCGCCGCCCGCATCCTCTTCGAGCAGCAGTCGGGGGGCTCGAAGGATTCCGGCCTGGAGCACGACGTGGCCTATGCCGCGCTCTTCCGCCGGCTGCTCACGGGCTCGGCGGGCCCGGGCTCCTCCCCCGCGAGTCCCTCGCCCACGCCGTGACGCCACCTCGCGGTGTGGCCCGGGTGCCGCCAGGGGGTGGCGCTCCGGCCTGGCGGGTCCGCCTCCCATGACACGCATCTTCCTCTCCTACAGCCACGAGGACCTGGCCTCCGTCGAGCGGTTGGCGGCGGACCTGCGGCAAGCGGGTCATGAGGCGTGGTTCGACCGGCAGGCGTTGCCCGCGGGAGCGTCGATTCCCCCGGGGGTTCAAAGCGCTCTGGAGCAGGCCGAGGTGATGGTGGTGTGCCTCTCGCGGGCCTGGCGGGAGAGCCCGTGGTGCCAACATGAGTTGAGCACGGCGCAGATGCTGAGCCCGGATGGTTCGAGGCTTCGTTTCGTCCCCGTCCGGTTCGAGGACGTCGAGGCCCCGCTCTTCCTGCGGCCCTTCGTGCGTGTCGATTTGTTCCCGGAGACGGCTTGGCCCCAGGGGCTCGCGCGTCTGCTGGAGTCCCTCGCGCCTGGCCGGGAGCGGTTCGCACCGGCGGCCGGGCCCGCACTGCCCCCCCACAACCTGCCTCCCGCGCCCGAGGTGTTCGTCGGCCGGGAGGAGGAGCTCCGGCTGTTGAAGGAGGTCCTCCTGTCCCGCCCCGGGCAGGGTGCGCTGGAGAGCCGGCAGGCCACGCTTCACGGGCTCGGGGGCATGGGGAAGAGCTCGATTGCCCTCACCTTCGCCCTGCGCGAGGCCGCGAGCTTCCCGGGGGGCATCTACTGGATTCAGGCCGCGGGCAGTGTCCGCGTCGCCCTGTCCGTCCTGGCCTCGGAGCTCCAGCTCCTGGCTCCTCCCGCCGTGCGCGCCTTCCTGGGCCGGCTCCCGCAGGATGCGTCTCCCGAGGCGCGGGGACGTGCCGCCTTGTTGGCGCTCCAGAACCAGCCCGAGCCCTCCCTGCTCATCCTCGATGGGGCCGACTCCCCGGACTGGCGGGCCCAGCTCCTCACCGGGCGCTCGCGGGTGCTGCTGACCACCCGCCATCGGGAAGCCGCGCTCGGCACGCTCATCCCCGTCGAGCAGCTGTCCCTGGAGAGCGCGCAGGAGCTCACGGACCGCATCCGCGTGCCGCCGTCTCCCGAGGAGCGCGAGGCGAGAGCGCGCGTCCTGGAGTGGGTCGTCCGGTGTCATCCGCTGGCCGTCACCGTGGCCGCTCGGGCCCAGGTCCGCTGGAACATCGCCTGGTCCCAGCTCGAACGGGAGCTCCAGGCCCGGCCCAACCAGGTGCTCGACGATGCGCAGCTGCGCGAGGGCTACCCGGAGGGTGTCTTCTCCGCGATCGATTGGGCCCTGGAGCGCTGCGAGCCCACGGAGTACCGGCTCCTCGAGGCCTCCGCCGTGTTCGCCCCGGAGCGCGTCCCGCTCGACTGGGTCGCAGCGGTCGCGGAGCTCGAGCCCCAGGCACTCGAGACACGGCGTGCCCTGGATGGTCTGGGGTCGCTGGCGCTGATGACCACCACCGAGCAGCACGAAGGGGTGCTGCACCCCCTGGTCTGGCGCAGGGTTCGAGATAGGACGCCGCGGGCCCGCCGGGAGGAGAGCACCCTCCGGATGGGCAAGGTGCTGCAAGAGTGGCTCACGCCGAGGATGCTCTCTCTTCAACTGGAGCACCTGGCCGAGGTGGACAGGATGCGGCCACAGCTCGAGGCGGGACTCCGGGAGATGGAGGGTGCAGACGTCTACCGCTGGCTGCATCTCGCGATGGGATTTTCTACCTATCTGCTGATGCGGGCGGACCACGTCGCCGCACGTCTGGTGTGCGAGCAATCCCTGCGACGCACGGAGCACGTGCCCGGGCTTCGGCCTGCCTTCGTCACCCCCTTCCTCGTCAACCTCGTCAATGTCCTCCACCATCAAGGGGAGCATGAGGCGGCTTCCGCCCATACGCGAAGGGCCCTGGCGCTTCTGGAGCCTTCAGGTTCCCAACCCCCCGAACATCCCCGGTTGTTGTCCGCCGTGGCGGGCCTGCTCAGCAAACAGGATCCATTCGCTGGCGAGGAGTTGGCGCGCTGGGCCGTCCAGCACATGGAGGCCCTGTACGGACGGGATGACCCTCTCGTCGCCGATGCGCTCGGAAACCTGGCCCTCAACGTCGAGTTGACCCAAGGCCCCGCTGCGGTCCTCCCACTCTATGAGCGGGTGTTGGGCATCCTGGAGAAGAACAATCAGCGCACCAGCTTCCGGTATGCAGCCATTGCCTCGAGGGTCGCGCGTACACGCCAGCAGTTGGGCGACTTGCAGGGCGCCCAGTGCTTGTACGCGCAGGTCCTCGACGTTTGCGAGAAGCTCCTGCCCCCCGGCCACCCTTTCCTGGCGGACCGGCTGAAGGACCTGGGCTCGGTGCTCTTGCGTCGTGGCGAAGCCGCGAGCGCGGTTCCCTTTCTGGCGCGGGCCGTGCGCATCTGGGAGTCACGAAAAGGTCTGGAGCCGGACAGCCATGCCATCGCGCTCTACCGGCTCGGACAGTGCTCCCTGCGGCTCCAGGACTTCAAGCACGCGGAGGCCCTGTTCCTGGACGCGGAGCGGACGCTCGAGAGCGCCAATCGAGCCACGGGCGACCTCATCGCGGCGGTGAGGCGAGGGCTTGCCCAGGCGTGCCGGGCTCTTGGCAGGGATGCGGAGGCCGCGCGGTACGAAGAACGGGCCCTCGATTCTGGAATATCGCTCTACGAGCCCGTCGAGGGGCCTGGGCAGGAGTTCTTCCGTCGAGGCCTGCGCACGGGAAACATCCGCGACGTCGATGACGCGACGATTACCGCGGCGCTCTCCCAGAGCAGCGAACTGGCCGAGAAGGCCGGGGACACCGCCAATGCCGCGAGGGCCGCGCTGCTGCTCGGAAAGGAGCTCCGCGCTCGCGAGCACTGGGCCCCGGCACGCGCTCAGCTGCAACGGGGCCTGGGGCTCTTGAATCAACGGGAGGAGCCGGTGCTCGCGGCGGAGAGTCACTGGCTGCTCGGTGAGATGCACGCCCGCCTCGAGCACTTCGAGGAGGCCCGGGACAGTTACAAGAAGGCGCTTCGGTTGTACGAACAGCTGGGGTTCATGGGGCGTGTCGCCATCGTTCAGGTCAACCTGCTCGGGGTGTTGTTCGCGCTGGGTGCTCCCGCGCGCCAGCGCCGCCCGCTCGTCATCGCCCTGCGGCAGGCCCTCGACAAGGGACTCTTCTCCAGCCCGGAATCACGCGAGAGCGTCACGTTGCTTCTCGAGCTGGATCGGCTGGAGCCGAAGCGCCGCAAGTAGCTGGAGCGAAGCGCGAGCGCGGTGTCACCGGCCCGCCTGCCTGGCGGCCTTCGCGACCCACTGCGGGAAGTTGTTGAAACCGTCGTCGTCTACCCAGTCGTAGACATCGAACAGTGACGAGAGGATGGGGGTCGTGCCTGGAACGAGGTAGGGCGCGGCCGAAGGGCTGATGGGGTCGGCATTCGTGTAGGGCTTCCAGCCATCCATGTATTTGGCGTAGGGCACCATGGTTGTTCTGGTGTCCTTGCCTCCGTAGCCCAGGTAGTCGAACGGGTTCGGGCCGGCGACATCCATCCCTGTTTTTGGATCCTTGAGTTGATGGATGCGGATGCCAATGACTCCCTTTCCGAGCTCGATGCTGCGGAAGATCTCGTAATCGACCCAGGGCCGTGTGTAGGTCTCGGCGCCGATGAGCACGCACGTCACGGAGGTGCCGGGGAGCCCCTTGTTGATGGCGCGCTTGACGGCCGTCACTCCCTCGGTCTTGGCCAGCTCGGAGAGAGAGCCGTCGAAGTAGCCCGCGGCCTGGTACCCCTTGGTGAGGGAGTGCTTCTTGATCTGTTGCACGCGCATGATGTCGCGCTGGTAGTGGAAGCTGAAGAATACGAAACGATTGCTGGGATTCGACAAACCGCATCTCCTGTCCTGGTGCCCCACCGCGCGTGCGTGCTGGGATGCGCTGCGGGGTCCTCCGTGGAAACATGGATACCTGACGCGTCATCCGGTTGCACATTCTGGTACCGCGCTCGGAAGGGCAGGATTGATCCAAAGTCTGTAGGAGAGGTTTTGAAGAGGCGGAGGGCAAGTCCAGACATTCTCGGGCAAAGAGGGAGCATCCCTCCGGACGGCGCCTGAAAGAAGGGCCGCCGTGGAAGGCCAGGACAGAGGTGCACGGGCCGAACAGCCAGGAGAGAGGAGGCGCGGGAGGCCGGAGCGGGAACAGCTGGCGGGCGCTCAGGCAAGCGTGGCCAGACTCTTGGGCAGCACGGCCAGGCCCAACAGGCCCTGGTAGAGCAACTCCATGGTGCGTGAGAAGCTTTGGTGTCGCCCATCACGAGCCGGCAGGTGCGTGCGCACCAGGGCCAGCAGGTTGTAGGCCAGCACTCGCAGCCAGCTGAGCACCAGGGGTGCCTTGCCTCGCAGGCTGGGCGAGGCGCTGTCCTC